>JACNKN010000057.1:23244-40694 GCA_014382015.1 Fidelibacterota bacterium | reverse complement strand
ATATCATCACCGGGCTGGATGAAGGCTCTTTTTTCCGCTGATAAATGAAGTGAAGCCCAATCATGTTCATTCCAGGATTGCCTGTCACCCACATACACAATGCCATGTTTAAATGTCCCGGGTAAAAAGATATTGCTCATGTAACCTGCGGAATATGTTAAAATAATATCTCCTGGACTCAGCATTTTTTTTATCTCATTTTTTTCTTTCTCGGTAAAATAAAGATTATCGGTCACGGGAGATTTAATATCTCCCACCCATGTTAAAAGAAAGGCTTTGAGTGCCTCATATTGCCCACCAGATTGTTCAATTAAATTTTCGGCCTGTTTTTGGATATTGCTATGGCGAAGGAGATTTGTGATTTCTGGTGTCAGTAATACATAATGGTTCAGAATTGCTACTCGATGCTTTTCGTGAAATTTTTGAAGTTCTTCTAATTCATTGATTAATGGTACATATAAAGAGTCTGACAGGAGTAGATTCAATGGAGAACCCTTTAGGTACAGTTCGCGACTATAAAGCTCCCGTGCAATATCCAAATCTTCCAAATTTTCCGGATTGGTGAGGCTATTAAATATTTTTTCGAATGTATTTTTAGGAATACCACTGCGAAAATAGGATTCGTTCAGTTTATCCACCAGTTGATCATCCTTCATATTGATGGTAATCAAATGGCCGCTGGCTTTATAAAGGGTTAATGCAGCATAATAACCAATGACAAACGCCTTCATATTCGTTTCAGGATCATCGGTAAGTGTATTGTAATCCCTGTATTTTCCGATGACTTCCCAGAGAGATCCACGCAGGATTAAATAACGGAATAAAAGGTTCTCAATCTGATCGTTTTCTATATTGGAAATATACTTGGTTTCAAGTCGGGATGTATTTTCATGGAGGGAAACCATTTCTTCAAACATCTCATGGAGCGCGTCCTTAAAAATGGTCAATTGGTGAATATCGGATTCAAATGAATCCTGTACAGCCGGTAAAGGTGAAAAGAAAAAAATCCAGGAAAAGATTAAGGGGACGATTTTATTTTTCATGTATTATGCCAATATTTTATTAATATTCCCTACTCATACTGCTTTAGCCAGTCGATGGCTTGAATCACCGATGGCGAATAGGCTGCCGGTTCATGGCCACCTGTTTCTAACAGGGTCATGGATGCGGTGCCACCATGGGCATTAATATATGCATGCATATTTACACTCTGCTCAAAATCGACTGCACCATCTTCCTTGCTATGGATAAATAAAACGGGAGACTTTGGTACAACTTCGTTTAGAGAATTATCACTGAGCGCCTTACGGTAGGATGCAAAATCTGAATGGGTGCCAAAACCGGTCAAGGCTGCATCCGTGAATAAATTTTTACTGATTGGCGTTAAAGCTCTGTCAATTTCACTTCCATCCTTTTCACCTGTAAATAGATCATTGAGCTTTTCCCGATAGGGTGATTTTACCATTTTATCCATAAGGCCAAGTTTATATTGTTGATCATACATAAAGGGTGTGTACAGAGCCCAAGCCGGGCGATAAAGTGTATCCGCAATTTGGACAGTTTCTGCTACGGTAATATCAAAATATCCCGCCACCATGACGCTGGCTTTAATCTCAAATGATCGGGGATTTTTATTTAATTCATGATGGACTGCCATGGATACATATCCCCCATTTGAATATCCTAAAAGAAATACATTCTCATTCAATGGAATATCATTTTCGCAGGCATAGTGGCGGAACCCCTCGATGAGATCTACCACCGCCATTGCACTGGCTTTTTGATTCACAGGCTGATTTTGTGTGTCAGAATTCCCAAGCCCAAGGTAATCGGCCTGGACTGAGGCATATCCTGTGGCCGCACCAAACAATCCTAAATATCCATAGAGGGGAAGTGTGGAAGGCACATCTCTTTTTTTAATCGTGAGCCCATGCTGCCCACTTAGAAGGGATAACGGATCACTATTCCCCGTTTTTGGAATATATATGGCACCGGTGGCGGTGGCCTCTTTCCCATCCGGATCTGTGGTGGCATAAGTGACGGCGAATACTTCAACATCGAATTGGGCAATGAATGTTTCAGGAATACCAAAGCTGGGCCGTAAATCATTGATAAACTTTGTATCAATGGTGCCCATACTTCGAACTTCTATGAATTGACCCCCGGTGGGATCGACACAGGATTCTTCCGGTTTATCTCCACATGCGGGGATAAATAAAATTATAATGACCCATAATAATTGTAGAATCTTTAAATAGGGTTGCCTTTCCATACCTTTAATATAATTCAATATTTAATAAATATTGATTATCAATTATACCAGACACCATACCCTCGGTTTCGCAATGTATTCCCCAACATAGCTTCAATCTCTTCTGCATCTTTCCGGGTGGGGATGGGGTTATACTGTTCATACAAATCGGGTCGAAGTTTTATGCCATATACTTTTGCATATTTATTTGACTTATATCCCTCTTTATGCTGTTCAAACCGGAGGGATGGCTTTCTCGAAGATTGCCCCACATACACACAGCTACTTCCCGGAATATACTTTGGGTTTTTCGCTCGAAATTTCCGCTGGTTCGCCACAATTGGGTCTAATTCTATCACATATACAAAGTATTTTTTCATTTGTTGAATATAAGATTTTTAAACGCACACGCTTGATACTATTAACTGAAGAGCCAAATAACAAATGGGAGCAATAAAATTAAAAGACTTATATATATGTATTGTTCAAACAATAAGAGCGTTGGCTTAAATATAGAATGCCAAATATATGACGCACTTGTTTTGATCGCCTTGAGAATGAATCTCCAATATTGTATCCATAATCCAATCGCCACAAGAATCGATATAAAATAAGTTTGACTATAAAGACTTATCACCACAATTACAAAAGTGATTATACCCAGAATAATATTATTTGATTTCATGGCGATTATTAATATTAGAGGTGTTCCATTATTAATAATTTAAAAATAACTCATGTAATAGTTTGAAAAACTATCGATTGGCTTTTTTAAGTCTCTTTTCTGCTTTTTTTTCTTTGGCAGTTTTAGCCGGTGCTTTTTTAATTGCTTTTTTTGAATCTCGTCCTTTTCCCATTTTTAACTCCTTTTGGTTTTTTAGGTATGTAAATCTATCCCCCTCCTCTTTTAATTAAAAACAACTATATACGGTCTAAACCGTATACATAAAAAAGGCTATAACTTTGACGAATCAATTCCCTGCATGCATTTCCAAACTTTATATATGATATTGCATGGTATTTATAGAAACGAGTCTTTTATAAACAAAAAAGCCCCCGTGAGGAGGCTTAATCTTTTGGAAATTATTAACTATTGACCAAGCGGACCCGCAGCTTCAAGCTGTTTATTCAAATAATCAATATCGTTTTCCAGTTCTAATTTAAATTTTTCTATGATATCTCTGGTTACCTCCACGCCTGCTATTCTATCTGGAGACCATGTGCTCATATCTGGATTCCATGTGCTCATATTATACATAGTTACCACTTTGGGTTCAGATGTTGCAACTATATTGTATTTTTTTAACTTAGTTTCGTTTTTATCATAGATACCAATTTCCACTTCCATTGTTTTTTCTATTTCCCACACAGGATATCCGAATATAAAAGAAAGCCAACCAGTTAAATTTGTTATTATAAAATATTTTCTCCCTTTTGATGTGGGATTATCCACATTAAACACTATCTTATATTCTAAATATCCCCAGTTTTTTCTGGAATCATCAAAAACATTGGCCTCTAATTCTCTTTCTAAAATTGTAAAATAATCTTTTTGTACTGTAACAGATTTAATTGATTCAGTTCTGATAACAGTTGTTTCACCTTTACCAATCTCTAACTTGTGCAATCTTTTTGGTATTTCATTGTTACCAGGTTTCAGAATTGATGGATTAATAGTTACACAGGAGAACATCAAGGATGAAAGTGTAAATAATAATATTTTCTTCATTTTCTAATCCTTTATTTGAGCCAGAGGCGTTTCATTCGTTTGACTTATACAACAAGGTTACCATTTTCATAGTATTTATATCAAAGATTGTTATCATTAGATTATCATTGGTTAGTTCTGTAATTCTTGCGGGAACATAAACATCCTTTTTTTCACTGTACAACATTATGAATTTCCCATGAGGAAGAAATTCCCATGAACCTTTCACTTTTTTTCCGTACAGCACCTCTTCCTTTTGATTGTTTTTCTTAAAAATATAGTAATCTTTTTTACGTTTTTTCTCAATAGGAAAACTTTGTCCATCAATGATATAATTTTTTAGCCCCCATTTGGTGTTTATAAGGTTCTCGTATTCAATATCCTGTGCTACCGGAAACGAAAATGGAACGTCCATAGGAGGAGTTGAGCTTCCACACCCAACAAACAGTAAAAATGGCAATACGATTAATAATATCTTTTTCATTTTACCAAAATCCCCCTCGTGGCAATCTGAAATTGACGGGAATAGATATCCAAACCCCAACCTTCTTATTTCCTTGGCGTGCAGGTCTAAACTTTACCTTTTCAATGGCTTTTATAGCAGCCTCATCTAATCCTGAATCAGGAGTTCCCCTAAGAATGGCTGTTTCTGTTACACGACCTTTTTCATTTACAAAAACCTGAACAACCACTGTCCCTTCAATTCCTTTTTCCTTCGCAACTTTAGGATATGTGGGTCGAATTGCTTTTAATGGAACTGGAGGGTCATCATAGGGGATGAATTTTACCCGAGGTTCTTTTTCTTTAATTTCTTTCTCAGGAATGATTTTTGAAGGATTCATTGAAGATTGCAAAGATTCTAAATCTTTTTCTAATTGATGAATCTCATCTTCTATTTCCTTTTCTTCATTAGAAAACAAATTATCTATACCAAATATATTTTCTAATTGATTTTTAAAAGAAGGATAAGTAATCATCATTATACTATCAGTCTTTACATCAATTACACCATACTTACTTTTAAGTTTTATTCCTTCTTTGTTTAGAGAGATAAGTTCTCCAGTCATCATCTGACCATCTGTGGTTAGAACTCCATACTCTTGAGCAAAGACAGTTCTACTTTTTGAAGCACCTCCACTATGGGCTTGGCTATCAAGGTCGTTTTGAACTTGGTCTAGCATAGCAAGCTTTTCGGCAATCTGAGAATCCAAACTTGCTTTTTCTGATAGTTTTCGTTGAACAGAAGATTGTGCTATTGTAGAAGCGGAATCAGTTAAATCTGTTGTTCCTAAAAAAGATTTTAAGTTTTGAATTTCTTCATTAATAGCCTGGAGCCTCACCGAATCCTGGCGGAGCATGGCTTGTTTTTCTACGTCGTAAGATTGCTCACTGGCGGTTGCTTCAAATTCAGCTAATTTTGATTGAAAATATAATCTATCTTCTTGCCGGCGTTCGGCTTCGGAATCTTTATAATTTTCTAATTCTTGTTTCCAATCCACTTCCCCAAGGCGTTCGCGCTGGTTCTCAAGCCATTCGAGTTTTTCAGCAATATTTTTTAGAAGAACTTGTTCTGCTGATTTTTCATCAAGATTTTCAGTTTGACTATTTTGCATTACAAATGCCTTAGCTTCTTTATTATCTTGAGGAAAAAGAACTTCGATGAACATTAATGCGATTACCAATATTTTCATTCTTTCTCCTTTATTTAACCCAGAGGCGTTTCATACTGGAAATTACACAGAAATTACCCAACAATGTGGGTGTCTCTTTTATAAACAAAAAAGCCCCCGTGAGGAGGTTCTCATTATCATTTTATATATATAAAAAGGCCAAAACTTTCGTTCTGACCTTTTATCTGTCGGGGTGAGAGGATTCCCCGCCTGCCCTCCCGTTGGTCGGGAGCGGGCAGGGAACCTCTGGAGGTTCTCATTATCATTTTATATATAAAAAAAGGCCAAAACTTTCGTTCTGACCTTTTATCTGTCGGGGTGAGAGGATTCGAACCTCCGACCTCCTGCTCCCAAAGCAGGCGCGCTAACCGGGCTACGCTACACCCCGTGATTTGTTGGTGAATGGTTATTGGTAGCTTATTAATGGTAGCTACTCACTAGGACTACTCACCAGTTACCTATCGCCAATAGCCAAAAAGGGTGAGTGATGGGACTCGAACCCACAACCTCCTGGACCACAACCAGGTGCTCTAACCAGTTGAGCTACACCCACCATTCAAATTCAATCGAACTACTTCTATTGAAGCCAAGGAAATTAATAGTATTACCTTCACTTACGAAAAAGATTTTTACAGGAACATAGTGCATCATTTTCCATTCAACATGATACATTTAGGATGGAATTATTGTAATTTTTCATATGCGCCTCCTCACCAGATACATCCTCAAACAACTCTTTTTGCCCTTCATCTTTTCTTTGTTGATTATTGTATTTATCCTGTTTACCCAATTTCTCCTCCGGGCTATTGATCGGTTTTTGGGTAAAGGTCTCGACCTTGGAACTATTTTTGAATACTTATTCTTAAACCTGGGATGGATCACAGCGTTGGCCGTTCCCATGGCCGTCCTTATCGCTGCACTTATGGCATTTGGCCAATTTTCTGAGGATAATGAAATCACGGCTATGCGCGCTTCGGGAATTAGTTTTCTCACCATTGTTCGGCCTGCACTGGCCCTTGGATTTGCCATCGCTGCCACCTTAATTCTCTTTAATGCATTCATTATGCCCGAAATGAACTTTAAAGCCCGAATGCTATCCGGGGATATTTACCGTAAGCGCCCTGATCTTAACATAGAACCGGGATATTTCATGGATGACCTACCGGATTACAGTTTGATCATCAGGGATAAAGAAGACAACACGCTGAAGGATGTTCGCATATTTAGCAAGGGTATTGGTGAAACCCAAACCAGTATTCATTCCAAAACAGGCAATCTATCCACTATCGATGATGCTATTTTGCTCACATTATTCAATGGTGAAATTCATGAACTGGATCTGAAAGATTATGGCAATTATCGGAGAATCGAATTTGAAAAACACATTATTACGATTCCTGCAGATGACCTTTTTCTGAATCGCCGGGATACGACCAGTCGGTCTGATCGTGAAATGACAATCCAAATGATCTTGAAAAAACGAAAAGATATCAGTAATCGTATCAATATCGTCAAAAGCCGCGTTGGACGGGCGTTTCTCCGGACTCAAATGGACAGTATTGTCCCGCCGAATTTTGACGCTGCAAAATTGGCATTAACTCAATTTAAAAATGCTTTTGCCGCCGATACGTCAAACAGCACCGATGAAATTTATCGTAAGGAAAAAGATGTGAGCATTGCTGAAAGGCAATTACGCAATGAATATAACCTGCTTCGCAGTTATCGTAAGTCCAACAATAAATATGAGGTGGAATTACATAAAAAATTCTCCCTCCCTGTTGCCTGTATCCTATTCATTATGACGGGTGCATCTCTGGGTGTCTTGTTCCGAAAAGGCGGTTTTACCATCGCCACCAGCCTTTCATTCGGCTTCTTTCTCGTATATTATATTTTTATGATTGGAGGTGAAGATTTGGCTGACCGCAATATTTTATCCCCGGTGGTGGGCATCTGGTCCCCCAATCTTCTTTTATTTATCATTGCCACTTATCTTCTATTACATACAGTCCGGGAGCAGCCCCCATTGCGTATTAATTTGAATATTTTTAAACGATTCAAAAAGAATAAAGATGAATCCGACTCAACTGATACAGCTTAAATCAGAAGGAAAAACCATCCCAAGGTTTGAGTTGGCATCTTTTATCAATGCCTATGTAGATGGAAATATTCATGATGATGAAATGACTCTATTCCTTAAGGCGATTCATACGCACGGTATGACAGATGAAGAAACCATTACACTGACAGAGCTCATGCTGAATTCAGGTGAACAAATTCAGTTTTCCGGCATGGATGCTTACATCGCAGATAAACATTCTACAGGTGGTGTGGGTGATAAAGTATCTATTGTTTTGGGGCCTCTAATGGCAGCGGCGGGTTTGGCCATCCCCATGCTCTCAGGCCGAAGTCTGGGGCATACGGGAGGAACCACGGATAAATTGGAAACCATTCCAGGATTTCAAACCAGTTTGACGCTGAATCAATTCAAAGCCAATGTGGAAACCCATGGTCTTTGTATTATGGGGCAAACTGAAACGATTTGCCCTGCGGACCGAAAAATGTATGCCCTTAGAGATGTGACAAATACCATCGATTCTATTCCCCTTATTTGTGGATCCATCATGAGTAAAAAAATCGCAGAAGGCATTCAAGGGTTGGTCCTGGATATTAAAACGGGGAATGGTGCATTCATGAAAACGGTAGAAGACGCGACTGCTTTAGGCCGAATGCTCCAAATTGTAGGCAAAGCCTTTAATGTAAAAACAGATGTAATTTATTCCAGCATGAATCAGCCTCTGGGCCGAACCGCCGGATTATGGTGTGAAATAGCCGAATCAATCACAGCCCTCAAAGGAGAAGGCACCAAAGATCTCATGGATGTTGTGTTTGAATTGGGAAGCAAATTGTTGGTCCAGGCCGGGATTACCCGGGGAGAAACTGCGGCCGTGTCGATTCAGGAAAACCTGATTCAAAGTGGGAAAGCCTATGATAAATTTGAAGAAATGGTTAAGGCTCAAGGAGGAGATATGTCCAATGCGGATCAATTGCATCAACCAAAATTTGAATTAATTGTCTCAGCTAAAACGTCTGGATATATAGAATCTATGGATACATTGAATATCGGTTGGGCAGGCGTAGAACTGGGATGCGGCAGGCGGCAAAAGGATGATATTCTGGATCCCACTGCAGGCATTGAATTCACGGCAAAAATCGGCGAAAAGGTTTCAAAAGGTGATCCGTTATTTCGGTGTTTCAATTCTAATGAAAATAAATTGAATTCTGCCATAAATTACCTGCAGGATTCTACCCAAATTGGGCCGGAAAAAACGCCCCACATATTATTTTTTAACAATTAGGAGGTTACCATGGACAATTCCTTCAAAAAGCTGTCCTCAGCTAATTCGTCAATTATAATGGAAGGACTGGATGAAATTGGAAAAGAAGTATCTAATGGTGTACCAGAAGAAAATCTCCCCATCATGTTTGATGCAGTTACGTCTCTTTTTTACATTGATGCATTTGACCGCCCGGACTTGAGTACAGCCATTAAAAAAGCAATGGAAACTGTAGCCAAAATGGGTGCAGCTGCCATCCCCCTTGTCCTGGAAAAAGTAATCGATTCAGATATTAAAGCAGAATTGAATTTTGGCCGCGCTTGCGGCCTCATGGATGAAAGTGCAATTCAACCACTTATGGATGTGCTCTCATCCAAGGACAGTTCGGATAAAATTGCTTTTGCCCTTTACGCCCTGGGGAAAATACAATCACCTAAAATTGTGGCGGTGCTCCCATTGATTCTTGAGAAAGTAAACAGCCCCCAAAAAGAATGTGAAGATACTGCTGTCCGCGCGCTGGGAAAAATTTGCGAAAATATGAATCCCCATGATGTAAACGCAGATTTTCGCGAATCTATGTTTAAGGCGTTGGTGAGTAAACTCTCCCATGGGAATGATGTGATTCGATCGAAAGCAATCCGCAATTTGGGTAAATTGATTCGTTACGGCTTTGCCAATGAAATTCAGAAAACTGAAATTTTATCTAAAGTGAAACGGGTAATGGGTTTGGATGAAAACCGGCAGGTTGATCCCGCCTATCTCGTTCGCCGGGAAGCCCAGGAGGTTTTAGACGCAGCTTAATTCCTGCGGTGGACTTTACACAGTTGGGACGGTTCCGTTCCTCTTATAAAAATTTCCGATTCCAAGGGACATAGATTGGTGGGCTTGTCCTTGGTCAGGGAACAAATCTCAACATTAATGACACCAACTGGCCGTTCAAATTTTTGGCGTTTTAACCCAAGGGTATCGTGTGCTGCTGTCATAAACCGTGCCCATGCAGGAAGGGCGGCACGAGAGCCATCCTGGCTCTCACCCAAACTTACCCTGGGATCATCCACACCCACCCAGACGCCTGCAGCCAATTGTTTCGAAAATCCCACAAACCAAGCATCAGTCCAGTTTTGGGTTGTACCCGTTTTACCCCCGGCTGGATGATAAAAATTATGGCGCCAGCGGGCACTGCCGCCCGTCCCTGCATCCATGACGGTCTGAAGCATATTAGTCATCATATAGGCGGATTCTTCCCGCAGTACTTCTTCCCGAATGGGGAAATATTCTTTAATCACATTTCCGTAACGATCTTCAACTTTACTGATCCCGAATGGCTGGTTCAATACGCCTTTATTTGCAAATGCCGAATAGGCATTTACCACATCCAGTAAATAAACTTCTGAAGTTCCAAGTGCAATGGCATCCACGGCACGAATATTGGTTGTAAGACCCATGCGCTCTGCCATGGCTTTCACCTCTGTAGCGGGCACCAACTCTTTTACCACCCGCACTGCAATTAAATTCACAGATTGACGAATGCCTTCCCGAAGGGTGGTTAATCCGCTTGTGGTTCCATCATAATTTCGGGGCATCCATTTTTCCCATTCACCTTCCGCATTCAATACACGTAACACCAAGGGTTGGTTCAATAACTGCTTCGTCACAGGATAGCCATTATCAATGGCCGTTGTATATACAAATGGTTTAAAAACAGAACCGGGTTGACGTTTCGCCTGAACCGCCCGATTGTATTGATCATGATAATCAGGCCGCCCGCCCACCATAGCCAGTATTGCTCCCGTTGTGGGATCCAACGCAACAAATGCACCCTGGACCAATAATTTATTTCGAAGGTCTTCATATAAAATAGAATCACCCCTCATCATCATTTTTACTGTATCCTCGGGATAAATCCCAAGATAGGCCAGTTGCGAAAATTCTTCGTCATCATTGAACAATCGTTTATTCAGTTTATCCTGATTGCGTTTGATGGATTTCATTAACGATTTTTCAGCAATTTCCTGAAGGCGTGTATCTAATGTGGTATAAATCTTGAGCCCATCCCGATAAATATTCACTCCAAGATGATCATCTTCCTTTTCCATGATTCGGCGAATATATTCGGTGAAATAGGGCGCAGTACCCTTAGCCTGGAATTCAATCACATTTTCCGATTCAATGGCACGGGCTTCCGAATAAATATCCTTGGTGATAAATCGCTGGTCACGCATCACCCGCAAGACCACATTCCTTTTATAATGGGCCCTTTCCGAATGGCGAACAGGTGAATATCTCGCCGGAGCGGGTAAAATACCGACCAACATAGCAGATTCACCCAGGGTTAATGCAGAGGCACCTTTACCAAAATAGCGTTTCGCCGCAGCCTGTACACCATAGGTTCCATGTCCAAAATGAACATTATTCAGATACATTTCTAAAATTTCACTTTTCGTATACGTCCGCTCAATTTGAATCGCAGTAATCATTTCTTTTATTTTTCTTACAATCGTTTTCTTAAATCCAATGGTATCATATAGCGTTCGAGCCACTTGCTGTGTGAGGGAGCTGAACCCCTGTTCGTAACTCAGGCTGATTAGATTAATGACTATGGCTCGAGATACATCCCGCATTGAGATACCCCAATGATCATAAAATCGACGATCTTCAGATGCAATGAGCGCATTTTTCATATTATTGGGAATGTTGTCAATGCTGATAAAAATGCGTTTTTCCAGATACAATTCATCCAGGATTTCGCCATTGGCGGAGTAAATGCGCGTGACTAGATCCGGGTCATAATTTTCCAATTGGTCTAAAGATGGCAGATCCTGGGCTAAATAAAATATATAGGAAAAAATAACAAGCATTCCCGTTACGGCAAGAAGGGCTGCTTTTTTTAAATATTTTGTCCAGTTTGAAATGGAAAGTTTGAATGCCATAATGAAATTTAAGTCATTGCCCGAACCAGATTAGGCATGATCTTGATAAAGTTAACTCAAAGAACCGATATCGGTTCCAAAACAATCAGGAATCCAGCTTTCCCGGTTTAATCATTTTTTCCGGTTGAACCAATCGGTCGAAATCTTCTCCGCTCAAATATCCCAAAGCAATAATTGCTTCCCGCAAAGAAGACTTATCTTTATGGGCTTTTTTGGCCACTTCGGCAGCTTTGTCATATCCAATGTGAGGATTCAAAGCTGTCACCAGCATGAGTGAATTATATAAATTAGAATGAATTCGTTCCTCGTTAGCTTCAATACCATCTACGGCATGAACACGAAAAGAATCGCAGGCATCCGCCAACAATCGAATCGACTGAATGATATTATAGGCAATCACAGGCCGGTAAACATTCAATTCAAAATTACCGCTGGCACCAGCGATTGAAATGGTTACGTCATTTCCCATCACCTGGGTGCAAACCATGGTCATGGCTTCGCATTGGGTTGGGTTCACCTTTCCCGGCATAATGGAAGACCCCGGTTCATTGGCCGGTATCAGGATTTCGCCAATCCCGGAGCGGGGACCACTTGCGAGCCATCTTACGTCATTGGCAATTTTAAATAAGGAGCCGGCAACTGTTTTGAGCGCTCCGGACAATTCAACAATACTGTCCTGTCCTCCCAAGGCTTCAAATTTATTATCCGCTGTTTTAAAAGGTAAACCGGTGAGCGATGAAATTTCATCCGCAACCATAGGTCCGAATTCTTCAAATGAATTAATACCCGTGCCCACTGCAGTACCGCCCATGGCGAGTTCATAACAATGATCCATGGCACTTTCAACTCGGGTGATGCCATGGGTAAGTGCTGACGCATAACCGGAAAATTCCTGCCCCAAACTCAAGGGTGTGGCATCCTGAAGGTGGGTGCGGCCTAATTTGACGATGGATTCAAATTCTTTTGCTTTTTGAGAGAGACTATCTCTTAATTTGGTGAGTTCAGGCAAAAAGTGATTGATGGATGATTCAACAGCCGCAATGTTGATTGCTGTGGGAAATGTATCATTGGTGGACTGACCCATATTCACATGATCATTGGGATGAACCGGATCCTTACTCCCCAGTTCTCCCCCCATCATTTCAATTGCACGGTTCGCAATCACCTCATTAAAATTCATGTTGGACTGAGTGCCGGAACCCGTTTGCCAGACAACCAGAGGAAAGTGCTCATCCAGTTTTCCTTCAATCACCTCATCCGCCGCATTGCAAATGGCAGTGGCGAGACTAGAATCCAGTTTTCCTGCTTTTTCATTTACTGTCGCCGCTGCTTTTTTCAGGATTCCGTACGCACGGATTAACTCACGCTGAAATCGTTCTCCCCCAATTTTAAAATTATTGAGAGATCGCTGGGTCTGGGCACCGTAGTATTTATCATCCGGTACGTCCAGAACACCCATACTGTCTTTTTCTTTACGGTTCCCCATCATTTAATTTATTCTTATTTCACGTTCCAGGTATCACCAGAATTCAGGATATCCTGCACAGATTTTTTATCTGACTTTTTTACGGCATTATTGATCTGGGCCATCATTGAATCTTCATAAGTTGTGGATTCAATGGCATAGAGCACACCGATAGGATCAGGGAAATTTGATTGGTAGGTGAGGTTTGAAAGCAGGGATGCGATTACGTAATCTGACTCATCGTGTACCAATACATCATCCATACCCCATTTATCTCCAATCTCTACAATAATTGGCGTATTCCCATCCAACCGGATACCTTTATTCTTTTCCGCACCAAACACCATGGGTTGACCATTTTCTAACCAAAGTACAGAATCTGCTTTTGATTCTTTATTCGTCAATGGTGCATAGGCACCATCATTAAAAATATTACAATTTTGATAAATTTCTAAAAAGGAGGTTCCCTTATGACCATAAGACCGTGTAATCATCCCCTGCATATGCTTGGTCTCTCTATCGATGGATCGGGCCACAAATGTGGCGCCGGCACCCAATGCCAAAGTCAGTGGATTAAATGGACGATCCAGAGATCCCATGGGGCTTGATTTCGTCACCTTTCCTCTTTCGGATGTAGGTGAATATTGTCCTTTCGTCAACCCATAAATCCGATTATTAAACAACATCACATTAATATCCAAATTCCTGCGTAATAGATGAATCGTATGGTTTCCGCCAATAGAAAGTGCATCTCCGTCCCCGGTTACCACCCAAACGGAAAGGTCCGGGTTTGATAATTTTACACCGGAAGCAATTGCAGGAGCTCGGCCATGAATCGTATGGAACCCATAGGTATTCATGTAATAAGGAAACCGACTGGAGCAGCCAATACCGGAGATAAAAACAAAGTCTTCTTTTCGAACACCCAAATCCGGGAATACTTTTTGTGTTTGAGCCAGAATGGCATAATCGCCACAGCCTGGACACCAGCGAACCGATTGATCTGAAGAAAAATCTGCGCGACTATATGTTTTTACTGCTGAATCTGTCATGGCTTTATCCTATTAATTCTTTGACTGCTGTTTCTATGTCCGAAGAACTAATTGGTTTTCCCCGAACCTGGTTTAGCCCCTGTGCATCAATCAGGTATTCTGCACGAATAATTTGGATGAGTTGACCGTAATTAATCTCCGGAATCAATACATGTTTAAATTTGATTAATATTTCACCTAAGTCCATAGGCAGCGGGTTTATCCAACGTAAACTAACATGGCTGACTTTCTCTCCTTTTTCCTGGAGTGATTCCGCCGCCGCACGACAAGAACCCATGGTCCCCCCCCAACTAAGAATTAAGAGATCACCACTGTTATCTCCAAATATTTCAGTGGGGCCAAATTCATTGGCGATTGATGCTACTTTTTTCGCCCGGGTTTCAACCATATGATGATGGTTTCCCGGGTCATAACTCACATTACCGGATACATCTTCTTTTTCAAGTCCGCCAATACGATGCTCCAGCGCTTCCGTTCCCGGAATGGCCCAGGGACGTGCTAATGTTTTTTTATTCCTCAAATAAGCCATAAACTGACCATCTTTAAGATCTGATTTATCCGCGAACTTTACATCAAAAGGAGTTAAATCATCCAACTGAGGTACTTGCCAGGGTTCCGATCCATTGGCTAAATATCCATCCGTTAACAGGATAACCGGTGTCATGTATTTCACTGCAATCCGGCAGGCTTCATAGGCTACGAAAAAACAATCTCCCGGGGTGGCAGAAGAAATGATCGGCATGGGTGCTTCCCCATTCCGTCCGTACAAAGCCTGAAACAAATCTGATTGTTCTGTTTTCGTAGGCAAACCGGTGCTGGGCCCCCCTCGCTGAACATTCACAATCACCATGGGTAATTCTGCAATAACTGCTAATCCTAATGCTTCACTTTTTAAGGCAATTCCGGGACCCGAAGTAGCGGTGATACCAAGATTTCCAGCAAATGCTGCACCGATGACAGACCCAATCCCGGCGATTTCGTCCTCAGCTTGAAACGTCTTAATTCCTAAGTGTTTCCAGGCAGATAACGCATGCAGAATATCACTGGCTGGCGTGATGGGATACCCCCCATAAAATAGGTTTAATCCGGATTTTTCTGCCGCCGCTGCTAAACCCAATGAGAGGGCATAATTTCCAACGATATTCCGATAAGTTCCCGGGGGTAAACTGGCCTTATCTATCGTATAGCGGGTCATAAATATTTCAGTTGTTTCGCCATAATTATATCCCGCATCCAACGCACGTATATTCGCCTCCACCAACTCAGGACGTTTGGCAAATTTAACGCCCAGCCAATCTTTTGTAGGTTCTATTGGGCGATCATAAATCCAGAATAATAATCCCAGGGCAAAAAAGTTTTTAGATCGATCCACAGTCTTTGGAGGCAATCCCATATCTTCACAAGCCAGAGAGACCATTTTCCCCATTTCTACCGAATAAACTGTATAATAATCTTCAAGGCTCCCATCTTCAAGGGGGTTGGATTCATACCCGGCCAATTTCAAATTTTTTGACGTAAATGCATTTGCATTACAAATAATGGTTCCACCTGGAGGCAATTCCTTTTGATGCACTTTTAAAGCGGCAGGATTCATTGCAACAAGAATATCCGGTTCATCTCCCGGGGTGTGAATATCTTTAGAACTAAATTTTATTTGAAATGCACTCACCCCTGCTACCGATCCGGCAGGCGCACGAATTTCTGCTGGAAAATCAGGTAGAGTACTTAGGTCATTTCCCACAATAGCGGTGGCTTCGGTAAAACGGGTCCCCGTGAGCTGCATCCCGTCTCCTGAATCTCCTGCAAATCGGATAACAACTTCATCCACATGTTGTGTGGTTTTACTCATAAATTTTCCTTGATATATTTGTTTATAATATTATTTCAGCAGGGTTGAATATAATGCCGGTAAACTGGGTTTTTCTGCGTTTAAATCAATGAATAACATATTTTTCGGCCGGTTGCCAAGCGGGAATTTACAGACCAGATTTGACTGAAAACAATGTATTGTGAACAAAATATTAGAAGCACTTTAACCGCCTCCCTTTCTTTGCCTAAATTCAAACCATGATAAAGGATAATCAGATTAAACTGACTCAATATTCTCACGGCGCCGGTTGAGCTTGCAAAATCGGTCCTGAGGACCTTGCCCAGGTTCTGGGCAATCTTGAAACAATTGCCGATGAAAATGTGATTGTTGGATTTAATGGATCCGACGATGCGGCCGTGGTGCGTCTTGAAGATGGACAATTGATTGTGCAAACAGTCGATTTTTTCACACCGATTGTGAATGATCCATACCAATTTGGTCAAATTGCTGCTGCCAATTCATTATCAGATATTTATGCCATGGGGGCCATCCCAAAGTTTGCACTCAATATTGTCGGGTTTCCAATTAAAGAATTGCCAAAAGAAGTCCTGACAGAAATACTCCGTGGCGGCACGGATAAAGCCAAGGAGGCCGGTATTCCAATTGTGGGGGGACATTCTATTGATGACAAAGAACCGAAGTATGGCTTGGTGGTCACAGGGGAGGTCACCGAAAATAAATTAGTAAAAAATAGCGGTGCTCAAGCGGGAGATGCATTGGTCTTGACCAAACCCCTGGGGACCGGCATTATTTCGACAGCCATAAAGCGTGATTTGGCATCGGACGAAATGATCCGTAAAGCTGTGGAATGTATGGCAACGCTTAATGATACTGCATCAAAATTGATGCATCATTTTGATGTGCACGCAGCCACCGATGTGACTGGTTTCGGCTTACTAGGGCATCTATCAGAAATGTGTAAAGCAAGTCACGTTTCTGCTGAAATTAACTATAGCCAACTTGTATTTTTGGAAGGTGTTTTTGAATTTATCAATGATGGTGTTGTCCCCGGCGGTAGTAAACGAAACCTTGCCTATGCATCTAAATTTGTCAAATTTCCTGATAAATTTACGGATACCCAAAAACTAATGACCGCCGATGCACAAACTTCTGGGGGATTGCTCGTGGCGCTCCCCCAGGCGCAAGCAGAAGAATATGCTAAAAAATGC
>JACNKN010000057.1:0-23086 GCA_014382015.1 Fidelibacterota bacterium | reverse complement strand
ATATAATCTATATACGATAATATTAGTCGTATTTATTTCTTGGAATGCATTTTATGAAAATGGTAAATTTCTGAGCTGGAAATACCCATGTTAAAACTCACACGCAAAGTCGAATATGCCTTGATTGCCCTGCGGCATATGCAAACAATGAGACCCGGGAAACTGACGAGTGCGAAAGAAATCGCATTATCCCATGGAATTCCTCTACAATTATTAGCCAAGACTCTTCAAAAGATGGCTAAAGAAAATATTATCGAAGCCGTCCAGGGGCCATATGGCGGCTACCGCATTGCGTCCAATCTCGATCAAATTTCCCTAAAGGATTTTTTCGAAAAACTTGAAGGGCCCTTGGGGATGATGGACTGTTACTTCGATTCAGACTGTATTCAATTGGGGGCTTGCAACATTCGAACCCCTATCCAGCGAATCAACGATAATATGCGAAATATGTTTTCAAAAATGTCTTTAAGGGAGGTAACCCAATAATGAAACAGGTAGAAAAAGAGCAAATTATTGAAATTTTAAAACAGTGTTATGATCCGGAATTACCGGTGGATCTGTGGAATCTTGGCTTGATATATGACATTCAGATTCAGGAATCTTATGATGAAAATGGTTCTGATGTGAATATCACCATGTCCCTCACAACACCCGGTTGTTCTATGGGTCAGCACATGGCCCAGGATATTAAAACAAAATTGGAATCTATGGATGAAGTGAATCAGGCTTTTGTGGAAGTCACTTTTGATCCCCCATGGAATCCCGAAATGATTTCGGATGAGGCCAAAGAAAAACTAGGCGTCGGCGTATCAGCCCCTAAACAGAGACAAGAATCCAACATTAACACGGAGTGGGAATAATGGAAACAACCACACAAGAAATTTTTGATGCAGGCATTACCGTTACAGAAAAAGCTGCCCAACGCCTGTCCGCCGTCATGGAAGCAGAAGGCAAAAAAGGATATGGTTTAAGAATGGAAGTCACCACCGGCGGCTGTTCCGGGATGAATTACAATATGTCCTTTGAAAAAGATCAAAAAGAATTTGATAAAGTTTTTGAAAGCAACGGATTGAAAGTTTTTTGCGACTTGAAAAGTTATCTCTACCTCAAGGGGATTGAAGTGGATTTTTCCAACGATATTCTCAATGGTGGATTCAGGATTAACAACCCAAATGCCGAGCGCACCTGCGGCTGCGGTACAAGTTTCTCTATGTAAGACTATGGCTAAAAGTAATCCAATCATCGATTCGGCCATCAGCCAGGAATATGAATATGGGTTTGTGACCGATATTGATCAGGAAACTATTCCTCCCGGGTTGAATGAAGATGTGATTCGACTGATTTCATCCAAGAAAGATGAACCGGACTGGTTGCTTGAATGGCGGTTAAAAGCCTATCGCCAATGGTTGAAAATGAAAGAACCAAATTGGGCGAAACTCCATTATTCTAAAATTAACTTCCAGGCAATCTCATATTATTCCGCACCTAAGGAAAAAGAAAAACTCAAAAGCCTGGATGAAGTGGATCCTGAATTATTGGAAACCTATACCAAACTGGGCATCCCGCTAGAAGAACAAAAAATGCTGGCCAATGTGGCTGTGGATGCAGTTTTTGACAGTGTATCTGTCACCACGACTTTTAAAGAAGAATTGGGGAAAGCAGGCGTTATATTTTGCTCCTTTTCTGAAGCAGTCAAAAATCACCCAAAACTCATTCAAAAATATTTAGGCAGTGTTGTACCCGCAACTGATAATTATTTTGCTGCCCTTAATTCAGCCGTGTTCAGTGATGGCAGTTTTGTTTATATCCCGAAAGGGGTACGGTGCCCCATGGAATTGTCAACTTATTTCCGGATCAACGCTGCCAATACTGGCCAATTTGAACGGACCCTGATCATTGCCGAGGAAGGCAGCCATGTCAGTTATCTGGAAGGATGCACCGCACCCATGCGGGATGAGAATCAACTTCATGCCGCTGTTGTAGAATTGGTGGCTCACACAGATGCAGAAATAAAATATTCCACCGTCCAAAATTGGTATCCCGGTGATCCAAAAACAGGGAGAGGCGGTATTTATAATTTTGTAACAAAACGTGGCATCTGTACCGGTGACAATTCTAAAATCTCCTGGACGCAAGTTGAAACGGGATCTGCCCTTACCTGGAAATATCCCAGCTGTATTTTAAAGGGTGATAACTCAGTAGGAGAATTTTATTCAGTCGCCTTATCTAATAATTTTCAGCAGGCGGATACTGGAACTAAAATGATTCATATGGGCAAGAATACCCGCAGCACCATTATATCAAAGGGCATATCTGCGGGTAAAGGACAAAATACTTATCGCGGTGGTGTCAAGATTATGAAAGGTGCGGAGAATGCCCGTAACTATTCTCAATGCGATTCCATTTTAATCGGTGACGAATGTGGCGCACACACATTTCCATATATTGATGTCCGTAACCCAACCGCACAAATGGAACATGAAGCTTCCACATCCCGGATTGGTGAAGATCAACTATTTTATTGTAATCAAAGAGGTATTTCTACAGAGGATGCTGTTTCCATGATTGTGAATGGATTTTGCAAAAAAGTATTTAACGAACTCCCAATGGAGTTTGCCGTAGAAGCGCAAAAGCTCATGGAAGTGAGTTTAGAAGGTGCTGTTGGATAATGAGAAAATATATAAAGCGTAATTATTTAAAACGTAATGAGGATAGAGGATAATGATATGAATTTTATTAAATACGATGATTGGGTAAAGAAAGTCCCTACTTCTATTCAGGAAGATTCATTATGGAAGATGAAAGTGTATCAACTAAGTTTATTTCTTGGTGACATTGGATGGGATGATATATCAACATTGTATAAAGACGGTCGGACTAAAAGCTTATCAAATCAATTATATAGAGCAGTAGGTTCAATAAGTGCCAATGTTGCAGAAGGATATTCAAGGGGTACAGGAAAAGACAGAGCACGATTTTATGAATATTCACTTGGATCAGCCCGTGAAGCAAGGGATTGGTACTATAAAGGTCGCCACCTTCTAGGAAATGAAATTATCAACCATCGATTTCTTATCCTGACAGAAATAATTAAACTATTGCTTACAATGGTTCCTGAACAAAGAAACTATTCAGTCAAAGAACCAGATTTGCATACTGAATCAAAATTAATGAATGCTCCCACGTTTAATAAAGTGAATTGAATGATACCCCAAAAATTGACATTACACCCATTAAATAATTACGTTTTAAATAATTAATACAATGCTTACAATCAAAAAATTACACGCCGGCGTGGATGGCAAAGAAATCCTCAAAGGCATTGATCTGACGGTAAAACCGGGGGAACTCCATGCCATCATGGGCCGAAATGGATCCGGGAAAAGTACCCTTGCCAATATTATTACGGGGCGGGATAATTATGAAGTCATGGAAGGATCCGTTATTTACAATGGCACGGATTTACTGGACATGTCACCAGAAGATCGTGCATTAGCAGGAATCTTCATGTCCTTCCAATATCCCGTTGTGATTCCAGGTGTAAACAATACCTATTTTCTCCGGGCAGCGCTGAATGCCAGGTTGAACCATCATGGATTGAAGGAAATGAATGCTGTGGATTTTATGCATCTGATTCGGGAAAAATTGAAACTCGTCCAAATGGATGAAAAATATTTAACGCGGGCCGTCAACGATGGATTCTCTGGTGGGGAAAAGAAACGAAATGAAATTCTCCAAATGCTCACCCTGGAACCCACCTTCTCTATATTAGATGAAACGGATTCCGGGCTGGATATTGATGCATTGAAAATTGTAGCCGAGGGGGTAAACAAATTTCGAAATAACGAACGGTCATTCCTGGCCATTACCCATTACCAACGTTTGCTGGAATATATGGAACCCGATTTTATTCATGTATTGATCGATGGGAAAATTGTGAAATCTGGAGACAAAACTCTGGCGGCTGAATTAGAAGCAAAAGGCTATTCCTGGTTGGAATAATGAGCTACTTGGATCAACAGTTTGATGCGCTCCTGAAATATTGGCCAGACGAAGATAGAGCCATTCGCACACTTCGTACTCATGCATTTGACCAATTTAATTCAACTGGATTTCCGACAAAAAAATGGGAAGAATGGCAATTTACAGATTTTTCAAAATTAAGTAAAAAACAATTTAAACTTTCCCGGGCAAATGACCTTCCTTCTATTCCGAAATCAATCCCGGGGTTAATTCCAGATTTAGGTTTTATCCTTATTATTAACGGGCATTATCAACCGCAATTGTCATCCTTACCAAATGGGGTTAGAGTCTCAACGCATCTTGAGGATTTTAATGCTGACGAAAATATTTATTCATGGGGAAAAAGTCAAAATCCTTTTCAGGCACTCAATACCGCCATGATGAATTCCGGAGTTTCCATCCATTTTGAACCCAATAAATCAATTGAGAAGCCCCTCCAGATTATATATTTAATGACTGAATTATCTGAACCATTAATGAATCACCCGCGCTTTCACTATCATATAGGTGACAATTCTCAAGTCACTATCCTCGAACATTATATTGGTTTGTCCAGCGAAACTTACTTTGTGAATTCCGTGAGTCATGCAACCGTGGGCGCCAACGCATCACTCCATCATATCCGCATTCAGGAGGAATCTGAAACGGCCAGCCATATTGCGTCCACCCATTACCAGTTAGAATCAGATGCAAGACTAATTGCGACCCACTTTTCTCTGGGAGGTGAGTTGTATCGCCATGATATTCATCTAAAGTTCAATGGACATGGCGGTGATGCATCACTGAATGGATTATGCCTCACAGAAAACAGCCAGCACCATGATCAGCATGTAACGGTAGATCATCAGCGCGATGGCTGCAACAGTCACCAGCTTTTCAAATATATATTAGGGGATAAATCTTCCGGTGTATTTAATGGAAAAGTGATTGTTCGGGAGAATACCAAACAAACGGATGCAGATCAATCCAACAAAAATTTACTGTTAAGTCCTGCCGCACTTATGAACGCAAACCCCCAGCTGGAAATATATTCTGAAGATGTGAAATGTGCCCATGGATCTACCACAGGTCAAATCGATCCGGAAGCTCTTTTTTACATGCGATCCAGAGGACTGAGCCAACGCAAGGCGACCGAATTAATCATTGGGGGCTTTGCGAAAGAAATCCTTGAACCCATCCCGAATGAACATATTTCAGATTATATCAATCAAAAAATTAATCACTGGTTAAGATTGTCACAAAAAAATGGCTGATATTAAAGATACCCTTACTTCTATTCGGGAGGATTTTTCACTCTTCACCGACCCCCGTGACAAATATGTTTATTTGGTGGATTTAGCCAAGGAATCGGCTGGATTAAACCCAGAAGAACTCATTGATGAAAATAAAATCAGTGGATGCACATCGCAGGCCTGGATCGTCAGAGAAAAATCCGATAACATATTTACATTCCGTACCGATTCGGATGCCATGATTGTGAAAGGATTATTATTCTTGATTGAGCGGGTATTCAACGGTCATTCAAAAGAAGAAATTTTAAATATTGATGGACATCAATTTTTAACATCCGTGGGGTTGGACAGGGCCATTAGCAGCCAACGAACCAACGGCTTTTCTAATGCTATTCATAAAATTCAAACAGAGCTACTGAAATAAACATGTATAACGATATGGATGAAAAAGTAATTATTAGTCGAGATTGTGAAGCAACCTTGATCCCTTTCGGCAACAAAATTACCCTGAAAAAAGGTGAAGAGGGCCATATTACCCAAGCCTTGGGTGGAAGTTTTACAATCATGATTCGGGGAAATCTGGTCCGGATTGAAGGAAAAGATGGGGATGTGATTGGCAAAGTCGCTGAAGTTGAACCCTGGATGAAGGAAACAAACACAGATGGCCGTGTGAATGAAAAGGCTGTGTGGGATGCCATGAGAACTTGTTATGATCCGGAGATCCCCGTTAATGTTGTGGATCTTGGACTTATTTATTCCTGCGATATTTCGAATGATGAAGGTGGGGGATCCTTTGTTGAAATAAAAATGACATTGACGGCACCGGGATGCGGTATGGGCGATATGATTGCTTCGGAGGTTAAACAAAAAGTTGAAGGTATTCCCGGGACTTCAGATGTAAGAGTTGAATTGGTTTGGGACCCGCCATGGGATCGAAATATGATTACGGAATCTGCCAGGCTTCAACTCGGTATGCTCTAATGCTTAATGTAAAATCCATTCAAAAGGACTTCCCTATTTTTAACCGGAATGAAAATCCCCTTATTTATTTGGATTCCGCCTCTACCACACAAAAACCCCAATGCGTTATCGATGCGGTTACCACTTATTATCATTCTTATGCGGCCAATATCCACCGGGCCCTGTATACCATTGGAGAAAAAGCCACTGATGAATATGAAAGTGTACGGGGAAAAGTAAAAGAATTTCTTAATGTTCCTGACACCCATTCTGTTATTTTTACCCGAAGTACAACCGAGTCCTTAAATTTAGTTGCCTATGCATGGGGACAAAAATACCTGGATTCTGATTCTGAAATTTTATTATCAGAAATGGAACACCACAGCAATCTTGTCCCATGGCAATTGGTGGCTGAAAAAACGAAAGCTTCATTAAAATTTATTTCACTTACAGATGATGGTACACTTAATCTTGAAATAATTGATTCTCTTGTTTCTGAGCGAACAAAACTCATGTCGGTGAGTCACCAATCCAATGTATTCGGAACAGTGAACCCTGTAGAAATGCTCATTGCCAAAGCCAAAGATATGGGTGCAATTACCGTCATCGATGGGGCCCAAGCCGTACCCCATATAAAGGTGGATATCACCAAGTTGGACTGTGATTTTTATGCTTTTTCCGGTCATAAGATGGTGGGGCCAACAGGTGTAGGTGTCTTGGTTGGCCGGACAGATTTAATGGAAGAAATGGATCCTTTCATGGGCGGTGGTGAAATGATTGACACAGTGACTTTAGAGAAATCCACATGGAATAAAGTCCCGTGGAAATTTGAAGCGGGTACCCCTAATATTGCCCAGGTAATCGGCCTCGGTGCCGCCATTGATTATTTACAGTCAGTAGGAATAGAAAAGATACATAACCATGATGTGGATTTATTGAATTATGGATTGGATATTTTATCTCAAAATAAAGACATTACTCTTTTTGGAAATGCCCAAAATAGAGGCGCTGTTATTCCCTTTAACGTAAAAAATATTCACCCCCACGATTTAGCGAAATTTCTAGATACAGACGGCATTTGTATTCGGGCAGGGCATCATTGCGCCCAACCTATCATGAATCATTTGGGTGTCACGGCTACTGCCCGTGCAAGTTTTTACTTATATAATACAAAAAATGATATTGATGCGCTGGCGGAAAGTATTGAAAAAACCGCCCGTATTTTCGCCTAATTTTTGCTTACTTTTACCCCCAAGACTAAAAGTCCATAAAGGAGTTTGATCATGAGTGAAAATGGAAATGAAACCAAAAAGTATAAATATCTCGTCACCATGCGCTGGTATGTGGAGACTGATGAAGCTCTGGTTGCCGGTGCAGCTGAAACAGATGAAAAGCTACTAAACCTTGTTCGTCATCGAAAAGATGGCTCCAAAAGTTGTAGCACTTGCCCAACCCATAATTATGAAGGATATGGAATTTTAGATTACCATCATTTTATGGGAGATAAAAAACCAGTCTATATGTCAACAGAGCAAATTAAAGATTAAATGGAAACCATTTTTCTTAATGATTTTCTCGATGGTGGTATCTTGAGGGAAAAAACTTTTCGGGAAAAAGTAGCCAATATAGAATGGGCCAAGTACACCGACAAGCGGGTGCTCATTAAGGGGTGCTCAGAAGTGCCCATCCCTACCTGGGCCTTTTTAATTCTGACCGCACAATTGGCCCAATATGTTGAACGGATTTATTTTGGTGAACTCCGGTCTGCAGTTAAAATATTTATCCGGGATTAAGAATACGTAAAGGCGATGTCCTACAAACTAACTGAATTTGAAATGATAAATACCAGCAAAAATATTCAACACCTACAGCGTTGGACTTTGGTGCATTTTCGTTTCTATAAACATTCTACTTCTATGGCGTATCCAAATACGGGTGGAAATCCCAGAGGGATTTAATGTTTATAAAAATATTAACAATGAAAAATACTAACTCCATGGGAGTTGAACAGAATTATATTAAGTGGTTGAGGTGATAATGAGTGAACGGGTTAGTTGGGAAGAATATTTTATGAATATCGCCCGTGAGGTGGCCACCCGATCCACCTGCGATCGAAAACATGTTGGCGCGGTTATTGTCCGGGGAAAAACAATTTTAGCTACAGGTTATAATGGCTCCATCCGCGGATTGGCCCACTGTGATGACGCGGGTCATGAAATGGAAAACACCCATTGTGTTCGCACCATTCACGCGGAGGCAAATGCCATTGTCCAATCGGCGCGCCATGGTGTTCGATTGGAAGACAGTGAAATTTTTATCACCGCTTCCCCCTGCTATGACTGCTTCAAAATGATTGCCAACGCCGGTATCAATAAAATATATTTTGGTGAATTCTATCGCGATGAACGGATTATGACCCACGCAAAAGAATTGGGGATTGATTTAGTCGATTTGTCCGAGTAATTATGAAGTAAGGAAATTTTGAATAGATTACGCAAAATATTCACTGTTTACATTATATTTCAATTTATTAACGTCGCCTCTGCTTGTTCTTTTTCTTTTAGACCCTATTTCAAAATTAATCCCAATGAATTCATCCTCGTTGGCAGGGTAGTTGATGTTGTTGGCCCCCTAACACAAAATGATATTATACGTGATACACTTAATTGGACATCAAGTGATAAATATAGATCAAAGTTAATATGTAATAATTCTTATGGATTACTTATAGAAGTAATTAAAACAATTTCTGGTCCAGACACAAATTTAAAATATATAGAATTATACCCTTATGCATTTACACCAAGTTGTGCACCGAGCCCCTTTACAGATTCACTTGAAATAGTAAAACCCTATAGATTCCCAATTAATTCTATTTTATATATAATTGGTAAAACTCCTAAATATTTCCATGATCAATCGGAAAAGGGTATTCAAAGAATTGAAAGTTGGGCTTTTAACGGTGGTGGTATCGCAACTATTAATTCAAATTATTTAAATCAAATGTATTTACCATTTGACTATTCCCAAAAATTTAGTTGGGAAAACGAAGCTCCTTTTTTGTCTAATCATTCTTTTCATTTTTATAGATTGGAATATAGGAAAGATTTAATAAGACTTGATAATGTGTGGGCGTTAAACAAAAAAATTGAGATATTAGAGAGATTGGTCCACGGACCAATAAACAGAGAATTTGCTTATTCAAAATTAGTTGATATACATATTTCCGATAAAGAGTTAGCAACTAAATTGAAAAAGAAAAGAGAAAAGATTCTAAAAAAAGCTCTTCGTTCAAAAACGCCAATTAAAGATTGGTTTAGGCGTTTGAAATGGAAATTTAAAAAAAGCCCCAGATCAAAACCAAAGTTAAATCAAGTCTGGAAAAAGTAATTCAGTTTTACAAACAGGGAATTGGCTTTGGTGTTATACCATTCTTCTTCTGCGGAAGAGAAATATCGATTATCATTTAAGTTATATACGACGTAGAGAAGACTTCCCGGTGAATATTCCCACCGAAATACGAATGTACCCACCTGATTGTTAATTTTGAAATCTTCATCGCCCATATAATTATAGGGTTCCACTTTATCTGTTTTTTCCTCAACCAGTCGATTATATGTCACATAATCCATATCAATTTTAAATGGCTGGTAAAATGCTTCAAATGTCATGGTGGGTGAAAAAGCCCAATTCAATCGAAAATTTATATTCTGCATTTTTTGTTCTGTGGTCGCATAAATAATATGGGTTCGAACTGAATCTTCTTCTATCCCCACCCACTGCATGGAACTTGGATGATCCCCATTGTGGGTCGCTACTGAAAAATTGATGTAGTCTGTGGGTCGTATCATTAACATAAGATTATAACTATGACCCCATCCGCGAACTTTGCCATGGGTATATTTAACATTCGGACTGATAATAATTCGTTTTCGACGGTCTGTAGATATGTTAATCTCATATTCTTGTACCGCTTCATCTTTGTAGACCATAGCTCTCGAGTCTCGAAATAAATCGTCATCCTCAAATACTTCCGGGCGAATTTCCACTCCCCAACCAATACCCCAATAATTCATGAAAGTATTTTCTTGACTAATATCAATTTCTTTTCTTGTAATTAAACCGTCCCCTGTCCCCATCAAACTCGCTCTCATGCTCAGGGACTGTTTTAAAAATATACCTTTCGGTACATCGCGACGAATGTTCCCCCTGATTCCCATATCCCAATTGTTGTTGCGCCGCATAAACCCCATATCATTGACATCAAAATTCCGGTCAAAAATTCCGCCCCATATAAAACCATCCCACCAGACAGGATGGCGGTAACTGACGCTAAATCGTCCTGCATTCCCCGGTTTGTCAATGGATCTGGTATGAGCAACCTGTCCGGCGAAATGTAATTTATTATCTTGAAATTTTAATCGCCAATCCAGATTAAATGCATTCGAAGCATTCCCATTTTGTCTTCGCAGATCTGTGGCCATAAATCCGATGGTAGAAATATCATTTATAACAGGCAGCTCTACCCTGCCAATAAAATAATTCGTGTAAGGTTCAATGAGAAATTTTTCTCTTTTTAATTGACCACCCTCATCATATTCCCAAGTACCGTATTCTTCATTCGTCACTGCGTTAATCAACCCATACCGTATCCCGGCGGAAGTTTCTCCCAGGATCTTTGCGGCGCCTAAAATGGTTGTATTGTCCGGCCTTTCTGTAATAGAGCCTTTATCGGGACTAAAATAATTCGGCCGCTGGCCAATTCGCCGGGAATGAAATAGATTGATTCTGCTTTTAAAAAAAGCTGCGCTCTCCACGAAGAATGGCCTTCTTTCATCTAAACGTGTTTCAAATGCAGATAGATTCAATACAGATGGATCTGCTTCCACTTGACCAAAATCCGGATTAAAGGTAAGATTCATGGTTGAATTAGATGAAAGTGTATATTGGGCATCCAGGCCAAAATTTCGGGTTCGTTCTACGGTCCCATTCCTGGTTTCCCCGCCTAAAACATAGGGCATGAGTTCCAATTGCTTTGGCTGGGGAATATTTTCTATTCCCCTTAAAATTCCATAATGAGGCACATATCCCCGAACACCAATGCCGCGGCCGGGCCATTGCATTTCTTCCTGGGTCCGGTAATATCCCCGCTGAAATGAAGCACCCCATTCCTGGATCTGTTCTTTACTGAATTGAAATATGTTAAAAGGAATTCGAAATTCAACAGACCAGCCTTTTTCATGATGGAATACTTTACTGTCCCAAACCGCATCCCAGGTATTGTCAAATGCATTGCGCCCATCTCCAGATATGACAACATCAATTTGTACTTCTGCTGCATTCACTGCAAACCAATACCCATTTTTATCATCATTCCGTGAATCAATACCAATGCCAACCCAATCGGAATTAAATCCAAACCCGCTCTGCCAATCGTCCCGGCGGGCCACACGCGCCATGATCGTTTCAGGATCCGGATCAAAATTATTAAATGCGACATAAAGAAAATCATCATCGTATAGAACCCGCGTTTCTGTCTGGGTAGAGGGCGCTGCAAGATTAAAGGGTTCAAACTGTATAAAATCGTTTATGAGTTCCGCATTTTTCCAGACATCATCATTAATCACACCATCAATAATTGGCGGTGACTCTGTACGGGTAGCCATGGATACCTTGAATCTTAATTGCGTTTCATCTATTTCTTCTACCGGATTTGAAGAATCCACCCCTGACAAGAAAGAAAATAGAATAATAAATGAAATAATATATCTGTTCATGAATTGCTTTATTTATTACCTAAAAAACCCGTGGAATTTAACTTAGTCCCACTTCATCCATCGATACAATTGTATCTGAAATTATAGGATAATATGAATGATTGATTGTCGAATTTGATTGATTTTCATCACCTGATCTGCATGACCATTTTTTGTCAGCCATGAGGTGGTCTGAAAATCCTTCGATACAGCATGTCCCGTATATTGTTCAATCACGCGTTTTCCGGAAAACCCAATATTACCGGCGCCGGATTCAAATAATCTAATCCCCCGGGAACCATATCCAATGGCGACACCTCCCAAAGTCGGATCCGTAATAATGGTCACCACAGGCAGCCCGGCTCTCTCAACCCGGGTGAGTGCCAATTGGGCTTTTGGAATACTCACCATGGATGAACAGCCTGCATGCATGCGGGCGCCGCCACCGGCGGCTTGAAGCACCATAGGTACTTTTTTATTGATGGCGATTTCAGCTGCACGCCAAATTTTTTCGCCCGTACTCATACAAAAAGAACCGCCGAGAAATCCAAAATCGTTGGTGCAAAAAACAATTTCCTTTCCGTCAATTTGACCATCACCTGTTATCATGGCAGTGGGCAATCCTGTCTTCTCCCGCTCCGTCATAAGTTTTTTCCCATACCCGGGGAATTTTAAAATGTCCTTATCCAATATGGCTGCCGTTTCCCTGTGTTCGATAAATGAATCTTTGTCTAAAATCAAATCGATATAGTCCCAGGCAGAAAGACGAATGTATCGATGTCCGCATACATCACATACAAAATCTTTTTCCGTCAGCTGTTCGAGGGAAACCGGATCAAAAACCCGTCTTCCGATTTGATCGCGGCACCCGCCATGTCTTTTTATAAACCCATTTGAATTCGATTTTGGAATACGGGATTTGGGACCTCTTTTGACTTCAACCCCTTTATCCCACTGACCCATTTTGGACCACCGTTTCACCCGGTTTTCAAACACATCATCTGGCGCAATTTCTTTTAACTTTTTTATATTTCTGATCAGGGCAGTTTTTAAGGACTGAACCGATTCCTGGGGGAAACGATGTGCGGGTCCCTGGGGTTCTGCCACTAATTCATCCACGATTCCGTGGGATAATCCTTCTTTTGAAGTTATTTGGCTGATCTCAGCTGCTTCATTGGCATGGTGTCTATCATGGTATAAAATGGATGAGCATGCTTCGGGCGTAATCACCAGGTAGGTTGAATTTTCCATAGCCAGGGTGATATCGGTTCCTGTGAGTGCGATGGCACCGCCGCTGCATCCACGGTTAATAATAACCGAAATCGTCGGTACGGAAGCTTCCACCAATGCTTTGATGGTTCCACCGATTTTCCAGGCGATGCCGCCTGCTTCAGACTCCTCAGTGGGATCTGCTCCCGGCGTATCCACAAACACAATAATCAGCCGATTCTCATTATTGGCTATGGCAACCGCTTCAATGGCTTTTTCATAGCTGGCAGGTGTTGGCATTCCATGATTCCAACTTTTGATAAATTCCGGATCTGTTGCCAATTTCTGGAATGTTTTATAATTGGAAGTGGGCCCACTTTGCTGGCCAATCAGCATGACGGGAATTTCTTCATCATTTAAAATAAAAGATGCACGGTGTATTTGAATAAGGTTTGCACCAAATTCATCACTTTCCAGGCATGCATTTACGTCAGAAAAAATAGATAAATAGTCTAGATACTTTGGCCGTTCGGGATGAAAGGAAAGTTGATATTTTTGGTATTCAGAAAGATTCTCTATTGACTGTGAATCATAATGATCCAATTCCTTCTCAAAAGGAAAATAAAAATGATTATTTTTTGCCATGGCGGCGATGATCGCTATAGGCGATCGGCAACCAATTCTGCAATATCGACCACGGTCATGGTTTCATCTTGCCCTGTAACTTTCCGGGCATCTTCCATCATAATCATACAAAAATTGCATGATGTGGCCACTTTTTTTGCACCTGTATCAATGGCTTCTTCAAATCGTTCAACATTGATGCGTTTGCCCCTGTCAATATCGTACCACATATTACCGCCGCCGGCACCGCAGCAAAAGCTCTGCGCCTTATTGCGGGGCATTTCGATTATATTTCCATTCGTGCCCATGACAGATTGAAGCACATCCCGCGGTGCATCATATTCTCCTTGATGGCGTCCCACATAACATGCATCATGAAAAGTGACATCCTCTTCCAAGGATTGATCTGGCGAAATTTTTCCTTCTTTAATTAAGTCCGCAATAAATTCTGAATGGTGAACCACTTCCAGTTCAGCACCCATTTCTCCATAATCATTTTTTAAGGTGGTTAAACAATGGGGGCATTGGGTGACTATTTTTTTAATTCCATATTTTTCAAAGGTTTCCATATTCTGCATTGCCTGCATTTGGAATAAATATTCATTTCCAATGCGTCTCGCTGAGTCGCCGGTGCAGGTTTCTTCATTCCCGAGGATGGCATAATCCACATCAGCTTTCTTTAAGATCTTGGCCACAGCTCGGGATATATCTTTCCCACGGTCATCATAGGCACCGGAACATCCGGCCCAATATAAATATTCTGCGGACCCCTTTTCCCGCATGACAGGAACATCCAATCCCTCCGTCCATTTTTCCCGTTCCTGGGGTGACATTCCCCATGGATTACCATAATTTTCAATTTTGTCAAATACATCCATGGCATCCCGGGGAAAATTGCTTTCCATCAAAACCAAATCCTGACGTACTCGCAAAATATCTATCATAGGTTCATTCCCCACCGGACATACTTCAATACAAAATCCGCAAGTGGTGCAGGACCAGGCCGCTTCTTCCGACAACATCCATTTGGATAGTGAATCCAAACTTTCTGCTCCATTAGAAAATTCTTTTAGATGCTCATTGAAATAGTATCGCTTGTTGATTTCGATTGCAGAGGGAGACAGTTCTTTGCCTGTTTGATAAGCAGGGCACCCATCCTGACAGCGGTTACACATAATACATGCGTAGCCATCCAACAATTCTTTTTGAGGTAAATGCTCTAATTTGGCCGCCCCAAATTGCGCTGCATCTTCATCCTCCAAATCCATTATTTCTAACGTGGACATGGATCGCCGTTCAACTTCGGCCATATAATTGAGGGGTCCCATAAATAAATGAGCATGCTTCGAATAGGGGAAATATGGGAGGAATGCCAGGATTAATCCCAACGCCATCCACCAACTAATATGCTCACCCAGCGTTAATGATCCTTCGGCTATGCCAAACCATGTCCATACATAGGATAATAATGTTGCTGCAGGTTGACTCCAGTCCTGCCCATGCAGGGCCACTTCAAAAGAGGCACCTATAAATCGAAAACCCACATGGCAAAGAATAAACATGCCCACAATGAATGAATCACGTCTCATTCCTTTTCGAGCGGATTCACTCAATAAAACCGGTTCGTTAATGGTCAGTTGTTTGTCATTGTAAATGAATCGTCTAAAAATGAAATATTTTACCCCCACTAACACAATGACACTAAAAATGTCTACAAAAAATCGATAAATGTCACCGGTAATATGATTGGGTAGAAAATGAAATCCCGGGATCATTCCATAAAGAACATCCACCACATTCACTGCCATATATAATGTAAATCCCCAGGCCACGCCCGCATGGATCGCGCCAATACCCGGCCGTGTTTTAAACAGGGTTTTCTGGCTTAAGAAAACACCCAACCCCCTGGGCCAGTTTTTGATCGATTTTTTCCAATCAATGGGGTCCGAACCCCGGCCAATCACTTTGAACATCTGACCAAAAGTCACCCAGCTCAGCCCCAGGGATACGAGGACAGCCAAAATGAAAATAATTCGTTCTAAAGGTAAAAGCATCTTTTCATTAATGGTGAATGGTCGCTGGTGGAGTGGTGATCATGGTGCCTCATTCAACCAATCAGTTAATCATCCGTTCACTCGTTTAGCGCTTCGGTCAGTTTTGGAATAATTTCAAGCACATCCCCCACCACACCATAGTCAGCAATTTCAAATATAGGTGCTTCTGAATCTTTATTGATTGCCACAATATTCTTAGATCCTTTCATACCCACTACGTGCTGAATCGCACCGGAAATTCCCAAAGCCAAATACATTTTCGGGGAAACAGATTGTCCGGAACTGCCCACTTGATGGGCAGAAGGAAGCCATCCTGCATCAACCACAGGCCGGGATGAGGCCAGTTCACCCCCAATCGCCTTGGCCAAATCCTGTGCCAATGGAACATTCTCTTCTTTCCCAATCCCCCGGCCAATGGCAACAATAATGTTGGCTGAGGTTAGATCCACACCGCCTGCTTCTTCCTGGAAGGGTGATTCAGATTCTGTTCGAATCATGGATGCATCTATATTGACTGAACAATCCCGTACATCTGCAGACCCGGACTCCGCCTTGTCTGAAGAAAAAGCAGCGGATTGAAAACTAATCAAAAATGGCCCATCTCCATTGGCGTGAACATCGGAAAATAATTTACCATTAAACATGAGCTTTGTGAAAACCGGCTTGCCATTATTCGACCGGACGGCCACATTATCCACTAAAAATGGTTTCATCAATTTGGCACTGACTTTCGGTGCATAATCCCGAACTTGATATGTATGGCCAAATATCACATAATTTGGATTTTCCTGTTCAATCACCTGCTTTACCGCTTCCGCATATCCATCTGAAGAATAGGAGGCAACATATTCACTGTTTACTTTTAATACTTCACCGATGTTAAATCCTGATGCTTCTTCAGCTAAAGCATCTCCATGGGCACCCATGACGAGTGCGCCCGTGGTGAGACCCAAGTCGCCGGCCATCTGTTGCGCCGCAGCAATGGACTCCAATCCCATGCGATGAATTTTCCCATTATTATCTTCCAGTACGATTAAAATATCCATCGTTCCCCCTTATAAAACCTTGATATTATTACGAAATGTTTCGACTAATTTTCCTACAATTTGATCTGCAGACCCTTCAATCATGACGGTCTGTTTATCACTTTGGGGTACATATACTTTTTCCAGGGATTGGGTTGGATCTGGCGAACTGGGTGTTACCACCTTAATTTCTTTTTTCTTTGCCCCCATAATGCCTTTCAAGGAAGGATACCGAGGTGTATTCAATCCCGATTGAATACTCACACTGGCAGGGAGTGATAAGGAAACCCACTGAAACCATCCCGCTTCCAGTTCCCGTTTTACCTTAATTTTTCCATCCCCCACTTCCGTTGCCATGGCCAGGGATGCAGTGGACATACCCAATATTTCACCGATAATGATACCCGTCTGCCCCATGCCCAGATCATCCGATTGCAATCCTGTGAAAATCAAATCAAAATTTTCTTCTCTCAATGCATCCGCAAACAAACCTGCCGTACTTAGAGGATCAATGGCTCCTGCCGTTTCCATTTGGATATGGATGGCCCGATCTGCCCCTTTTGCCAGGGCTTCGCGAATAACCTTCTGGATTCGATCCGGCCCCAGACTGACCGCAACCACTTCACCTTCGCCATTGACCTCTCGAATTTTCAGCGCTTCTTCTAACGCATAATTATCACTTTCATTCATCATGTATGCCACGGCCCCTTCGTCCACCCAACTTTGATCAGGTTGAATTGGAAGTGGAGACTCCGCGCCGGGGACTTGTTTAACTAATACTGCGATTTTCATAATATAGAATTCCTATTATTTAAATAACGATGGAAAAATCATGCTTTATTTTAATCAAAATTTATGGTGGTTAACGAGGTAAAATCAATGAATAAACCGACCGGTCGGTTTATAATCCATACTCAAGTATCCTCCGCTTCATTGATGAGAAGAATTTTAGGCAAATTTCCGGTAAATCTTGAATTTTTGTTCCTTTTGTTTCAAGTGTCGTGTCAAGTGTGTAGTGTGTAAAAAGTCGCAGGTATTATTGTCAGTACAGGCTTGACACGACACTAGTCTATAATCCCGATTTATCGGGGACAAAAATAAAAATAACGATTTCAATTATTGTGAAAACCCAACCATATCTTATTGAGGCATACCTATTTTCCAAATACCCTTTTCATAAAAAGCTTCAATCGTCTGGCGCTTGGCCTTATTAATTAAATTGGAATGGGAAATATTATTTCTTTTTGCATATTTGTTTAGCGTGATTATTTCTAACTCGTTTAAATAGGCTAACCGTTTATGATAACTATTGGTCATGGCTTTGCCGACGATTTCTTCCATGATCGAACTGCTGCTTTTTTCATCGAATTCCTGGAATGCATTATAATAATCTGAACGATCAATAAATTTAATATTGATGGGGACATACCCTTCCCGTATCAGCAAGCAATTATTCAGCACCCTCCCAATCCTGCCATTGCCGTCAACAAATGGATGGATATTTTCAAAATTGAGATGGAAGACCGCAATCCTTTTGATGATATTTTCGATCGGGTTAGCATGATAAGAAATAAACATTTCTTCAAGTTTATCAATGACCTGCTTTGGATCGCAGGCAATATGATTCCCAACCCGAACCCATTCATTCTCCTGCCTGAACCGCCCGGCAATCTCATCCCGGATATTGGATATGAGCATTTTATGAAGAAACAGGACCATGTCCAGTGTTAATTCTTTTTGTTTTGCTTCACGGTTGATATAGGTAACCACCCGTGCCAGGTTTTTCGCTTCAAATAATTCCCGCTCACTGATAAATCGATCCAGATCAATTTTCAGGAGTATTTTCTCTGTTTCGTCCAAACTCAGTGTACTGTTTTCAATTGCATTGGAATTATACACCTGTTCCGACACCTCCGCTTCACTTATCAGGGTGAGTAAAGATTCTTTTTTCCTGGCGGATTGATGGAAGCGTTTCCTCAACAAATCAATCTTCTTGTAGATATTCAGTATGTTTGCCATTCTCTAATATACAACATTTTCACGATTATAGGGCTAATATCGTGAAATATTCAATAATAACAGTATATTTTCACGTTTATGTATTTATTATCGTGAATACTATCAATATTTTGGCATGTTTTCACGGTTTTGAATCGGCTCTAATTAATAGGGAACAATTATATTTTTCAACATGGGGAAATGTTTTTGATTTAATGTGACTAAATCCATTTTGAGAATATTCGCCGTAGCGGCAATCAATGCATCAGCCAAACCAATCTGATGGCTTTTTTGATATTTGTTTTTAATCTGGCCACCTTCTTCCGCGATTTCTTCATTAACAGGAATAACTTCACATGCATCAATCAGATTATGGATAGCCACCGATTCCTTTTTCCCTTTTACACCGGCAAACAATTCAGCCACCGTCAAGGTAGAAATAACCGGCTGTAGCGCCAATCCTTTGATAAATATTATTGCTTTTTCTTTACCTCTTAAAAAATCAATCAAAATATTCGTATCAAGGAGGTAAGCATTCATTCCCGATCCAGGCTTCTTCTGATTTCATCAAAATCGGGTAAATCTTTGCGACCTTTCCAAATGCCCGCACTATCCATGATTTTGTTTTTCCAGTCGCTTTGGGTATCCGCTTCAAGGTACTGATCAATGGCACCTCGGATCAGTTCACTTTTGGACTTACCCGTCGTTTTTGACAATTTCTTTAAAGTCTTTTCTTCTTCCGGTGTAATATATATCTGGGTTCGATTCATGGTCTAATGTATAATATATACACCATATGGATCAACCGATTTTTCATGGATGTATTTAATAATCCATTTTACCGGGGATAACCCCCCGGACGCCACCCCTTGGGTTGGGCGTATCCCCTTTTCTACGTGGCATGAGATGTATATGTGAATGCATCACTGTTTGTCCCGCTGCTTCTCCACTATTCATACCTATATTAAAACCCACTATGGATGTATCTCCTTCTTCTAACTGGATTTTTAACACGTTGAGTAATGCGGTGGCATCATCCCTTTCCGCATCGGTCATGGAAAAATAATTTTCTGTATGTCTAAATGGAATAATTAAATGATGTCCTTTTGTCACAGGAAAATTATCCTTGATAGCAAAAACAGATTTATGTTCTGCCACCACTTCCAGCGATTGGCAAAAGGGACAAGATTTATTTTTATCTGAAATGGATGTCATAGAATTTCCGTCACTTATTGATTATTTTTTGAGGGGAACATTGGACATGATATCTTGACGATACTGAAGCAATGCTTTGTAAATACGCACATTCACCATGGCGCCGGTGATACCCGTATGCTTTTCTGCAATATGGGGCTCATCCGCCACCTCATAACGATCTCGGATCCAATTAGAGGTTAATTCCCGAATACCCAAACCCCAGGCCATAGAGGGAATATCCAGAATAAAATAGTAATACAAATCCCGCCATGATTTATTGGCGGATCGGAATAGGTGATCTATAAAGGCTGCATCAAAATGAGAATTATACGATACCATAAGAACATGTTTATCCCCAGCCGTCCGTTTGTGGAACGCAATGATCCTGTCCACTGCTGCCGATTGTGCCAGCGCCCCCATCTTTTGCCAATGATCCGCATCAAATGCATTCACTGCTTTGGCCCCCGGCGATAACCGTTTCGGATGGGCAGGCTGGATCCGGAGAAATATACTGTCAATAATGTCCCCTGCTAAGGTGGTCATGACGATACCCACATCAATCATTTCATGATGGCCGGGGAGTAACCCTGTGGTTTCTACATCTATATGGGCCAATAGCCATAAATCCGGTGCTTCGTTTGGATGGGGAATCGGTGCCTTGTCTTCCATCTTTTGAATAAATGATTCATCTTTTTTTGCGCAGGCAAAGAAAAAGAGAAGCACAATGAGACATATTGATTGTCTAAATATATTCATTTCTTGGAATAGCGCTTAATATGAATCCCTGCTTTATTTTGTCCATATCATTATTATCAATACCTTCTTTCCAAATTATCATACCACACTTATTGACATTTGATAGTTTATCTCCAAGAGATCGTTCACATGAAACGCACCTCTGATGCAGGGAATTTTTTCTCTGTATAGCCGAGGTTTTATGTGTGATTTTATAAATAAAAGGCAGTATCATATATCTTTTTCATGTCTGCTACGCGTATCAATAAGGTAGGTAGAGAACCCTATCAATGTCAAATCTTTCGAGCCTACTCTATTTATTCCTCTATAAAATCAAGATATTTCTCCCAATCACCCACTGATTGAATAGTTGTTACATAATCATCATTAATTAACTCAATAAATCGACCAAACTCAGTTTTGCCATATACTCCAAAATAATATGCAAAAAAGAATACACTATCATCGTGTGCAATTCCTGCGACTAAGAATTTAGATCCTTCATTCAATTTGTTTAATAGTTTTTCAATGATATTTTTTTGCTTGATTACTTTCTCCTTTACAGGTAAAAAATAATATATGACAATAACCTCATTATAATTTCTTAAATAAAAATCGGGTTTCTCCTGATGAAATACTCTGTAGGTTTCTGCATCTTCATCCTCTTCTTTATAAATTTCATATCCAAAATATTCCAAATGGTCTAATATTTTTTCTACTTTTAGATTTTTTATCTTATCTTTGCCGTTTTCCAATTATTTTTCCCCTTTCAATGGTTTATTAGTTTAATGAAGTTGTCCATTGTTTAGATTACATGTACTGTTCCATTTATTTCGGGAATAGATGGGGAATGATGTTGGTTGGAGAATCGTATGAGAGAAGGAGCACATTTTGTATTCAACATGTCATCACATTCACAATCGTTCCCATAACTTTCCCAACAATTTTTAGATAACAAATCTCCCTCATAATAAAACAACTCACTCATCTTTTGTCCCTTCTTATCCCAAAACACCCACAATCCATCCTTCGCTCCCTTCTTAAACAATCCTTCACTTTTTATTTGACCATTATCATGATAAGTCATTTCTATCCAACTGTTTACGGATTTATTAGGCTTGGAAAATCTGAACCCGGGTGGAAGTACCCGTATAAAACCCTCTCCATCCCACGTTTTTATGTAATATTCTCCATTCTGCCCATAATTCTGAGCGGTTGGTTTATTCCTGTGAGGAGGAAGGATAGTCAGGAACACCAGTAGTGGTAGTAGATATTTTTTCATATTGCTGTTTCTAATTGTGTTAATGAACAAAAAAAGCCGAAAACTGCCATCATTGATGACACGCCTCCGGCTTTCAAAATAATCACTAAAAAAGAGAAATTATTGAGTAAGTCTCTATTACCTTTTATCGGTTTACATATTCAATTTAGATTAGTTCCAATATTTAATATAATAGGGGCAGCCTTTAGAGCAAAGGCGCCCCAGTTATTGATTTCAGATTCATTACCTATCAATATGTCTAATGTATGTTGAAGTTCTTCCGGTACATCTTGGGTGGGCATACCCAATACGACTCGATATTCACTGGGGGGTATATCCCACCGGGCTGCATTTGCTTGGAATGTTGACATAATATGTCTCCTATTCTATGTGGAGATCTGCAGATGATAAGGGTTTAGCACATGTTTTTAGTAGGTGCAATCCTCGCAAATCTCCACGTTATTATTATTTAATTAACTATTCAGGTATTTATGGTAAATGTTCAAATATGCTTCTTTTCTGTCTCCACAGACACTTTCAGGATAATCAGACATAACCATAAATATCAATTCTTCCCATTCTTCTTCTGAGCCTGAGTAAAAACCACCCAGACAGTGGCAGATGGGGCAATGTCTCCACTTGCCAGGTTCTTTTCCATCAACCACGCCAACGCCATTGCATACGATACATTCGTTCCAATGGGGGAAGAATAATGAATCCAGCAACTGTCGATGGGGCCCCGTAGGTTGAAAACCCGTTTTCCTGGCATATAAACACCATTGTTCGACTACACTTAATTCCCACCTGGGTTTTATTCCAAGTTTCGGTTCTTTTTTTCTTGGCATAATGTGCCTCCTTTTATTTTATATTGCACACCAGGCGTCTATAAACGAAAAAAGCCGCCCATCAGGCGGCTTTAAGATTTCCTACTTTATGCAGGACACATCTACCGTTTAAGGATCAAACCACCGTATCATCGCTTTTTGCGGGACCGGTTGGCGGTTCTGAAACA
>JACNKN010000063.1 GCA_014382015.1 Fidelibacterota bacterium | reverse complement strand
ACCATTATTCATGCAGGAGCCATGATTGATGGAAAATCGCAAAAAGCATTCAACAAAAAAACCATCATCATTGAAAATGGTAGAATCGTCGATATAAAAAGTGGATATACAAAAGGGCAAAAAGGGGATACAGTTATCAATTTGAAAGATGCCACCGTCATGCCGGGATGGATTGATTTGCATGTCCATTTATCCGGAGAGTTGAGCCCCAAAGCCTATGGTGAGGATTTTTATATGAATATTGAAGATTTCGCTTATCGCGCCATTCCCTGGGCAGAAAAAACACTTTTGGCGGGATTTACAACCGTTCGGGATTTAGGCGGCTATGTGAATACTTCCTTGCGTAATGCTATCCAGAATGGCTATGTGGATGGTCCACGAATTTACAGCGCTGGGAAAGCATTGGGTACAACAGGCGGTCATGCAGACCCAACCAGTGGATTAAACCGGGAACTCATGGGAGATCCGGGACCTTATGACGGTGTAGTGAATGGTTTAGACGATGCCCGAAAGGCTGTTCGGCAGCGTTATAAAGATGGCGCAGATTTAATCAAAATTACAGCCACAGGTGGTGTATTGAGTGTAGCAAAAAATGGTCAGAATCCGCAGTTTACTGAAAACGAAATCAAAGAGATCGTCCGAACTGCTGCAGATTATGGTATGGTGGTGGCTGCTCATGCTCATGGGGTAGAAGGGATGCAGCGTGCCATCCGTGCCGGTGTGCGAACCATTGAACACGGGACACTCATGGATAAAGAAACGGCCCGACTCATGATTAAACATGGGACCTATTATATCCCCACAGTCAGTGCAGGGGAATTTGTATATGAGAAAGCCAAAAAGCCAGGCTACTTTCCGGAAATTATACGACCAAAAGCTTTGGCCATCGGACCTCAAATTAAAAACACATTAAAGATGGCTTATAAAATGGGTGTTAAAATTGCATTCGGTACGGACACAGGCGTGTCACCCCATGGGAATAATGCCGATGAATTCCGATTTATGGTAGAAGCGGGAATGAAACCAATGGATACAATTATTGCTGCCACATCCGTCGCGGCAGAAGTCCTGAGTGCGGAGGATATTGGGATGATTAAAAAAGGAATGGTAGCAGATTTAGTAGCCGTTCCCGGGAATCCGCTGAAAGATATGTCCCTTATGACAAATGTTAATTTTGTTATGAAGGGTGGTGTGGTTTATAAATAACCACTATGGGATTTAATAATACTGAAGTAGGGGCGAGCCATGGCTCGCCCCTACGAATTATTTCATTAAACTATAAGGCGGGAACTTTCCAATCACGGTTCGGAAGGGTCCTCTAAATTCTTTGGATCGAGTCGGTGGTGATTTATTGAATTCTAATGTCCACACATATTTAATTTCTTCCAGACTTCCTGGGTCTAGTCCAAATTCCCATTCATGCCATTCCAGGCAATATGGGTCACCATCACATAATTTCCATTCATTGGTTAAAGTCAAATTATCACCCGATTTTTCAAAAGTATAAGCAATTTGATACAGCCATGTTCCTTGCCCGGCTCCGAAAAAATCATTTCCAGAAAACCAGACATCTATGAATCGATATGTGACAAAAATGGTATCTCCACTCACTTCCCATTCAGCGACGGTTGAATCAATGAAAGTATTATTCCATCCATCTGAACCATAGGGATCTTCCCAAGTATACGTTTCCACCCACCGCCCACCGTCTTCGATGGTAATAGACCAGGTGCCATAATCCCAGGATGTTTCTCCCCCCTGGCTGAATACCTCTGTTGGTGTATTCGCAGGGACAAAAATGGTGGCATAAGTTAAAGTACCGCCAAAATCTAATGTTTGACCATCATCGATTGTAAAAGTTTGAGTCGGTATTTTGAGTTCTTTTCCGTCAAAGCTAAAATCGAATTCATCATTTATTTCGATATACTGTCCATCCTCATAATAGACGCCGAGATAATCTGTAAAATAATGTTGATTGTATAGTGTGTCATAAGATCCCGTACTATCATTCCAGATTACCACAACCGAATCCACATATTGATGGGAAAAATTATCCATATATGCGGATATCATGGGATCGTTTGGCATTTTGTCAAATTGATACCAGTTATAGTTGCTCAAGGATACACCGGCCTGACCACTGTTATTATCTACCCAGCCATGCATATATTTTATATCTTCGTTTACAGCACCACTTAATTTAATGGCACCTTTAGCTTCGGCCATTCGATCGATGAGATCTTGGTCAGAGTTTGTTGTAACAATTTGGGAATAGTTCCAGGCACTGAGGCTGTGTCCACCCACATCGTTGACAGATCTCCCGGCTGTGTGGCGGTTCAGGGGCTGGGGCATGTACCAGGTGCCCATGATTTCTTCGCCGGGGACACTTTCTTTTTCACACGAAAATAATCCAAAGGATAGGGTAAGTAATCCTGCTAAGAAAATCAATTTTTTCATGACGAATCTCCAATTGAAGACATTATAGTTAAATTACACATTTATTACCACATATGCTTGTGATAGAAGTCACAGAAAAATGGGAATTTTGTTTATGTAAGGACACCGCGATAAGTCGGGACTTCCTTACATATACTATGACTTATTTGACAGGCGCTGGAGGTTTCTGATAATACCTAATATGCCGCTAACCACTAGAAAAATAGCCGCAAGTTTTAAGTTATTACTATTTAATTCAGCGCCGGCGAAATAAGTTGCAATTGCTGATAGTGTATAAAACACAAACCGCAATATTCTTAAAAAACTGAATTCATTAAAGTCTTTGTTCATAAGTAGTCCTTAATCGTTAACTAATTGCACAGGAAAATTATGATTTTTCTAAGTATTTTGTTAATCAAATAATTTTATAATTACTCAAAAAATATGAATTTAAACCTAAATGTTTATTGTCATTTCCAACAGAGGGAAAACAGAGGATGATTTAGCGAATCCCCCTGTTTGTAATGGGATAATTCAGGGAATGGTGGTGATGTTTCTCCCGGGCGATCAGCAAAAACGGCGTCGTCTCCCACCCAATCTATGATGGGGTTAGGGCTTACCTTTCTTGGCCTGCCTGCATATTATTCTTGGAATCGAAAATCAAGGTAGAGACCCAATTCCGATAATTTGGGAAGTCTCTAACTAAATTCATTTTTCCATTTCCGGCTCCAGGTCAACACCCAATCCATCTGCAATTCTGTTAATATAATTAAAATAACCCACAACCTGGGCCGCATCACTTATAGCCTCTTGTGAAATGCCGATTTTCTCCAATTCCACCACATCCTGTTGAGACATATCACCTGGGACTCGGGTAAGTTTCTCTCCCCATGTACATAATGCAATGTCTATTTTAGGAAGGTCTGCTTTCCGCCAATCATGTTTTATGTGTTTCGCCAATTGATCATTCTGGACTTCATCCCGGAAGTCGTCCCCATGGGCTTCCGTTCAGTAATGACAATGATTTACACGGGAAACGACTGTGGCCAGCATTTCTCTCTGGGCACGGGATAACTCCGAAGGGCCATACATTATTGTCAAATATAACCTCATTGAATCTTTCAGGGCGGCAGGACTCCGACTCATAATTTTTAAAATATTAAATACCCGTCCCGAACGACGGATACCTTTTTCGTATTCATTTTTTACTATTCCATCTGCATCTTTAGGATTAATTATTTTTATATAAGTCATTGTTATTCCATTTCCTCAAGAAAGTCTTGATTCATTCTCGCATCATAATCAAATCCTTCTTTTTTCCCCAGTGAACGCCCAACCCAATAGATCCCCGTTCCAATGAGTCCTCCGATAAGGACCCAAAGAAAGACATTTGGCAATGTGATGATTATAAAATATCCCATTGTCAGAATAACCACCCCGCCCATAAACCAAAGGATTGGAATGGGTGGTTTAAATTTAGCGGACGCATAAAGAGATGGGTTCACATAAGGAAGGCAAATTAATGCAACACCCTGAATCAAATAAATAATGAATATTCCAACCAATCCTGTATTTAGTAGAAATATTGCTGATTTTGACCAAATAAGTCCAATACAAATCACAGCACTAATAATCAAACTTACGTGGGGAGTGCGCCAGGTTGGATGTACTTTTGAAAGGATCGGTGGCAAAAGACGATCTTCGCTAAAAACAAAAAACATTCTGGAAGGGACAAGAATAGACCCATTGATACTGGTGAGAAAAGCGCTCATAGCGCCAATAGCCACAATCCCCGATCCCCAGGATGGTAAATAGACACCGGCAGCATCTGCCATGGCCGATTGGGATGATGCCAAGGTTTCTGCAGGCAAAACACCGAATGCGACAAAAGACATGAGGAAAAAAATAACAACTGATATTAATACACCGCGAATAAATATCAGGGGAAGCGTTTTTGTTGGATTTTTAGTCTCTCCCGCCACTTGGGATAAAGTTTCAAATCCTGCATAACTAAAAAAGAGCATGGGCATAGCCGCCAGTAAACCACTAAATCCCTTGGGAAGAATGGGATCGTAAAACTTCATATCAACTGCGAATAATCCGGGAATAACCAAAACCAATATGCTGATCATAAGAATACCTAACATGAACGTTTGGATGTGACCGTAATATTTAATTCCTATCATATTAATACTATAGAAAAAGATGAGCGCAATGGTTGCCCACATTCTTGGGTCTGCTGTTGGGTAAAAGAAAGTAAGATATTCACCAAAACTTGTGGACATGAATGCAAGGGCCCCAAGAAAGGCTATTAATTTCATCCACATGGCAATAAATCCAAGGTAATAATTTTTAAAGGTTCTGGAAATATGAATATATGCACCACCGGGTCGATTCCCCAATGGGGTTGAAATAAACACACTGTATGTGAGCGCTGTACAAATAATGATAGGTGCAAATAGCAAATAGGCCCAGGGGACAGCCGATCCAGCCACAGCACCGGCCTCACCAGTGACGCGGAATATTCCTGCACCCACCAAAATGCCAATAATGGTAGCGTAGCCGGAAAGTTTACCCAGATCGCGTTTTAAGGTTGCCATAGAAGAGGGCGAAGATAGGGGTGGCGTGATAGATGTGTCAAGTTTGACATCATCTCAGGGAAAAATTAATCGGGAGGAGATGGGAACCCACCGGTGATTTCACTTATCTGTTTTGCGAATTCGATGGTAATCCAGTCTTCCAAATAAGGACCGATTACCTGCATACCTATGGGCGGCCCATTTTTTGAAAATCCAATAGGCACATTCGTGGAGGGCAGTTGGGCGGTGCTGGCGAGCCCTGCCCAGATAAAGAGATCTGTGTAATGTCGCTTTTTACCATTTACGTCTATTCTCCGTGAATGAAAGTCGGGTTGATGATCATGGTCAAAAGCAGGTCGAATAGTTGTGGGGCATAAAATCACATCTAAATCATTGAAGTAGTCTGCCCATTTCTGTTTAATCTGATGGCGTTTCCCATTGGCGGACAACCAATCTTTATGTGAAATAAGAGAATTTCGAATTTGATGTGATCGCGGAGATTGATCAGTTGAATGCAAATTCGATAATTCATCTTTCATTCTTTCAATCACTTTTTTTGGAAATCCAGTCGCCATGACCGGGGCCAATAACTGGCCATAAATAATGTCGTTCATTTCTAAAGAAAAGTCTGGTTGCATATCGTTTACAGTTGCACCGGTTTTGTCCACTTGATCCACAGTATTTTGAATAAGGTTAACCGTTTCTTCATCCACAGGGCAATAAGGATCATCCAGCCAAAGTCCGATTTTAAAGTCCGATAATTTTTTATGGCGGGCTGGCGGCAGTTTTAAGTGCCATCCTTTGGAAAGGCTTTTATTAGGCCCCGCTAACACATTCATCATGAGTTCAAGGTCTTCTGCTGAGCGAGCAAGTGGACCCACAACCGCTAACGTATCCTCGCCCGCAGTGGCTCCGGGTGGAGGTGGCAGATGGCCGATCATAGGGATAATCCCGTGGGTGGGCTTATGACCGAAAACACCACAAAAATGGGCTGGAGTACGAATAGAACCGCCAATATCACTCCCCAGTTCAACGGGGGACATACCGCTGGCCACTGCTGCAGCTGCGCCTCCGGAAGATCCCCCCGAAGTTTTGGTTATATCCCAGGGATTGTTGGTTGTACCGTAAATATCATTAAAAGCCTGAACATCCCCGGAAAATAAAGGAACGTTTGTTTTCCCGAAAATAATCGCGCCTGCATCCACCAATTTTTCCACAGCTTCTGCATTGGCTTTGGGAATATAGTCCTTCCACACTGGGGCGCCGCCGGTAGAAATTATACCTTCAACCTCAAATGCATCCTTCACCGTAATGGGTAGCCCATGTAGCGGTCCCCAGGATTCCCCTTTTGCAGTAGCCTCATCCGCTATTTTGGCCCTTTTCATAGCACGGTCCACATCCAGTTGAACCACTGCATTAATATTGGGATTAATTTGGTCGATGCGATTTAGGTGTTCTGTCAAAACTTCGACAGATGAAAGGTCACCTTTTCGAATGGAAGCTAAAATTTGAGTGGCGGATTTGAGCATATTTAATCGAAGCTTAATATAAAATTTTTCATTGCTTCATAACAATTGTTCAAACTTTTTTCACTCACCCATTCATTAATGGCATGAGCTCCATGCCCCGCAGGCCCAAATAGAATAGAGGGGATTCCGGCTCGGGTGGCTAATGCAGAATCGGCCCAGTAAGACATACCATTATAACGCTTTCCGCCAGCAGCCTTTTGCAGTTTTTGGATTAATAGATCGTCCTTAACTTCGTTGGGTGGACGGTGATATACTTGCCGGCCCCTTACATGATGATTCCCCGACGCATTTTTCACCGCTTCAATGACACGATTTAATTCTCCATCCAATTTTTCTTGGGATTCCCCCGGTAAAGTTCGTCTTTCCCAGTTGAGAGTTGATTGAGCGGCGATGACGCTTTGGGCTGTTCCGCCGGAAATCATCCCGGGATGTAGTGTGGCTTTACCCAGGTAAGCGTGGGGGTCCTCTTGAGCAAGTTCGTCACTGATTTTTTCCAATTCTTTCAGGGCAGATGAGAGTGGGAAAATGGCATTTATTCCTTCTTCCGGTCGACTGCCATGGGCCGCCAAACCTTCAATATTAATTTCAAACCAAGTGTATCCTTTATGGCTGATACCGATGGCTTCCTCCGTGGGCTCCATGAATATCCCTAAAAATGGCAGGGCTGAAAGTGTAGGTAAGAAATGTTTCAACAGGTGCTCCATACCTAAACTTAAATTTTCTTCATCAGCTACAAAAGTGAATGCCAAAGAAATGGGACTCTTATTTTTTGAAAAATAGTTTGCCAACCCCATTTGAATAGCGCAGCCCGCCAGCATATCGTATGTACCCCGGCCATAAAGTTTATCCCCATCTCTCATAATGGTGAATGGATCATCCATTCCTTCAATCCCTACTGTATCCAAGTGACCGTTCATGAGTAAAATTTTATCAGGATTATTCCCACGGATAAAAGCAGTGGTGTTGCATCGGTCTTCGGTAATGGTATGAACCTCAGATGGGATACCCAACCCTTGGAAATGACCATGAACATATTCCCCAATCTCACGCTCACCTTGTCCATAAGGCGTCAGGTCTGGGTTCACGGAATTAATTTTCACCAATTCTGTCAAATATTGAATCAATTGATCTTGCAATTTTCCTGCCTCATACTGTGCGGAAGGTAAATGTGATTGGAAAATAGATGCAACGGCTTGGTGGTCATGAATATAGATTAGCTCGTGGGTAGATTCTAAGAGATAATTCTGCCGCAAACCCTTAGATTTGTAGGTATTTCTAATTACGATAATTTCTTAAAGAGGCATTTCCATGAAAAAGATTATTTTGATTATTATTTTAGTATTAGCCGGATGTGCTAAGAAGGAAATGACGCTCGGTGATATAGCTTCAGCCGAGAAAATTTTTGGCTTAGACTTTACCGCCGCCGAACGGGATTCACTTTTGGAAGGAGCGCAGGAGCATCTATACCAATATGAGGCACTTCGTTCGATTGATCTCTCAAATCATGTAGGATTCCCACTTTTTTATAATCCCTTTCCCGCCGGGATGAATCTGCCAAGGGGCGAGGATCGATATGACTTTAGTGATGTAGTGACAGTCAGACCGGAGAATATTGAACAATGCGCCTTTATGACTGTGCCTCAACTAGCCTATTTGATTCGCACCAAACAAGTTACTTCAGAAGAATTAACCCGGATGTACCTTGCGCGCCTGAAACGCCATGGCCCGGAACTGGAATGTGTGATTACCCTGACTGAAGAGCTAGCCATCAAGCAGGCACGCAAAGCGGATAGGGAGATTGCTCGAGGAAAATACCGTGGACCGCTTCACGGTATTCCTTGGGGCGCCAAAGATTTACTCGCAGTTCCCGGATATAAAACAACATGGGGTGCAGCCTCATCCAAAAATCAAGTGTTAAATGAAAAAGCCGCGGTTGTAGAAAAACTGGAAGAAGCGGGGGCTATTCTGGTAGCTAAATTGACTTTAGGCGCCTTAGCCTGGGGCGATGTTTGGTATGGGGGCAAGACCAGGAATCCATGGAATACAAAGCAAGGTTCCAGTGGCTCCTCGGCCGGTCCCGGCTCGGCCACCGCTGCCGGTTTGGTGGGCTTTGCTATCGGCTCGGAAACCTGGGGGTCGATAGTTTCTCCAGCCACACGAAATGGCGTTACAGGGCTCCGCCCATCATTTGGAACAGTGAGTCGTGCCGGTGCAATGGCCTTGAGTTGGACCATGGATAAATTGGGTCCCATAACACGCTCGGTAGAAGGGGCTGCCATCGTATTCAATTCCATTCGTGGCTCTGATGAAATGGACCGTTCCGTCGTGGATGTACCCTTTCGTTATCCGTCCAAACAAAAATTTAAAAACCTCCGTGTGGGCTATATTGCTTCTGCCTTCGAGGACTCCACAATTTCAGAAAATGACAGGAAAAGCCTTGATGTCTTAAAATCCTTGGGGCTTGAGTTAGTACCGATTGAACTGCCTGAATTCCCGACGGAAGCGCTTTCGTTTATTCTCTCGGCGGAAGCTGCAGCGGCCTTCGATGAATTGACCCGCTCTAACCGGGATGATGAATTGGTACGACAGATTAAAAATGCCTGGCCCAATGTATTTCGGGAGGCACGATTTATTCCGGCGGTAGAATATATCAATGCCAACAGAGCCCGCACGTTGCTTAACCAGAAAATGGCTGAACTGATGGTAACGGTAGATGTGTATGTGGTGCCATCCTTTTTTGGGGATAATTTGCTGCGGACTAATTTGACCGGGCATCCATGTGTCGTCGTACCCAATGGGTTTAATGAAAAAGGTAGTCCCACAAGCATTAGTTTTATCGGAAATCTGTACGAAGATGGGAATGTTCTGGCAGTGGCGAATGCTTATCAGGGTGCCACGGGCTGGCATAAGCAGTATCCTCCAAAGTTTGCTGTGGAGTAAGCGGGTTTGAATACAGAGGTTCGCAGAGGGCCACGGAGGAATAAATCTAAGAAATTATTTACCTCAAATATGCCCAAAGGGGCGATATTGGCACTATAAATTCCATTAATTAAAATCAATCGTTCGGAATCATACATTAAATTGTAAATCAATAAATATTTATTGATTTACAATAAATAATCTTTTGCAAAAATATATTTATATTTTAAATTCGCCACCCGGTTTTGAATGGATAAAGATAAAATCAAAGTTTTAACATTTTTATGAATTCGGGGTCAAACATTCAACTCGTTGAATGAAAATTATTTTGAAAGAAAATAGGATGCAGGAGAAACAATGCGGAAATTAATTATATCCATGTTTTTGTTAATATCGGTGAGTTTTGCTCAGCACGGAGACAGGCGGGGTGGTATGTCCCAAAGACAAATGGACCCCAACAAAGTACCCAAAATTGGCATTGTTCATGGTACAGTGGTGGATTCATCCACGGGGACACCCATACCATATGCATCTGTGGCTGTCATAAATGCGCGCAGCAGTACCATTATGACAGGCGGCATTACCAATGAAGATGGGGAATTTAATATTAAGGAAATTCCGTTGGGTCGGCATAAGATATTGGTGGAATATATTGGATATAAAAAACAGGAATTGGGTCCTTTTACTTTTATGCCATTTGGCAAAAATAAAACAGAATATAATCTAGAAACAATTTTAATGGTGCAAACGACACTTCAAATGGCCGGTATTAACGTAGAAGGGGAACGCCCTCTGTTCGTCCAAACAGCTGAAAAACGCATTTTTAATGTAGAAAAGAATTCATTATCCACAGGAGGGACCGCTATTGATGCATTGCGCCAAGTCCCCGGTATTGAAGTAGACTCAGATGATAACATCAGTCTTCGGGGAAGCACCAAGGTAAATATTATGATTGATGGTAAACCTTCCATTATGGCAGGCGGTGATGTTAAAATGTTACTTCAGAGTATGTCATCCGGTAATATTGCAGATATAGAAGTCATGACGAACCCCGGGGCTAAATATGACCCGGAAGGTATGGCCGGCATTATTAATATTGTTCTGAAAGAAAATAAATTTGCGGGCTTAAACGGAAATGTGAATTCCAGTGCAGATTCTCAAGGGGGCTCCAATATGGCTTCACAAGTCAACTGGCGGACAACAACAATTAATACTTTTGTGAATTTAGGTTTTAGAAACAGAGTTAGAAATTCCTCTGGAGATTCATTTCGGAGTATGACATTTCCCACATTTGAAAATATACTGGACCAAAATAATACGGGTCTAAGCGGGGGTGGAAGTCTCCTGGCTAAAACTGGAATTGAATATTTTATTGATTCTAAACAGGCTGTACAATTATCGGCCACAATCAGTACAGGCGATCGGCTTAGGGATAATGAGGTTAATACCATTGAAACAGGCCCCGGCGAAAAAAGATATTTTCGAACCACTGACGGGGGCAATGATTGGGGCGATTATGCCATTGGACTGAGCTATGATAAAAAATATGATAATCCGAAGCAAAAACTGAGCACCTTCATGCGGTATTCTAATGGGTTGAGCGATGGGGAAAACGAATTTTGGACTACGCCGGATCCTGGTTTTGAAAGTGTGGTGGATATCAATCGTGCCATGACAGGCAATGAAGGAAACAATACTAATTTTGAATTCCAGGCAGATTATGTACATCCATTTGATGATGAAAGCAAATTAGAAGTAGGCCTTGCCAGTTCAATCCGAAAAAGAGGCGATACGCAACTGTCCTATTTATACGATGAAAATAAAAAAGAATTTATTACAGACCCGGATTATGATAATGAATTCGTCTATAATGAAGACGTACACGCAGCTTATATTCAATATGGTGGTTCATTGGGGATGTTTGGAATCAATGTGGGCGGACGATATGAAATAGTTTCCATGCTTTCAGATTTAAAATCCACAAATGAATCCTTTAAAAATCCATATAACAGTTTTTATCCTAGTTTATCTATTTCAATCGGTGCACCTCAACTTCTTCAGATACAAGCCAGTTATTCAAAACGAGTCAGGCGTCCTCGCTCCAGAATGTTAAATCCATTTACCACCCGGGAAGACAGTAGGAATATTCGTAAAGGGAATCCATTCTTGAAACCGGAATACACCGATTCTTATGAATTGAATTTTGGACGATATACCAGAGGATTATCCTTGAGCCTGGGCGGGTATTACCGTCATACCACAGACAGAATGCGGCGTTATAAAATTGTAGGAGATGACGGTGTTTCAATCGCAACCTATGAAAATATAGATGAACAAATCACCAAAGGAATTGAATACAGCCTCGTGGGATCGTTAGGAAGAAAATTAAGACTTATGCTGTCCGGTAGTTATTATTGGGATGAAATTAATTCCGCCCTTTATGGGGAAGAATATGACAAAACTTCTCAAGGTCAACGGGTGCGGTTCACCACCATGTGGAACATGAACTCAACCACAGAATTCATGTTTTTTATGTTTTATATGCCTGCCCGAGACATTCCTATCGGCCGAATGGGTTCCATGACACATTCTTCATTTTCCATCAAAAAGAAATTCATGGAAGAACGGCTGAATGTAACTTTAAATATGGGGGATCCATTTAATTTATCCGGGTTTAATTTTGAAACTTGGGGGGATAACTGGTATCAGGAATCCAATCGATTTTGGAATAGTCAGACCATTCGTCTTTCGTTGGAATACCGTTTTGGTAAAATGGAAGACCGCAGTCGTTTTAGCCGTCAAAGAAATAGCCAGCGTGAAGGTATGGAAATGGAGACAATGGAAATTCAGTAATTATTATGGTGTGCGGAAGCGATTAAATTCGTGGTTTAATCTATTTCAATATCTAAAAAATTATCAAATGTTTCCATTTCGCCAATCAATATTCCTTCTGCGTTGAATCTCAGTATTTTTCCTGTCCGATACTGGTGGATCATAAACCCGGGATTCCCCGAACCAGGAATTACTTTAATATTGCTTATATCAGGAACAGCATTCCCCAATAATTGGACAGATTCCTCCGGATGGATAGAAGGTAAATACCCCGTTTCCCATAAGTCGCTACTCAGTGATTTTCCTGCATAATAACAGTCCCCATTGACTGGGTTTATGCTGATATCACTTATATACATTCCCTCTTTAAATTGGGTTTGGGTGTTATCATTCTGAAACCGTATAATTCCATTATTAGTGCTGACCCACACTCCTCCGGAAATCGGATCTGGTTCCACTGAAAACGGTTTATTTAAATCTGAAAATCGCGTGATACGAATGGGGTCATTTTTTAATTCAACATGAATGACTAAATTATGCAAAAAGTTGGTGACCCATATTGAATGGGTTTTGCCATCGTAGGCTAGCCGACTATATAAGGAAAAAGACGCATCCAATTTAATTTGAATTTGTAGCAGTCCTTCTGTTGTATAGCCATTGATAATACTGTCTGTTTGGAGGACATAAAGGTATTTTTCGTCCGAATTAAAAGCGAGATCAACTGGCCGGTCCGACAGGATTATTTCCTTTTTCGGAATGAGTTGCCTATCCATGGCAATAATTTTTTTTTCATAATAATTGGCAACCCACAATGTTTCCCTCTCATATTCAATGGCGGTTGGGTTAAAAATTATATGTTGTTTCAGCACATTTGATCCGTCGTAAGAAAGACGCCAAATCATATTACCCAATATATCGGCGATCCAAATATTCACAGGGCCTGGCACTACAGATATTGGATCTGACAACTTGCTTTCCCCAAAACGGGTTTTTGTTTTCAAGGCGAATTGATAGGTTGTGTCATACATAAATCCTGTTTTCATTAAAGTGACTTGAGTATTATCGATGCTGTCAGACAATATTAAATCACCATCGCCCATACTCTGAAATATTTGAAATCCTGTTAAATCTTCAATGGCAGGATGGTCCCAGAATAAACGAACCGTATCACGGTTTGTTATTATCCGAAATCCAGTCGGTTTGCCTTCTGTGAGTGGATTTTTATAATCCAATGGGTTCAAGCGTTCCCTATCGGAGCAGGATAAAAGTACTGCAATGAAAAGAAGGCTGTATAGGTGAATAATCTTCATTCGTAAAATGAATATATGAATAGTAAAATACCCGTTTCCATCCCCACATAGGACCATCCGGCATATCGGTCAAAGGATTCGGCTTGTTTGAAGAGATCATCCATTCGGTTTGGATTTCCTGTGGATAAATACTGTTGATAAGATTTGGATGCCTCTTGTTGATATTTCATGGAAATCAAACCTGAGACAATAAAAATAGCAATGCCTGCTTTTCTGATCATCCGTGTTTCATGTGATGTAGAATGCTTAGTTTGGGTTTGAACAGAATCTGGTAGAAAAACATGAGTTGAATCTTGTCGAATGAATTCTGGCAATGCACCTATGGATTGGGGCAATGGATTCGCCGATTGTGCTGTCAGGTTTGATAAACATAACAACAGAATGAAAGAACTGAGTTTCCGAATATTTGGATTCATTTAATTAAGGATAAGTTTTTTTTCGAATCCATTACAATAAGCCCTGCGGATGTCATTTGAATATGGCGGATCGGGTGCTTAACCTCATATCTCCATTTCTCAACACCAGTGGCAATATCAAGGGAAACGATTGTTCCGCGGTTGTATGGAATAATCACCTGGTCTTCAGTCGTTTGGACGGGCAAATTTGTCAGCCCGTTTCCGTCTGTAAATTCCCAAATCATTTTTCCAGATGTGAGATCCAAGGCCATTACCTCACCATCGGCACGGGAAATGATGAGTGTTTGATCCACAATTTTTGGAGGAGAATAAACAGTATATCCAAGGTTCTCAAAGGGATATGAAAGGTTACCATCCTGATCCAAAAGAATAATTTTCCCATCACAATTAACCAGAATAACGAACGGGTCCCTTGGCGTAATAATTGGACTAGAGCATAATTTTAAATCATAGGATTTGATTTTTTTCAATTCAGGGGAAAGAATGATAAGTTTGCCGCCCAAAGTTGTTAAAATAATTTGATTTTTCCAGATGATTAATCCATGATCAATGGGTTTATCCAGTTTCAGGCTCAATATTTGTTTACCCCTTTTTTTATCAAGGGCAATAATGGTTCCGTCTCGCCGCGATAAATACAGCTTGTTATCATAGGCGATCATCTCTTCCTGCATATTCATGAATTTTTTTTTCCAGAGGGTTTTTCCCCGGGAAATATCATGGGCAACCACTTGGTGCTTTCTCCGGGAAGCAATAAACAAATGACCGTCGGAACTATTCAAAACATGAGATGAAATGTCAAAGTACAGGGGTTGCCAGATTTTACCGATTCGATTTCCTGAATTGGAATCGACTAGATAAACATGCCCCCGATGGGACGTAATGAGTAGAATATTGTTACCACTTGATTCTAATCCGGAGATTGCGGCCGGTTGTTTTTTTGTCCAGATTTCTACCGGATTTTTACTCATTTTTTCAATTTTAGATGGGGAGATTTTGTCAGGCCAGATAATAGATCCACTGCAGCCTCCAGCAAAAAACAAGGGAATGAATATGATAAAAGATGCAGATAAAATTTTCTGAAATTTTATTTTCATGCTAAAAATCCCATCCAAAAAATAATTGGGTAAATATTTTATTGGATACATTTTTAAAGTCTGTTGTTTTACCCATATCCAGGCGGAGAACCATACTACCCATAAGGGAGGCTCTCAGTCCGAATCCAAAACTGCCGATGGCGCCCGGGTAATCATTATCCCATGCATTTCCCATATCTAGGAATAAAGCCCCTCGTACCGGGGCGAGTGCGATTGTGAATGATCGAAAATTTAGCGCAAGGCTATTGGCGAAAGGAAATCGCAATTCATGGTTTATCATAAAGGTTTTACTTCCAAATATTTGGAAAAAACGATAGCCTCTGAGCCCCCAGCTTCCCCCAATAAAATATCGCCTGAGATCCTGCCCACTATTATACCAGACCAAGGTACGGTGGGCCAGGGTTAAGGAGGGATTCATGCGATAATAAAACCGCATATCTGACAAAAATGTAAAATTATGAAATGTACCGCGCTGAAAATCAAAGGTAGGTCCAAGCGTAATTCGAGTTCGCCAGCCATCGATGGGTCCTGTGGGCAGCCAAATTGTATTGTCGTGAACGAATGATGCGAAATTAGATACAAGGAAAGCTGTCACCGGTTTCCCCGTATAATAATCCTTTGAGGATGACCATAAACTGGTGGTGAATTCCAACCGGCGAAAAATATCAAGAGGATAATTTAACCCGGCACGAATTCCTAAAGTTCGTTCAAAGTAAAACGCTTGGTATGGATCAAAATAATCATTGGCAAAATGGAAGGCGCCCAGTGCAATATTGGAACGGCGCGTGAGATCCACCAAAGTAAATGCAGCATTGAACCGTCCTAGTAAATCTCTTGATCTTTCCGCTGAGTTTGATAGAAGGAAATGATAATATTTATTTCCCATTTGATCTGAAAAAGAAAGTTGAGCCCCACCAATCATTCCATAAACTGGGTCATAGGCAACAGCTGTTTGGGCCAAATCAAGACTGTATTTTAATCGATAAGGTGTTTTTTTGCTTTTAGAATTCAGTCGGATTTTATCATCCAATGTCCAGGGTCGGGAAATTGAAGATAATTGAATGGGCATAATTGCAAGGGATTCATTCGGAGGCAGGGGAGCATGATGGAGTTGGTAACTGAATTTTTGAAAAACACTGATAAGCATACTGTCTTTTCTTGTTGTAACAGCATTTTTTACACCTGTATGAAAATCAGAATTTTGTTTGATCCATGGATTTGTTTTTATCGAATCTTTCTCGAGTGAAAATGTTACCGTCCATATATTCGGTGTACCCGTCCTGTCGGAAATGAATTGGATAATGTCAGGGTCTTGAGAGATCCATTTTGGATTGGTATTCTTGAAACGGTCGTGGGTAAGATAATTGATTTTTCCTGATGATAAATTTAATAAAAATAAATCCATCCCACCGTCAATTGCCGGTCTGCCTCGATCTGAACTGAATACCATCCACCGGCCATCAGGACTAAAAAATGGATCATGGTCAGAATAAATGTCATTCGTTAACCGCTGCGTAATATTCTCCTGTTGATTCCACAAAAATAAGTCAGTCTGTCCACCAAAATCCTGACCGCTGAAACCAATATATTTTGCATCTCTGGACCAGACCGGAGAACGAATAGATACAATATTTTCATGTGAATAAGCACCCAAATCCTTATTTGAAGAAAGGTCTCTCAATTGGATTCGATCCTGGCGGCCGGACTTGGCCACGAATGCCATTACATTATTATCATTCACACTGATTTCGGTTTGAAGCAGATGCAGGGATTCAAGGTCTGCGGTTCTTTCACCTTTCACCACAATGGATTCATCTCTGCCATTCAATGACTCTGAATAAATATTTGTATAGCCATGATGATTTGCAAGATAAACAGAATGAAGTTCACCTTTGTTATTGCGATAAATTGCGGGACTGACATTCACGCCGCCTGAGGTGATTTGATTGTCAACAGGAGGTGGCAATGATTCATTCTGCAGTGCATGGGCTGCATCCTGTTTCAAAGATAATTCCCATTCCATCATAATATTTGCATAGCTTTTTCCTGTAATGGCAGTCAGGGCTTCTTGGAAAGTGTCATATACCCAAAATTCATTCATGAGTTTTCGAATCCGATCCCTGCCGTAATTTTTTTCGTAATAGCGCAAAAAGGATTGACCTTCCTTATAAACAAGATAACCGCCTACTTGATTCAATGGCAGCAAATGATTGTGCAGCAGGGCATCCCGAATGACCATTTCCGCACCAGAATCCCAACCGATGGCCCACCATTCCGCCAGCCCTTCACTAAACCAAAGGGGTAGGGGGGTGGTGTCCCTCATGCCCCGATCTCGCGTAACTTGCAATGTTTTACTGAACATAAACACATGAACGAGTTCATGTTGAATCACATGGATAAAGGCTGCCATTCGGCCCGTGTATGGAATCACAACCCTGCCTTTAATATGCTCAAAAAATCCACCGATTCCTTCCGGAATGGCACTGGGTAAAACATTGGTTTGCTGGAAATGGATATGATTACTGTAAATCACTAATGATACTCTGCCATTCAAAGTATGATTGAATTTGATTTCAAGATCATCGAATGCTTCTTCAGCACTATTAGCGGCGATAGCTGCCAGTTTTTCTTCTTTGGGATAATAGTAAATATCAAAATGGTCTGTGGAGAGAATTTGCCAGTCGAATTGTTCAAATTGGATCTTATTCCGCCCGAAATAAAATTGGGAATGAATCAAAGACATGACTCCAATGGATAAGATAAATACCCGCATGATGCTAACAAAGATTCGACTCATAATTTAGATGATAACCATAAATGATGGTGTGGTACAATTCTTTTTGTTGTTATAGAATTCAAAGATGGATACGTCAAACTTTTGCCGATCTTTGGTGGAAAAGCATCAAATATATTTTTGTATTATCGAATCCTTTGCAAATGCAAAACCTGATGCACATATTAAAAAGGCTAAAATTTCCCGGCTTTTCGTTGGATAATTTGTCCATAATATCATTATTGACTTCATTTCCCGTCTTAATCAGGAAAATGTTATCTCTTTTTTCTCGACACACAGGTTTTACAAAGGATTCTATCAATAATTAAAGTTACGCATATTTTATTTATGCAGATGGATTATTCAAGCTAAATTATATTATAATAAGGGACACATATTTATGATCAATAAAAAATGGATGATATACGGCGCCAATGGATATACGGGCCGATTGGTTGTTGATGAAGCTGTTAAAAGAGGGTTAAAACCCATTTTGGCCGGACGATCTGAATCGGTTCGTGAATTTGCGGATGAAAATGGGTTAGATGCCAGAGTGTTTGATTTATCATCTGTTGAAATGATTGCTGAAAAATTATCGGATGTAAATGTTTTGGCTAATTGTGCAGGACCGTTTTCACGTACGGCGGAACCCATGATGCACGCCTGTATCAAATCTCAATCCCATTATATTGATATCACTGGCGAAATATCAGTTTACCAATTTGGGCATGGTTTAGATTCAGAAGCCAAATCTGCAGGCGTTGTCATTTGTCCTGGGGTAGGTTTCGATGTTATTCCTACAGATTGTCTCGCTGCCCACCTCAAAGAAAAAATGCCCGACGCTACTCATTTAACCCTGGGGTTTGCCATGCAAGGATCAAAATTGAGTAAAGGAACAGCAAAAACCAGTGTGGAAGGTATGGCTCATGGCGGAAAAATTAGGGAGAATGGTGAGTTGAAGCAGGTGCCCCTGGCATATAAAGAGCGCGAAATTGATTTTGGGTTTGGCTCAAGAAACGCCATTACAATCCCATGGGGTGATGTATATACAGCTTATCATAGTACGGGCATCCCCAATATTGAAGTTTTTTTCCCCCAGTCGCCCAAAGGGGCAGCTCAATTACGAAAACGACAGAAATTATTGAAGTTAATGAAAATTAACTGGGTAAGAAAATTTGTCCAAAACCGGATTGATAAAATTTGGAAACCCAACACACCGGAACAAAGAGCTGAAGCAAAATCATATCTGTGGGGAGAAGTAAAAAATGCAAGTGGTGATACGATCGAAGGCAGATTCACTACGGTGGATGGTTACGATTTAACCGCCTGCGGCACGGTGGAAGTTGCGGAATATTTAATGGGTGAACATGGCCAGACCGGTTACTTTACACCCAGTTTGCTTATGGGAAAAAATTTAATAGAAAAAATGCCTGGATATTCCGGGATAGAATACAAGTGAGGTAAAAATGTTAAAAGTAGTTAAAGGGGTTTTAGTTGTTTTCGGACTCTTATTGGCCTATTTGTTATTCTGGCCTGTGGGCGCAGATCCGGTAGTGTGGGAAGCACCGGTTGCACCAGAAATGACAGGACAATTTGCACCGAATCAATACTTGGAAGATGCAGAAATATTGGGGCTAAAAGATGGGATCGGACCGGAAGATGTGGCGGTGGATGAGTCAGGGAATATATTCGCCCCTTATGATGATGGCCGCATTATTCAATATGATGTATTCGGAAAAAACCAGGGTGTATTTGTAAATACGAACGGTCGTCCCTTAGGATTGGATTTTGATGCTGACGGAAATTTAATCATAGCAGATGCTTATAAGGGATTACTCAGGGCAGATCCAAATGGAGAATTAACCACACTTTCCACGGAGGCAGATGGAATTGTTTTCATGTTTACAGATGATGTTGATGTTGCTGCGGATGGAAAAATATATTTTACAGATGCATCTTCTGGTTATGATATTCATGACTATCGAGTAGATTTAATGGCGCATCGAGGCTTAGGCCGATTATTGGTCTATGATCCGACAATAAAAAAAACGACCACTTTATTATCTAATTTATATTTTGCCAATGGGGTAGCCGTCAGCCCTGATGGAGAATTTGTTTTGGTAAATGAAACGTCCGAATACCGCGTCACTAAATATTGGCTGAAAGGGAATAAAGAGGGGAAATCAGAAATTATTATGGAAAATCTACCGGGATTCCCTGATGGAATTTCATCCAATGGAAAAGGTATTTACTGGATTGCTCTTCCAGCCAAAAGAAAAGATATAATCGATAATCTGGCAGGTAAACCATTTTTACGGAAAATAGTCCTCAGGCTGCCAGAAGCTGTACAGCCATCTCCGGACCGACATGGATTTATCCTGGGAATTGATGGAGATGGAAATGTGATCCACAATCTACAGGATCCATCCCCTGAATCATTTTCTCCCATAACTAGCGTAGAAGAGAAAAATGGTATTCTTTATTTGGGTAGTTTGACTTATCCTGGGTTTGCCCGAATCAGCGCGCCAGAATAATATTGAGAGCAAATTGTGCAATGGCAGGAATCATGTCCCCAAACATGGCGAACCGTTTATCCTGAGTTTGTCCTTTTAAATATCGAATATAAATCTGGGCTGCAATTCCCACCAATCTGAATAATCCTAAAACATGGTAAAATGAGATTTCGGACACATCTCGTCCGCTGGTTTCTGCATATTGTTTGACCAACTCGCTTCGAGTCAGGAAAGAATCATCCATAGGCATCATGGCTGATTGTTTGAAAAAGGGAGGATCCTCAGGGTCTATCCAATAGCATAAAAGAGATCCCAAATCTATCAATGGATCCCCAAGGGTACACATATCCCAATCAAATATGGCTTCAATTTTCCCCGGATTATCCGCAGCCAACATGATATTGTCCAATTTATAATCATTATGCACAAGGGCAGATTCGCTGGTTTGGGGTTTATGATTGCTGAGCCAATTGTATATTTCATCCATTTCCGGAATATCTTTGTGTTTTGCAGCCTCCCAGCGCGTGAACCATCCTTCAATTTGTCTATTTATAAATCCATCTGGTTTTCCCAGAGATTGAAGTCCCAGAGATTCAAAATTTACTTTATGAAATTCTGCCAATGCATCTGCCAGGGCAATACTCATTAGTCTGCCAGCATCAGGTTGATCTGCAAATTCTGATGGCATATTTGTTCGAACAACAATACCGGAGTGGCGATTCATAATAAAGAAAGGTGCGCCGACGATGGATTCATCATCTGAGAATAAATAAGCTTTTGGCGCCATGTGGAATGACTGATGCAGGACTGAAAGGACACGATACTCTCTTGCCATATCATGAGCTGAAGGTGCAACAGGCCCCAGGGGTGGTCGGCGAAGCACATATTCATGAGACCCATAATCAAGGAGATAGGTGAGATTCGCTTTGCCGCCAGGAAATTGACGAACTGATAGGGAGTTATCAGATCCTTTTAATTTACCTTTAAGAAAGTCTGCCAGATTTTGTTCATCAAATTTTTCATCTGCCCGGACAGAAATCGTATCGACATTATGACGCATATTTCTTTAAAATTTGCTTCGCTGCCGCCAGTTTATGTACTTCATCGGGGCCATCGTAAATTCTGGCGCCCCGTTCATGGCGGTACCAAAATGAAAGAGGTGTGTCATCTGTAATTCCCAATGCGCCGTGGGTTTGGATGGCTCGATCCAGCACATTCATCAGTACATTTGCCACATGAAATTTGATGAGGGATATTTCAGTTCTGGCCGCAGGGGCACCTTCTTCATCTATCTTTTTGGCGCATGCCAAAACCAATAATCGGGATGCATCAATTTCGGCTCGTGATTCTGCGATCCAATTTCGAATTGCTGGTTGGTCAGCTAAAGAATTAGCCGGCGTAATATTTCGATTTATGGCTCGCTGACACATGAGGTCAAAAGCCCGTTCACAGATACCAATCCAGCGCATGCAATGATGAATGCGTCCCGGTCCTAGTCGTTCCTGGGCCAACCGAAATCCATCTCCTTCATTTTGAATCAGATTTTTTTTCGGTACACGGACATTTGTGTAGGTCACTTCCCCATGGCTAAAATAGCCAACGCCAGGCTCGCCCATGACAGAAATATTTCGACGAATTTCAAAACCAGGTGTATCCGTGGATACAATAATCATACTGGAACGGCGGTGTTTTTTTTCGTGGTCAGGATTTGTTTGTGCCATGACGATACAAAAGGCAGCGCCTTCTGCAGAAGATGTAAACCATTTTCTACCATTAAGGATATAATCATCTCCCTCCAACACGGCGGATGTCTCCAACCACGTAGGATTAGACCCGGGGCGGTCTGGTTCTACCATTCCAAAACAACTGCGAATTTCACCAGCCATGAGTGGCTTTAAATACGTATTCTTCTGCTGTTCACTTCCAAACATAGACAATAATTCGATGTTCCCAATATCCGGTGCCTGGCAATTAAAAGTATAATGACCCAGGGGAGAGCGACCCAGAATTTCACTTACGGCTGCAAATTCCATAAAAGGCAATCCCATTCCACCATGTTCTTTTGGGAGATAGGGGGCCCACAATCCCAGCTGTTTTACTTGAGATCGTTTTTCTTCTAATTTCGGCAAAAGTTCATCAAACTTTTGATTGAGCAAGAGGGGTTCCAGTGGAATCAATTCGTTATAAACAAATTGGCGATATTGGGTTAAATAGTCAGTGGTCATATTTATTACTTCATTTTATATAGGGGAAGTAAAATCAATTTAAGGATTGGAATCAAGAAGTAATTGTATCAATTGATGCCTGAAGGATAATCGTCTTACCTTTCATACTCTGAGAGGAAAGAAAAATGAAAATTGCACTCATTCAACAGCACGCATCAAAAAATATTGAAACGAATATTCAACGTGGATTGGATAACTTGGATAATGCAGCCCAACAAGGAGCTGAGTTAGCTGTTTTCGCTGAGTTGTCCTTCACGCGATTTTATCCCCAGTTTTTAGCTCAGAGTGATGTGAGTCATTTGGCTGAATCGGTTCCCGGACCAACCACTGAGAAATTTATGGGCAAGGCCATGGAACACAATATGGTGGTGGTCATTAATTTGCTCGAATTAGAAAATGGAAAAACCTATGATTCATCCCCGGTGATTGATGCAGATGGGACGCTGTTAGGTACGACCCGAATGGTTCATATTGCCGATTATGAATGTTTTTATGAAAAAAGTTATTATACGGAAGGTGATCATGGTGCACCCGTTTATGATACGAAGATAGGAAAAATTGGTGTTGCCATTTGTTATGACCGACATTATCCTGAATATATGCGTGCATTGGCCCTAAACGGTGCTGAACTGGTTGTCATTCCACAGGCGGGAACGGTTGGGGAATGGCCTGAAGGTCTCTACGAGGCAGAACTCCAGGTGGCCTCTTTTCAAAACGGATACTTTTGTGCTTTGGCGAATCGAGTGGGTGTGGAAGATCAGCTATCATTCGCCGGTGAATCTTTCATTACGAACCCTCAAGGGAAGGTATTGACACAGTCACCTATGGGCCAGGATGATATATTAATCAGTGAAATAGATTTAAGGCAGGTAGCGAAATCGAATGCCCGAACGATGTTTTTCCGGGATCGGCGCCCGAAAATTTATCCTCTAAATAAGTTTAATCGTAAAGCTTAATAGCGAACATACCAAAACGGTTGACGGTAATATTCCCGAACCGGCCGGCCCGCGATTGCTGTATATGCCCACCCAGCCAGCCAAAAAGCCATCATTGCCGGTAGAATAATATTGATTAGAATTGAAAATATGCCAATCACGAATATGAAAGTGAACGGCAAGATGACCGCCATACTGATATAAGGGTGTTTCAGCATAAATTTTTGTAATTTTTCCATAATAGTTCCTTTCTGATTATTACCGAAGCAAAAATCGTGCAAATCGATTTTTATTGCCAAGGATGATTCATACCCTGACGTTGTGGCAGGGGAAAAAGTACATCAATATATGATTGATGGAATGCCAGACAATAATTTTTCCACTTGGTCTTGTTCGATTATTTTCATGTTTATTCTTGACCATGGCCGCCGGTCGAATTCCGAACACCAATACGCACTTCATTTCCGGTGGATTGAAATGATAAACAAAAAGTAGGATGAGTATCCTTGCTCGTCCATTTTTAGCTTGGTTCGTTGACTTGGCTCAGGACGACACGTCCTGCATGAGTTTTGTTTTTGAGTTTATTTTTGACCATGGCCGCCAAACGAATACCGCCAACCGATACGGGCCTCGTTACCGATAACCGATGTCTTGATACTCATTATTATTGCCTAATCCTCTATCCGGTGGATTGAAATGATAAACAAAAAGTAGGATGAGTATCCTTGCTCGTCCATTTTTAGCTTGGTTCGTTGACTTGGCTCAGGACGACACGTCCTGCATGAGTTTTGTTTTTGAGTTTATTTTTTGACCATGACCGCCGGCCGAATTCCGAACACCAATACGCACTTCATTTCTAATGGTCTCTTATACTTAATTAGATCCCCAGAATTAAAACCTCATCCAAATTCTTAAAATCTATATCATGGGTCACCAATGCGGATGAACCCGAATAGTTGGCTGTTGCAATTTGAATTGCGTCCGGCAGTTTTAAATTATATTGGATGCGTATTCTTGTGGCAATCAAACTAATTTCCACATTTAATTCTTGGATGAACCAACCATCGCCAGAAGTGAATGTGTTATAATAATGGTCGGCTAATATTTCATTTCCTTGTTTAAGTGGACCCGATAAGACCTCTGAAATTGTAAAGGGTGAAATAACAGCCCTGATGCGACCCCTTTCGATATCCTGAAACAAAGGTAAAAAATGGGCAGCAAATTCTGAATTCCCATTATAATTTATAATTTTACTTCAAAATAAATGCAAGACAACTTATTGTGCATCAATCATCCTGATTGATTTAAACAATCTGGAAGATTGTTTAACACTGCGTTTGACCAATTTTGGAGAGCATTTTGGACCTGAAGATTTGGCAGGTGCATTTGATCAATAAAAACCATTCTTTTTAATGCAACTTCAATATAGTTTCCCCTCCCTTGTAACCATATTGATTGAAGGAGGTCGATCGTGAAAACATTTATCCCGGGCAGAATATTACCATTATTTATTCTCATTAGCTGTAGCCAGCCACCGGAAGTAGCACCGGAAGTACCGGAAATAAAATTGGTTTCTACTTTTGATGTTGCATTGGATAGAGACACCCAATCTAAACTTGAATCCCAGTTTGATGCTTTTCTGAATCCGCAAAATTTGGATGATTGGATGAAACACATGTCATCCAAACCCCATCATGTGGGGTCTCCATGGAGCAAGCAAAATGCAGAATTTATTGCCGAAAAATTTGAACAATGGGGATTTCAAACAGAAATTGAAACATTTGAAGTGTTGATGCCATTTCCCAAAATTAGAAAGCTCGAACTGGTGGCGCCGGACCAAATTTCACTAGAACTCAAAGAGCCGACGTTAGCTGAAGATGCCACGTCCGGAATTAGAGAGAATCTCCTTCCAGGCTTCAATGCATTTTCTGCAGATGGAAATGTTACAGCAGAATTGGTTTATGTGAATTATGGCATTCCTGGCGACTATGAAGAATTGGCACGAATGGGTATCGAAGTAAAAGGAAAAATTGTCCTTGCCCGATATGGCGGTTCCTGGCGGGGAATTAAACCGAAGGTGGCCTATGAGCATGGTGCTATCGGTTGTATTATTTTTTCCGATCCAAAAGATGACGGATACGGCCGGGGGGATGTTTATCCCAAAGGTCCGTTCAGGATGGATCAGGGTGTACAGCGAGGATCCGTCTTGGATATGCCCATGTATCCCGGGGATCCCTTGACGCCTGGGTATGGTGCAAAAAAAGATGTGAAACGGTTAGCCATTGCGGATGCACCCACCATTATGAAAATTCCAGTATTGCCTATTTCTTATGGTGATGCGCTCCCTCTTTTGAAAGCATTAGAAGGTCCAGTGGCCCCTGTAAAATGGCGAGGTGGTTTACCCGTAACATATCATATTGGGCCGGGGCCGGCAAAAGTACACCTCCAGCTGGAATTCGATTGGGAACTCCGTACCGCATATAATCCAGTGGCAAAACTGAAAGGATCCATCTATCCTGACGAATGGATTATGCGGGGCAATCACCACGACGGCTGGGCCCAAGGCGCCTCGGATCCATTGAGCGGCATGGTGTCTCTCATGGAAGAGGCCAGAGCGATAGGTGAATTAGTGAAAACTGGCTGGCGGCCAAAACGGACGTTGGTATATGCAGGATGGGATGCGGAAGAACCAGCCCTTTTGGGTTCAACAGAATGGGTAGAATATCATCGGGACGAAATCCAGGGAAAAATGGTGGTATATATCAATACGGATGGAACGGGTGTTGGATTTTTAGGTGTAGGGGGATCTCATTCTTTGGAAAAATTGGTGAATGAAGTTTCATCAGATGTACAGGACCCGGTTCAGGATGTGACTCTTCAGGAACGGGTTAGAGCCCGGCTTCGGGTCAATGGAAATAGAGATGCGGAACGGGAAGATCTTCGGATTTACCCCATGGGGTCTGGATCTGATTATACCGCTTTTATCCACCACGCAGGTGTGCCGGCGCTGAATTTAGGATTTGGCGGTGAAAGCAGTGGCGGATCGTACCATTCCATTTTTGATTCTTACGATCATTATAAACGGTTCAATGATGGCGATTATGCCTATGGCACCACACTTGCAAAAGTGAATGGCCGATTGGTTTTGCGTCTTTCTGAAGCGGATATATTGCCTTTCCGTTTTGTGAATATGGCAGAAAATATTGGCACTTTTATTGAAAGCAATAAAAAACTGGCCGAGAGCGTGACAAAGAAAACGGAAAAACGGAATAAATTGTTGGATCAGAATGCCTTTACGATTGCAGGGAATCCGAAGAAAACGTATCTGCCTCCGAAACGATTAAGTGATGTTCAGGATTTTGATTTCAGTCCATTGGAAGCAGCACATAAAAGGTTAGAAGCCAGTGCCTGGAATTATGAGAAAGCTTTGGCAGGAATTAAAAAAAGAGTATTAACCGCTGAGAAGAAAATTGAAGTAAACCAATTACTTCGTGAAGTGGAACAGTCCATGACCCGGGCAGAAGGATTGCCTCGGCGCGACTGGTTTAAGAATATGATTTATGCGCCTGGATTTTATACTGGGTATGGTGTGAAAACACTTCCTGGAATCCGGGAAGGACTTGAAGAACGCAATTGGGATGAAACCCATTTTTACATTATTGAAGTGGCGAAAGCGTTGGATCGGGCATCAGGAAAAATTAATAGTGCAGCAAATATTTTAAAAGCGAATTAAATGATCCAAAGAATTATTCTCGCAGGACTAATTTTTTGCACGAGTGTTTTCGCCGGCGAGCCACAGTCCCTAAAGGCCACCAGAAGTTGGGTGAAGAATAACGGTGCCACAATCCTTAAAGATTTTGCGTATCTACTCTCCATGCCCAATGTGGCATCGGACCGGGAGAACATTCGCAAAAATGCTGAATATATCAGGGGACTTTTTCAAAAGCGCGGTTTCGAGATGCAGCTTTTAGAGATCGATGGTGCGAATCCAATAATATATGGTGAATACAATACTCCAGGGGCAAAACGAACGCTTTGTTTTTACGTCCATTATGACGGACAGCCTGTGGATTCCACAAAATGGATGCATGGTCCATTTGAACCAATTTTGTATGATGCAGCCATGGACGCAGAGGGAAAGCCAATACCCTTTCCGGAGAAACAAACAAAAATAGATCCGGAATGGCGGATTTACGGCCGTTCTGCCGGGGATGACAAAGCACCCATTATGACCATTCTAAATGCAGTGGATGCACTTCAATCATCCAAGATCGGATTTACATCAAACATTAAATTGTTTTTTGAAGGGGAAGAGGAAGCAGGCTCCATAAACTTGAAAGAACACCTAATCAAAAATAAAGTGCTTCTGGATGATATTGACATTTGGCTTTTTTGTGATGGACCTATGCATCAAAGCCGTCAACCTCAACTGGTATTTGGCGTCCGCGGCGTAACAGGAATGGAAATAACTGTTTACGGAGCCATCCGATCACTCCATAGTGGACATTATGGAAACTGGGCACCGGTGCCGGGACAATCGCTGGCCCATCTCATTGCATCCATGAAAGATGAAACTGGGAAGGTATTGGTCGATGGATTTTATGATACGGTCGAACCATTATCTGAATTCGAACGACTGGAGTTAAGCAAAATCCCCGATGTGGATATTCAATTAAAAACTGAATTGGGGTTGGCTTTTACAGAAGGGAAAGGTCGCTCTATCAATGAACGATTGCTGCTGCCATCACTCACAATCAAAGGTTTATCCAGCGGCAATGTTGGGAAGAAAGCGCGTAATGTAATTCCAAGCACAGCCACCGCTGCCATAGGTGTTCGCCTTGTAAAAGGAAACGATCCGATAGATATGCTGGATAAGGTAGAAGCCCACATCCGGAAACAAGGGTTTCATATTGTTTATAATGATCCGGATATGGAAACCCGTCGGAAATATCAAAAGATTGCGAAGGTAAATCGACGTGGGTCCGGATACATTGCTTCACGGACATCCATGGAAGAACCCAATGCCAAAGCCATTATTGATGCCACCCGAAAATTTGTGGGAGATAAGCTCATTTTAATGCCTGCTTTGGGAGGATCTTTGCCAATTTATTTGTTTACAGACATGCTGCAAAAACCCGCAATTATTATACCGATTGCCAACCACGACAATAATCAGCATGCCGCCAATGAAAATCTCAGGATTGCCAACCTTTGGTACGGCATCGACCTCATGGGAGTCATTATGACCATGAGAAATTGATGACCTGTTTTTTACCATTATTCATTAGTCTAACCTTTGGTCAATCTATTTCACTTGTGCCACTTGATAGTGGTGTTGAATCATCATTCCGTGGACTATCAGTTGTAAACCAGAAAGTGGTTTGGCTGAGCGGAACCGGGGGTACTGTTTTGCGAACCATTAATGGTGGAAAAACCTGGGAAAATGTTTCTGTTCCCCAAATGGAAAAAACCGATTTCAGGGACATACAGGGATTTGATAAAAATACGGCCATTGTCATGGGAATCGCTTCTCCTGCCCGATTTTATAAAACCACCGATGGGGGACAATCCTGGCGAATGGTTCATTTTGATGATCGAGAAGGTGTATTTTTTGACGGTATGTCATTCTGGAATAAGAAAGATGGAATAGCATTTAGTGATCCCATTGACGGACATCACTTGCTTATCAGAACCGGGGATGGCGGTGAATCATGGAAGGAAATTCCAACGGACGGATTCCCTCATAAACTTAATCTGGAATTTGGTTTTGCTGCCAGCGGAACGGGCATACCCGTATTTGGCAAGAACCACGTCTGGCTCGGCATGGGTGGAGATCAATCCCGTGTATTTAAAAGTGAGAATGGTGGACTAAATTGGAAGGCGATTGAAACGCCGGTAATTCATGGCGGACAAACAACAGGTATTTATTCACTGGCATTTAAAGATCGAAAGGTGGGTATAGCGGTTGGCGGAGACTACATGAATCAATCGGTTGAGAATACCATGGCTTATACCCTGGATGGTGGATTAACCTGGCACCTCCCCGACACCCAGACCAATCAATATCGGGAGTGTGTGGCCCATTATAAAAGAGAGATATTTTTTGCAGTCGGTCCTACAGGGATTGATATATCCGCAGACAATGGCAGGAATTGGTCCATCTTTAATAACGAAGTGAAGGGGCTGAGCGCCATCGCTTTCGCAAAAGGATCTAATATTGGATTTTCCGTTGGTAAGGGCGGACAGATATATAAAATTAAGGTGAACCATTAATGGGACAAAAATCCGCTTTAGTGGTGGGTGGATCCGGATTAGTGGGCACAGAAGTCTTAAAGCTATGTTTGGAATCAGACCGGTATGAAAAGGTGATCGCTCCCGTTCGAAGTCCATTGTTGATGAATCATGAAAAACTCGTTGAAAAAGTGATTGATTTTGAAATGCCTCCATGGAATGAATTGTTTCCGGTGGACCATGTATATTGTTGCCTGGGTACTACCATCAAAAAGGCAGGCAGTAAATCCAATTTCAGAAAGGTGGATCATGACTTTCCATTGGCTTTTGCTGGTGCGGCAAAAAAATGGAGAACAAGTGTTTTCAGCATGATTACAGCTGCTGGGTCCAATGCAAATTCAAAAATATTTTATAATCAAGTAAAGGGAGAACTGGAATCCAACTTGAAATCATTGGGTTTAAATACAACACTCATTTTTCGGCCGTCACTATTATTAGGGGATCGAAACGAATTTCGACTGGGAGAAAAAATCGGGATGGGTGTGGCTAAACTTACATCCTGGATGACGCCCACATCTGTCAGAGCTATTCCTGCAAAAACAGTGGCGAGAGCCATGGTTTCTGAAACATTATTAGAAAGAACTGGGTTCAACATTATTTCAAATAAAAAAATGCATAAAATAGGCTAAGGAGATTTCTATGAAGAAGCGAATGGTTATTTTTTATTTTTCAAGTTTGATGATACTGGCAGCACAATCGTTGAAAGTAGATCCATTGATATATGAAATCATTGATGACATCAGTGCAGACAAGTTAGAAACGTATGTAACAAAACTGGCGAATTTCGGGACGCGCCATACATTGTCAGACACCCTATCCAATACGCGTGGAATCGGCGCCGCCCGACGATGGATAAAATCTGAATTTGAAAAAATATCCCGGGATTGCGGCAATTGTCTTGAAGTGTTCGAACAGTGGTCCCTGGCCAAAGGGAATCCCAAATCACGGATCAAAAAAGATACGTGGATTGTCAATATTTATGCAGTCAAACGGGGGACGAAAACCCCCAACAGGTATGTGATTATGAGTGGTGATATTGACTCCCGGATTTCTGACCCCTTAGACGGGGTTCATGATTCTCCCGGTGCAAATGATAATGCTACCGGGATGGCGGGGGCAATTGAATTGGCGCGGGTATTATCGAACCACGATTTTCCATCATCCATCCTTTTGGCCGGGCTCTCAGGAGAGGAGCAGGGTCTTTTCGGCGGAAAGTTTTTAGCGGAAAAGGCGAAGGAAGAAGGTTGGGAAATTGTGGGTATTTTAAACAATGATATGATTGGCAATATTGAAGGGGTAGATGGGGTTATTGATAATCGAACATTTCGAATATTTTCTGAACCATACTCTATTTTAGAAACAGAAAAGCAGTTAAAGCAGAAACGATTTTTCGGCGGTGAAAATGATGGTGAATCGAGACAGTTAGCCCGGCATGTGTTTGCCGCCACAAAGACATATCTTCCTGAAATGAACCCCATGTTAATCTATCGGCTGGATCGCTTTGGCCGTGGCGGGCATCACCGTCCATTTAATGAGGTGGGATTCCCGGGGATTCGGATCATGGAAGCGCACGAAAATTATAATCGTCAGCACCAGGATATTCGAACGGAAAATGGCATAGATTATGGTGATGTGATTTCCGGCGTGAATTTTGAATATTGTGCAAAACTGACTGCTGTGAATGCAGCTGCATTGGTTTCATTGGCACTGGCGCCGGCCAAACCGGAAAATGTGAAAATCGGCGGCATCGTAAAACCATCTACAGTTCTTTCCTGGGATAGGGTGAATGGTGCTGCCGCATATAAATTATACTGGCGGGATACGACGGCACCCACATGGGAGAATTCTCGATTAGTGGGAGGAGATATCAATCGTTATACCTTAGAAGGAATTGTCATTGATAATTTTTTATTTGGCGTCGCATCTGTGGGTGAAAACGGCCATGAGAGTATGGTGGCATATCCCGGTGGATTGATTGGCAGGTAGTTTTTGAATCATATTTTACGATGGATAGTTGCCCTGATTTTTTGTTCCTTTGCCGCCGTCAATCTTAACGATCCCGATGGGTTTATCTGGGTGCCGGTTTATTTAGCTGTTGCCTTTTTACCTTTCACAAAAATAGGTTCCGAAAAAACGATTAAGATCAGTGCGATTGGGCTTTTAATTGTTGGACTTCTGGTAACAATGGGCCTTTTAAATTCCATGATGCCGTGGCAATTGGATAATCGCATGGTGAATTTATGGGAACACCAGCGAGAAGGACTGGGGCTTATCCTCGGGGCAGCCTGGCTCTGGTTTGGGAGAAAAATGAAATAATGGTTCAAAAATGTCTTGTATTATATCATATAATAAGATAATATGATTATATGATTAAAGTGGAAAAATCGAAATGTTATTGAAAAAAACGATTACAGAAGTAGCGCGGAACTTTTCTCATTTGGTTAACCGGGTAGCATACAAACATGACTCTATCATTCTGGTTCGTGGAAACAAAGAAGTTGCGGAACTACGGCCGGTTGTGTCTGGACTATCTTCTATGGATTTTGTCGATTTTATAAAATCATTGCCGCACTTAACAGAATCAGAACTCACATCTTTTTCGAACGACCTCAAAGATGTACGGGAATCAATGAACGATAAACCCATTCGAGATCCATGGGCATCTTGATTGATTCAAATATTTTAATTGAATGTGAACGAGGAAAATTAGATCCATCTACTATTTTTTCTAACGATTCTGAAGAAGATGAAATATTTATTTCTGTCATTACGGTGAGTGAATTACTTCATGGTGTTTACCGAGGAATTTCAAATGTTCAAGTGAATAAACGATCGGCATTTGTGGAAAAAATAATCGATACTATTCCGGCTGTGGATATCAATGTGCAGGTTGCAAGAACTCACGCTCGCATATGGTCGGGATTGGTTCAATCAGGGACTAAGATTGGTGCGGCGGACTCATGGATCGCCGCTACGTGTATTACACATGGATTTCAATTGTGGACTCAGGATATCAAAGCTTTTAAACAAATTTCTGGATTATCATTATTTCCATTAGATTAATCTGAAAATAAACCAATCTTAAAAAATAATCCTGTTAAATTCACTTCCCATTTTTAACGAATAGAGGAAACCGTGAAACATTTAATCTTGATTTTCACCCTACTACTGAGTGCCTGTATGCAAAACCAATCACCCCCTGACGCCACCAAAAAACCCCATGAAATGACTATCCATGGAGATACCCGAGTTGATGACTATTATTGGATGCGTCTTTCGGATGAACAAAAATCCGCCAAAGAAAAAGACAGCCATACCCAGGAAGTGGTGGATTATATTGATGGGGAAAATGCTTATACCCAAAAGCGTTTGAAGCATACGGAAAAATTTCAGAATGATTTATTTGATGAAATTGTGGGCCGTATCAAAAAGGACGATGAATCTGTACCTTACCTGGACAATGGCTATTACTATTATACCCGGTTTGAAAAAGGGAAAGAATATGTCATCCACTGCCGGAAAAAAGAGTCCCTGGATGCAGCGGAAGAAGTCATCCTGGATGAAAATAAATTGGCTGAGGGATTTGATTATTTTGCCATTGGGGGCATGGCCGTGAGTCCCGACAACCAATGGCTGGCTTTTGGAGTGGATACCTTGAGTCGCCGGTTTTATGAAATCCATTTTAAGGATCTCAAAACCGGAAAGGTGTTGAAGCAAACAATTGAAAACACTACGGGCGGTGTGGCTTGGGCTAATGATAATGAAACTGTATTTTATACATCCAAAAATAAGATAACATTATTATCTGAAAAAATATATCGGCATAAAGTGGGTTCCGATTATAAAAATGATGCATTGGTTTATACAGAGGATGATGAATCCTATTATATTGGTGTGTACCGGTCCAAATCCGGGGAATACATTATTATATACAACAGCAGTACGCTTGTGAGTGATTATCATATTCTTAGGGCAGATAATCCGGAAGGGGGTTTCAAAAACTTTTCTCCCCGGGGGACGAAGCATGAATATGGCATTGACCATTATGAGGATAAATTTTATATCGTGACCAATTGGGAAGCCAAAAACAACCGCCTCATGGAAACGCCGGAGGGGGATACGGATATGTCCAATTGGAAAGAAGTGATTGCCCATCGGAATGATGTTCATTTGCTGGGGTTAGAAATATTCAAGAATCATTTGGTCATCAGTGAACGAAAAGATGGGTTGCGGGGGTTGAGAATTATCAATCAGAAAACCGGGAAAGATGAGTATATCGATTTTGGTGAAGCAACCTATACGGCGAGCATATCGGTGAATGAAGATTTCAATACGAATGTGCTTCGATATAGTTATACGTCTATGGTCACACCTCGATCCACTTACGATTACAATATGGATTCCGGTGAAAAAATCCTTATGAAGCAGCAGGAAGTTGTGGGTGGTTACGATCAGGAAGCATATCATTCAGAGAGACTTTACGCCACGGCAGATGACGGGCAGAAAGTGCCTATTTCGTTAGTGTATCGGAAAGATTCAAAAACAGATAATCCTCAAAACCTTTTACTATATGCATACGGGTCTTACGGATATACCATGGATCCTTCTTTCAGTTCGACTCGGTTAAGTCTTTTGGATCGGGGATTTGTTTTTGCGATTGCCCATGTCCGCGGCAGCCAGATTTACGGCCGTCAATCCTATGATGATGGTAAAATGCTGAAAAAGAAAAATACATTTACCGATTTTATTCATGTGGGTAAATATTTAGTCTCAGTTGGTGTGACAACTCCGGATCAATTATTTTGTCAGGGAGGCAGTGCCGGCGGATTGTTGATTGGGGCCGTGGTCAATATGGCACCTGAGTTGTGGAAGGGCGCTATTGCTGCCGTTCCATTTGTGGATGTGGTTACCACCATGTTGGATGCCACCATTCCCTTAACATCCAACGAATGGGATGAGTGGGGAAATCCTGACCAGAAAGTCTATTACGATTATATGCTGTCCTATTCACCTTATGATCAGGTGCAAGATCGTGCTTTTCCAAATATGCTGGTCACTTCTGGGTTTTTTGATTCACAAGTTCAATACTGGGAGCCATTAAAGTGGATGGCCAAACTCCGGGACCACTGGCAGGGCGATAACGACCTTTATTTGCATATGAATATGGATGCAGGCCACGGCGGCAAGTCCGGACGGTTTCGCCGATATCATGAAGTGGCTTTGGAATATGCATTCATGTTCGATTTAGCAGGAATCAAAAAGTAAAGTTTCGTTTATTGGATAAATAGGTCAGCTTTTGAATTAAGGTGGAATTATCACCCTCATTAACTCATCATTCACCTGCTACCATTCACCTGCTACCACGCACCAGTTTCCGTACCCTACGGAAATAAAAACATACTATATCTATATATTATGAGAGTTAATGAAAATATACAGTACGGAAAATACGGAAATATATTTATTTTGGATGATCTCATATTCCGCTCACCCCTCACCACTCACCGCTCACCATTCACCCGTTTGCTTATTTCATAATCCTGATGTAATATTGAGGGAGATGAAACAGAAAATCCTATTCATAACACTGACTTTGGTTTTCTCCCTTGCACTCCAGGGGTGCTATACACAACTGGCATGGTTCTATCCGGATCCGGAAGAAGAACTGGAAAACTATTCCCACGCAGGCGCGAGGCCCAACCTGGATATGTATGCCCAGGACCTGGGATCTGCCACATCACTTTCATATTCTATGATGAGTCGGCGATTTGACCCGCTTTATTCATCCTTTTATGGATATAGAAATCCGTATAATTTATATAATCCATATGGCTATTCCGGGGGCTATGGCGGATATGGATATGGGTATAATACCTATGGATATAGTTATAACCTGGGTGGATATGACATGTTTATTCCAGTGACGGGAGAGAAAAATATTCGAAAATTCACGAAAGATAGGCATGGGTCTTCTACGACCAATCTACGGGTAATTCGCACATCGAAACCCAATTCAAGTTCTCAGTCTTCTGCCAGTTGGAATAGCGGTTCTTCTTATGGTGGAGGTTCATCCATCTCTAGCACCCGTTCATCCGGGAGCAGTTCTTCTTCAGGAAGTTCCTCAGGATCATCCAGTTCTTCTGGCCGCCGCACCACGCGTAGAAATTAATTTTTAAATCTGGCGGAGGGGTTTCATGCGACGCAACAGCCACCTGCGATCCATTATTTTTATCCTGTTTTTTTCTTTTCCCCAATCCCAATCTGCATCAGAAGCTATTCACTTTCTGGAAGATGAAATAGGTTACGGTGCCCGTTCCCTGGCCATGGGAGGCGCATTCACAGCCCTGGGGAATGACCCATCCGGTATGTATTGGAATCCTGCAGGGTTAGCGGGCATGACAAACGGCGTCATTTATTTCGAAGGACAGAATCTGAGTTATACAAACCTGACCACCTATATGAATGAATCAACCTTGAATCCTTTAAACCTGGAGCGGTTAAACGGGTTGGGAATTGCCGTACCAATTCCGACCATTCGGGGGAGCTTAGTTGTGGGGCTGGGATTCAACCGGATTGTTCATTATGATAGTTTTATGTCATTTTCCGGATTCAGTAATGTAGATAACGAATTGAGTTTTCCCATTGAGTTGGATGGGATAGAACAACTATATAATTTTTCGAATCATGTGAATCGCAGTGAAACTATTTTGAGTGTCGGTTCCATGGAAATGGTAACCTTATCATTTGGTATCGCTTTATCGCCCACCATTTCCGGGGGACTTTCATTCTCCAGGGTAACGGGGCAGGAAACCTACAGCTTCGAGTTTTCCCAGGAGGATTCCCAAAACCAATACACCCAGTTTCCGGCAGATTTTAAACAATATGACCTGAAACAGACATTGGCAGCGAAAACCCGGGCGTTGAATATTCGCAGTGGATTACAATTTCTTATCACCGAGGCGCTTCGAGTTGGGGTGGCTATTTCATTACCCTTTAAAATCAACATATCCGAAAATCATTCCACGGATGAGATACTGTCATTTGATAATGGCGACAAGAGCGATGCCAGGGAAACGGGTCTTTATACGTATAAGGTCAATACCCCCATGGTCCTGGATATGGGGGCCGCACTCACCATGGGGAACTTGGCTGTGGCAGGGAGTTTTCGTTACCGCGATTGGGGAATGACACAATTTAACCTGGATAATTATGGGCATAACTCAGACGCATATATTGCACTTCGGGATGAAAATACCACGATTGCGCTCAAATACCGTCCGGTGTTTCAAATGCGGGGCGGGATGGAGTATCTCATGGAAATCAATAAAAGTTTTGGGTTCACTCTCCGGGCAGGGCTGGCCTTTTATCCATCACCTAAAGGTGAATTACCCGAAGATAGAATGGTGATTTCTTTTGGGGCCGGTATTCCACTGGGTAAAAACATGATGATGGACGGGGCTTTGATTTCTACAAGCTGGCTGAAAAATTCCAGTGATATGTACACACCATTTGGCACCACAGAAAAAGTGCAGACAGATAGAATACTCCTGAATATTTCCTATTTATTTTAATTCTACCCTCTCAAATATATTTTCGAATTTGCCTTGGAGAATTTCCATTTCTAGTATAATTATGAGGAAATCAGTAATTCAGAAATAATGAAATGAGCAACATAATCCAGATGAGAAACAGAGGGACCCTAACCCTTCCCAAAAAGATTAGAAATAAATACCGTATTGAGTATGGAGATCCCTTAACCTTAATTGATTCTGCTGTAATGATTTCAGGATCATTTTCTTTCTATGGCTGGGTTCAGTCACCGGACCCGTCCCTGAATCTAAAAATCGTCAATCTCGGTGAATTATTACACATTATTCAAAAATTGAATTGAATTCTATTTGGAATTCCGTCAACCTATCGGCTAATTTTCCGGGCCTTTTTTGAAACAAAAAGGCAATGATAAATATTTTAACAGTATATTGTCAGGGGGCTCGGTAGCTCAGTCGGTAGAGCAGAGGACTGAAAATCCTTGTGTCGGCAGTTCGATTCTGTCCCGAGCCACACGATATAAAACCCCACTTTTGTGGGGTTTTATATTTTACATATGACATTGAGAACTGCCGACAAAGCAGTTCCCTGCCCGCCCCTCACTTCGCGAGTGGGGCAGGCGGGGATTCTGTCCCGAGCCACACGATATAAAACCCCACTTTTGTGGGGTTTTATATTTTACATATGACATTGAGAACTGCCGACAAAGCAGTTCCCTGCCCGCCCCTCACTTCGCGAGTGGGGCAGGCGGGGATTCTGTCCCGAGCCACACGATATAAAACCCCACTTTTGTGGGGTTTTATATTTTACATATGACATTGAGAACTGCCGACAAAGCAGTTCCCTGCCCGCCGATTGAGGCGGGTGTCCCGCCTGATTCCACCCAATTCTGTTATACCGGAAATTGTAAATTCATTTATCCCGTACCCAGGACCAGCTTTTGTATTGCGACACCAATAATATTTATTATGTTCCATCGGGTCTGCCCGCCGAAATGAACTTTCCACTCTTAACAAAAGTACAGGCTTTTTCATTTACTTTGGCTTTTAATTCATCCCATATTCCCATCTACTATTTATGGCTATTCATTTAATTAAAGGCAATAAAATCCCATTATACATTCAATGTATTGTGAATGTTACCAATGAAAGCCATGGGCCGCAGAAATATCAGGAATTCCTAAATTCCGCCAAACTGCGGGAAAATGTGTTATCTATGGATTTCTTCAACTAATGACTATTCTTCATTGTATTTATCCAAGGCAATGGGACGATGCCAGTAATTTTTGGTTTGAATAGTGTACGAGGGTCTCATCAAACAAATTACCAGGTTTAGTTTTTCCGTTTTCATCGGTTTATTGATTTTCACTACTTGCGAGGATAAGGAAGGACAGGGTGATGGAATCGTCAGATTTGTGAAGACCTTCGGTGGAAGTGATGGTGATGTGGGTCGTTCCGTTCAACAGACCAAGGATGGTGGATATATCATTATTGGATCTGCATCTTCGTTTGGGAATGATAATGATAATGTCTGGTTAATAAAAACAGATTTTCAAGGCGTTGAAGAATGGAATAAAACGTTTGGAGGAAGGAGTGATGATATTGGTTATTCAGTACAACAGACCAGCGATGGTGGATATGTTATTACGGGATATACATTTTCATTTGGGAATGGTAAAGGCGATGTCTGGTTAATTAAAACAGACTCAAATGGCGAAGAACTGTGGAAAAAAACTTTTGGGGGAGAAGAATGGGATTGGGGTAGATCTATTCAGCAGACCACTGATGGCGGGTATATCATTATTGGCTCTACATCCTCTTTTGGAAATGGAGGGTATGATATTTGGTTAATCAAGACAGATTCAATGGGAAACGAAGAATGGAATAAGACATTTGGCGGACAATGGGGTGAATCTGGTTGGTCTGTTCAACAGACATTCGATGGTGGTTTCATCATTACAGGTTATACAAATTCTTTCGGACATGGAGAATTTGATGTGTGGTTAATTAAGACAGATTCTAATGGAGATGGAGAATGGAATCAGACTTTAGGTGGATATCAGATAGATTTTGGATTTTCCGTTCAACAGACAAGGGATGGGGGGTATATCATTACGGGATATACAAATTCTTTCGGACATGGAGAATTCGATGTGTGGTTAATTAAGACCGATTCCAATGGTGTAAAAGAATGGACTAAAACTTTTAATAGAAGTAACGAAGATAAAGGTTATTCCGTTCAACAGACAGCCAATGGTGGATATATCATTACAGGTTTAACACATTTTGAATCGAATGATAATCAAGATATCTGGTTGATAAAAACAGATTCAAATGGAAATAAAGAATGGGATCAGACCTATGGTGGAGATGGGGGTGATCTTGGCTGGTCAGTTAAGCAGACTATTGATGGAGGGTATATCATTACAGGTACCACACGATCTTTCGGAAATGGCCTGAATGATGTTTGGTTAATCAAAACAGACTCCGAAGGAAATACCGCCCCGGAATCTGAATGGTAATATATATAAATCGAAAGAGTTAAATAAAAAGTCAACTGTTGCAAAAATTGCAACAGTTCAACTTGAGGGCGGTAGAGAGGTAAAACGGAAAATTGATTATTACAACCTTGATGTAATTTTATCTGTTGGTTACCGTGTTAATTCCAAAACGGCAACACAATTCCCATAGGTAGTACGGCGCTCCCACATTCTTTTATATCGTTCGTAAATTTTTGATTAATTGAATTATTCCCGTTTTTGTAATTCTCAAGAACTGATATAGGCAAATACTTTCTCCTACAATAATTATTTGGTTCTTTAATAGTAGTATCATAATTTCATAGTATCACAATGGAAATTAAACAATGATAACAACCACATTACGAATACCCGAAAAGGTGTTACAATCACTCAAACTCATTTCACTGAAAGAAAAAACTTCCATCAATAAAATTATGAATGGGTTGCTCATAGAATACCTGGAAGATTATTTAGACAGTAAAGATGCGGATGAAGCTCTGGCAGAAATGGAGGGGAAATCCTGGGTAGAATTGGATTCACTATTGGCCGAATTATAATCGACTGAATGAATTGTATTTTGATTGATGTATAGAATTATTCTTACCCGCCGTGCAAAAAAACAGATTAAATCTTTACCCGAAAATGTTAAAATAAAAGTCAAAGGAATTTTTATTGGAATGAAGGAAAATCCCTTTATCGGCGATGTGAAAAAATTGAAAGTAAAACACAATCGCTACCGTTTGCGGTTTGGCAGTTACCGAATTATTTTTGATTTGAATAAAAAAGATGTTACCGTTTTTATTCTGACCGTCCGTCATCGAAAAGATGCTTATCGGTGAGTGCTGTATTTTAATGGGTAAGGTTAAAAATAGATCACCAAAACCCGGAGGATCATGGACCATGCTGACCACACCCCTGACAGAATCCGAGAAGACAAATCTACGGCAAAAGATAGCAAAAGGTCGAAAGCAGATGGCAGAGTACCGCAAAGCCCATCCCGTAAAACCGTTCTAAGGACCC
>JACNKN010000047.1:4708-9252 GCA_014382015.1 Fidelibacterota bacterium | reverse complement strand
TGGAGGAAATACCTCTGGAATTGTTCTTAACAGACCCAGTTAACTTGACACTCCCTAGAATTAAAATTAACTCTGACAAAGCAGGAAAGTGAATTACTCGAAAAAGAAGCCAAAATAAATAGAGCAATATTAATTCAAAACGTGGGAATCATTATAGGCATCCTATTGGTTGGAATGATTTTGGCTCTCTATCGCAGTTATAAACATCGAACAATGTTGGATGCGATTAAACTAAAACATCAAGCAGCATATTACCAGCATGAACTCGAAATTGAAATATTGAAAGAGGCTGAGATAGAAAAAGAGCTGGATTCCAAAAAACGAGAATTAGTTGCCAAAGCCACATATTTACAGCAAAAAAATGATTTGATTTTCCAGATCCAAAATGATTTGGATTATGATATTAGTCTGATGGATAACGATCAAGATCGTAGGAGATTTCAAGCACTTCTTTCTAAGGTGAAGGCGCTGGAGAATTCAGAAGAACAATGGCGAGAATTTGAATCATCTTTTATTGATGTATATCCGCAATTTCTAAAGGAAATTTCACAAGGTTACCCCCAATTAACCAGCCAGGATTTAAAGTTATGCGCCTATCTAAAAATGAATCTGAATTCTAAAGATATCGCCCATCTTACTGGCACCAGTGTTCGAACGGTAGAGACCCGTCGTTATCGCTTGCGGAAAAAACTGAATATTCCCAAAGATGTGAATGTGCTTTCTTTTCTGAACTCGTTTAATGATTCTGAATTTTAATGATTATATAAGAAAATCCCAAACCGACCCAAAGAAGAATATATTTGTTTAGGAGTATGCACTGCGCTGATTATTTCCTAGTTATCTCCTACCTTTTAACTGCAAAGTCTGTAGAATATTCATGTTATCCTCGTATTTAATCTTAAAGTAAGTAGTAATGACGTAGTGTTTTAATATACAATACAAGATAAGTTTATCCTAAATCAGAATGAGGTAATGATGATTAATGAAACAAACTGGATAAAATTTTTCGATACTTTCTCTCACACTAATCTTCCTTTTATTAAAGCTATTTCAGACCAAACGCCCAGTTTAAGTGATACGCAATTTAAAGTATGTACGTATCTACGAGCGGGCCATTCAACAAATTATATTGCCAAAGAATTAAATATTTCTATTCGCGCAGTAGAAAATCATCGATATCAACTGAGACAAAAACTCCACATTAAACATGGTGAAAATCTAACGGCTCACCTCATGAGGTATTAAAATGAAAATAGTACGCATTCGACCGCACAAGCTAAAATTGATAAATAATCTCATTTATAAGGGAATATTTCTGCCACTTATGGTCTTTGTTAGTTTTTTCACAATTTCCTTTTCCCAGGAAACAGTTGCCGTATTGGATTTTGAAGGTATTGGCGTCCCCAAAGATATCACCCGAGCCCTTTCCAATCGGTTTGCGTCTGAATTTTTAGATTTATCCAAGGGGAAATACGTCTTAATCGAACGGCAGCAAATGGGAAAAATCCTAAATGAGCAAGGTGTACAAATGTCCGGTTGTGTCACTTCTGAATGTGCTGTAGAAATTGGGAATGCACTGGGTGCCCAATTCATGATTGCAGGTTCAATCTCAAAAGTGGGGACCATTTTCACCATCAGCTCGCGGCTGGTGGATGTAGAAACAACGGAAGTCATCAGTTCCTCTGACTATGACCATATGAGTCCGGATATCAGCGGTGTCATGACCCATGGGATCAAAAAAGCGGCGGCACTCCTCGCCTTGCAAAAATATTTACCGGATCATGGAACAGCCGGGGAAAAAGGATCGGCTCCAAAACAGGCGGTTGTTATTTTACCCATGGAGGTAACCTTGGGGGAGGCGTTTGAAAAGGCGACTCTCATGGAAGAATTAAAAGATTGGATTCGGGGTGAAGTTACCTTTTCAGAAAAAGTGGACTTAATCGATTACGGAACCGAAAAGGCCATTATTGCCAGTGGTGAATATGAATCGGGTGTTATGTCTGATTCAGTGGCAAAAGTGATTGGTGAAAGAGTGGGTGCCACCCATGTAATTACCTGGACCATGCGCGTCACAGAAACCAAATGTCATTTAATAATGAAACATTATAATATTGTAGCAAAACCTGACACTGTTTCAAAATCAAAATGGCTGGTTGGGGGGATTCGGGTACGATTTTCAACGAAAAAAGATTTAGAAGATTTAAAAATGAATGTGAGGAAATACACCTGGCCACTTTTAGGCGCTGCTGCACCGGATGGCCGATTCCCTGCGGATTCTTTCTTTGCCCGGTTATGGATGAAAATAAAAATAGCCATTGATAGTTTCTTTTTCTATGTGGAACTCATGTATGGCGCCATGTATGTTTTATTGATTCTACTTTTACTCTCAGGTCTTGGGCTTGGCGTTGGGTACAAGGTTGTAACGGGTGGTGATGACGGAAGCGGTATAGAATTACCACCTGATTTTCCAGAGTCCCTATAATGAAAACAGCAACTTTTTATATTAAGGAAAATGTCATGAAAAAAATAACATTGTATTTTACTCTAACTGGTTTATTAATGACAAGCGGCCTAATGGCTACAGTTTACTATGTTGATTCAGAAAAAGCAGATGACACCGGAGATGGACTCAGTTGGGCCAATGCTGAGAAAAATTTGCAAACCGCTCTTGCATCTGCTACATCCGGAGATGAAATTTGGGTTAAAACCGGTACTTATTACCCTGATGAAGGAGTAAAATGGGCAGTAACTGGAAATGAAGGTCCAAATGACCAAAGATCATATTTTAATATGAAAAGCGGTGTGGCAATTTACGGTGGCTTTGTCGGCACAGAAACGACAACAAGTGAGCGCGCTACAAGCGATGTGAATAGTGATGGCACGGTTGACCCTTGGGAATTTACGAATGCAACAGTTTTAAGCGGGGATATTGACGATAATAACGGAACACTTGACTCTGGAAATAGCTACAGGGTGATTAAGTTTTATGGTACGATGTCAAATACAACTATATTAGATGGCGTAACGGTAACAAATGGATATGTGACATCTACTACAGGAATACATGGTCAAGGAATATATATTTATTCGAGTTCCGGAACCAGTGAACCAATCATAAGAAATTGCAATATCAATAGTAATAAGCAACAATCTGGCATATCATACGGAGATGGGGGTGGTATATATATATTTGCAAGTGGCGGTACTCTTTCAGCAAGTATATCTGATTGCATTATTAGCAATAATACTGCTATTGATTATGGAGGCGGTGTATTTAATTATGCATATGGAACTAATACCAGTACTTTCACGAATTGTACAATTACGAATAACAGCACGATTGACTATAATGGTGGTGGTATAGCAAATTATGTAAATAATAGTGGTGATTGTTCACCCTCATTTACAGGATGTACCATATCCAGTAATACAGCAGCAGCCGATGGTGGCGGTGTTTATAATTGGGGGGGGCCCAATCAGGTTGCCGCGACATTTACGGATTGTATCATCAGCGGTAATTCAGCAGTGATAGGCGGTGGAATCGGTAATAATTCAAGCGGAAGTGGCAATGAAAATCTAACCTCTTTTACAAATTGCCTCATAACAGGTAATAATGCAACTTCATCTGGTGGTGGCATTTACAATAAAAGTAGTAGCAGCAACGATACGAATCCAACATTTATTAATTGTACAATAAGCGGTAATAAATCGGTTTATTCTGGGGGTGGTATTTACAGTGACTACTCAAGTACAAATACAACAATAAAAAACTGCATTGTATGGAATAACATATCCACAAATACTGATAATGAAAATATCTATATATATTCTGCGACGCATTCTAATTCATATAGTAATATCCAAGGAAGTGGAGGTAGCAGCAGTTGGGCATCGGGCTATGGTACTGACAGTGGTAATAATATTGATTCCGACCCTTTATTTACCACAGCAATAGACCCAGCTAACGCTCCAAGTACGTCTGGTAACTTTACGCTTCAATCCGGTTCGCCAGCCATAAACGCCGGTACATCAACTGGCGCTCCTAGTGGAGACTTTTCTGGATCTACACGGGATGCAAACCCGGATATGGGCGCCTATGAATTCGATTCTCCGCCTATAATCAGTTCGGTAACATCGACGACGAGTGACGGAACATTTAAAGTGGGTGATGCCATTAATATTACGGTGAATTTCAGTGAAGCAGTGACTTTATCTGGTGGTAATCTTGTGGTTACATTAGAAACAGGGAGTACAGATCAAACAGTCACTATTTCTTCAATCAGTAGCACCACATCAGCCTCTGGGACCTATACGGTCCAGAATGGGGATACCAGCAGCGATCTTACGGTAAACAGTATTGCCTTATCAGCGGGAACCATTTCCGATGGCGCCGGCAATAATATGAGCAGTTTTTCTATAGGAACAAATCTGGCCACCAGTTCTGCACTTATAGTAGATGGTATTTTACCTACAATCAGTTCATATCCAACTGATGGCGCCACAGGCGTGGGTATTAATGATAATATCGTTCTAACATTTAGTGA
>JACNKN010000047.1:0-4099 GCA_014382015.1 Fidelibacterota bacterium | reverse complement strand
GCATCAATGATGCCTCAACTTGGAACTTTAAGTCTGCAGATGAAACGAATCCTACAGTAACATTCACGCCATCCAATGGTGAAACAGATGTTGAACTGAACAGCAATATTACACTGACATTTAGTGAAGCCATCCAGAATGTGGATAATACAGAATTGACTGATGAGAATGTAGATGTATTGCTCACACTTAAAACAACCAATTCCACTGGCCCATCTATTGCATTTGATGCAACGATTGATACAGATAAAAAAGTGATTATCATTAATCCTACCAGTGATTTTATCAATTCTCAAGTGATTTATGTGGCCCTTGGATCCACAGTAGAGGATGCTGGCAATAATGCCATTGTCGCCGTCAATTCCACCTTTATTGTCGTGGCGAACAGGGCACCGGTCTTGACGATAATCAGCAATCAAACAACAAATGAAGATACAGCAAAAGTCATTTCACTATCGGCCACCGATGCAGATGGAGATAATCTAACTTATGCAGTAATTTCAGACGAGGCGAATATTATAGTTGCCTTAGATGGTAATAGCTTGACTATGACGCCGGTAGCCAATTGGCATGGTACCGGTAATTTTACTGTAATTGTATCTGATCCTGGAACTCTGGCGGATACATCCCTATTTAGTTTGACGGTAATCCCTTTAAATGATGCACCCACAGATTGTCCCATAACTTCCACAACAATTGCAGAAGGCAGTCCTATCGGTACAATGGTAGGAATTATATCTGCAGTAGATGTAGACACAGGGGAAACATTTATATTTAGTTTAGTTCCCGGTGATGGAATTAACTCTAAAGACAATGATCTATTTACCATTAAAGGAGATACACTCAAAACAGCCGTGATTCTGGATTATGAAGTGACAGAGGTTTGTGAAGTGTATATGCGGGCACAAGACAGAGGTGGCTTGGTATTTGATCACGGTCATTCCATAGCAATTTTGGATGTGCTGGAAGGAGCGGCGGTTAGTCGCTCCGATGGTGTTCTTACCACGGAACTTGGCGGAACAGATACGATAACAGTTGTACTTAAATCTGCCCCATTGGCGGAAGTCAAAATTCCTGTTCGTTCTTCTAATGTTAACGAGGGAACTGTCTCAACAGATACAATTATATTTACGACAAATAATTGGGATGCGGACCACATTGTGACTATGACGGGTGTTGATGATAATGTTTCTGACGGGGATGTCACCTATGCAATACAATTTGGTAAAACCCAAAGTGTGGATCCAAATTATGAAGGATTTATTATGGATAGTGTAATCGTCACAAATCAAGATTGCGAACCAACTCTTAATATTTTAGCTGAATGGATTCCAGAAGTGCCTCCAACGCTTAATTTTGGACGGGTGATGGTGTATGATGATAGTACAGGCAATTTTGCCATGAAAAATATAGGGAATGATATGCTGGTAGTGGATTCGATTAAAATTAATTCGAATGCTTTTTCACTAGATAACATGTCCTATCCCATTGTCATAAATCCATCACAAGAGTTGGGTTTCAATTTGGTGTTTGCACCTATGGATACTGGTATTGTACTGGGTGTCGCAGCCATATTTTCTAATGATCCATTATCAAATGTGAGTCATTTCTCAATCACAGGTATTGGAATTAGAGATACAGTGCCTCCCATTATATTAGATATCAGTTCTCCCAGTTTGGTGAATAGCAGTGATAATATATCTATAGATATATCTGTATCGGATAATGTAGGTGTAAGTTCGGTGTTTCTCAATTATATAGCAGGAGGAATGGATTCATTTACATCTATATCGGCCTCTGATAATGGAGATGGATCCTATTCTGCATTAATCGGAAATGGCGATTTAGATTATGTGGGTTTGGCTCATTATTCAGTAGTGACGGATGTTTATGGAAATAGCAAAACCAGTGATACAGTGTCAATTCAAGTTGAGTTTCCGGAAAATATTCTATCTACCGTTATTGCCGGCAGTGCGTACCCGGATGGGATACCGGAAAACAAATGGAAATTGATATCCATTCCGACCCATTTGAATGATGGCACTGTAAAGAATACAATCCAGGATGAACTGAGTAAATCCTCTTCTAATACCACGTGGAGATTATTTGAAGATGGGGGCGGTGCAAACTGGCTGGAAGCATCTTCATTTGTTTTAGGGCAGGGTTATTGGATCCACCAGCGGGTCAAGTCGGATATTCCATTCGCCACAGGTTCCGGTCATTCTGTGGACTTAACTGGGTTTTCGATTTCTATTCCTGCAGGGTGGAGTCTCATGGGTAATCCATATCCCTTTGAACTGAAGATTGGTTTTGATGAAAATGAAGTATATGGGCCACTGGCTTATGGTACATCCGGTTTGGAAGGATGGGAAGAGGCCAGTACAACTCTTTCTCCTTGGCAAGGATATGCCATTTATAATCGCACCAGCGAAGCGGTCACTTTAAATATTAATCCCCTGGATGGTCAGAACACCCCCCAAAGTAAGCTTATGGCAGAAAATGGGTGGGAGATGATTCTTAGCGTCTATAATGGAGAATATGGAGATGTGTATAATGCCATGGGCCGGAGAGAGAATGCATCCGAAGATCTGGATATATGGGATAACCCGGAACCGCCTGAAATGGATAAATATATTTCACTATCCATGGATCGGGAAGACTGGGGAGTGGATTATGCATTTACATCTGATATTCGCTCGATGGATAATATGAACGGTACATGGGAAATGAATCTTAAAACAAAAGATATCGTTGGCCCCATTCAACTTTCATCCGAACTTCGGGGACAGTTACCCAGTGGTGTTAAAGCCGTACTGTTTGATCATATTGAGAGACAATCGTATTCATTAGAGGAATTAGATGATGTTACCATAACAAGATTCAATAATCACTATGATTACCCTATGACATTAGTGGTGGGTGGACCAAACTATGTAGAGAGTGCTGTGGCCGAAATAGAGGCATCCATACCGGAGACATTTGCTCTCAATCAGAATTATCCCAATCCATTTAACCCCACCACCACTATCACATTCTCACTTCCGGTTCCGTCCCATGTGAATCTGTCTGTGTATAATGTATTGGGGCAGAAAGTAATGACCATAGAAAAAGGTTGGATGAACATGGGTATGCACCAAGCCCTATGGAATGGTAGAGATGCCCAGGGGAATGCAGTCAGTTCCGGATTATACTTCTACAGCCTGGAAGCTGAAAACTTCAGACAAGTGAAGAAGATGATTTTCATGAAATAAGGAATTAGTGGGGGGTCATTTAAATACATTTGTCGGTTCAAGAAAAGTTAGAAGCCAATGGTAATCAAGATAAAAAGGAAATTATTTATTAACTAATCAATATTTTTGTATTATTCTGGAAATATATAGAGGTAATATGTGCCATGTATATTTCATTTAAAGACTATAAATTGGAAAAGTTTAAAGCGAGCATCTATCCGGGCCCCAATAATTGATTAGCATCAAGTAATTGAGGCTCTTTTCATTATTAAATAACCGTTAACCTATTAAGCATAATAAATATTTCATAGTAATGCACCACAAACATTTATTCCTTATTAAACTACCTCGTGCAGCTTCCATTTTATTTATCCTTTTATTTATCCTGGCTATGATTATGTATGCAGGGGGTACTCTAAATAATCCTGAAAGTATCGGATATTCATTTACGAGGAACTTTTTCAGTGACCTGGGTAAATTCACAGATGAAAATATAATTTCAGCCATGATGTTTAATTTATGCTTAATTGTCTGTGGGTTGTTCTTCGCTGCATACTATATATATTTTACCAAATTGTTTTATGAAAATACATTAATTAATATTTTAGCGAAGATTGGCTCTATTTCGGGAGTCATTGGATCTATATGTTTTATCGGCGTTGGTTTGACGCCTCATAACCTTTTTCTTGACCTACATATAGTATTTGTTAACTGGGCATTTCGTTTCTTTCTAATCACCGGCATAATGCTTTCAATTACATTGTATAAGGATACTCGGTTTGAAAATCGATATGCAAACGGTTACCTCATTTTTGGTCAAGTCCAAAATGTTCTGTAAAATGAGTCAAGCGGGCACGATCTCCTGATTT
>JACNKN010000023.1:9266-10396 GCA_014382015.1 Fidelibacterota bacterium | reverse complement strand
TTAATCGTCGCCACGGTTGCCACCTGTATTGGAATTAATATAATTGCAGCTGATCAATATATCGCAATCGTTATTCCCGGTCGAATGTATCGTGCTGAATTTGCGCGACGGCGGTTAGACCCAAGAAATTTGTCACGGACATTAGAAGATGCAGGGACAATTACATCCCCGCTGGTTCCATGGAATACATGCGGCGCATATATGTCTGCCTCGTTGGGTGTGGCTACATTTGCATATTTACCTTTTTGCTTTTTTAATCTAATAAATCCAGTTGTTGCTGTTATTTATGGACTTTTGAATATCAAGATTGAAAAGCTCGACGAATCCGATTTAGTTTTTGAAGGTATTGCAAATCCTTCTTCTTTGAAAAGTTAGAAAGTTGAATTAGTTCTTATGGCTGAAAAAGGCAAATTATCAGACAACGAGATTCTATCACATTATGTAAAAATGGGGGAAGCGGTTTCTGAAATGTTTAAACCCCATTTGGAAGTGATTATCCATGATTTACGATACCCGGAACATTCGATAATTGCTATTTTTAATAATCATATTACAGGAAGAACGATAGGGAGCGGTACATCCGATATTGGTTATAAAAAAATAAAAGGTAAAATTCCGGATAAGGTAATTAATTATAAAAATGAAAGTCCCGATGGTAAACCATTAAAATCTTCCACATTAACAATCCGGAATTCCCAAAACAAGATTATCGGTTCCCTGGGCCTCAACTATGATATTTCTGTTTTTAATCAATTTTCAGAAATATTATCTTTATTCACCCAGACAGATGACAGTCCTTCTATAAAAGATAAGGAAGCGTTTTTTTATGGGAGTACAAAGGAAGAAATACAAATTGCCATAAACCATTTTCGGGTGAGTCATGGATTAACCCATAAGGTTTTTTCACGAAAAGATAAAGCCAATGTGATTGCTTTTTTGGTCAAGGGTGGATATTTAAATAAGCGAGGAGCTGTGGCGATTATTGGAGAGGCGCTTTCGGTGACCCGGCCCACGGTTTATAAATATATTAAAAAGTTTCAAGAAGATAATTGATACCAAATAGCTCAATAGTAATTTGAAGTCAAAACTTTACGTATTATGGATAGTCTTTTGTAGTTTATTTATTAGAA
>JACNKN010000023.1:0-8953 GCA_014382015.1 Fidelibacterota bacterium | reverse complement strand
TAGATTCTAATAATTTAATTTATCACCAAAGATCCACAATTCCATCCACAGTAAAAATCCTATATTATATTTGGAATAAATATGGTAGTGGTAAAATGGATTGGGATGAGTTAGTCTCGCCGGCGATTGAATTAGGGGAAAATGGCTTTCAAATTGGACGATTTCGCGGTGTCGTTTACCAAAAGAATAAAAGCCTATTGTTAGAAAGTCCACATCATGTGGAACCATGGTTATTAAATGGAAAAATTCCTTTGGAAGGTGACTGGCTAAAACAACCATTACTTGCTGCTACATTGAAACGAATTGCCCATGGAGGTGAGTCTGAATTTTACAGAGGTGAAATTGCCAGAGAGATTGCCAGGGATATGTCCGAAAATAATGGATGGATCACATTAGAGGATTTAAATAATTTCCCCGATCCGGTGGAACTTCCTGCATTAATGACCCAGTATCGCGGTTATGATATTTATACATCTACACCTCCATGCGGTGGGTGGGTGATGTTGCGGGTATTGAATGAATTGTCCAACACCACAATTGAATCTATGAGTATTGATTCACTCAGATTGTTTCACATGGTTTCGGCCTTGAAAAATGCTCACAATGAACGAATTATATCACCGATAAAAAATTTGCGGAATTTCGAAAAAGAAATAAACCTCAAATTTGATGATAACAATAAGTTGAATAGTAACAATGGCGAAACAACTCATTTTTCTATTGTGGATAGAAATGGGATAGCTGTGGCAGTAACGTCCAGTATTAACGCTTATTTTGGGGCAAAAGCGGCATCTAATAAATTGGGATTTTTGTATAATACTTATATGGATGATTTTATTTTTGGAGACTCAAGCCATCCGTACGCTATTGGACCTGGGAAAATGGCTTTTTCATCTATGACTCCGACGATTGTATTAAAAGATGGGAAACCGGTTCTCCTTTTAGGCAGCCCGGGGAGTGCTCGAATCATATCATCTGTAGCGCAGATTGTTTCCGCATGGATTGATGAGAAATTATCAATTAAAGAAGCAGTAAGTCGCCCAAGGGTCCATGTAAGTCAAGGGAATGCCTACTTTGAAGATGATCAGGATTTTCACTTGGTAAGCAGCCAACTGGATTTATTGGGTTTGAAGCGAAAAATGGTCAATCCCTTTTTATTATATGGAGGGCTCAATGCCTATTACGGCGGCGTTCATGCGATTGCCCTGGAAAATGGAAAATGGGTTGGCGCAGCTGATCCACGAAGGGATGGACAGGTTTACTATTCAAATTAGTTTATTATTTTACAGGCTGAAGAATAATTTTCTTAGCTGTAACTGATTCTACTTTTTCACGAGTATAGAATAATGGAAAAAACCCATCATTAGCCCATTCTTTAAATAAATTTTTGTAAAAGGGGCTATCAGGATTACCACTTTGACCTGGGTTATTCATGGCTAAAGTACGATCCCAATTTTCAGTATCGACTAAAATCCTAAATGAAGCACCTGATCTTTGATTTCGAGCACTGCTTGTATTATTCACAGTATAACTATCACCTCCTCGAGGAAAAGGTCCAACGTCCAGTTTATCTGAAATCTTTTGTTTAACGGATGTACTCAACTGGTGACGGAGCATTATATGTTTGTAATTAATTTGTCCATATTCCCAGTCATTCGGGTTACTTCCAAATTCTTTCGAGAGATTATTTATAGCAGTTTCTAATGTTTGAATTAGAAAAGCATCTCTGCCTCGAATCGGGTGTTTTCCGAAATGTGCGTCAGGAGAAATGATCCAGTCGATAATCCGCTTCATTGAAATATAGCTAAAAAGATTTTCTGATCCTTTGGGAATAAAAAGAGATCGAATACTCTTCCTGATTTCCTTTTGCCAAGCTATATAAATGCCAGCTTCAATCGAAGATGCTTCTAAACGATAATCCCAATCCAGTATCATCTTCCGAGATTGTTCAGCCAAAGCAATTTCGGATGATAGCCCTTTCAGTAGAGGCACAAATGTTCGGGCAGGGATGGACAAATAATCTGTCTGAAGATTAGCCATATCCTGAAGCGTGAATTTTGTACCTGCGCTCAGTACTTCATTTACTCTAGCCCAGCGAAAAGGATCGGTCCATTCCCATGCAATCGCATTTCGGTAGGGGTAATTCTGTGGCGTTAAATTGCTATTTGCCGTTCCAAAAAAACCTTTTGAAGGATTTAACAAATGAGGTTTTTTCTTTATTTCAAGGTATCCAGACCATTCGTATCGTCCATCTCCTGGAACAGGTACCAATCCACTCCAGTTTTTTCGAATGGGAGCAATACCGACGGCTTGCCACCCAATATTGCCCTCTCGGTCTGCCCAAACCATATTTTCGCCAGGAATATTACTATAATTACATGCATCACGAAATTCTTCCCACGTCTTTGCCTGATCCATCCTTAAACTGGCTAGATAGGGAGAACCACCGATCTCCATCCATGCTGCACGAATAGCATATGCTATATTATTTTTTTTATCTTCATATACCACTGGTCCGTGGCGGGTGTATTTTAATGTGACATCTCTTTTATCCGCATTTTTTATATAGATGGTTTCTGAGACGGTTTTCATATCTACCCATCTATTCTTATATCTGTACTGGTTGGGATTATCCGGATTGGTTTGATAAATATATAAATCTTCTCCATCGGTCCTGAATACGGTTAATCCCCAAGTGCCATTGCCATTATGTCCGATAGAAATGCCTGGGATTTCTGGTTCACCGCCACCTATAACGTTCCACCCTGGTGCCACCAAATGGGCCATATACCGTAAAGATGGCACTGCTTGAAAACGATGTGGATCATTGGCCATCATGGGATACTCATTAAAGGTGCGTTCACCGGAAATAACCCAATTATTGCTTCCAATACTTTCTAAATCCTGAATGGGAATCTCGGCATATTCAACCTCAGAATTAATGAGAGATGTTTGGGTGGTTCGATAATAGGGGAGAATATCTTCTGGTTTCCATTTTACTCTTGTACGGAATGCATTATATAGTTCCAGAATATCATTATCTAAGTGATCCCCATCAATGATTGGGTCTAAGGATATATCAGGTTCGCCCCACGGATGAAACCAGTTTAGTTCTTTGGTTATTTTTTCACCAACGGTGTTCACTTGCCGGCCATGAGCCAGTTCAACTTCAATATTTCCTAACAATCCCTGGTGACGGGAAATCACCACCTCCGGTGTCCATAACTTGGGTTGAATTCCTAATACTTTAAATTCGATTGGAAGATCGTCAGTATGATCCTGAACGTATTGGATATAGGCGTTTACCCCATTTGTAAACGCCGGAATAATTACATCGCCATGAGGATGATAATGTTTCATTTCCTTTTTTATATCCCCTCGAAACTTGAATAACCGTGTTCCAAGATCCCTATTGAAATCCCGGTTTCCTGTCAATTCTGCCATGGTGCCTGTAGCCTGGCGGCGCCAGACTTCGAATTGAAATAACCGATCCCGGGCTGCATAAAATCCTTGAGCAAAAAAGAGATCACTTTCTGTTTCAGCGTAGATATGAGGTACACCCCATTGGTCTACAAGGATTTCTACAGGTTGATCTAATCCAGAAAGTAAATATTGTTGATCAGTATTATTGGCCAATCCTATGACTAAGAATGCCCAAAAAATAAAAATTCGTCTCACCAATCCTCCTCTTTTGAGATTATTCCGTGAAAAATATACAACAATATGATTTAGAATCCCTTGTAAAAGCTATAATGAATTCATCAATTGTAAATAAATTTACATTTATAAAATTAGTGTTGCATCCTATTTAATATATTCTATAGAATCTTGGTAATTAGTCGTCTCATAAATTTATTTAATCGATAAAATACAAATAAAATATTCAACCAATTGAGTTGTATAAAATCAAAGGAGAGTAAATCAAATGAATAGAGATATCAAAATATCACTTCTGTTCTCCATGGCGTTGGGAATAGTAAGTGCTCAGTCTTCCATTCAGGGTACCGTCACCGATCTTAATGGTAATGCACTCGCAGGTGCAAATGTTGTTGTGGTTGGTACTTCCATCGGTGCAGCGGCGGATACAGATGGCACCTATCGGATAGATATTTCCAGTGGATCCATAGAAGGAGAGACTGTTACCTTAACAGCATCTTATATTGGGCATACAAGCCAATCTGCAAGTGTCAATGTGCCTACCAGTGGATCAGCCACCCATAATTTTTCCTTGGCTGTAGATGCGATCGGTTTACAGACAATTAGTGTAACTGCTTTGGGTTTTGAAGCGAATCGCGACCAACAAGGATCTTCAAGTGTATCTGTGGCAGCTACTGATATGACTCGTTCTGGAGAATCATTAATGGCAAACTCCCTAGCATCAAAAGCTTCAAATGTAATTGTGAATGCTTCGGCAGGTGATCCTGGTGCTTCAACTTCAATTAAAATTCGTGGAGCCAATACAATTTCTGGAGCCAGTCAACCCTTAATTATTCTGGATGGAATGCCCATCAATAATTCCACAGTTTATGGAGGGGGAAATAATGTCAGTGGCGGAAGAGATGGTGGTACGGTACAACAATCAAGGATTAATGATCTTAATGCAAATGACATTGAATCTGTAGAGGTGTTAAAAGGTGCATCCGCAGCAGCACTTTGGGGTTCCAGAGCTGCGAATGGCGTAATTGTAATAAAAACGAAGACGGGTAAAGCAGGCACAATTAAAATGAATTATAAACGGACTGTGTCTTTCGATGAAATCCATGAGCGGATTCCAATGCAAAATGTATGGGGTCAAGGAAATAATGGTAGTTACAGTAATTCAAAAGCGGAATCTTGGGGAGACTATATTCCTGATCGTACCGGTGGCGCAGATGAAGTGGCCACTTCCGGTGAGCATTTTGTTTCTGAAGATGGGACTTTTACGCAATACAAAATATTAACAAAAAATTCTAACGATACTTTTGTGGAATCAAATTGGAACCAAGTTTTTCAAACTGGAAAATTCATCCAGGATGATTTTCAGGTTTCAGGTGGCGAGGCATCTAAAACATATTTATTTAGCTATAGTCGGGTTCGCCAAGATGGTATCATTCGTCATTCGGTGTATGACAGAGATAATTTTAGGTTAAATACAAAATTCAGGTTGGCTGACTGGATTACCATGGATTCCAAGGCTGGATATTCTTGGAGTAATTCAAATCGGATTCAACAAAGCTCAAATGTTACCGGAGTCATGTTAGGGCTTTTACGAAACGCCCCTGACTTTGATATTACCCACTATAAAGGGTCATATTTTGATAAAAATGGTGTTGAAAATAAGGGACGACACCGTGCTTATCGAAGGTACTTAGGTGGTTCGAGTACAAATGCAATTTATAATAACCCATTATGGACAATTATAGAACAAAAAGGTGGGTCTGAAGTGAACCGATTCATTATGACCAATGAAATGAATCTTAACCCATTTCAAGGTACAAGTGTTGTGTTAAGAGCAGGTATTGATGCATGGGCTGATGATCGTATAACATTTTACCCTGTTTATTCTTCAAGCACCAGGAACTCAGGTGTATTTGCTGAAGATAGATTCACAAATAAAGAATCAAACTATGAACTGATTGCGCGTCAAAACTTCGAATTCGGATCAAATATATCAATGGTGGCTACTGGAGGATTTAATTGGAATGATAGAAAGTATTGGCGAACCAGCACCAATATTAACGGATTTTTAGTGAATACAACAAAGCAGACAGTTAATGTCAATACAGCTGCAGAAGCCTCTTCTGTTGATAATAGTAGACTTTTCATTCGGTCAACCAGAACATATGGTTTATTATCGATTGATGCGCTTGATCAGATTTTCGTCAATCTTTCAGGATCATTAGAGAATCATTCTACAATTAGTGACGCATTCTTTTACCCAGCATTTGATGTAGCTTACCAATTTTCTGATATGGTTAAGAGTACACCAATTAGTTTTGGTAAAGTCAGATTTGCGTGGGGCCAAGTGGGCGTTCGCCCTTCGGCTCATCGATTTGAAACATTGGCTGAATCAGGTTTCAGTTATAGTTCATATAGTGATCCATTGGATGTTTCACTTTTTGGTGGTGGGTATCGTGTGGATGACGATAAAGGGAATCCAAGCTTAAAACCAGAATTGAAAACTGAAACGGAAATTGGAATGGACCTAAGATTATTTGATGACAAATTTTCAATTGGATTTACCAGTTATAGTAATAAGATTGAGGATATGCTTATTAATGTGTCTCTATCACCCACTTCCGGTTATGATACACAGTATAAAAATGCTGCAAGTATGACGAATAAAGGATTGGAATTAGATGGTGCATGGCATGTAATGAGTGATCCTGAAAAAGCATTAGATCTATCTTTCAATTGGGCAACCAATAAGAATGAAGTTTTAGATCTTGCGGGAACAGAAGTTCTTTATTTAGGAACAGGATCAGTGAATTCAGTTGCTGTTAAAGGATATCAACTGGGTGCGTTGTACGGAACAGGATCCAAAACAGATAATGGAAAAGTAGATGGAACTCTTATTTTGGATGATAATGGTTTTCCTCAAATTACTTCTTTGCCGATTGTATTGGGAGATCCCAATCCAGATTGGAGGGGAACTGTGGGATTAAACGCAAGATGGAAAGCATTTAACTTGAATGTGTTATTCGAACATTCCCAAGGGGGTGACTATTCACCCAGAACCCAGTGGGTACTCCGTCGGTTTGGAACAACGCAGGAAACAGCTGGACGTGTAACGTTAGATAAAGACTATGTAAACTTCGACGGGAAGACGATTCCATCAGGCACAACAGTTCGTGGCGAAATTCACAACTTTGGTGGTGGCGATGTATTGTTAGATGAAACTTGGTTCCGCCATGGTATCGGAGGTGGATTTGGTGATAACCAAGCTTATAATTTTGCTGTGAAGGATGCAACTTTCTCTCGTTTTAGAGAAATTTCACTTGCATATACATTATCATCCCCTGCTTTAACAGATATGACGAAGTTGAGTTCCATAACAATCAGAGCAACAGGGCGAAATCTGTTTGCTTGGTATAAGGAACTGGTGGGAATTGATCCTGCGGTTAACCAGGCCGGTGTAGCCAATGGCTTTGGATTGGATTATTTTACCAATCCGAGCACGAAATCGTATCTTTTCACTGTTTCGGCAAACTTCTAAGGGAGGATAAGAAAATGAATAATACAAATAAAGGATTAAACGCAATGAAGAAAGCACTAACACTTTCTATAATTTCAATTGCATTGGTAATGACATCCTGCGATATCCCATCGGATTTAAATGATAACCCGAATGAAATTACACTCAGTGATGTAGATGCTAATTTATTCTTGAATGGTGCCCAACTGGCCAATATTATTGTTCAAAATGGTCACTTGAATCGTATTGCAGGAATGTTTTCAGGTCAATTGGTCGGATTTACATCTCTATACTCAAACATCTACGGATATTCACTATCCACTGTTGAGTCAAATGGGGTTTGGCGACGAACATATACGGGTGTAGTTACCAATGCACGTCACATTCGTGCTACAGTGCCTGACGATAAATTACTCGTGGGAATTTCTAAGATATTGGAAGCGCATGCTGTGGGTACTTTAGCTATTCTAATGGGTGATGTACCCTATTCAGAAATTGGATCTGAAGTTGAAGATCCAGCTTTTGATACCCAAAAGAACGTTTTGTCAGCATTATCAACGCTATTAGATGAGGCTATTGCAGATTTAGGTGGTGCAAGCAGTCGTGCAGAATCTTATGATATCTATTATAATGGTGACAAAGATAAATGGATTGCGGCAGCAAATACTTTGAAAGCACGTTACGCATTAATCAATAAAGATTATTCTGGTGCATTGGCTGTTGCTGGTAGTGGAATTGCATCAGCTACAGGTAATATGAGGTTCTCACCTCGAGGTGATGCGTCGGTTACAAATGGCGATAAGAACCTGTTTAATGCTATCTTAGCTGGCTCTCGTACAGGAGATATCGGAAATAGGGGTAGTTTCTTGATGGATATATTAGATTCATCTGGATCCAATTATCGTGGAAATGATAAAACCGATGAAACAGCACGTTCTGGTTATTATGCCATTGATGATGGGTCAGCAAGTGGAAACAAAGGTGTAATTGCTCAGTTTGAACCCATGCCTATGGTGACTTATGCAGAAAATCAACTCATTTTGGCTGAAGCTGGGGCCCGTTCATCTTTTACAACAGGATTAGGTCATTTGAATACCTATAGAGCTTGGCTGGCGGGTGGCGGTCGTCTTAATTCGGATTTTGATGATGCTGCCAACTACAAGTATGATGCTTATGTTGATGCAGATTTTGAGAGTGGTGGTATGGAAAATGCTGATGGCGTATCAAAGGATAAAGCACTGTTAAGGGAAATTATCGAAGAGCGGTATATTTCCGGTTTTGGGACTTACATGCCATTTAATGATCATCGTCGTCTCCGCGGGGCAGGAGAAACGGATTTAATTCCCGCATTTGGTTTGAATACTCAAGCCGCATCTCAGCATGTAGAACGATTACTCTGGGCACAAGATGAATTAACTTCGAATGCCAATGCACCTGAAGATTCAGGTTTGTATGGTAAAACAGAGGTAAATAAATAGCGAACTCTGCTCTCCGAAAGTTGTAGCTCGTATATAAAGCAAAAAGCCTTCATTTAATTGAAGGCTTTTTGCTTTATATACTCATAAACTCACCTGAGTTTAACATGAAAAAATATTTAATTCACTTCATTTTAGTTGGTGCTATTCTCTGCCAATCAATTACCTCGGATCAAGTGAGGGAACTGGAATTTCGTAATATCGGGCCCTCTGTTACGGGAGGCCGGATTCATGATGTTGAAGTATTACCCAATAACCCTGCGGTTGTTTTTATTGCTTCTGCTTCCGGGGGCATCTGGAAATC
>JACNKN010000028.1 GCA_014382015.1 Fidelibacterota bacterium | reverse complement strand
TGATCATCATAATGGATGGAATTTGTATCTTGCGTGGCGGAACCAAACTGGTGAATACTTTGGGCCGAAACATTTCCGTCTGGATCCCACTCCACAATTTCAAAATAACAGTCTCCCGCAGTGCCGATGCGGGTTCCATCTTTTTCTTTAGAATAAATAGCGCGTAAAATATCCGGACCACCGCTTAATGGCAAATCGGTCTTACCACGTTGAAGTCGCATAATATCACCCCATTTTACTTCAATACTACCAAATGTTTCTTTTAGTGTATTCACTGTTTGTTTCAATCGTTTCATCATCTGTGAATAATTATAAGAATATTCCCCGGGATTATATTTTGGGCGAATAGTGCGAATAGCTAAGTGAACTGCCGTATTCAAACTATCTGTATCCAAATTCCAATTTTGGAGTAAATCCAGTGCTTTCAAAATATCAGGATCTTCGCTGGATGCTTCTGCTAAAAACTTATTTAAGTTCATAGCCATGACGGACTTTTTAGAATACTTGGTATCATATTTGTATTCGTAAAATTCTTCCCGGGTGATGGATTTATCTGCGCCAAATGTTTCATGGGCCCTCAATGCCCGATTGGTTTGGAACATCTCAATCCCCAAATTCTGGGGATAAAATGACCCATCTGGATTATCTCCATCTATGGAAGCCAGAAAGGGTGTACTGTTACAATTCTGAATAAATCCGGATTTCGGGTTCACGACCTGAGGTAAATCATCAAATGCAAAGTATCCACGCCAAAGTGAGTAGGCCGTATTCCCCGGTACGATACCACGCCAATCATAGTTATCATTCCCACGAATGGGAAGCAATGCGTTATATACATAAAATAGATTTCCGTTTTTATCCGCATATCCCGTATTGAACATGGGCAACGCTAACATCCCCATGGCTTTCCCAAAATCTTCCAAATTCCGAGATTTATTCATTCGAAACCATTGTTCAACATGACGGACTTCCCCAAACCCAGAAAACCGAACTGCATAGGTACCATGGGGATTCCGAATAACTGGCCCATGAATGGACCAAAGTGTTTCTCGTTTAAATGTCCATTTAAAAGGTCCCCAAAGTTTGACAGTGATTTTTGCTTCTCGAGCATCTAACTCTTCCCAGCGGCCTTGAATAAAATATTTATTTTCATCTTCCGGATGTATTTCCAGTTCATATACATCAATCAAGTCCGGATCATTTACCGTATGACTCCAACCGATATTTTCGTTATGTCCTACAAATACAACAGGAGAACCGGGGAATAACCCACCATTTATATTCCATCCTTCTTCGCTGTGGAGATGTGCTTCATACCAAGCCACCGGACCGGTCCACGGTTGATGAGAATTAATGGCAATTCTGGTGTATTTGTCAGCGGAACGGCTTGGGGCCACAGCAATAACATTTGATCCCAACAAAGTTTGATCAAATGGGCCCCATTCTTTTGCTTCATTGTCAAAAGCAAATTCTGGTTTTTCCTCAGATGCCAGTTCCCCCAATACTTTATCTAATCCAAACATGAGGGGTGTCCGGTGAACAAATCCTGCCACAATATCTTTTCCTGAAACAGGAAATAGCCCTGCCAACACTTCCTCTGGATGGCGGTTTGCATAATGATTGATACCATCAGCATATCCATCACAAATGGCACGAACATCTTCAGATAATTGCATTTCGTAGCCACTTTCAACCACATCCCAAATTCGAAGCAACTGTACCATATAATCGTTGGCGGCCCCATCTTTACCGTATATCGTCGCCAGTTTTCCTCGGGTAGCCAGTAAAATATTCTGGATAGTTTTAAAATCATCTTCCGAATGGGCATAGGCCAAGCCATAGGCCGTATCCTTGTCCTTTTCTCCAAAGATGTGGGGTACACCCCATGTATCCCGATAAATGGTTACATCATAATCTAAAAATGACTCAACATCAATGGCGGTGTTGAATTTGGGTGTATAATTTTTTCGTCCGATAATCAGGGCAATTAATAATAAACCAATTATCCAATAATGTTTTTTACTCATACTGATGCTACCATCTTCTCAATTTCAATTCCCAAGTTGTTCAAATCCTCTAACAATTGATCCTCTCCCACGTAATGAATCCCGATGAATCCCTGTTTTTCGGCTGCGTTAATATTATCTTTTAGATCATCAATAAAGACAGACTCATTCGCTTTTGCTCCGGATTTTTCCAGCGCATATTCATAAATAGCACTATCCGGTTTCCTTGACCCTGCATCAAATGAATAAATTCCCCCATCAATATAGTCTAAAAATGAAACTTGAGATTCCAGCTCATCTCGAATATGCTGTGGATTGGTGTTTGACAAAAGCCAAATATCATAATTTGCAGAAAGCGTTTGGAGCAAAGGCACCACAGCTGTTTCTTTCCCCAATAGTTTTTGCCACCCTCGCCAAAAATCCGATTCTTTTAAACAACAGGGCTGAGGCAGTGCTTCGCGAAAAGACAAAAAGAACTCATGGCCGGAAATTTCTCCCCTTTCATAGGCATAATGCACTTCAAGTGGGAAGGCATCTTTGATGACGTCTATTGGTAAATCAGTACTGTCCGCTAAGTATTGGATATACCGGTCTGGATGAATATGGATCAGCACATTACCAATATCAAAAAATATGGTTTTAATCATGCATTTACTTTTTTCAGGGTTATAAAGGTGGGGAAATTAATGCAGGAAATAATACATATGAAAGCTACCACTCAAATGGCCCATCCACGATTTTCCATAAATACCATGCGGCCACGGTGCGGTAGGGGCGCCACATTTCAGCTTCTACTTCCATTTCTTTCGGGGTCGGAAAGCGATCCATTTTATTGAGTCCCATAAATCCTTTTTGAATGCCCAAATCTCCCAAAGGGAAAACATCGGGTCGGACTAAAGTAAACATGAGAAACATATCTGCCGTCCATTGGCCGATGCCTTTTACTTTTATGAGTTCAGCGCTGATCTCTTCATTTGTCATTGAATCCACATTCGATAAGTCTATTCTTCTCCCATCCCACTTTTCGGACAAGTCCCGAATATACGTTGCTTTTTGATTTGAGAGTCCAGCCGACCGCAAAGTTTCATGGGGAATCTGAAGTACATCCTTTGGTTCTGGGTAGGACCTTGAATTAAACAAATCTTTGAATCGGCCATAAATAGTGGCCGCCGCTTTACCACTGAGTTGCTGATAGACAATGGACCGAACCAAAGATTCATAATAGTTATCAATGGGGTTGAATTCCGGTGGACCGAATTCATCAATTAACCGCCCCATTCGGGGGTCTGATTTTCGAAGAGATTGAAGTGCGTTGTTTATTTCCATCTTGTAATTCTAAGAACAAATATAGAGTTGAAGCAGACTGTTTTCATCAAATGGTTCCCCATCATAATCGCCCCATTTTTCTTCTATAGTGAATCCCGATTCTGAAAGAACTCGATCCATGGTGTCGGGATAAATCATCCGCATATCAAATTTATATTCATCCTGCTCCCCATTATCCCCTCGATCAAAATACCAATGAATGTGGTTGATCTCCGAATCTTCATCATATTGATTTTTTTGCCAGATAGTACACTTTCCACCCTCTGGATGGTTGATCATCATTTCTTTATGTTTCTTATCTTGATTTCGATAAAGAAACTCCGGGTCCGGGACAAAATTATCTAAAAGGAATTTTCCATTTTCAGAAAGATGATTTTGGATTGATTTTAAACACTGGGTCATTTCTTCTTCTGTGTAAAGATGAAGAAATGAATTAAATGGAATAAAAATTAAATCAAATTTTTGCCCAAGATTGAAGTCCCGTATATCGCCCATAATGAATTCCCCCTCTGGATATTTTGATTGACAATGATCAATAAAAACGGGACTTAGATCAAGACCAGTATAATCGTACTTTTTATCTAAAAGTGGCTCAGCCACTCGGCCTGTTCCACAGGCCAACTCCAGAATTGTACCATTGGTTTTTATTGCCCAATGTCTATAAAACGGAATATCATTTATCTTATGAGCTGTACATGCATCATATAATGCCGGGTTTTTATACATTTGAATTTTCATGCTTTATTTGAACAAACATGATTGGTTAGAAAATTATTATTCTTTGACCTCTCTTTTATTTCTCCCCTGTAACAGGGGGAACACATAGGGGGTCTAAAAAGGAAAATTACAACTCAGTCTGGATGGCTTTTCGTTCTGCGTCAATCCGTTTTTTACCTTCCCCTTTTTCTTCCAAAATATCTAAAACTTCCAAAGCTTGATGATACAATCCTTGTCCTTTAAGCACATTCACTAATGTCATGGTGGCCAGTCGTGGACTAATGGCGACTCCTTCTACACTTAAATCTTTGGGGAGTGGTTTTTTGGACTTATCTTTTTTCGGAATATCAGGGATTTTAGAAGCAGAGGGCGTTTTACCTTTTTTCTTTTTTGGCTTGGGTTTGGGCTTTTTATCCGATAAAAAATCTTTTGCAAATTGATTATCCGGATTCACTTGCAATGCCCGCTTCCAACTCGCCTTTAATGTGGCTGGAGAACGATCTAATTGTTCCTGAACCATGGGAAGCGATGTTGCCGCGGCAGTGTGATCCGGTATTTGGGTGAGTACTTTATTCATCCATTTTTCAGCCCCAGTTAAATTGCCCAATCCAAGTTCAGCTTTGGATAATATAAATTGCCCATCAATCGAATTGGGGTGGTGTTCTAACCCAATTTCACAGACTCGCTTTGCCCGATCGTACTCTCCCTTATCTTGATATATTTCTGCTAAAACAGGAAATAATACCGTATCAAAATGATCAGCAAAATAAAGTTCTAATTCAGTGAGGTTTGTGAGATTCATTTACCTGCGATTCTCCTGAACCCAATTGGTAATATAATTCACTGTATCCTGAACAGGTGTGCCGGGGCCAAATAGTTTTCCCATGCCCATACCCTCTAATGATTCTACATCTTTTTTGGGAATGATTCCTCCTCCGACCAAAAGGACATCATCCAACCCTTTGTCTTTCATCAAATTCAATACATTCGGGAAGATAGTCATGTGGGCGTTGTTCAAGCTGGATAAGGCAATCACATCCGCATCTTCCTGTAATGCAGCAGATACAATCATCTCCGGAGTTTGACGCAAGCCAAGATAGATCACTTCCATTCCTGCATCTCGGTAGGCGGCAGCCAGAACTTTAATCCCCCGATCGTGACCGTCCAAGCCGGGCTTCGCCATGAGTATTCTTATTTTACGTTTCATAATATCAATTTATTTATATGAAGAAATTACAATAAAAAAGAAATTGAATCGAGGAATGAGAATTAGGAGTTTTTACTGTCCAAAACAAAAGTCACCGGCCCATCATTCACCAAATCCACCTCCATCATGGCGCCGAATTCTCCTGACTCAACGGGAATCTCTTTTGATTTTAACTGATTCATAAAATATTCATAAAGGGTATTCCCCTTTTCTGGGGGTGCGGCGTGGATAAAACTGGGGCGACGTCCTTTGCGCGTATCACTGCATAGGGTAAACTGGCTAATAACCAGCGCAGAACCACCCACATCTTGTATGGATAGATTCATCTTCCCATTTGCATCATCAAAAACCCGAAGGTGTGCGATCTTTTCAGAAAGATAGTTTGCATCAACTTCTTCATCTGTATCGGTCACACCAAGGAGGATCACAAAACCATGATTAATCTCACCGATCACTTTTTCGTCTACTGTAACGGAACCACGCTTGGCTCGTTGGATCACAGCGATCAATCAGACACCCAGACGTTTTGCTTTCCATAGGTATCCCGCAGTTTTTTGAGGAAGGATGTATGGGCAGATACTTTCACATTATGAGCATAAATCCGTTGCTGCTTACCTCTTTCTGAAGCCATATGGAACATGAGCCCACACCCCCCTTTGTGCCCTTTTGCCATGTCCAAAAGTGCATCCACATCTGCAGGGGACATTTGGTCCGGTTCGATTCTAATATTTACATTCTTGGAATAAATTTCTCTCGCCTTTTCCACATTCACTATGTCGTCTGCAATCATTTTTAAATCTGAAAAATCTGTTTCATCTGTGGGTTTGCCTGAAATAAAAACAACTGAATCATTCTTAATCAAGTCTTTAAACTTTGCAAATGTATCACTAAAGGCTAAGATTTCTGCTTGACCACCTAAACAGTCCAATTTAAAAAAGGCCATTTGATTGTTTTTTCGATCAAAGTGCATTTTTACATCAGAAATTGACCCGCCAACCCTGACCTTGCTTCCATTGCGATTGTCCACTTTTTCCGTAAAATCAAAATTGGAAAATTCTTCTAAATCTTCTGCATATTTCAGTAATGGATGCCCCGAAAGATACATACCCAAAACTTCTTTTTCATTTTCCAGCAATTGAGATTCAGACCATTCTTCTGCCTGGGGTAGAGATGGTACCATAGACATGTCTTGCCCGTTTGGGCTAGCGACACCAAAGAGATCCACTTGATTTCGAGCTTTATTCTCCTGTATCGTTTGTCCGTATTTTAATGCGGTTTCAATGACAGCATATTTCTGGGCACGGTTCCCCTCAAATCCGTCCAGTGCCCCGGCCATGTTGAGACTTTCCAACACTTTCCGATTGACGGATTTCAAACTCACATTGGCAGTAAAATCAAATAATGAGTTAAACTTTCCATATTTATCTCGAGATTCTACAATTTGATCCAACGCCTTGGTTCCCACATTTTTAATGGCATTCAGCCCAAAAGAAATGGTTTTATTATCCACCGGACGAAAGTTAGTCCCGGATATATTCACATCAGGAGGATCCACTTCAATCTTCAGTTTTCGACATTCATTAATCAAAATGACTACACGATCAATATTGGACATTTCGCTGGTAAGGTTTGCACTCATAAATTCCGCCGGATAATGGGTCTTGAGCCAAGCTGTCTGGTAGGCCACATACGCATAAGCTGTGGAATGGCTTTTATTAAATCCATATTCGGCAAATTTTTCAATTAATTCATAAATCTCTTTGCCCTTCTTTTTAGAAATTTCATGTTTTTCCAGCGCGCCATCGATGAACTTAACTTTCAACTCATCCATGGATTTTTTATCCTTTTTTCCCATGGCTCGGCGCATGATATCTGCTTCTGCCAGAGTAAAACCAGCAATTTCATGTGCAATCTGCATCACTTGTTCCTGATAAACAATAATCCCATAAGTTTCGTTCAAAATTGATTCCATGGCCGGATGGATATATTCAATTTTCTTTTTCCCATGTTTACGGGAAATAAAGTCATCAATATTATCCATGGGCCCGGGTCGATATAAGGCATTCATGGCAATCAAATCTTCAATGACAGTGGGCTTCAGCTTTTTCAAAAATTCACGCATTCCGGAAGATTCAAACTGAAAAACGCCGATGGTTAGTCCTTTTGCAAACATTTTATAAACCTTGGCATCATCCATGGGGATTTTTTCGATATCAACTTTTTCGCCCCTAGCCTTCAGGAGTTTCAGAGCATTATCAATAACAGTCAGGTTTCTGAGGCCGAGGAAGTCGAGCTTTAAAAGACCAAGCGATTCTAACCCCTTCATATCATATTGGGATGTAACGTCTCCCTGGGGCGACCGATAAAGGGGTACAAAATCTGTTAAGTCACCTGGAGCGATCACCACGCCTGCTGCATGGGTCGAAGCATGGCGATTCATACCTTCCAGCACTTTCGAATATTCAATTACATCCTTGTACTGACCTTCTCCAGCCTCCCTGAGATCGGGACTTTGTTTTAAGGCATCGTCCAAAGTAATATTCAATGTCGTGGGGATCAATTTTGCAAGACGGTCAATTTCTCCAAATGAATACCCCAACACTCGACCCACATCACGAATCACCTGGCGGGCTTTCATTTTACCAAATGTAATAATCTGAGTAACGGATTTTTCACCATACTGATCTTTAATATAATCGATGACTTCGCCCCGGCGTTCAATACAGAAGTCAATATCAATATCCGGCATACTAATGCGATCCGGATTCAGAAATCGTTCAAACAAAAGGTTGTGGCGCATGGGATCAATGGTGGTAATCCCCAGGGAGTATGAAACCAGACTCCCTGCAGCAGACCCACGACCCGGGCCGACGGGGATGGCATTATCTTTAGCATACTTAACAAAATCAGCTGTGATTAAAAAGTAGCCCGCAAAGCCCATTTTTTTAATCACTTTTAATTCATGGTCGAGCCTGGACCGTAATTCTGGATTGATATCGCCATACTGGTTTTTAACACCTGTTTCGCATAGATTTTGGAGGTATGTATCCGGGTCTTTATTTGATGCATCTTCCGGAATGGGAAAACTGGGCAAATGGTAATCACCCATGGGGAGTTCAATATCTATACTATCGGCAATTTTTCGTGTATTCTCAATGGCGTTTGGTACATCTTTGAACATTTCATACATTTGATCCTGAGTCTTGAAATAGAACTCCGGTGTGGCATAACGCAGTCGGTTGGGATCATCTCGATCTTTACCGGTTCCCAGACAAATATGAACATCATGTGCTTCCCAATGTTCGTGTTTAGCGTAATGGGCATCATTGGTACACACGAGTGGAAGGTTTAATTCGCCAGCCAGTTTTTTCATATTTTGAATATTCTTTGCTTCATCAGGAATGCCGTGATTTTGAACTTCCAGATAAAAACGATCTTCAAATATTTCAGCAAATCGCAGGGCAGCTTCTTTGGCTCCATCCCAATCGTCTTTCAGCATTTTTTCGGTTACTTCACCTTTAAGGCAGCCGGAAAGGCAGATGATACCCTCGTTATGTTCCTTCAATAAATCAACATCCACCCTCGGGCGGTAATAGAATCCATCTAAATAACCGAAGGTGACCAATTTCATTAAATTTCTGTACCCTGTATAATTTTGGGCCAGCAACACAAGATGATTATTTCCCCAACCTCCATCAGATCGGGGTTTCTTATCGAATCGACTTCCCACAGCCACATAAGTTTCGCAGCCAATGATAGGTTTGACACCTGCTTTTTTTGCAGATTTATAATAGGGAATGACACTGAACATGTTCCCATGTTCAGTAAGCGCCACGGAATCCATGCCTAAGTCATCAATGGTGTTCACCAATGTTTGGACCGTTTGAGCCCCATCCAAAAGGCTGTAATCGGAATGATTATGTAAGTGTACGAATTCTGATGCCATTTAAAATGAAATTGTTTAGTTGGATTAAGGCATTAAAAATACATTGTGTCCTTTTGAGACGCAAAGCATTGCGTTTTTTCATGTAATTAAATTTGGATTTTCAATACACGTTCATCGCTGTTATAGTCAGAAATTAATTCTAATTTAGTATAGCCAGCGGATTGGAATATATCCACTGCTTTTGATGGGTGCTCACCAAGGCCTACTTCTAATACCAACCAACCTCCTGGCTTAATTATAGATTTTCCTAATTCTGCAAATCGACGATAAAAAGTGAGACCATCCAATTCGTCTGTTAACGCTATTTTAGGCTCATACTGGTGAACTTCCGGCATGGTCTCCCTCATTTCATTTTCTGGAATATAGGGTGGGTTTGAGACTAATAAATCGAATCGTCCCTTAGGAATTTTCTTCAAAAAATCCATGACCTTAAAATCGATATTGGAGAGTTTATTTAGATCAGCATTTTTCTTAGCCTGAGTAATGGCGGTTTCAGACACATCCACAGATTCTATCAATGCATCTTTCTTTTCTGCCCCAATGGCTATGGCAATACAGCCTGATCCGGATCCAACCTCCAGTACTTTTGGATTTTTGATGGTACCAATCGTATGGAGAGCCACATCCACAACCCGCTCCGTTTCAGGGCGGGGTACGAGGACATCTGGGGTGATATTAAATTGATACCCATAAAATTCTGTTTTTCCTGTGATATACTGTAATGGCTCCCGGACAACCCTGCGCTTGACCCAGTCTTTGAGTTGATTCAGTTGTGGCCTTAGGATTGGTTGCTCAAATTGAACGTATAGATCAATTCGTTTATAATTCAAAAGATCACAAAGGAGCCACTCAATTTCCTGTTTTGGACTTTCAAACCCCCTTGATTTAAAATAATCCTCACCCCAATTGAGGATATCAATCACCCGCCAGATTTGATTTCCTTTTTCAGCGGGGAGACCCATTTATTCTCCTATAGACGCCAGTTGGGCTTGTTGATCTGCTAATTTTAAATTTTCTATAATTTCCCCAATATCACCATCCATAATGGACTCTAAATTATAGGCGGTGAAATTAATTCGATGGTCTGTAATTCTCCCTTGAGGAAAATTATATGTCCGAATTTTTGCTGATCGATCACCTGTAGAAACCATATCTCTTCTTGCGTCTCTCCGTTCTTTGGATAACTTTTCTTGTTCGGCCGCTAATAACCGTGACCGGAGTACTTTAAGAGCTGCAGCTTTATTTTTATGCTGAGATGATTCATCCTGGCAAGTGACCACTAATCCTGTAGGAATATGGGTAATTCGAATGGCTGATTCCGTTTTATTCACATGCTGTCCCCCGGCACCGCTTGCCCGGTACGTATCAATTTTTAAATCTGCATCAACCACTTCCACATCCGCCTCTTCTGCCTCAGGAAGCACGGCCACCGTTGCCGCTGATGTATGGACTCGCCCACTGGTTTCCGTTTTTGGTACCCGTTGAACCCGATGAACACCACTTTCATATTTCATCATTCCAAAAACACTTTCTCCTGATACAGAAAAAATGATTTCCTTGAGCCCGCCAATTCCAATTGCGTTCGATTCCATCACTTCATGTTTCCATCCATTTCTTTCTGCAAAGCGACAATACATGCGGTATAAATCAGCTGCAAAAAGGGCGGCTTCGTCCCCACCCGTCCCGGCGCGAACCTCAACAATTGTATTTTTATCATCTGTGGGATCGTGGGGCAAAAGGAGTACTTTCATCTCTTCTTCTAAGGTAACCAGCGATAATTTCAATTCCTCTATCTCCGCCTGGGCAATTTCTTTTAATTCTTCATCATCGCCGTTTAAAATTTCTTGATCATCATCCATTTGTTGATAAATCGAAATATATTCCCGTGCTTTTTCAACAATGGGCGCCAAACGGCGATGCTCTTTTGCCACAGCTGTATAACTGGCTTGATCATTAATGAGTACTCCATCGGCCATTTGAGATTCCAGCGATTCAAAATGAATAATGATTTCTTTAAATTTATCTATCATCCGATGGCTTCTGCCACGTATTCTTTTCCAACCATTTCTTCATATTTATCACCAAAAGCTTCTTTCAAAGCTGTGATCGCCACGTCTACCATTTCATCTTCCGGATGTCTGGTGGTGATATTTTGGAGCCATAGACCCGGGGCCCTTAACATTCGGAAAAATATATTATCTCCTTTGCGTGCCGTAATCTTAATAACTTCATAAGATACGCCTGCCACTAATGGAATTAAGGGCAGGTGAACCATTAACCGGATGGGTAAACTGATATGCCCGGTGATTCCCATAACAACGGCATCAATCATAGAAAAAACAATAATCGCTGATAGTAGAACGATAAACATAAAACTGGTGCCACAACGAGGATGCTGGGTTGGAAAAGATTGGGCGTTTTTTATTTCAACGTCCATACCAGATTCGAAATTATATACAACCCGATGTTCCGCCCCATGGTATTGAAACAGGCGCTTTACATCCTTCATCAGTGAAATCAGTAAAAGATAAATCACAAAAAAAGTTATACGAAATATGCCAGAAATCAAATTGAAGGCAACCGCTTCTTTTTCTACATCTAACATCCTTGTGGTAATCCACATGGGTGCAATCATAAACAGGGTGACTGCCAACAGAATCGCAAATGCAGACGATAAGGATTCCATAAATTTATTGGGCTTTTTATCCTTCTCTTCCGGCATGGCGATATCTGCCGACCACTGTAGCGTGGCCATTCCCATTTTCATGGCTTCAAACAATCCGGCCATTCCTCTGAATATGGGTTTTTTCCAGAAGTTAGACTTTTCTGTAATAGATTTGAAATCATGGCGATCTACATGCACGGTTCCTTCCGGATCCCTCACTGCTGTGGCATAAGCACCCGGGACACGCATCATTACACCTTCTATTACAGCTTGTCCGCCCACCAAAATAGTGGGTTTCATTATAGATATTAATATTGTTTTTATCATAAAAAAATGGCTTCACTCAGGGTAAACCTTCTGTGAAACCATTCCTATTTTTATTTGTGTTATTGAGTCGCTTTGCCGTATTTCTTTTTAAACTTCTCAATACGTCCAGCGGTATCTACCAACTTTTGTTTACCTGTATAAAATGGGTGACATTCTGAACAGAGTTCTATATGTTGATCTCCCATGGTGCTGTACACTTGAAATGTATGACCGCAGGAACAAACAACATTTCCCAGTTTATAATCAGGATGTGTATTTGCTTTCATTTTTTACGTCCTATTTTTATTCAATTTAATTATTGTCAAAGTTTTCTAAAACTTTTTTCACACGGTGGATGCCTTCTCGGATCACATCTTCTCCCAAGGGATAAGAAAAACGAATATGCCCCGGCGCACCAAATCCATCGCCCGGTACGGTGACAACTTTTGCTTCGCTTAAGATTACGTCACTTAAATCGAAAGAATCTTTAATAACTTCCCCGCAAAATGTTTGACCGATATATGTAGAAAAATCAGGAAATGCATAAAATGCTCCACCAGGGGTATCACAGCTCACACCGGGTAAACCATTCAATAAGGAAACCATTAAATCCCGTCTTTCTTTAAATTTTTCCCGCATCATTTCAACCGCAGATTGATCTCCAAGCAATGCTTCAACAGAGGCCGCTTGCCCAATAGAGTTCGCGCAGGATGTGGCTTGACCCTGAATTTTACTCATGGCTTTCAAAATAGATTTTTCACCAAATGCATATCCAATTCGCCAGCCGGTCATTGCATACGTTTTTGACATACTCATGCATGTAATAATGTTCGCACCAATCTGGTGGTCATCACTTAGTTTTTGAGCACTGGTAAATTCACCATCAAATACGAGTCTTTCATAACATTCATCCGAAATAACTATCCAACCATTCTCTTTTGCCATTCCCAAAAGATCAACGATGACTTCGTTTGCCCAGACGCTACCGGTGGGGTTCGAAGGAGAATTGATAATAATTCCTTTGACCCGGTCATTTATTTTCGACTTCAAATCTTCGAAGTCCGGTTCAAAATTCTGTTTGGGATCCGTATCAACCAAGACGGGCGTTGCATCTGCAAGAGTGACGAATTCCGGGAACGACACCCAATATGGTTTAAAAATTAATACTTCATCCCCAGATTGAAACAGAGTTTGACATGCCAGATATAAGCTTTGTTTTTCACCATTAGAAATGAGCACCTGATCTGGAGATACATCTAACTGGTTTTCCCGTTTTAATTTTTCGCAAACAGCCTGCCGCAGTTCAATCGTTCCCGACCCTGCTGTATATTTTGTATCACCATTATCCATAGCTGTTTTCGCTGCTTGACGAATATTTTCCGGCGTATTGAAATCGGGTTGCCCAGCACTGAAGTTAATTACATCCACACCCTGGGCACGGAGTTCAGCTGCCCTGGATGTCATTTCTAGCGTAAAGGAGGGTTTGACGCGGTGAACACGATCTGCAAATTCAGTCATTCGATTAATCTTTTTTACAGGCTATGTTGTTTCTTGTGATATTTTTCTGAATTATAATTTATATCAGAAGAGGCGCTGTCTTTTGTATTCCGTTTTTTAGGCGGTGCAGCCCTTTTCTTTGATCTTTTCGGTTTCGCCGGTTTAATGGGTTGTGTTTCGTAGCCTGTATCCATTTCTTCAATATGAAATTCTTCAGAAAGTACTTTTTTACTTCTTTTTGGCTTTGGAGAATTTTGACCCGGTACTTTTTTCGGACGAGGGACATTTTCAACATTTATCTCTTGCAAATCAGATTCAGCCACTTTGGATTCACCATCATCTTTTACTGCCTTTGACTCCAATTCTTTCAAGTCATCTTCATTAAATGAGAAAACTTCAGGATTAAATAAACCAAAAAGCGTTCCATAACCGCGTGTAATCCCATTGCCAATTCCTAAATAATTCGGCAAGACAAAGTTGGCGCGAAATTCTCCATCAAAGGCACCCCAGTTATTTTCATCCACCGGTCGTGGAAAGAGGGAAGATAGTGTTACTTTTGTAAAGATGTTTTCTTCCAATTCCATTCCCATTTCCCGAGCCATAAAAACAATATTCTGCCCAAGAAGCCGATTCAGAAAATTGACGCGATCAGCATTATTTAAAAATCGATAACGATACCCGGTTGTTTGATTCAGTGCCACCCAAGGTGTGACAAATCGATATCGAATCAATTTTGAGACAGGTTGAAAGTGATCGTTGTTTTCTTCAATTTCACGATCTAAAACCTGAAAGGTAATATTGCCAAAATCTAGGAAATCCATTTTTTCGGCAATAGATTTAATTGGATCTACTCCCTCACCAATTCCAACAATATATATCTGTTCATTCAGGATCTTCACCTGAACACGGGGATACAAAAATTGTTGACGGTACGATCCATCAAGCATTGGGACGATTTCTTCGTCGGCAAACTGGTTCATCAAAACACCTTTTACCTGGTAAGGCGTTTTTCGGACTGGCTTATCTGTAAAAATACGGACAGCAATGGTCCTTACATCTGGGTATTTAGAACTCATATATATCCTCCATAGTTGCTACACATAGAGTAAATCAGATACAAGAATTTAGATTTACTGGCTCATTGTTTCCATAAATTCTTCATTGGTTTTTGTTCGGCGCATTCTATCCTGAATGAACTCCATCGCTTCTATCACTTTCATTTCATTCAGCAATTTTCTCAGGATCCACATGCGGGCCAGCACTTTTTTATCCAGCAGGAGTTCTTCTTTCCTTGTTCCGGATCTTATTAAATCAAACGAAGGATAAATCCGACGGTCACTGAGCTTTCGATCCAGGACCAATTCCATATTACCCGTTCCTTTAAATTCTTCGAAGATGACTTCATCCATACGACTCCCTGTATCAATCAGAGCCGTGGCAATAATGGTTAAACTGCCGCTTTCTTCTGTATTCCGAGCCGCACCAAAAAATTGTTTGGGTTTTTTAAGTGCATTTGCATCTACACCGCCGGAGAGAATTTTTCCACTATGGGGAATCACAGCATTGTGTGCCCGGCCCAGACGAGTAATACTATCCAAAAGAATAACCACATCATCTCCAAACTCTACCATCCGCCGCGCCTTTTGAATAACCATCTCCGCCACGGCAACATGGCGTTCCGGCGGTTCGTCAAACGTAGAACTGATAACTTCTGCATCTACATTCCGTTTCATGTCTGTCACCTCTTCAGGACGTTCATCAATGAGCAAGATAATCATCTTCACTTTGGGATGATTCTTGGTAATGGCATTCGCCACCTTCTGGAGTAAAACCGTTTTCCCGGTTTTCGGTTGCGCAACAATGAGACCCCGCTGTCCTTTTCCCACAGGTGAAATCATATCCATGATTCGAGTAGATAAATCTTTTGGATTGACTTCCAGGTTAAATTTTTCTTCAGGGTAGAGCGGTGTAAGATTGCTAAACAAAAAAGCCCGTTTTAATTTTTCCGGGTCTTTCCCATTTATTTGTTCCACCTTTAACAATGCATAAAATCGTTCTTTCGACTTGGGTGGGCGAATTTGCCCTGACACCTGATGACCCGTCCTCAATCCAAAACGTTTTATTTGGGATGGGCTAACGTAAATATCGTCCGGTCCAGGAAGATAATTAAAATCAGGGCTTCGTAAAAACCCATAGCCCTCTTTTAAAACTTCCAGGACGCCATCGGCCATCACGCCGCCATCCTTTTCTGTTTGAGCTTCGAGGATTTTGACGATGAGCTCCTGCTTATTCATTCCTGAAAATCCGTCAATACTCAGCTTCGCAGCTAAATCAGATAGTTCATTGATCTTCAGTTTTTGTAATTCATTAACATTCATATAGAAATAACCTTAGTATAATGATGCGTAAATTTTTTGGTTTAGTCCCGAATCGTCGGAATGGGGGATTGCCTTGTGGAGGCTATAAAAAAAGCGCTTAGCGCAAAGCAACTGCCCGGATATTACACTATTTTAGAATAAAAAACCAAATTTATTGAAAATAGCTTTCGCAACATAATGACTCCCAAAAACAAGGGCTGGGAGGTTTGTTTTTTCGACGGTGGTTGTCACGTGATTCAATGCTTTTTCAAATGAGGCTATCACCTCGAATTCTTTTAACCCCGCATCTGACAATTTTTTTGATAACTGAGATCCAGACAAAAGACCCCATTCTGTCGCACCACTGATGATCAATTGTCCGAATTGATTTTCTAAAGCAGTTGCTACCAAATCGATCTCTTTATCTCCTTTCATTACAAATAAACCTATGGGTTTTTGATTGAATATCTCTCGCACTGTGCCGATGGTTAAACCCAATCCATGTGCATTATGCGCCACATCATAATAGAGGGGTATTTCTGTGCTCATTCGTTGAAGCCGGCCGGGCCACTTTACCCTTTGAAGACCCGCATCAATTGTTTCTTTTTTCAATTCCGGGCAAAAAGATTGGGCGGCCGTGATTGCAACTGAACTATTGAGGGTCTGGTGCCATCCTATCATGGGTGATTGATATGACAGGCCCTTCGTTGCAAACTCGGTTCCTGATTCAGTTAAAAGAACCCTGGAAGGGTGCTCCACCTCCATTACTTTAACATTTTTATCATCCGCTATTTTTAAAAATTGACTCCTAACTTTATCTTCTTGAGGCGCCAAAACCAAGGGAATCCCTTTTTTGATGATACCGCCTTTTTCTCTCCCAATAGTCAAAATATCTTTTCCAAGGATTTCTCGGTGATCCAGCGAAACGGATGTAATCACGGTTAATTCCGGTGTGAGTACATTGGTGGAATCCAACCGCCCGCCCAACCCGGTTTCAATCACGGCAGCATCAACATTATTATCTGCAAAATACCGAAACGCCATCGCCGTAGTCGTCTCAAAAAAAGTGGATTCAATTTCATCAATATCTGATCGGTATCGATCCATAAATTGAACAATATCATTATTTTCTATGGGAATGTCATTCACTCGAATTCGTTCATTAAACCGAATCAAGTGCGGGGATGTATATAATCCTACTTTCAAACCTGCTTCCAATAAAATGGAAGCTGTAATGGCACTGGTTGATCCTTTCCCATTTGTACCTGCAATATGGATGGATTTGAATTGATTTTGGGGATTACCACACCGCTTTAATAATTCAACGGTATGATCCAGGCCAACTTTAATTCCCAAGCGCTGGAGGTTATATAAATAATCTAAAAGTGAAACGAAATCAGCCGAGGTGGACTGGGGACACATGGTCTATTTCTCTTCCCAAAAATCTACGCGCAACCTGTTTAAACCTTACAGGTAAATCTGTCACATAATTTTCTAAACCTCCATCGGTGGTATTATCCGTGAGCAAATTTAAATTTTTCAACAAATCAGCAGTATATTTTGCTGTTGTTTCTGCCGAGTCCACTATGCGAATTCTATTTCCCACTACTTTTTCTAATACAGGAATTAAAAGAGGATAATGGGTGCATCCCAAAATAAGTGTATCTATTCCGTTATCAATTAATTCGGATAAATAAGTTTCTGCAATTTGAGCAGGCACCTCTCCTATCAGCCACCCCTCCTCGACCAGAGGCACAAAGAGAGGGCATGCTTTCGCTTTTGTTTGTATCGTATTATCCAAATTTTGGAGTGCCATTTCATAGGCTTTTGACTGAATGGTGGCCAAGGTACCAATAATACCGATTTTTTTTGATCGTGTCACGGAATAAGCCATCTCTGCTCCCGGAGAAATCACACCGATAATTGGGATATCAAATATGTTTTTTAGGAGAGGCAAAGCCAATGCAGACGCAGTATTACATGCAACAATAACTGCTTTCGCTCCTTTTTTGATCAGGAACTCTGTGATTTCTTTTCCATATTCCTGAATGAGATTCTGGCTTTTATTTCCGTATGGAACCCGAGCGGTATCACCGAAGTAAATAATGGATTCGTTGGGAAGGTTTTTTTGTAATGCCTTAACAACCGTCAGTCCGCCCAAACCGGAGTCAAAAACGGCGATCGGCTGCGAGGATGACATCGTTAGCTTTCCGCGAGATATTGTTCGCGGGAATAACGAAACTTGACAATCGCCTTATATATTGAATTTGCAATATTTTGGCGATATTTAGATTTTCTGAGATTTTTTTCCTCATTTACGTTGGTCAAAAATCCTGCTTCAATCAATACATTCGGCATACTGGCACCGATTAATACATGAAACCCCGCCTGCTTTACTCCCCGGTTTTTGGACTTGATTTTTTTTCCCATTTCTTCTTGAACCATTGCGGCTAATTCTTCACTTTCTTTCATATAAACGCTTTGGGCCATTGTAGCAATAATCAAATTTTCCCCGGATAAATCCTGATATTTATTTTTAGAACGGTCTTCCAGTTTGATTGCTTCATTCTCTCGAGATGCAACTTCGATCGCATCTTCCGTTTTTCCAGGCCGTAGTAAATAGGTTTCAAAACCATAAGCTGACCTGTTGGGATTTGAATTCAAATGAACACTCACAAATACTTTCCCATTTGATTCATTTGCCATTTTTGTTCGCTTCCACAATGGAATAAAAACATCCTCGTCGCGGGTATAAATCACTTTTAATTTTGTATTTTTTTCTAAAAGTAGCCCCACGCGCTTAACAATATCCAATGCAATATCTTTTTCTTTTGTCCCTTTGCGTCCAGTGGTCCCCGGATCTTTACCACCGTGACCCGCATCCAGTACAACTGTATCCAATTTCCATCGGTCTCTTACTTTTTTAATGCGTGCCACACTATTATCCATAGGCGTACGCAGGGAAATCACAATTTCCCCCGGATCTTTATTTTGATACACTTCGTGGCTTTGAACTTTGGTCCGCATTTGAAATGCCAACTGGGCTGTTTGCCCCAATTGGTCAGCTGCTACGCTTTTTATAACGCCACGTGTATCACTTCGCCGAATTTCTGTCGTATCTGCCAAACCGCCGACGACGGTTAAATAAAACCAGCCATTCTCATGAAAAAAGGAACTGATGTTCCCCTCAGGAAATGTATGTCGGGTACGAATCCGTAAAATAGTTCCATTGGCTTTTTGAAAAATTTCAACACCCAAAATGGTAAACTCTTTCATATCGATATCTAAAACCATCCGACGTGCGTCATAATGAATACCCGGCAAAGTAGTTCGTTTTACAATGTCAAAGAAAGATTCCGCCGGGAGATAAATATCATTTTTTGTCCAAATGGCATGCATGGGCATTTGATATACTTGCTCATCTACCAGAATATAACTGCTATTCCCCGAAATTTTTATTCGGTGGCTTCCCAGGTATAATACCATTTTCCCTCGTGCTTCATTAACATACGGTTTTCTTTTTGCAAGAATGCGGGACACATCTTTAGTGGAAACGTATGTCCCCCTCAACCGATCAAGCGTATTGATATCATCCATGGAGTTATCTACGCGGTTCACCACCCGAACAGAACCGGAAATACCTATAGATAAAACAGTAGATAAGATTAAAAGAACATTAAATGTGCGACGAAACATAGTGCGGAAATTATCCTTGATTGAGGCAGGAATCAATAAGAGTGGCTAAAAAAAGAAAAAATTACAGTTGGCAGGCCATGAATTATGTCAATGTTTTTAATTTGGTTCTTCAATATACTTATCCTTATACCAAAGTTCTGCTTCCACATCAATATATACATTTACCGTGTCGAAAAACCATTCATCGTACTTAGTAATTAGTCCCAATATCATTTCATAACAACCGGGTTCAAAATACCAATAATTTCTATAAAATTTGATGTTATCCTTTAAATATCCGAGTGCAATATATCCAGGAGGATATAGCCCAGTAGGCACTCTATTTTCTGGAGAATAAAAATGTTTAAATATATTTTCATTGGGTTCATATATTTTTTGAAAATCATCACCATAATATTTGACTGTCTTATTAAAACTTAAATGGTGTTCATCCCAATATCGGCTAAATCCAATTCTATTGATTGGTCTTTTTTTGGGTTCTGTAATGGGGAATGGAGATTCAGCAGAATCAATTCTCATATATTCCATCTCTACTAAAAATTCAACTTTAACAGTTAATTCCGTCGTAATACTATCAGAACCACCAGTTTTAATATCTGGGAACCACCTTGGTAGAACATTCATCCCTGTTAGCAATATATAATCCCCCTCTTTATCTGTTATTTCCACCCGACTTAAATCAGTACCACAATCTGTTGGGTCATTCTCATCACAACTCAAAAAAGGAACTATGAGAATCATTATAAATAGTATTTTAAACCTGGTTGTTTCCATGGTATAGCTCTATTTCAATAATATTAGTTTTTTAACTTCTTTGTATCCCAACCTATTGCCTTGAGAATAGGTTATTTGGTAGACATATATTCCAGCGCTCGCACGCGATCCGAGTTGGTTGGTTCCATCCCAATTAATTGAATAAGTGCCAGGTGAATAGTTCTGATTTACAAGTGTCTTAACTAACGCGCCGTTAATGCTGTAAATCGTGAGCTGTAGATTCCCATTAATAGACTTATTGGCTAATCGTGGTACACCAAATTTTATTGTAGTATTTGGATTAAATGGATTCGGATAATTTTGTAAAAGGAAAAATTCATTAGGTACTTGGATTTTTGATTCATCAAAATCACTGTTTATTTTTGGATATTCTTCCCATCCTTGAATATAATGCTGATCTGTAACTGTATTGCCATTAATATCTGTAACATCAACCCTTAAAAAGCTGTTGCCCGTGCATAAATAAAAGTTTAAGATTGGGCTGTTATTGCCGACGGGATTCCAGCTATCATCACAGGGGATCCTTAAATTCTCATCACATTCCCATCGATGATACCATTGAAAAGAAAATGGAGAACCGCCATTTGATACATTTGCCACCCATGACTGTGTATTACAATTAAAACTTGATGGGCCGGATATGGTTACATCAAATGCGGGTGGGAGAGCTGTTTTAAATGCAGCCACCTCGCTAATTCTTTCTTCATGAACTCTTGCTACATCATTTTTATCGAAAGTTCCTGCGGAAATACCTACGGCAAGAGATGCAAAAGGGTTAGATAAAAACCTTTCTCTGCCACGTGGGTTTCCTTCAGAATCATTTCCGGTTGCCTTAACAGCCATTACAGTTTTATATGGTCGTCCTCCTGCATAAACCCAATATCCATACCCATAATCATAAGCGATGATGTCTTCTTCATCTACGGTATCATGGGTACCTCCAAATAAATGGCCAATTTCATGGGTAAATGTGAATCGCTTTTCTTCGTCCATACAACTTGCCTTAACAACAGCAAATGCTTCGCTACTATAAGCTTTTATCGTTGTAGCTAAACCACAATCAGCTCCACCACCTGCTGTAATAAGAATTACTATATCTGCACCATACTGATCTCTTAAGTCATGTATATATGGGAAATAACTATCGGTTGTATTGGAAAAACGCTCAAGGTTTACTCCCATTGAAGGGTCCTCAATGTAGTTTGCATCTGCCTGTTTATGAACTACGTTTAATTTTATAAATTGGTTAATTAGACTGTTTTTATAAATATCATTCGCATCCTGCTCGCTTTGGTTTATTAAGCTGACGACAGGATCGCTGACAGACGATTCTGCTTCAGAGGTATAGATAACTAAAACATCAAATATAATGGGTGTAGATGTCCTTGGGCCAGAAGAATTGTCATTATTTTTTTCTGGATTACTAATGATTTTTTTACTTCGCGTAAAAAGTGCACCGGATGGATATTCTTTTGGGTGTGATGATAAATTATTAGAGGGACTTTTTTTATAAATAGCGTATATGTGGTTTCCTAATGGTGTAATTCTGATAAATTTTTCTTTAACACGGATAAACCCAGATATTTTATTATCCGAACTGAATAGCCGTACATAGTTATTCTTATCATTACTATTAAGTGGGCCCCCAATCCACGCCCAAGAGGTCGAGCTATAAGTTTTAAATTCGGTTTTTATGGCTTTAAACTGAATGTCGTTATATAAATTTAATAGTAGGGATTCCTTGTTTGTTAATGATCTATCATTTTTATATCTAACCAATCGTAAATCATTTACTGTCTTGTCTTTTTCAAGTTTATCCAGAATTTGTAATTGATCTTCATTTAAATTTCCATGTTGAGCAGATTCGAAAAATGGCTTAGACGATTGGGTAAGGGATACATTAAATGAAGAAAATAAAATAATACTTAAAAAATAGAACGTAAATTTTATCATTATTGCCACTATTCGTTGGTTATTTACAAAACAAGATACAAAGAAAATAATTTTGAATCAAAATCAAATTATTCTATCCATGATACATGCTATAATGCAGCTTGAATAAATATTCCGCCCACAATATCCGCTTGTGATTTAAGTGAAATATCTAAATAATTCAACCGTATTTTTAGCCCCAGCTTGGATTCATTAGAAATATGAAACAATACTTTGATGCCTTGGCTGTGGCTCGAACGAGCAATCATACGCGTTAGCATTTCTCCGGGAAGATTCAAATCCCAAAAATAAACTCTCGAATCAAAATGATCAACAACCGCTCCCATCCAGTCCAATTCTAATCGATAATGCTTCCGATACATTTGAAAGCGAAGATCTAACCCATGGCTTTGATAAACTTTTGTTTCTCCAGTCCGGACATATTGATATTTCACTTGAGTCCGCCACGTTTTTTTATCATATTGATGTTCTATTTTGATGCCGTCTTTTATTCGTAACGTTGGCGTCACCAATGGTGCATATACTATATCAATTATTTCATCTTTTTTTTCTGTTTTAATTTGGAATACAATTTTATGTCTTTTTATTTTTGTTTCACTCCTAATGCCAAATTCATAACCGTTTATTCGCCGAGTATGATGCTGAAACATGTCGGCATAAATCATGAGCCTTGTGTTTCCCGTACGAACGTAGGCACCTTGAAATAACCCTGTTTCTGACAAATCTGAGCCGCGCCACTCTACCATTGGATTCCCCATTTGACCGATAGAGTTGGAATGAATATCCCTGTATTGAATAATGTATTTAAAGGGGCGAATTCGATAATTTAATCCGAAAATAATAGATGGTGAACCGACACCAAATGATATTTCACCTCCAGACCGTATATTTCTAAAATCATAAGATCCAAAAATTGATTGTGTTTTTGGCGCAAAAGATGTGCCAATTAAAATGGATGAATTTTTATATTGCCATGCCCCTCTTGTGAAATTTCTATTTTCCTTACCATCTTCTCCCACAAAGCCGTGGGAAAAGACCATGGTTCCAAAATTTGTTTTCTGCTCAACAGCAAACCCTCTTGTTCGATTCATTCCTGTTGACGATTTATATCCTTTCAAACCATTTTGGACAGAAGTTCCCATGTTCACAGTGCTCCATCCTTTTCTTGCAGGAAATGGTTTTCCGGATACAAGGCCAAATCCAAATGCCATTTGATGGTCGCCTGCAATCCAGCGGCTTTTCCCGGTCTTATGTTGAATATATAGACTATGCTGATCTAAAATATCCACCCCATACCGATTACGAACGGATAGTGCACCCATTTCCTGGGCAGGTGTATCCAATTTGCCTTTCCACCGATAGCGTACACCATCTGTCATGGATGCAATTTGTTGAATATGAATTTTGTGAGGAATCCCCTTATTCCTCTGCAATGTAGTGAATATGGCTCTAACGACAGGTGAAACTTCCTTAGATGTTTTTAAAGATGTAAACTCTCGGGTTTCCAATGATTTACGGATCAGGTCATAATCCCCATCTGCCAAAAAAGTCAATTCCAATATATCTTCTAGAGAGTGACGGGTCAAACCCGTGGATCTGGATAGGATATCATCAAGAATAATTAATTCATCCTCGTGGACCGCATCTTCCTCGTCCTGAGAAATTAATATCAGAATATCTTCGGAAGTTTGGGCCGAAATGGGCGGGCTACTGCCCCAAAGGAATAGAAAACCCCATCCAATGAGACGGCCCCAATTGCGGGTGATTTGCCATTGCATAATTTATATTTACTTGATGAAAATTGACCCCAATAGCCCCGGTCACCTGACCGGTTCCAGATATAAATCCTGTGTGGAGTGATAACCAGTCTTTTGGCTGAAAGCTAAATCCTGTTTTGAGATGTCCAGCAAAAGCCGTATCCTGTTCCCATTCGATTTGTATTGATATTTTTTTTGTAGGGTGAAAGGACAAAGCCGATAGAATTAATTGGGGCAGCGGATCTTTCGATTTTCCGATTGTTGGTCCATTGATATTATGTAATATGGTCCCCCATCGAATATTATCGTTTAAGTTGACTTGCCACGCAAGAGATATTCCCACGGTAGTGGCTGATCCATAATTTGGGATGGAAAGAGAATACATATTGACGGTTACTCCGCCCAGTAGTTTTTGTTTTATCCGACGGCCATAGGCAAGAGAAAAAGTTGATTCTTTATATTGTTTTACGCCAAAAGTCTGGATACCCAGCGCAAAATTTCCCCATCGGCTTGGAATTTCTCCTGCAAAGTTTTGATGTGACAATGGTTTTAAATTATATCTTTGGCCAGTTTGTCCAGCAAATCGAATCTGGTGACCCATGGCCAATGAAGCAGGATCCATGATGGACCCTAGTATATTCTTGTTAAAATTAATATGGCTCATTCCCAACCCAGCGTTCATGGGGGAAAGAAATGGGTGTTCGAAAGCGGCCCACAAATAACCTGCAAACCATAAAAATAAAATAACAGATCGATTTTTATATATCAATCGTCCCTAAAACAAAAGCGTCCCGATATAATCGGGACGCTTTTTTTACTTACTTCTTGGCGCTTACTTCTTATACCAAAATACAATGAGCATCAAAGCAAGCAGGCCTGCAAACCCGGCATCGCCAAATTTGCTCATCAGGTTACCAATGCCAGCAATGACGCCGAAGTAGTCGTCATAGAGAATACCAACTACGATACCGAGGACAATCAATCCTTTTAAAAGATCGGTAATGTCGCCGATAAACGCAGTGATTGTTTTAAAGGCCTTATCCATTTGTTAACTCCTTAGGATTATTATAGTAGATCGGTGCTCTGTAATGAACGCCAATAATCTACTGATTAACCTGCAAAAGAAACAAAGATTAATAAGGCTAATAGACCTGAGAATCCGCCATCTAGGAATGATTCTACTAAGTCTACAATACCACCGATGGGGTCAAACCCCGTTGAGTAAAGGATGTTTACAAATACAAACATCACGATTAGGCCTTTAATTAAGCCAACTACGGAATTAACAATACCTTCTACGGTTGAAGTGAAATCAGCCATTAGGTTCCTCCTTTGTTAGGTTTAATTGAATAAAAAAAGGGGGCAGGTATCCCCTGTCCCCTTTTTATTCAATTCTTTTTGCGTTTAAGTATGTGGTTTTCGTTTCCACTGTTATTTCTATCGCCTGGAATTTAACAAGAAATTATAATTAATCAATAATTTTTGAATATGACATATTTTTTCACCTTTTCTCTTCGTGAATCTCCTAATATATGGCTAAAATCCAACGTTGCATTCAATATTAAAATTTCGGAAAGTTTGTACCCATGGTAAACATTACACATATTTTTGGTCGCGAAGTGCTCGATTCACGGGGGAATCCCACCGTAGAAGTTGATGTTAAATTACAGGATAACACTGTGGGTCGTGCCGTGGTTCCGTCCGGTGCATCCACGGGTGAACATGAAGCAGTCGAACTTCGTGACGGGGATCAGACCCGCTATCTGGGTAAGGGTGTTCAGGCGGCTGTAAATAATGTCAATACGATTATTGCAGGTCATTTAGTTGGCATGGATGCCATTAACCAAGAAGACATTGATCAAGCCATGATAGATTTGGATGGAACGCCTAATAAATCCAATTTAGGTGCCAATGCGATTTTGGGTGTTTCCATGGCTGTGGCCAGGGCCGCTGCTGGATCCACCGATCAACCTCTTTATTCTTATCTGGGTGGAGAACAAGCCAATATACTGCCCATACCCATGATGAATATTTTAAATGGCGGGAGCCATGCAGACAATAATGTGGATATCCAGGAATTCATGGTTTTCCCTATTGGTGCTGACTCTTTTTCTTCCGCCCTCCAATTGGGTGTGGAAACGTTCCATCATCTGAAATCCGTTTTGCAGAAAAAAGAACTCAATACTTCTGTTGGAGATGAGGGTGGGTTTGCGCCCAACCTCCGGTCTAATGCAGAGGCAGTGGAAGTCATCCTGGAGGCAATTGAAAAAACACCTTATGTATTGGGGAAAGATTTATTTTTAGCTTTAGATGTAGCAGCCAGTGAAATATATAATAATGGATTTTATCATCTGGCTTCTGAGGAAAAACAATATTCGTCGGAAGAAATGGTTGATTATCTCACATCATTAGTTGATCAATATCCAATTATATCTATCGAGGATGGATTGGATGAAAATGATTGGCAGGGATGGCAACAGCTAAACCAGGCAGTAGGAGATCGTGTACAAATTGTGGGAGATGATCTTACCGTAACCAACTTGACCCGCTTTCAACGCGCTATTGATGAAAATTCCATGAATGCAATCCTGATTAAACTCAATCAAATTGGAACAGTTACAGAAACCACCCGGGCTATTGAATTGGCCAAGGCCAATAATTACGGTGCGGTGATTTCCCATCGCTCCGGTGAAACAGAAGATGTGATTATTGCAGATTTTGCAGTGGCCATGGGAATGGGCCAGATTAAAACCGGTTCTGCTTCCCGGACAGATCGAATCGCAAAATACAACCAACTGCTCCGAATCGAAGAAATCCTTGGATCTTCAGCTCAATTTCCCGGAATAGAAGTTCTGGGTTGTTCGTGAGTTTTAAAGGAAAATCCTCGCGTATAAAAAGAAAACGCGTTGCAGGTTCTTCCAGTGTTGATACACAAAAACGAATCATCCGCGCCATTCTTGTCATGGGTGCTGTGGCATTGCTTATTCTTTTCTTTTTTGGGGATCACGGACTTTATCAACTGTATTCCCTGAAAAAAGAACGGGCTGAGGTGCAAGATAAAATCAATGCACTTCGAGAAGAAAAAATCGTTTTGGAAGGTGAAAAAACGAAACTCCAGACAGATTATAAATACATTGAAGAATTGGCCCGGGAGAAATACCGAATGGCAAAAAAAGGCGAAAAAGTTTTTAAGGTAATTGACAAGAAAAAAGAAAAATAGTTTATTGGTTTCTTAAACGCCGAATCTCGGTGAAGTTTTTTTACTTGCTATATATATTATTATACTTGTACTATTAGCACATGCAGTACAATAAAATATCATATTTATGGGCATAACCATAAACACCGGCGATACTGTTCCGGTTTTCTCGCAGTTGATCGAACAAATCAAAAGTGCAGTTTCTAATGGAGATTTAAGTCCGGGCGATGCCTTACCATCTGTGCGCCAGTTGGCCAATGATTTGAATTTGAATCACAATACAGTGGCAAAGGCTTACAAACATTTGATCCGGGATTCGGTGATTGTTTCCAAAGGTTATCGCGGCACATTTATCCATACGGATGCACAAGCAAACTGTAATTTTGATATTAATACAGTGGTTACATCAAAATTAGGTGAAACCATTCAAGCGCTGCGAAATACAGGTGCCACCGATTCAGAAATCCGAATCGCTTTTGGTGCTGTTATGAAAAACAAATCAGATTCAGGAGCCTAAAATGGAAACCAAGTTTCTATTCATTACCGTAGTTTTAAGCCAATTATTTCTCATGTCGTATTATTTTCCAAGAAAAATAGCCAATCGAATCCAATACGTGTTGGACACCTACCCCCCGTCAGAATTTCCTAAACTTTATCCCAAGTCAATTGAGTACTATACGAGAATACAGCGCAATTACAGAATTTTAAATACATTTATTTTGGTTTTGGGGGCAATGTTGCTCGGTATTGTTTTTAACAATTTCCCTGAAGATTCAAACAGAGAACGGTGGGATCAAGCTATCGTTTTAAGTTTTTTTATGGTTCAGTTTATTCCTATCTTGCTCTTAGAAATATCGTCATTCAATATTTTTAGACAGATGCGTAAAACTGATCTGCGCACAACACGAAAAGCCGAACTGCAACCTCGGAGATTGTTTGATTTTATTTCACCCATTCTTTTTGGAGTTGTGGTTTTTGTGTATGTTAGTTTTGTTGTATTTATTCTCTATTTTAAACGATTTGATTATCCCTGGTTTGGTGGAAATTTGAATATCGTCATTATCACGGGGGCTTATCTCTTTTTCTCGGGAGTTGCCGCCTGGAATATGTTCGGTAAAAAATTAGACCCATATCAATCTAATGAAGATCGCAGACGACAAACATCGCTCATTGTTAAGCAATTAGCCCTCATAAGTATAGGTATGACACTTTACGCCATTTTTACAATTTTAGCCCATACATTTGAAATTCGTTATTTGGGTTCTATTTTTATGAGTATATACTTCCAAATCCTTGCAGTGTTTAGTTTTCAATTTATTCAAATGGAAGACATTAATTTTGAAGTGTATAAAGAAGAAGATCAAGCATCTTAGGATTTATTGGAATTAGATCAAAGTGAATCATATTATTGACAACCAAAAAATATTATCAATGTCAAAAAGCTTAAATATCCATTATGAACACCATAGATTTAAAACAAAATAATTATAAAAACTATTTATTCGATTTGGTCATTTATATCTCTGTCATGTTTTTGGTCAGAGAAATAAATATTCCCAATGTTAGCTTTATAACCAACGGTCTTTTTTGGTCGTTTTCCACTTTAATTGTAGCTGCTTGGAGAATGAAAGTGAGGGGTTTCTCTTGGAAAGATTTGGGTTTACACAAACCCAAAAGTATTAAAAAAACATTATGGGTCGCCGGATTAATTCTACTATCAATTCCTGTATCAATAATCATCTTTAACCTCATTAAAGACCAATTCCCATTATTATTAAAACCGGATACATCCGAAACGAGTGCCGTATCTAAATTTGGGAATCTCAAAGGGAATTGGAGACTTTTCTTTTCGATCATGCCATTCATCTTGCTTCAATCAATGCTGGAAGAATTACTGGATCGAGGATTCCTGATTAATTGGTTCGAACGATTGTTTTCAAAGTCTAACTTAGCCACAATCTTTGCGGTAATAACACAAGCAGCCATTTTCGGATTCAGGCATTCTTATGATATTTCAGAACGATCCATTACTGTTTTTATAATTGGCATTATCATGGGCATAGGCTATGTGGCTTTTGGGCGCAATTTATGGCCCCTCATTATTGCCCATTGTGCACTGAATACCATGTCCATGATTGGTAGAGTATGAAAATGAATTTTAATTAAATAAGGAGAAAATAAAGATGGATACTTATCCAGCTAACTTAACAATTGATTACCCGGGAAAGGCCAGTCGACTTAGCGTATTTTTCCGGTTTTTTCTTGCCATCCCCATTATGGTAATTTTGGGACTGCTATCCTATCATGGATATAATAGTGAACAAATTCCCGAAGAATCTTATTGGTGGGTGGGTATCTTGGTTGTACCCACGTTATTAATGATTGTTTTCCGTAGAAAATATCCACGCTGGTGGTTTGATTGGAATTTGGAATTAACCAAATTTTCTTTACGTGTTTCATCTTATTTATTGCTCTTGCGACATGAGTACCCATCCACGGATGAAGAACAGTCGGTGCATGTTGATCTTCAATATCCGGATGTGGAGAAGGCCCTAAACCAATGGATGCCACTCATCAAATGGCTATTGGTTTTTCCCCACATCATTGTGCTTTGTTTTATTATGATCGGCGTTATGCTCTGTACGATTTTGGCTTGGATCATTATTCTGTTCATAGGAAAGTATCCAAAGAGTATGTTTGATTTTGTGGTGGGTGCTTTACGATGGGGCTTAAGAGTAAGTGCATATGCCATTTTATTGACCACAGATAAATACCCCCCGTTCAGGTTAAGCGAATGAATAGTAAATTAATCGGCATTGGCGTTGCATTGATTTTCGTTTTAGAAGGGGTTGATGCAGGTACTTGGAAGCAAATGAATGATTCTCCAGATAACTTTTACGAGCCCGCATCAGCGGTTTATGACCCGGAGAACCAACGCATCATATTATTCGAGTTAGGCAGATATGGTGGCCAAATCTATGCCTACGATTATATTTCAGATAATTGGACTCAAATGAATGATTCTCCAGATAACTTTTACGAGCCCGCATCAGCGGTTTATGACCCGGAGAACCAACGCATCATATTATTCGAGTTAGGCAGATATGGTGGCCAAATCTATGCCTACGATTATATTTCAGATAATTGGACTCAAATGAATGATTCTCCAGATAACTTTTACGAGCCCGCATCAGCGGTTTATGACCCGGAGAACCAACGCATCATATTATTCGAGTTAGGCAGGTATGGTGGCCAAATCTATGTCTATATAGAATGAAAATTAAGCTAATTGGAATTGGGGTGGTTCTTGGTGCAATCTTGGGTGTTACGGTTGGGTCCGTTATTGGTGCTGTAACCGGTGACGTTTCATTTTGGGTTTCCATGAGTGTGGCTTTTGGTCCAGCATTGGGAATTATAGTTGCAATTATTTATGGAAATATAAAAAAAGATGAAGAATAGCAACAGAGATTACAGATACATAAAACCCCAAAACTTTAATAAATAAAGGAAATAAAAATGAAAACAATGAACTGTAAACAATTGGGCGGTGCCTGTGATAAAGAATTCACGGCTGAGACTTTTGATGAAATTGCAGATATGAGCAAGACCCATGGAATGGAAATGTTCCAAGCGAAAGATGAAGATCATCTCAAAGTCATGTCGGAAATGCAAGAATTAATGAAAGATCCTAATGCGATGGGCGAGTGGTTTGAGAATAAAAGAAAAGAATTTAAAGCAATCTAAAAAGTGATAAAATCAAATGAAGAGGTAATAAAAATGAACGTCAAATTATTTTTAAATAGTGGAAAATTATTTGGGAAGTCTGATTTAGTTGAAAAATTCGGCAAAGAAATTAATACTTGGTTAGAAAGTCATCCCGGATTGAAAGTTATTGATATAAAGCAATCTTCCTGTGGTGGGAGTCTGGAGCCGGGTCAACATCTTATTTCTGTTTGGTATGAGACAGTGGCATAAACATCCTGCGCATGCTTCCATCCAACATGGATGTTGGATGGAAGCACTAGGGAAAAAGTAAACTGTGAACCCAAAACACATAGTAAACAGTTTTATTATTGTGTCTGTATTATGGGCCCAATCTCCTGTGGATAATCTTAATGTGGATTTCCTTTCTGATACAATTACCATCAATACCGATTCACTCACTTTCGAATTGATGGATATTCATGTGGTGGATAATCGGCTTAATCGTGGAAAGGTATTCTCAATCTCATCAGGAGATAAAAGTGATACGGCGGAATTCCCGGATTCGACTGGTTTACAGAGATTGAAAAAAGTCTTTCTAAAATTAGTTTATAGATACATTCCCATCGATATTGTGTATGAAGTGGATCAACCCATTGCTGAGCTATTCGGGGACACTTCTGCTTCCAATGGCGATTCCACAAGAAATTCATTGGTCATCAATCATCTGGACTTTTGGTATGATAAAACATTGCCGAAAAAAAGCCGCCGGATATTGAATGCACAAACGCAACTCAAATCCCCAACGGGAGAAATCTTAAATGAATGGGAATGGGATATTCATATAAAAAGAAATAAAAAGGAAAAGCTTGGCCCTTTTTCAGGCCGGATTTTAGAGCAATGGGTAAATGATCAACATGCAGCCATTCAGGCCAGTATAATAAATCCCATATCACCCTACCCTTATGAACGGATGCTTATTGGCCGTTCCGATATTGCTATCCTTACAAACGGCTATCTCGTTGATTGGCGAATTTCATTTGCCTATTCTAAGGATCAAATAAACCGCTATCGTAGGGGCCTTCCCGGTTTTGGTTTTACATACCAGAAAACAATTCGGTTTGAAACATTTGGCGTGGGTGAATCGGGAAAACAGGAAATTAAGCGACTGAATAATCGTTTTATCGGTCGATTGACTTATGGCTATCGCTGGGGAACCGTTCGATACGACTGGGATAAATTCGACAATTTAAAAGGCGAATATTGGCCTTTTGTCAAATTAATGGCGACTGTGAATGCAGAATACCGCCCCCAATTTCATCAGGGGGTTTTTGCGGGAATTGGTATTTATCAAGGGTTGAATGTCTGGCCCAAAATTATTCCTCTTTCTGAAACGGGACTCCTATTATCTATTGGAGTAATGCTGCGATGAAAAAGTGGTTTTCAATTTGTCTATTTTTTTTTGCGGGGCTCATGGCTCAAACAGTTTCCGGTTATATTGTAGATGAAGAAACAGGCGAAACCATTATTGGTGTAAATGTAATTGTAGAAGGAACGGACAAGGGCGCGATTTCCGATCCTAACGGATTGTTTGTCCTCACCAACTTAAAAGCGGATTCAATTCATATCAGGTTTTCTCACATTGCCTATGCAGAAAAAACTCAATCCGTTAATTTGACTGACGGCAGTGTTTATCTCAATAAAGTTATTTTGGCTTCAAAGGTTCTAGAATTGAGCGCCATAGAAGTGGTTTCTAACCGTGGTAATCTCGTCCAGAGAGATATGGATATTGGCAGTTTTGAAGCGGACCCGGTGCTGCTGAAAGAAATTCCTCAACTGGATAAGGATATTTATAAGTTAATAAAATTATCCCCCAGTGTCACCATTGGGGATGAATATTCTCCCCTCTATAATGTGCGCGGGAGCGACCCGGGAGAAAACCTGGTTCAACTGGATGGTATGACCATTTATAATCCGCAGGAACCCATGGCCGGCCGTTCCCTGTTTAATCCTTATTCTATTAAAAATATAGAAATGCTGGTGGGGGGCTTCGATGCTTCTTTTGGTGGGAGAAACGCCTCAATTCTTTACCTCACCATGAAGGAAGGGACCAAGGGAAAACCCAAAGGGGAGTTCAAACCATCCACCCAAAGTATGAAGGGTACCATCGAATTTCCCATGGGATCATGGGGAACAGCTATGGTCTCCGGCCGATTCGGATCCTCTTTGATGCAGCGTGTATTTTTGAATATGCCTAATCATAATTATGATATTAATTCAACATTTCTAACTGAAATTGGAAACACCCGCCTACGATTTTCTTTATTTACAAACGACCAATATGTAAAGATGGATATGGGGTTTATGAAATTATTTATGGATGACGATGTGACGGATGCATTTGATTTTAGCTTATCAAACAAGTCAAAAAATTTAGCCGTGGGTATCCAAAGTAGATCCATTTTATCTCCATCTTTTATTTTGGAAACTCATTTTTATCGATCCCGGTTTGAGGTGGATTCAAAATCATACATGTTCATTTCCGTTAAAGATACGGTTTATAATATTGATCAGAAATTTGAATACGATACCCAAATTCACAATTCTGTAGATGAAAAAACAGCCAAAGTAAAATTGACGGGATTTTTATTTTGGGGTCAGCAATTATCTTTAGGTGCAGAATTAAATCAATATCAATTTGAAAACGCATTTGGCGTCAATCAAATGCAGCGGGGGATCATCTCCCACACGCCGAATCTATTGGCATGGTTTATCCAGGATAAAATTGATTCGGGCCCCGTGCTGTTTAAATTTGGGGTCCGGAATACAAAATTGGGGACAGATTCAAATTGGTATCGGGATCCCCGGATTTCCTTGGCCCTGCGTTTCGGTGATAAAACATTTAAGGTGGCTTGGGGCATATATCGGCAATTTTTAAAATCCATGAATACCAGTGATGTGGAGGTGAACCAGACGACGGATTATTATTTTCCACTGACCCAAATTGCACCTCTCACCTCGGAGCACCGTATTTTTGGATTTGAACACCGGATTTCAAACGAATGGGAATATTCCATTTCTGCGTTTCATAAGAATATGTCCCTCCTCTATCGATACGATTACCAATTGGCCTTGAAAGCGGCGTCAGAAATAGAAACGCTTGAAAAGGGGAAAGGATTTTCCTACGGTATTGAAACCATGGTCAAGGGAGAATGGAATCGAATCTCTGGTTGGGTTGGGTATGCATGGTCCGTGAGCAAACGTAGTTATCCATCCATCATGGACGGGTCTTATTATTTTGCTTCCGGCGATCAAACCCATCAACTTAAATCACTCTTAGCCTATCGGATCAGTAAGGATATTACATTTAGTACTACGATTCAGATTACATCCGGTTACCCAAAAACATGGGAAACGGGTATGGCCAATCATTATGTATATAATCCCCTTGCCAATAATGTGGGTATTTATGGCGAATACATTACGCCGGTCAAAAATAATGTCCGCTATCCAGCCCGCATGAAAGTGGATATGGGTTGGCGAAAAAAACTACGGAGTGGATTTGGGTACCGTCTCGCCCAATTTTTAGGTACAGATAAAGTCTATTTTACAATGAAGATCAATAATATTTTATTCCTCAGACGAAATCCTTTCATGTATATCTATACGCCAAAAAATGGGTACTACGCATACGATCCACTTGCTTTTATTCCTATACCGACTGCTTCAGCAGGATACACATTGGAGTTTTAAAATGAAAAAGATAATCATCATTTTCTCCATTTTAACCCTTGTTTCCTGTGATCTTCCAAACAGCCCCGGTCCCATGCCCACAGATATCGAGAAGACAAAATTTGAACCGGGATTAAATATTTTTGGAATCCTAAGAGTGGATGGGAAAAACTATGGTACCTCTTTTATTCGTGTTGAACGTGCATATTTGTTGAATGAGATTGTCCAAGAAAATGCTGTTTTTGTCCCCACAATAGATAGTGCCCATGTTCAAATTATTCATGATGGGAAAGATACAATCCAGTTTCTGTTTAAGTATGATGGTACATACGATAACGTGAACTATATTCCAAAATCCGGGCAGCCGTATTCCATTGTAATTGACAATACTGAATTCCCTGTTTTGCGCGGCAGCACTATTATTCCCAAAACACCCATTGTAAATACAGTCATACGAAATTCAGAAGAATTGAGCGTTGTGGTTATTCCTGATTCTACCATCCACTTATTTGAAATTTATCCCATATATGGCACCGGTGTTATACATGCGAAACGATTTACCAATGATGCAAACAAGCACGTAGAATTGACAGTCCCGAATCGTGACGAAAAACTGGGACCATTAAACCGAATAGAAGTTTTTAGCTATGATAAAAATATGTCGGATTATTTACAGGCGACGATTACAATCAAACCCCAATCTTATAATGAAATGGTAAAAACGGTTGAAGGCGGGTATGGTGTATTCGGGTCGGTGGTTAGATCCGTTGTGTACTTACGGTAGAAATACAATCTCTAAAAAATGCTCAATCTTTTTCCTGATCTCTCCCCAAGTGCCGGCTGTGGGTATATAATTCATCTTTTTCGTCTTCAGTGAGACCTTCATAGCCAACTTGATTGATTTTATCCAATAAACGATCTACGGTCTGCTGCATGTTCATTTTTCTTGTTTTTTTTCGTTCCACTTTATTATGTCGTACTTCTGCCACTTTTGAGTTAATCAATAACCGGAGCTTAGGCCATGTCCATGGCGATTTTAGATAAATATACCCGATCACCATTCCAGAAAGATGGGTCAAGTGACTAATGTTAGAGCCAGATGTTCCCATGGAAGAAAGAAAAGCCATGGTACCTAAAAATATAACAAAATATTTCACCTTGACCGGGAATAGAAAATAAATTAAAATTTTTCGATTAGGAAACATGAGTCCATAAGCTAAGAGCAATCCGTAGATCGCCCCGCTTGCGCCAATCAAAACGGTGTATGGATTGCCAATATTAAAGAACAACCACACTAACCCGGATCCGACTCCCGTGGTAAAATAATATTTTATAAATCCCCCACGCCCCCAGATAGATTCCAATTCTGAACCAAACATCCATAAAACAAACATATTCATAAAAATATGAAAAAAATCGCCATGGATAAACATGTAGGTCACGGGCTGCCAGACCATGGGCCAAACAGTTTCGGATGACAGTCCAAATATCTGGGCCAGATCTATTTGGTTTTTGGCAATTACTCGAAAAAGGAAAACGATTGCATTTACAGAAATCAGTACTTTAATCGCTTCCGTGAATAATTGCGGACGAAAAGGAATATTTCCCTGTTCTGATTGGAATTGGTATTGCATATCTATTGCGTTATTTTACGAATTTATACATATTTAGGGGGAATTCCGTTCCAATTTTATTAATTAAAATTTATATCATCCCCTTCAGTTTTTTCAATCGAGTCCAATTCATGGGGTTCATGGGTAAGGAATTTCTACTATAAGGAGCTTCCGGCACTTTCAGTTGAGGCCGATTATATAATTGTACCGTAAACCCCATTTTCTTCTGTGCTTTCATTAATGACATGGCCGCGCTGATGAAAAAATCCCTGGGAAGAAATCCATTAATTTTTTGAAAACCATATTTTTGAAGCCCATCCCTGATCAGGGTGGTGCAACTCCGCTTATAAAAACTAAAGTCCCGATATTTTTCCGGATGATCCGGATTTGATGGCGTAGCGTGGATAATATTGAGTTCATCGTGGTAAATTCCCGATAGGCGGTCTGCATCTATTCCTTCAAGTCGGATCACGTGGATACCGCGCATAAAATTCCGTCCAAACTTGTCATAATATGCAGTTCCATTTTCCAAAATTTCAAACTTCCCTGTGGTAGGCGATGGGGCAAATTCACCCAAAGCCGGCCGATACATATATTCCGCTTCATCCATGACTTCATTTTCATTAATCAAGTGAGAAAAATTAAAAAATTCACCATTCACATTAATCGCATTATGCCCAAAAGTAGAGGCAGGATACTTCACCAACCGTTCATTATAATATATCTCCACAAAAGGTATTTCCGATGGCGGTTCATCCGGCCACATGATAATAATTGACTCTCTGGTTTCGTAATCTTGCTGGGGCAGTTTTCGGGCACAGACACGTTGATTTTCCCAATGATGAATATATCCGTCCCAAATCCGGCATTCTTCCAGCAATCGCTCCCCCTTTCCCGTTTCAATAAAGGAAGTACCATTCATCCACCGTAATTTCCCTTTATAAATCATTATGCAACCATTTCACGTAATATTTGAAGTGATTTTAAATTACGAATACCATCAAAATGAATACCCAAACACGTATTTAAATAATCACTGATTACTTTTCTATCCTTTCCTGTGATTTTTATACCTGTGCCCATCCCTGTTTGGTTTTGTTGAAAATAATCAAATACCGCTTTTGAATTGGGACCTGCATATGGATTAGGAAGCGGTACGAAATCCACCTCTGCCTGGGCAAAATCCGGTTTAAAACCCAGGTGCTTCAACAGCTGATATTGGTAAAACCAATAAGCCAGGTTTAGTTGTTTTTCTTCCGTTTCAATTCGTTTTAATGTGCTGACTAATTCATCATACAATTCCGGGTGAGCATCTAGGTCCGTAAGACATTTATCTGTAAGTTCGATTAATGCCATTGCATAAGAGATTTTTTTTAAATCTGTGGGAATCACAGACCAATTATTGGAAAAAGCCGCTTTTGATATGGTTTGGAGATCCCGGGATTCTTTAAAATAATAAACAAGATCTAAACAATTAATCGGCTGAAAGTAGGCGCCCATGGGTGACTTTTTTCTATGAGCACCATGGACAATAAAACTGACTTTCCCCTTTTCCTTCACGAAGCACCGCGCAATTATACTGGTTTCACTATAGGGGAACCGCTTTAGAACAATCGCGACTGAGTGAGTTATCATAGGCTTATAAGAAAACCAATCCTCGAAGGATTGATTTTCTTTCCCAAACCTTAATACGCCTTGGCAAAAAGGACTTCGTGACGGGCTGGCTTTCCTGAATAAATACACTTTAAATTCTTGGGATTTTCATCAAGTGGGATTACGCGAATGGTCGCTTTTGTTTCTGCCTTTATGGCCATTTCACTTTCTCCTGCGCCGTCCCACCCACATCGAACAAAGCCACCTTTATTTTTAATCGTATCCTTGAATTCATCATAGGATGAAACACGATGGGTATTTTCTTCCCGAAAATCTTTTGCCTCGTTAAATAATGTCTTCTGGATATCCTCTAAAAGTTTGGGAACAATTTCCCCGACCTTATCTTTTTGGACAAATAATTTTTCGCCGCTATCTCGCCGAACCAGTACCGCTTTCCCATTTTCAACATCTTTTGGCCCCACTTCAAGGCGAAGAGGTACACCCTTCATTTCCCATTCATTAAATTTGAAACCTGGACTCTCCTTCCGCCAATCTTCATGAATGCGGATTCCCCCATCCTTTAGTTTGGACAAAATGGGTGACAGATAATTTTTCACCAACCCCATGCTTTCTTCATCTCTAAATATAGGTACCACCACAACCTGGTACGGTGCAATTTTTGGAGGAAGTCTAAGTCCTTTATCATCTCCATGGGTCATGATGACAGCCCCCACTAGCCGCGTACTTACACCCCAGCTTGTTGCATAAACCAGTTCTTCTTTATTGTCTTTTGTTTGAAACTTTACATCAAAAGCTTTGGCAAAATTCTGCCCTAGATTATGGGATGTCCCAGCCTGAAGTGCTTTTTTATCTCCCATTAATGCTTCAATACAATAGGTTTGTTCAGCACCGGCAAATTTTTCAGATTCTGATTTTAGCCCGGTGTGAACCGGCATGGCGAGATAATCTTCAGCCAATTTTCGATATAACCCTAAAATCAGTAATGTTTCTTCTAAGGCTTCTTGGGCAGAGGCATGGGCTGTATGGCCTTCTTGCCAAAGGAATTCTGATGTGCGCAGAAATAATCGGGTTCTCATTTCCCAGCGAACAACATTTACCCACTGATTGATGAGCAATGGCAGGTCTCGATAGGATTGAATCCACTTTTTATACATAGCCCATATTACCGTTTCTGAAGTGGGGCGTACAATCACTTCTTCTTCCAACTTGGAATCCGGATCCACAACAACACCATGTTCACCATCAGATTTCAGTCGCGTATGGGTCACCACTGCACATTCCTTAGCAAACCCTTCTATATGTTCGGCCTCCTTGGCTAAAAATGACTTTGGTATAAATAAAGGGAAATAAGCATTCACATGGCCTGTTTCCTTAATCATATAGTCAAACACATTTTTAATATTTTCCCAAAGGGAAAATCCATAGGGCCTGATGACCATGGTCCCTTTGACTGGGCCATAGTCAGCCAACTCAGCTTTGGTAATTACATCTGTGTACCAAGCTGAATAATTTTTACTTTGGAGTGTAACGCCTTTTGACATGTTTTTTCTTTCAAAAATTTAAACGACAAATTACCGGGTTCATCATGGCCTTCCAACGAAATTTGTTAAGGAAAATAGTTTCTGGGTATTATCTTTACCCCAATGAAATCAATAATGGAGGTCTCCTTGAAAATCAAACTATTCACTTTATTTTTCCTCATTTTACTTTTATGGAGTGGTTGTGAAAAAAATACAGCTGATATGGTTATTCAAAATGGGAAGATATATACGGTTAATGAGTTTAATCCCCTTGTAGAAGCGGTAGCTGTAAAGGGTGGAAAAATAATTGCTCTGGGATCACAGGAAGACGTATCCCAATGGATTGGCGATCAAACTAAGATTATCAATTTAAATGGGGGCACCATGATCCCGGGACTCATTGAAGGGCATGGCCACTTTATGGGCTTGGGATTTGCAAAAATGCGGTTGGATCTCACAACAATTTCTAATTATGATGAATTGGTTTCTATGGTCGATTCTGCTGTGGGAAGGAGTGAGCCGGGAGAATGGATTTTAGGTCGCGGGTGGCACCAAAGTAAATGGACATCCACACCCAGCCCTGCTGTAAAAGGATTTCAAACCCATGAAAAACTGAGTGCCGTTTCACCCAATAATCCTGTATGGTTAACCCATGCCAGTGGTCATGCAGGATTTGCGAATGCCAAAGCGATGGAAATATCTGGTATTAGCGCTGAATCACAATTTGGCGAAGGGGGAGAAATAATAAAAAATTTGAAAGGGACACCAACCGGTATATTTAATGAACGCGCCCAAGGCCTAATAAGTCGTAATGTTCCAGCCACAGGGAGTGGTCATGCTGAAAAGGCATTCGAACTGGCTGTTCAGGCCAGTCTGGAAAGTGGGATTACTTCCTTTCAGGATGCAGGGTCCGGCCGAAGCACAATTGCGCTTTTCAGAAATGGATTAAACAGCGGGAAATTAAAAGTCCGGCTGTATGTTATGCTTTCCAGCCAAGACCCGGATTTACTTGAGGAATGGTATAAAAAAGGACCTGAAATTGGGACTGGAAATGACTATCTGACAATTCGATCGATAAAGCTGAATGCCGATGGTGCCTTGGGTTCCCGAGGGGCGTGGCTTCTGGATGAATACACAGATCGCCCAGGACATGTGGGAATGGCTACCCAACCAATGGATTATGTTTATGATGTTTCCTCCAATGGTTTTGCCAATGGATTCCAAGTAAATACCCACGCAATTGGAGATCGGGCAAATCAAGAAGTTCTAGACCAATATGAAACTGTGTTTAATGAAAATCCCGGCATTGACCATCGCTGGCGAATCGAACATGCGCAACATATTGATCCCAAAGACATCCCCAGATTTGCAGAAATGGGTGTCATTGCATCAATTCAGGCCATTCATTTAAGTTCAGACCGGCCATGGGCTATTTATCGTTTGGGACCCAAAAGAATTAAGGAAGGTGCTTATGTTTGGCGAAAATTGATGGACTCTGGTGCTATTGTTATTAATGGGACAGATGTCCCCGTTGAGCCGGTGAACCCAATTGCCAGTTTTTACGCAAGTGTTTCCCGAAAAACTTTAGCGGGAATTCCCGATGGGGGGTTTGAACCAGATCAGAAAATGACACGATTTGAAGCATTAAAAAGTTATACAATTAATGCTGCTTATGGCGCCTTTGAAGAAGACATTAAAGGATCCATCGAAGTGGGAAAATATGCTGATTTTACAGTTTTATCTCAAGACATCATGACGATCCCGGAAGAAAATATCTTAAGTACTAAAATACGATATACCATTGTAAACGGAAAAATTGAGTACCAGGCAAAGTAGCCCCGAAAGAAAATATAGCAATCAATATAATGGTCAGTCAAAACCAAATGAAGCGTATTCGTTCTCTTTCTCAAAAAAAAATCAGAGAAGTACATGAGCTTTTTATTGTTGAAGGATTACGATCCGTCAGTGAAGCCCTGAATGCAAAGGCACCTATTAAATCCATTTTATGGACGAAGGAATTTTCGCAAAAGAATGCCCACTTTATAAAAACAATTAGCACTGATCAAAATGAAGCTATTTCAACAACTGAAATGAAACATATTTCTCCCGCATCAACACCTCCCGGCCTCCTTGCCGTATGCAAGATACCAACATTCAAAACTCCGAAGATGAATCGGAATTTTATTTTTTTGGATCATGTTTCAGATCCGGGGAATATGGGCACCATTCTCCGCACAGCCCTATGGTTTGGGATTCAAAATATTGCTTTGTCTGAGGGATGTATTGACCCGTTTAATCCGAAAGTTGTCCGTGGAGCCATGGGTGCTCATTTTCATCTTTCTTGGATTGGGACTATGCATATAAATGATTTTAAAGATTATACGATCCTTGGTGCCGATCACCAGGGGGATTCTATTCAATCTGTTAAAATAATATCCAATAAATGGGTCCTTGTTATGGGTAGTGAGGCCCACGGTATCAATGAAAACCTTAAACCTTCAATGAATCAATTGGTTGCTATCCCAAAAATCGGATCAGGGGATTCTCTTAATGTTGGTGTAGCCATGGGCATTTTACTGCACCATTTAACAGCCGAAGCTCTTGTTTCTCCGTAAATGCAGAAAGCCGTAACTTCTCGGATAATGAACGCGTTGGATTCAGACCCTTATGACTCAGACCCACACAGTACGGTTTGCATTTGGGATCGTTTTATTATCGGTCCTCTCAGCCCTGATTATCGGCTCCATATTCAGTGCCTTGGATCCGTCTATCCTTACTGGCGCTAAGCCGGGCCTTTCCACTTATTTTGCTATGTTTATCGGCCAGAGTGTTTTGGTCGTTCCCGTCATTATTTTTTTATTAAAAAAAAACTATTCTCTTCAGGATTCCTTACGTCTAAACCCTGTTTCAAAAAGTATAATATATTCAACAGTATTGCTTTCTATAGGTGCCATGATTATTTCTGATGAGATTAATATACTGGTGGACATGATCATGCCTATGCCTGATTCATTTCTTCAGGTTGAAGCGCTTCTGACCCCGGAAAATCCTTTATCCCTCGTATTGCTTCTATTCACAATTGTCCTTTTGGCTCCCATTGGAGAAGAAGTTTTATTTCGAGGATTCCTGCAAAAGTACCTGGAGGATGCCTGGGGAGACATTACACGTGCCATTTTATTCTCCAGTCTTTTCTTCGCCGTAATTCATTTCAATCCTTATTGGATGATCCAAATTTATTTGCTTGGTGTTATTCTCGGATACCTGGCGTGGCATACAAACTCAATCTTACCCAGCATTATATTCCATGTAATCATTAATGCAACCTCTCTATTGTTTGCATCCATGGGGAGCTCTTTTGAATCTCTAATTTTATGGCATGGGCACATAAACCCCATGATATTATTTTTGGCGATCACCTCTTTTTGGATAGGATTCAAACAACTGAAAAATCGGCGGGAGACTTAAAATGAAAAAAGAAATGTTTGATACAGAAATTACCCTCCTCAGGGATACGTTTAGACGATTGCTTCGGCGCCATGCTAAAACCAATATCATTAAGCTAATCGGTAAAACACATCCAGCTGATATGGCCCTGATCTATCGGTATTTTAATGACGAAGAGCAGGATATAATTTTTTCCATGATGCCACCCTCAGAAGGAACGGTGGAATTCTTAAATGAATTGGATGAGTCGATTACGGTTCGCCTTTTGGAACAGGAAACACCTCAACGTATGGCGGCTATTTTAGAGGAAGCCAGTTCAAATGAAACAGCCCACCTCATGGGGTTGGTGAATGAAGAGTATGCCGCTGCAATTATTGACCTTCTCCAGGCTGAAGAACAGGAAAAACTGGAAGAAATCATGGCTTATCCGGAGGATAGTGCCGGAATTCTCATGTATACCGATGTTTTTAGGCTCCACGAAGAAACCAAAGCGATTGATGCAATTGCAGCGCTTCAGGATCAAGATGAAGCGGAAATGGTCTTTTATTTGTATGCGGTGGATGATGATGGTCGGTTGACCGGTGTGGTTTCCCTGCGAGATTTAGTCACAACACCCAGTGAAACCACATTGGTAGAGATCATGTCACGAAAAGTGCATGCTGTTCGCCCGGAAACAGATCAAGAGGAGGTGGCGCGAATTGTATCTCAATACAATTTCCTTGCAGTCCCAGTGGTCGATTCTGAAGACCAGCTGTTGGGAATCGTAATGGTTGATGATGTTGTGGACATTATTCGAGAAGAAGCGACAGAAGACTTTTTACAAATGGTGGGTGCCGGTAAAGACCGTGAAATTCTTTTAAAATCCTCCTGGGATAATGCCCGCATGCGTCTCCCGTGGCTATTTGCCAGTTGGGTGGGCGGTATCCTGGCTGCATTTATTATTGGCGTTTTCGATGATATACTGCAAAATACGATTGTACTCGCCGCATTCATTCCGGTGATTATCGGAATGGGCGGTAATATTGGGACACAATCTTCAACCATTATTGTGCGTGGGTTGGCCACGGGTCGCGTAGGGCTTGAAAATTCTGTAAAAATTTTATTAAAAGAAATGCGCGTAGGGCTTATCCTGGGGATTTTGTACGGAATTCTTTTAGGAATTTTTGCTATTTTTCGATTTTTGGATGTATCACCAATCCTGGGTCTTGTTGTAGGCTTGAGTATTTGCGCATCTATGATTATTGCCTCAACCATTGGATCTCTTGTCCCCTTAATTCTCAACCGATTTGATATAGATCCAGCCGTTGCTACGGGCCCTTTTGTAACAACAGCCATTGATATACTGGGCGTAGCGCTTTATTTTTGGATCGCAGGCTCTTTCCTCGGATTTACCTGATACTGACCTGTCATGCGCCGGGTTTTCTATTTATCTCTATTGAACGTAATAATATTTGGTCAGAATTATTCTGTCAAAGTATATGGATTCCCCGTGGCAGATGCTCAATTGACATTAAAACCAGATTCAGTCAATCTGCAGTTTAAATCAATTGGAATTGTTGACTTTATCTGGCCATCAGATAATACATATATCACGTTTTTTGATTCCACTCACTTCGGATTAAAAACATTTCAAAAGAAAATTCAACAAGGAAATTTTGATCAAAAATTTTTAATTAAATTAAAT
>JACNKN010000024.1 GCA_014382015.1 Fidelibacterota bacterium | reverse complement strand
GGTTTTTAAATAAAGCAAAACCCCAAGAGCATAAAGACAAAGTATTGATGATTGACGCCCGGGATATTTTCCGCAAGGTAACGCGGAAGATTTACGATTTCAGCCCGGAGCAGTTGCAGAATATTCTGTCCATTACCTGGCTGTACCGCGGTGAGACAAAACGCTTTCATGATTTGGTGGTAAATTATTTTTCGCAAATGTTTGCTGAAGCCCGGCAAAGCGAGGTATTACTGCTGAACTATAAAACGGCTTTTGAAACCATAGACAACGAACTGCAGCCATTTATTGCCACATTGCCCAAAAAGGGTAAACAGGCAAAAACACTTCGTGAATTGAAAACCTGTTCCAAATCGTTGAACCAAGGTATGCGGTCGTTTGCCAAACTGACAAAAGAAAAATGCGCTTGGTGGAAAAAGCAGAATAAAGACGATATGAACCTGACGGATGGGCTGGAGGAAATAGAATCATTTATTGCAGAAAACAATTCATTAATCAAAGCGTCTGAATTGATGTATCGCCTTATCATTCGTTTGATGGATATTTGTCTCAATAGCTGCAATGGGAAGAAAAGTGATACATGGAATAATCGGGAAATTGTTCTTCTCAAAAAGAAAACGGAAATTGCCAGAGACGAGGCTGTGGCGCAACTGAAACAGATCCGGTATGTCCACCACCAGGCTCAATGGCTCTTGGAACGTTTCCCGGATGAAAAACTGCGGGATGTGGAAGGTTTGGTGAAATTGGTGGACAAAGCAGAATTAGAAGAAAACGACTGGAGCCTGACACCGGGACGCTATGTGGGCGTTGCCCCGGAAGAGGAAGACCCTGATTTTGATTTTGACGAAACCATGCACACAATTCATACTGAACTGGATAGCTTGAATGTGAAGGCTTCTGACTTGGCGAAACAGATTGGTGAGAATTTTGGGAAGCTGGGGATATGAGAAAAATTAATAAAAATCCAATATCAACAAATGCAAAAGTTTTTTCTGGCTTTGCCTTTAAATCATTAGAATTTATGGACAGTGGTATTCCAGTTATTAAAATTACTAATGTCAAAAAAAAATCAATATCTCTTGAAAATTGCCAATTTGTAGATAAAAAATATCTAACCTTAAATGAGAAATACATAATTAATAATGGTGACATTTTAATTGCATTAACTGGTTCACACTTATCACAGCCTAATTCAGTTGTTGGAAGAGTCGCCCGATATTATTATAAAGAAACTGCGCTGTTAAATCAAAGAGTAGGTAAGTTTATTATTCATAATACTAATAAACTGAATTTGGTTTTTTTGTATTATTATTTAGTCCAAGACAGAGTTCTATACAATTTAGCATATAATGCAAAGGGATCAGCTAATCAAGCAAACATCAGCCCTTCAGATGTTGAAAGAATACTAATACCAGAATTTTCTATTCAAACCCAAGGAAAAATTGCATCCATCTTATCCGCTTACGACGATCTCATCGAAACCAACCGGCGGCGGATACAGCTTTTGGAAGAAGCGGCGCGGCTCTTATACCGGGAGTGGTTTGTCTATTTCCGCTTTCCCAATCACGAGAATGTGAAGATAGTGGATGGTGTGCCGGAGGGGTGGAAAAGAGAAAAGATAAATGAGTTTGTTACATTTTTGGGTGGTTATGCCTTTAAAAGCACATCTTATCAACAAGAGGGAAAATATGGAATTGTAACAATAAAAAATGTTCAACAAGGAAATTTTATTTCTAAATGCACTGGTTACCTGGACGAAGCTCCAGATAAAATGAAAAAACATTGTATCTTAAATAATGGAAATATCTTAATATCATTAACGGGTAATGTTGGTAGAGTTTGTTTAGTTTATGGTGAAAATTATTTGCTCAATCAGCGAGTGGCAAAAATCGAACCGAAAAATAACACCCCCAAGAGCTTTATTTACTGGATGTTTGATAATTCAATAATGCAAAAGAGAGTTGAAAATTTATCTTATGGTTCCGCTCAACAAAATTTAAGTCCTATTAAACTCGGAGAGCAAAGTATTATCCTCCCCCCCCATAAATTGATTGAGTCATTTGATGAGTTTGCAAGCTTGATCAACATTGAAATAATCCATCTACTAAATCAAACCCAAAAACTCACCCAAGCCCGGGATTTGTTATTGCCACGGCTCATGAGCGGTGAGATTGAAGTATGAGTCTATTCCGAAAAGGTCATATTGGGCTACCTGCCCGCCCTCATTCTTCGGGAGCAGGCGGGAAGCACTTTGTTTATCGAACTTTACACCCCACCCTAAAGGATGGGGTAAGTGCCTATAATATGACAGATACAGTAATATACTTACCTCGCCCTTTAGGGCGGGGGTTGTGGATAAACCAACGAAACGGGGGTTTTCCCGCCTGCCGGACGGGCAGGAACCCCTTTCCGGAGTGGACTCAAGTATAAAATGATGAAAAGAAATAAGCAAATAATCGTCCAAAACGAGTTTACAGAATTTTTACTTTATACCACACCCAATGAAAAGGTGAAAGTGGAAATATTTTTACGGGATGAAAATATTTGGCTGACACAAGAAAAAATTGCAGCGTTGTTTGGCGTGCAGCGCCCGGCAATTACAAAACATTTGAAAAATATTTTTGTGTGTGGAGAATTACAGGAAAATTCAGTGTGTTCCATTTTGGAACATACTGCCGCAGACGGTAAAAAATATGACACGAAATTCTACAACCTTGATGCCATCATTTCAGTCGGTTACCGGGTGAATTCAAAACAGGCAACCCATTTTAGGATTTGGGCAACAGCAGTCCTGAAAGAATACATTATCAAAGGGTTTGCCATGGATGATGAACGGCTCAAAAATCCCAATCAGATTTTCGGTAAAGATTATTTTGAAGAACAACTGGCGAGAATCAGGGATATCCGTTCCAGTGAACGGAGATTCTACCAAAAAATTACGGATATTTATGCCCAGTGCAGTGCCGACTATGATCCCAATGAAGAAATCACAAAACAATTTTTTGCTACGGTTCAAAATAAACTTCACTGGGCTATCACCGGTCAAACAGCGGCAGAAATTATCCACCAAAGAACCGGAAGCAAAAAGGCCAATATGGGGCTTTCAACATGGAAAAATGCCCCAAAAGGTGCCATCCGAAAAACGGATGTTGTCATTGCTAAAAATTATCTGGATGAAAAAGAACTTGACGGACTCAACCGAATTGTAACTATGTATCTTGACTATGCCGAATTACAGGCACAGAAAGGTGTGGTGATGAATATGAAAGACTGGGTGGAAAAACTGAACGCCTTCTTAAAATTCAATGAAAGAGAAATCCTTGAGGATAGGGGTAAAATCAGTCATGAAACAGCAGCCGCACTGGCTGAAAACGAACTTGAAAAGTACCGTGTCGTCCAAGACCGTATGCTTGAATCCGACTTTGACAAAGATATAACAAAATTGCCGGCTTCTAAAAAAAGAAAACCATGACACCCATTTTAAACGAAGATACATTGGTCCAGCAGCCCACTGTTGAATATATGCAAGATGCACTGGGCTGGGAATCCGTCTATGCCTATAATCAGGAGGACTTTGGTCCCGACAGCTTGCTCGGCCGGGATTCTGATCGGGAAGTGGTCCTGACCCGTTACCTAAAGCAAGCGCTGAAAAAATTAAATAAAGGATTCCCTGAAGCAGTCTATGATGAAGCAGTACGGCAAGTTGTGGATTATTCCCGAAGCCAAACCATGCTGTCAAACAATTTTGATAAATACACGCTTTTTAAAGATGGCGTTCTTGTATCTTACAAAAATGAAGAGGGAGAGATAGAAAAAGAACGGCTGAAAATTTTTGATTTTGACGATGCTGAAAATAATCATTTCTTAACGGTACGGGAATTGTGGGTGCAGGGCGATCTTTACCGCCGGCGGATTGATATTGTAGGTTTTGTCAACGGTATTCCCCTTTTATTTGTGGAATGTAAAAGTATTCATAAAAAACTCAAAAACGCCTACGAAAAAAACTTTGCCGATTACAAAGATACCATCCCCCACTTATTTCATCATAATGCCGTTGTCATGCTGGCCAATGGTGATAGAGCCAAAGTCGGTTCAATTACAGCGGGATTTGATCATTTTCATGAATGGAAACGATTGTCAGAATCCGAACCGGGTGTGGTGGATATGGAAACACTTTTGAAAGGTGTGTGTCATAAGCACAATTTCATGGATATTTTTGAAAATTTTATTCTGTACGATGATTCATCCGGAACCCAAATAAAAGTGTTGGCAAAGAACCATCAGTATCTTGGCGTTAATCAGGTCATTGATGCGCTGAAAAACCCTGAAAGAGTGAAGGGAAAACTCGGTGTTTACTGGCATACACAAGGTGCCGGAAAAAGTTATTCAATGGTATTATTTACAAACAAGGTTCATCGTAAAATCGGCGGAAATTATACTTTTTTAATCTGTACAGACCGGAATGATTTGGACAGGCAAATATATAAAACCTATGCGGGCTGTGGTGCGGCGGATAATGATAAAGTACCTTGCCGGCCCGCCAGCGGAAACCATCTTGCTGAACTCATGAGCCAGCACAAAGCCTATATTTTTACCACGATTCATAAATTTAATCAGGACGTGAACCCGGAAGAAGGCTATACCAAACGACAGGATATTATTGTCATTACCGACGAAGCGCATCGTACCCAAGATGGTGAATTGGCGTTAAATATGCGCAATGCTTTACCAAATGCCAATTTTATCGGTTTTACCGGAACGCCATTATTTAATAACGATGAACTCACCAAGCAGATTTTCGGAGATTATGTTTCTACCTACGATTTCCAGCGAGCCGTGGAAGACAATGCCACCGTACCGCTCTATTACGATTCCAGAGGAGAAACCTTGGGTCTCGCCACGAATAATATCAATAACCGCATTGCTGCAAAATTGGAAGAAATTGAAATTGACGATATTGATGTAAGCCAGCGGTTGGAAAGAGAATTAAAGCGGGACTATCACATCATAACTGCAAAAAAGCGGTTGAATCAAATTGCGAAAGATTTTGTTAATCATTACACGACTTCATGGGAAACCGGAAAAGCAATGCTGGTATGTATTGATAAACTCACCTGCTTAAAGATGCATGAATTGATCGGTCAATACTGGGTTCAAAAATCAGAAGAAATAGAAGAAGCGTGGAAATTGGCAGCCGGTGAAGAAAAGGGACACCTTTCAAATCAGCTTCAGTGGATGAAAGAAACGGAGATGGCGGTAATTGTCAGTGAGGAACAAGGGGAGGTTGATAAATTCCGTCAATGGGATTTTGACATTCGGCCCCATAGAAAACTTATTAAAAGAGGTTTCGAGCTGTCGGACGGAACGCGAATAGATGTGGATTCAGCATTTAAAAAAGAAGAACATCCCTTTAGAGTTGCCATCGTTTGTGCCATGTGGCTTACCGGGTTTGATGTACCCAGCCTTGCAAATTTATATTTAGACAAACCGCTCAAAGCCCACACACTTATGCAGGCAATTGCCCGTGCAAACAGGGTCAATGGCGATAAAAATAATGGACTTATTATTGATTATTGCGGTATTCTAAAAAATTTACGGAATGCACTGGCTACCTTTGTAGGCACAAACGACACCGGGAGAACCGACGGCGCAGGTCCCGAGGGATTAAACCCAACCAGAACCAAAGAAGAATTACTTGATGAATTAAAACAAGCGATTGGTTTGGTAAATGATTTTCTCAATGAGCGGAAAACGTCCCTTGATGCCATTATAAGGTCAAGCGGTTTTGAAAGAAATAGGGCCATTATGGAGGCCAAAGAAGCGGTGAATGAAAATGATGAAAGCAGAAAGAAATTTGAGGTCATGTGCCGGGAAGTATTTATAAAATTTAAAGCATGCCTTACCATTCCCGGTGTGAATGCATTCCGCAACCAATATAGTGCCATAAAGATCATCTACAAAAGTTTGCAAAAAGATATAGACAAGGCAGATATCAGTGACATTATTAAACAACTGCACGAAGTGATTGATGATTCAATTTCCGTAAAGCCGGACAAATCCAAAGAAAAAAATATTGAATATGATATCAGTAAAATTGACTTTGACAGATTAAAAGCAGAATTTGAACGGGCTAAAACAAAAAATACCACCGTGCAAAGCCTTAAAAGTGTCATTGAGAAAAAGTTGGAAAGGCTGATACAACAAAATCCTTTACGAACAGATTTTCAAGAGCATTACGAGAAAATTATTGATGAATACAATAGAGAAAAAGACCGCCAAAATATAGAAGCTACATTTGAAGCGTTAATGAATTTTATGAACGATTTGGATGAGGAAGAAAGCCGGGCAATGCGAGAGGGAATGGATGAAGAAAACCTGGCGATTTTCGATCTGTTGACAAAACCGGAATTGAAACAGCAAGAAATAAAAAAGATAAAAAAAGTTGCCAAAGAACTGCTGAAGACGCTAAAAGAAAAACTGGAGAATCTTTATAAGTGGCAAGATAAAGAACCAACAAGAGATGAGATCAAAGTTCTCATAAGAAATTTTCTATGGAATGATAAAACCGGTTTGCCCGTGGAATATTATAATCAAAATGAAGTGAATAAAAAGACAGATGCAGTTTATCATCATGTTTATCGTGCTTACCCTACCGTGCCATCGCCTTATTATGCTAATGGTGGTTAATCGCTCATTCAAGCAATCAAACTCAAAAGGACTAATCGTATGAAAATATTTATTATCATTTCTGTATTTGCATCATTATTGATAGGGCAAACGGGATTTGAAATTGCCAAAATGGTTGATGTAAAAATGTCACCAAAGGATATGTCAAATAAAACAAGAATGGTTCTTACAAACTCGAAAGGTAAAACCAGAACCAATACAATGATATCCAAAACAATGGATGGAAATAAAAAACAAATAATTTGGTTTTTGGAACCGAAAGATGATAAAGGAGTCGCATTTCTTAAAATTGAGCATGACGACAAAGATGATGAAATGCGTATGTGGCTGCCGGCATTTAAGAAAATTCGTCGAATTTCCTCGAAGAAAAAAGGAGATTCATTTATGGGATCTGATCTCAGCTATGAGGATATGAGCAGCAGAGATTTGAAAGATAATGATTATAATAGGTTAGATGACGAAATCATTAATGGAAAGGATTGTTATGTTTTGGAAGTCCGGCCAAAAAAAGAGGCAAAATCATCTTATTCCAAACATATTTCATGGATAGAAAAATCATCTCTAATGGCCATAAAGGAGAACTCATTTGATAAACGAGGCGAACTTAAAAAGACAAAAGAACTTTCTCACAAACTAATGAAAGGATATTACTTAATGGATCGGATTTTCGTGGAAGATGTTCAGAAAAAGCACACAACCGAAGTTTCTTTTGAAGATGTAAAAGTAGATACGGGAATTAAAGAGAATTTATTTCAAGAAAAGAATTTAAAACGATTACCAAGGATGTAAAGACGTGGCATGCCACGTCTCTACATAAATCAACTATGAAAAAAATCAATCTACCACTGCCCCTGCTACTTAAGATGTTACTCCTGCCTACTTTAAACGCTCAATTCAGCTATACAGGCGAGATTAATCCTTTAGTGATGACGCGTACCTCAGATCAATCTCAGATTAATCTGCCCTTTCGACTCTTATCACTGGATGTGGGTTACACAATGGGTGCAGTAGATATAAAAACGGTTTCATCTGTGGAACATCGCTATGATAAATCTGAATCGGTATATGATCTTCGGGAAGTATACTTAGCCTATTATCCTGATTGGGGTGAAGTTAGAATTGGAAAACAGATTCATGCCTGGGGAGCGGCGGATGGGAATAATCCAACAGACAATTTAAATCCTTATGACTATTACCACCTCTTTCAACCGGGAACTGGACGAAAAATAGGCACCTTGTCTATGGCTGCTAAATTATATTTTGGGAATTATCAGATTGAAGGTGTTTTTATTCCAAAATATGAAGCAAATAGAATGCCCTTTGGCGAAAAGGATTTTCCTTTAGTTATGCCCGTAGAACCAAAGATTAATTACCCGGTTGACGACGAATATGAATTTGGGATTCGGATTCAAACAACCATTAGTGATAGTGATTTTGGGCTATCTATTTTTTCTGGTAATGATCGAACACCCAGTGTTTTAACCATTACGCCACAAATTGTTCAACTGGATAGTCCACCAATAATAATTCCACAATTGGGATACCGAACAACCACAGTCTGGGGATTGGATTTTGTAACTTTCGCAGGTGATTTTACCATCAGGGGGGAAGGCGCCATTTTCAAAACGAAGACACCGTTACTCAAACTGAACTTGTTTGAAATTCCTACAAATTTATTCGAATTCCATCAAGAAGTGGTCTATGGACAATATGTACTTCAGTTAGAATACACAACTGAAGCTGATATCCTGATTTCCGCACAATTGATTGGCAGCAATGTGATGAAAGAAAATTATGAATGGTACCATTCCCTTTCCAGGGAATTAGTCGATTTTCCCGATGGAGAATTTAAGGCAGGAATGGGTACGCCATTTGCCATGTTTGCGGATAAAGCGATTTTGATTAATTCATCCAGTGTATTGATGGATGACCGATTGGAAATCAAAGGATCGGCCATGGTTAATTTGGACGAAACAGGGTATATGATCAGTACTTCCGTTGGCTATTCCCCATGGATCAACTGGAAATTTGAATTGGGTCTGCTTCATTTTATAGGCGATAAAAAGGATGAAGAAAATGCCTTTACTTTGCTGGAGGATTTTTCCCATTTAAGAGTGGGAATGTTTTATAATTTCTAATCTCTTAAATTCTTGCATGACCAGAAATGTAAATATAATCATTTATCTATTGGGCTGTATTCTAATAGCTCAACCCACGGGTCGTGAAATCATGGAAAAACTGGATCAAGTTAAAAAGCCAATGGATATTCAAACCCAACTCAAAATGACTTTAATTTCAATGAAGGGCGGGAAGGAGCGGCGCAGGTCAAGAGAACTGACCAGTATTGAGAAACGATACGAGGATGGCCAATATGATAAAAAATCCCTCTTATTGTTTTCTGAACCCAAAGAAGTAAAGGGTACCGGTTTTCTTACTTGGGATAATTTGGGATCGAAACAAGACGATCAATGGTTGTATTTACCTGCGCTGAGAAAAGTAAAACGAATTCGTTCTAAAGAAAAAGGACGGAGTTTTATGGGGACAGACTTTAGTTATGAAGATTTATCTGGTCGTGATTTAAATGCGGATAATTATGAACTCATCGGCGAAGGAATTGTCCATGGGTCGGATTGTTATAAGATACAGGCAAAACCGAAAGAAAAGGGAGCCCATTACAGCGCAAGAATTTTATGGGTAGATAAGAAGAAATCATTATTAAAAAAAGTAGAGTTTTTCAATAAAAAAGGAACTCAATTTAAAATATTGGATATCCTGGATCATATAAAAAATGGTGAGTACTGGACCGCAACTAAAATGATAATGAAAAACATAAAAACTAACCATCGTACAGAATTACAAGTTCTAAAAGTTGATTATGATTCGGGTTTAAAGGACAATGTGTTTACTGAAAGTTATATGAAAAGAAATTAAACTTTCATTTCAGTACCTTTAATTTTTATAACCGATGGAATCAAATGGATTAACGATGGTTGTTGTAATGTTTTTCAAATGAGCGCCAATTCGTTTTAAATAACGGGCATATAACGCAATCGCAGCTGTTTTTGAGGATGAACCAAAATCTAAATTTCCCCTTAAAATATTATGAACGATATCATCCGATTTTCCAGTCATTTGTTCACGATATCCTTCCATTAATGATTGTGCAATATCTGCATCTTGTGTATGGATGGCTTCGATTGTTTTATCAAAGCGATCCTTAACTTCATTTTCAATTAAAACCAAATCTTCACTGATATCTTCAGCCACGATTTGATTCGGATGATTGATGGCTAAATCAAGAATATTTTTACAATAGTCTCCAATACGCTCAATATCCACTACCATATTGATTAGAATTAACCCATTAGCCATATCTGATGTATCCTGTTCCACAGCATAGTGGGTTAAGACCTTTCGACGAACCTCTTTTTGAAATGCATTGATTTCACGATCACGTTTTTTTAAGGCTTTCAGCGTGTCAATATTTTCACCTTTGCGGAGATATTTTGTCGCTTGATTAAATATTTCACGGGATAATTCCATCATTCGGAACGATTGATCCCATGCTTGAGAAAGCAGATCTTCTGCTTTCCATAATGTAATGATGTCTTTTATAATTGCCATTTTATTGCCTCACAATGAAAATTAGGGATAAGGGGATTAAGAAAAATACCACAAGAATGTAAACAATCGGTATCAATCGATTTCGAACGGCCAAGGCCGCAAATTTTTCTGCCATAATAATAGGAATATTACGTATTCTTTCGATGGGCCAAATAATTAGAATTCCATAAATATTGAAGG
>JACNKN010000025.1 GCA_014382015.1 Fidelibacterota bacterium | reverse complement strand
GTTGTCCTTTTGGGGATTTTTGTTCACCATAATGGCGGGGAATTTAAGGTAATTACAATATCATAACTAACAAGAAAGAGTCTAAAATCTCATCGGAATAAGATTCATACAAATTCATTATATCCACTTGTTTATTATTTTCTTTGTTTATTGGTTATTGTAGAATAGTACCAATCTATCCCAATCATTATCATTTTATTATCTTCATATAAATCGCCACGATCACCTATGAATGATAGGGTCACTGTCATGTTATTTTTAGATAAAAACTTGTTTGTTTTGAGATCCACCCGATAGGATAATTGATTTAATCCTCCTTCATAATCGTATTCAATACCTCTTTTCATTGATCGATCCCTGTCATGGTAATTCCCGTAATTCTTTGAGTAGGTTAATAAAACCATATATTGAAAATAAGTTAAAATATTGCCTTCAATTCCAGAATGGAAAGCGATGATTCTATTGTTTACGATGTGTGTCCAGTCCCGAATTTCATTTTGTCCCAGTGTTAACATTGGATTACCGATTACATTTCCTTTATATACCCAGCCTCCCCTGTACAAATAATTATTGTAATAATCATCCCACCCATAGGTAGAATCTGATACCTCTTCTGAACCACTTTGATGCATGGTATATAATAGTTCTAACAAAAAATCAGTCACCCCAGCTTTTTTATTTTTGGAATGGATAGACATCCCCCACAGGCCATCGGGATAATTCAATAACCATCTGGCACCGCTTTGGTCTTCAAATGGATGTTGTAGATAGAGATGGTAATTATAATTGTCCTTTTTAATCTTGAACCCCAAATCCCACATGCCCAGATGGTTGCCTAAAGCATTGGTTTGTTCTTTGGATGTTGATGATCCAGATCCGCTTAAAAGAAAAAATACACGTAAATAATCTTCAAATGATGTGGGTTGGGGGCCAAATGTATGGGTGCTGCCCCCCCATATTGCCTCATGAACCAGCCCCAAATGGCCTGAATAATTATCTTTTTCATAGGAGAGGTATAACCACTTTTCATGAAGATTTGGCGCTTCTAAATACATTCCCTTGTCCATCCATCCATGGGAAAACCCTCCCTTTATTTTTAAGGGAATTTTACCTATCTTAAATAATAGGTATTCTGGAATTGACAATGAAACTCGTGGAATTGGAAGGGCATTGGACCCTACAACCATTGAACCTAAAGATAGAGGTAAATCGTTTTCTCCTAGTGTATTTTTTCTCCGACCTCCCAACAGGGTTAACCATTTATGTGAGACTTGAATATATAATTCAGAATTAACAAAATGGTTTCTTTGCCCTAAACCTGCACCTTCTATTCCAACAATGAATTGGGTGGTTTGGGATAAATCTCTTAGAAGGGAGATGTTTACGGAATTAAACGTGTTCTTTTTATATGCAGTCGGCGTTCCCCATCTATTCATTTTAACCCAAAATGGGATATTATCTATCCTGTTATTAGAAAACTCACTGATTGTGTGAAGTTGGTATTCAAACTGGGCAAAACTTCCTGTAATCAGAATCATCTGATAAATAAAAACCCGCAAGATTTTGTTAATCATTGCGGGAAATTAGGGATAAAAAAGGATAAACCTATCGGTGGGTTTATTCAGTTCAATACAATTCTGCCAGACGAAGATAACCTTAAAATTTCATCCTTTTCTGATGGCTGGTATTCTGGAACAAATTCCTTTAGTTTATTTTTTATGATATTTGAATCATATGATTTTGCTGATTGGGTTATTTCTTCAATTTTAGATAATACATGATCCCAACTGTGATCTATTCCATTCTTTAATACCATTATTTTTTCGTGGGATGTATCTACAATATTTTCACCAGAAATAACCAATTCCTCAAACATTTTTTCCCCTGGGCGCAATCCAATGTATTTTATTAGAATATCCACTTCTGGTTCTAATCCAGACAATTTGATGAGTTCATAAGCAATATCTTTTACCAATACTGGTTCCCCCATATCTAAGACAAATATTTCTCCCCCTTCTCCGATGGAGCCGGCTTGAAGAATCAGTTGGGCAGCTTCGGGAATGGACATAAAATACCGTTTCATTAGGGGATCCGTAATCGTGATGGGGCCTCCCTTATTGATTTGTTCCTGAAATGTTGGTATGACGCTTCCGGAACTTCCAATGACATTGCCAAATCGGACGGCCATATATTTCACATTCGAATTTTTACTTTTACTTTGAATGAGTATCTCCACCACCCGTTTCGTAGCGCCCATAATATTTGTTGGATTTACTGCTTTATCTGTCGAAACTAAAACAAAACGTTCAACATGACTATTCTCACAGGCTTCAATTACATTTGAGGTACCATAAACATTCGTAATCACTGCCTCCCACGGATTGTTTTCCTGCATGGGCACATGTTTATATGCTGCTGCATGGAGCACAACCTGGGGTTGAAAAGAATTAAATACAGAATTGACCATATGCCTGTCACGGATATCCCCTAGAATCGGCTGAATACCAACATTATCACTGACTTCCTTACATAAGTTGTCTATTTTAAAAAGATTGTGTTCACTTTGGTCAAATAAAATCAAAAGATCTGGATTATATCCTAAACATTGCTTGACTAATTCAGAGCCAATTGAGCCGCCGGCACCGGTGACTAAAACTCGTTTCCCATAAATATAATTTGAAATACGGGATCGATCCAGGTGCACTTCCTGCCTGCCTAAAAGATCGGTCATGGAAACTTCACGAATTGTTTTGATTGAAATTTGTTTATCAATTAATTCATACACTGTTGGAATTGTACGGTAAGGCTTCCCAGTTACTTTACATTGATTAACGATGGACCGCATTTCAATACTTGTTGCGGTTGGTGCACAAATGAGTATTTCATCGAAGGGTATGAGAATTGTATGTAATGCTTCAATTTTTCCCAAAACCGGAATACCATGAATGGTTGAATTTATTTTATTGGGATCATCGTCCAATAAACCAATTATTTTATAATTACTGGATGGGTTTTCCTTTACCTCCCGAATAATTTTTTCTCCGCTACTTCCTGCACCCAATAATAACAACCGGGTTTTTATTTTTGAGGGAAAATTGTTTTTTACCTTATGCCGCCGTGAAAATTTTGTCCCATAAATACGGACACTTGCCCTTGTTCCTGCAATACCCACTGTCGTGAGGAGAAAATCGATAAGAAGGACACTTCTAGGTGCTGCATTTTGATGCAGAACTAATACAATTACTGCAAGGGAAAATAGAGATGCGACGGAGGAGGATTTTACAACATTTATTAAATCTGATATACTGGTAAATCTCCACATTCCTTTATACAAATTAAAAAATAGGAAGGTAGAAATTTTTGAAAATAATAGAATGATTAATACATATTGTATATCATTAAAATATTGTGCCGGGATTACAAAGTCAAACCGAAGGGCATAACTCAGATATAAACTTGCACAAATAACTAAAATATCTATAGAAACAAAAAGCCAAATGTTTTTTCTCAATACACCGGTCATGCTTTACCTCGTTGGAAATACTGATTGATAGCTAAAACGAACTTAGACCTGAATTGGTCAATTTGTCAAAGATTATTCTTTTGCCCAATGTTATCGGCTGTGGCCAAAAAACGTAACCCAAAATGTTCCTAAAAGGATTTTTAAATCAAGTCTGAAACTTAAATTTTCTATATAATAAAAATCATATTTTAATTTTTGATGAACGTCTTCATATTTTTCGTCATATGGCTGTTTGATTTGAGCCCATCCGGAAACACCGGGCCTGATTTTTAACCGCCTATGGTAAAATGGATACTTTTTTTCAAGCCTTTCTATGAAATATGGTCTTTCAGGTCTTGGGCCAATTGTCGCCATGTCTCCGAGGATTATATTTATTAATTGCGGTGTTTCATCCAAGTGGAATCTTCTCAAAAATTTTCCGAATGTCGTAATTCGGGTATCATCTTTACCCGACCAAACCGGTCCTGTTTCTTGTTCGGCATTTGAAACCATTGTCCGGAATTTTTTAATAAAAAACTTTTTCCCGTTCATACCAATTCGTTCCTGTTCATAGAAAACAGGCCCTTTTGAATTTATTTTTATTCCCAATGCGATGAGCAACCAAAATGGAAAGGCACATATTAAAGAAATAGTTGAAACGAAAATGTCAATTATCCGTTTTAAATGTTTTGAATAAAATGTATCCAGATTCAAATTCACATCAATCAAGGGAACGCCCACAAGCTGATTGGTTCGAGCCAACCCGGTCACAACTTCATACATATCCGGCAGTATCTTCATTGACACGGGGTTACCATTTACACTCATGATTGTATCCATTATGCGTTCAGGTGATGGTTTATCCAACGCAATGATCACATCATCTATTTTCATATCTGCAATCACTTCATTTATGGATTTTTCATTGCCTATAATATTTTCAGGTACGCCAATCTCTTGAGATTTGAGTGGATCATCTTTTGCTGTTATAAACCCTGCAATGGATAACCCATGGTGGTAGCTGTCCTGCAGTTTTTCATACACATCCAGTCCACGACGATTTACACCTAAGATAACTGCTTTTCTCAACCCAATATTCTGTTTTAATAAAAATTTCTGGATGGTATGTATTAATATTCTACCAAAGATCAGGAATCCTGAAAATATAAATCCATATACCAATATTTGTTTAAAACTGAAAGGGAGCAGATAAACATTCATGACCTGGCCGGTAATTAAAAATATCAGGGTAAAATAAACCGTGGGGACTATCCTTAAAATTTCTTCAAACCTCGACAAAGTCGCACGGGTATCATATAGATTAGAAAGGGCAAATAATGAAATCCATAATATTTCAGAAAAAATAAACCAAGACAATAGAACGGAATCATCGTTCAATATATTAACTTTAAAGCCAAAAGAAAATGCTAAATACCCTGATATTAAATCGGCCCCTAAAAGGAAACCAACGAGGCTTCGATTATATATTTTACCATTAATCATGGATTTAATTCATATATTTTCGGAAGAAAAAGATTTGGCAATTATATTTGTCAATGTATGCCTCCCTCCGCCTGAGGCGGATAAGCTGTCGATTGATGTTGAGCCCCCTCTATTAAGAGGGCTTGTTGTAATATGCATTTTGGATTTTTTCCATTGCGTGGGAAATTAACACTTCTTTCCTAACATTTTGTTTGATGTACATCACACCATTTTTCCCCTGATTTTTTATTTCGTTCCTGTTATTGTAATAATACAGTATTGATTTTGCAATAGAATTTGCATCTTCTGAGACTGCAATTGAACCGCTTTTTGCTTTTTTTAATATTTTTTCTACTTCACCTGAAATGCTGACAATCACAGGACGGCTGCAAGCCATATATTCAAACATTTTTGATGGGATTGCATTTTGGAAAAGGGGGTCATTTTTGAGGGGGACTAAGCAAACTGAAGCCCGTTTAATTGTTTTAATTAATTCTTCCTTTGTTTGCACCGGAAAGAAAACTACATTTTTTAGACCCATTTTTTTTGTTTGATTTTTTAAGACATTCAGCCTTACGCCACTACCAACAAATTTGAAATCGATGGGGTATTTTTGGAGTATGCCTGCAGCTTTTATCACATGCTCCAACCCCTGGGCTAATCCCATGTTCCCACTATATAAAACAGTGAATCTTTTTTCCGGCTTTCTATCATATTTTTTGGCTAAATCAAAAAACGAATTACTTACACCATTGATAAGGTTAATCATTGGTTTTTTTAATTGATCTGGATAATTCTTTTTAAAATGGTTCTTAAACCCTGGCACTGAAAAAATATACCCATGGGTTGATTTATATATAAATGATTCCAGTTTTTTCCCAAGGTTAAATATCCACTTCGTCTTTACCTCTCCCAAAACCATCACAGAATCAGGCCAAATATCCCTTATATCCAGGAAATAGTGTATTGACTTTATTTTTGAAATAATGGCGCCAATAACACCTACAAATAGTGGCGGAGACGAAACAATTAATATATCATAGTTTTTTAGTTTTAATGCATGAATGAAACCGCTGACCATAAATGTGAGATAATGTCCCATCTTTTTGATGGCAGAATTCCGGTTGTTTGCCCATGCAAAGGATCGGATTATGGTTAACTTTGGTGAAATAGTTTCTCGCTTTACCCATTCACGCCTATATCCCGAAAAATATTCCCCCAAAGGATAATTGGGCATTTCACAAAGGACGGTGACGCGATGGCCTTTTTGGATTAAAATATTGACATAATCGCCCCATCGTGTGGCAGCGGCACCAATCTCGGGTGGAAAATATTGTGTTATTAATAACACATGCATCATTAAACGTTATCTTATTAGGGGTTTTGAAGTGGCAGAACGACAAAAGAATAATCCGTTCTGGGGTGATTGGTTAAATTGGTTTGTTTAGACCCATTTAAATTCATCATATATATCTCCCAATTCCCATCTCGGGTAGATTGGAAAACAATTTTTCTATTATCCGGGTAATACCTTGGGTTCCAATCGTCACCGGAATTGTTTGATAGGTTAGTAAGATTATTCCCTTCATTGTTCATGATATATATTTCTTTATTCCCATCCCGTTCGGACGTGAATACAATGGAAAGGCCGTCAGGAGAAAAAACCGGTTCATAATCATGGGACGCATGACGGGTCAATTGTGTTTGCTCAGTGCCATCAGTATTCATGACATATATATTTCTATCCCCATCTCTTTCTGACGTAAATACAATTTTTTGCCCGTCAGGCGAAATGGCATTCCCATGGGAAATAATATCGTGAGCGGTGGTATTCCGTGTAAGGTTTATAATATTCCCATCCAATAAGTTGGAAAAGTAAATTTCCATTTTCCCTTTTTGCCATGCTTGGTAAATAATAAATGAACCATCGGGGGAAAATTGGGGGTATTTATCGTATCCAGGAGAATTGGTAATATTTGTTTTACCTGATCCATCAATATTCATCATAAATACGTCATAGTTATCGTTTTCAGGAAAATAAGTCGTAAAGACAATTTTCTCACTGGTGGGTGAAAACTTGGGCGTCCAGTCGTGATTTGCGGATTGGGTAATATTGGTCAAATTTCTCCCTTCCCACTGGGTGTATCCATCCATCCATATCAAATCAACTGTATATATTTCCCGATTACCATCTCGGTCAGATACAAATGCTAATTTTGAACCATCACTGGATATTGTTGGATTAAAGTCTAACCATTTATTCTTGGTTAAATGGGTCATATGTCCCCCATAAACATCTGCGATGAAAATATCATAATTCCACCATCGCCTCGACGTAAAAATAATATGGGGATCAATGTATGGATCTTCGGATACACCTGTTTTACTACAGCTATTGAGTAATAACAACGGGAAGATCAACCCGATTGACCCGGTTAAATAAATCACAAATTGTTTCCATTTATTTTTCATTGATGGTTCACCACTTTAGAATAAATATTAATCATTTTTTGGACATTGGTTTTCCAATTGAATTTTTGAATCACCCGCTGCCTTGCATTCTTCCCAAATTGGGTGCGAAGTTGATTATCTTGATATAGTTTCTTAATGGCATCTGCCAATGCTCGGGGATTGCTTGGCGGCATCACCCAACCTGTATGATTATGTTGGTTGACTTCGGGCAACCCTCCCACATCAGATGTAATCGCCGGAATGCCACATGCGGCTGCTTCAAGAACAGATACACCAAAGCTTTCTCTTGTGGATACTGAAATAAATATAGATAATTTCTGATAATATTCAACGATGGATTTGTGTGGAATAAATCCAGAAAATGTAACGATTGTATCGATATTTAATGCCTTTGCTTTTTGTTTCATTTTTTCTAATTGGGACCCTTCCCCTACGATAAGAAACTGCAAGTTACTTAATTTGTAATCATAAATCACTATTTTAACTGCATCCAGAAAACAATCCATATTATTATGTTTTTCTATACTTTTAATGGTGCCGACTGTAAATGGTTGATTCTTTTCTTTTGTGGGGGTAAAAATATCCGGGTCAATCCCAAAGGGGACAACTTCTAGATTAGACCGATCAAAATACTGGCTGACTTCATTTGCCATTGTCTGACTTGTGGAACACACAGTTTCTGCATTATTTAATACTTTATTTAGGAGCCATTTATTCCATCTATTCTTTTGGGGGAAATCATAGATATCGCTACCCCATACAGACAGTATCCACGGTTTAAACTTTGATAAATACCCTAAAACGCCATAGCTGGATGCATAATGGGCGTGTAATAAATTAGGTTGATAGGCGTCAATAGTTTTTGTGAGTAATCGTAAAGATTTTATATAATTGAGCTTACTTAGGTTTGGCCGCCGTAAATGGTTAATCCTATCTTGCAGATTGGCATCTACAATAGTTATGCCGCAATCCTGATATTGTTGTGCTACATCTTGATTTGGTTTAAATAAACTAAAGAGGAGTATATTAACACCATGGTTCTGAAGAGAAAATGCCCATTTCATGGTATGAGAAGAATTCGCATCCGATAATAATAATATTTTCATTTAACTTCGCTTTATACCTTCATGTCACTATATGATTGATATTTCCATAATTATTGTTAACTATAATGTAAAAGAATACATTATTGATTGTATCCAGTCTATCAAAATGTGGACACCGGAAACAATCTCGTATGAAATTATTGTTATAGACAATAAATCCGAAGATGGTAGTGCGGTGGCATTAACATCAAAATTTCCTGAAATAACCATAGTAAAAAATAAGAAAAATATGGGATTTTCAAGAGCCATTAATCAAGGTGCAGAAATGGCAAGTGGTAGCCATTTATTTTTTTTAAATCCAGATACGTTGTTGATAGAAGATAGTTTATCAATTCTTTATTCATTTTTAAATCAACATAATAATGTGTGTATTGTTGGACCAAAGCTGATAAACAAGAAAGGAGATTCTCAACAATCGTTCTGGAAATTTCCCACATTATTGACGACAGTATTAGAAATATATCATTTGGATTTTCTCAACAAATATAAAAACTATATCTTTCGAAATAAATCGAAATACATCTATGCTGATTCCGTATCCGGTGGTGCGTTTTTCTTAAAGAAGTCCTTATTCATTGAATTAAAGGGTTTTAACGATAATTTATTTTGGATGGAGGATGTGGATTTTTGTAAAAGGGCTTCAACCTTGGGATATAAAGTTTGCTATTTATCCCAAACAAAGCTGATTCATTATATTGGAAAAAGTTCAGAAAAAAATTGGGTAGTCACTATTTCTAACCGGTTGCTTTCAAAAATAAAATACTTCAAAATACATCAAGGGTGGATGGACGTATTTCTCTTGGTTTTATCTATTTATCTATTGGTTATTCTAAAATCGATTTTCTTTATCTTTTTGAGCCCATTCGGTTCAATTTATCGAAAAAAACTTTCCGGTTATTTGGTCTCATTAAAAATGTTGATAACCCGTCAATATTAAGTTATATCTGGATAAATTTTTATCTTTCTAAATATATAAATTACTGAAATAGATAAACCAAACATTATCCACATTGGGAAAAAATAAATAGTTGAACTGGCGGCGATTGCGGCCGGAATAAACCCAAGCATTGAAAGGAGCAGAGATGAGGCATAATATTGAATGGCCGGTTTTCTTTTCCATTTTGAAATCTTATATAAGTTATATGTAATACTGGCATACCAAAAAAGGATTAAACTAAAGAATATAACACCTCCCTCTACCAGGAGTTCTACCCAAAAATTATGCATGCTGGTAAATCGACCTGCGACACCGCCCAATTTTTCCTGAATTGGAACGGAGCCACCTGCACCAACACCCAGACCATTTGATTTGCCTAAAGCATCCAGTCCATTGCTGATTAATTCCCGCCGCCATTCCAGTGAACCACCCACATCAATATCCCCTTTTAAGTATAGCGATAATGCTTCAATTGAATTCGCAATTTCATTAATCCTGGGATTTTCACTTTCACTTAACTTATTCATCCCCCAAAACAACCCAATGATAACAAACCAAATGAGGGACAGGGTAGCTATTTTTTTTTTAACGACCAATAAATAAAAACAAAAAATTACAATCAACCCTAAAAATACTGCTCTGGAAGCGGCCATTATTGTTATAACGGTGATTGCCAGGGATCCTAATACTTTAACGGTGATTTGATGGCTGCATAAAAAGAATGGCATGATCATAATCATTGCGATCGCTAAATTATTTGTGTTCCAATGAAATCCGGTGGGCGGGCGAAAATCAGAATAGACAAACAAATTATCAAAGTCAGAAAAATTAACCGGATCCTTGCCAAAATAAGGCAATAAAGATGAATAAGGTGAAATCGGCAGGCGAAAATTCGTGAATGATTCCAATAGTGCAATGGAGAGTTCCACAAGCAAAACACCGCCAATAATCTTAAATAATATATCCAGTTTTTGTTCAGTGGTGCTGAAATAAATAATTGTCATTGATATTGA
>JACNKN010000065.1 GCA_014382015.1 Fidelibacterota bacterium | reverse complement strand
CTCTTCGCGATTTATCTTTTTTTAAAGGTGCTATAATCGAAGGTGGAACAATTGCTTGGGAAAATGGTGCCGATATTGCTCCTGAAACTTTATACGGAAAAATTTATAACCCCCGCTCAACCTGACCCCGACACATCGGGGCAGGTTAGCTCATTATCGTTATATGTCTTAAGTGATTAATAACCTTTCAATTTAGCGTATATTGTTGTAATATACATTTGCGCGCTATGGCTATAAATATTTCAAATTGTGATGGTTTTCAATGGGACGATGGGAACATTGATAAAAATTGGAAAAAGCACGGAGTGAAAAATATTGAATGTGAAGAAGTATTTTTTAATCAACCATTTATGGTTGGTGATGATCATAAGCATTCAATAGCAGAAAAAAGATATTTCGTACTTGGACAAACAGACCTTGGTCGAAAACTATTTATTGCTTTTACAGTCCGTGCGAGAAAAATACGAGTCATTTCTGCAAGAAATATGACTAAAAATGAAAAAAGGAAATATTATGAAAAAACTTAAAAAATTACCCGTGTTTAAAACAGAAGAAGACGAAAGGTTGTTCTGGGAAACTCACGATTCAACAGATTATGTCGATTGGGATAAAAGTGAGCCAGTGATTTTCTCTCATTTAAAACCGACGACTAAAACTATCTCTCTACGATTACCGGAATATATGCTTGAAAATTTAAGGGCAATTGCAAACAAGAGAGATATTCCCTATCAATCTCTTTTGAAATTGTTTCTCAAAGAAAGGATCGACAAGGAAACGGAAATCATCAGACATTCCAACTCCCGGTCAACCTGATCCGCCAGCTGGCGGCCAGGTTCGCTCAATCGTTAAGTACCAAGGGCAAGAAGCTGTTTTATCTATTCCTGATGGTGACTTACTTGAAGGCGAATTGAAAACCAATAAAATAAAATTAGTTCAAGCATGGATTGAAATTCATAAAGAAGATTTGATGTGAAACCATATATGAATATTGGAATATTTAAGGAATTAAAAGACACCAGTTTATTTAATTCTGTCAAACCGTTTATGGGTAGTATTCAGTGGATTAATGGACAAGACTGGGTGCACCCTCCCTCATTCCCATTGTATTATTATAGAATATTGCCTTGTATTTATGTACTTTAATTAAAATTATTGCCTTGTTTTTATTACTTATAATATATAATATTGCCTTGTATTAATTGAAACTCACAATAGTTATTGGATCGTTTTTATGAAAAGAACTATCAGCAAAACTTTAGATTTATGGAAAAGTAGCGAGTACCGGAAGGTTTTACTCGTCCGGGGTGCAAGGCAAGTAGGCAAAACTTACTCTGTAAGAGAACTCGGAAAGGAATTTCCATATTTTTTAGAAATCAATTTTGAGGAAGATCAGACCATTCACTCTTTGTTTGATGGGAATTTGGATGTACAAAAAATCATTCAAAATCTTGCATTACAGAATAATATACCTGTGATACCCGGTAAAACACTGGTATTCTTTGATGAAATACAATCCTGCCCAAGAGCGATCCAATCTTTGCGCTATTTCTATGAAAAAATTCCGGATTTACATATCATTGCTGCCGGTTCCCTGTTAGAATTTACTTTGGAAGAAATACCATCCTTTGGCGTGGGAAGAATTCAGTCTCTTTTTATGTACCCGCTTACGTTTAATGAATATTTGGCAGAAATACATTCATCATTAATGCCGATCCTTGAGGAGGCAGGAATCACCCAACCGGTTGAAGAACCGATTCATCACTTGTTATCGGACTACTACAAAACATACCAGCTAATCGGCGGCATGCCGGAAGTCGTTTCAACGTATCTACGGACAGGTGATTTATTGCTATGCATGCAAAAATTAGATAATCTTGTTGTTTCATTCACCGATGATTTTTCCAAATACAAAAAAAGGTCCCCGGTAAACATCCTGAAAGATGTGTTCAATTCAATTGCCCATCAGGGCGGTAAAAAGTTTATTTATAATCATGCCTCCGACCATTCAGGTATTAAAGCAATCCACGGCGCATTAGACCTGCTTATCCAAGCGGGTTTAGCATATAAAATTCCACATACTTCAGCGTCTGGATTACCACTAGGTGCACAAATAAACCAGAAAAAATTTAAAATTATTCCTTTGGATTCCGGGATATATCAAAGATTAATGGGGATGGATCTTAGGGCCTATTCCCTCGCTAACAATATTCAGGTCGTTAATAAAGGAAGCCTTGCAGAAATAACAACTGGAATTCAATTGATCCATAACCAATCACCCTTGACCCGTCCAGAATTATATTATTGGCATCGTGAATCAAAAAGTAGTAATGCGGAAATTGATTATGTTATCCAACATGGAAATAACATTATGCCAATTGAGGTTAAAGCAGGTACAAAAGGACAAATGCAAAGCATGCATTTGTTTTTAAAAGAAAAAAATCTTAAAAAAGGAATTCGCATTTCCATGGAAAATTTTGGCCGATATGGAGCTATTTCCATCGTGCCTCTCTACGCTGTAAAATCGATGTTATATTCTGACAAGTAAGCGATTGCACTCAATCACATATAAAAAATAAATGAAAAGACAACACCGGAAAACACGATTTAATTTTTTAATCATCGTTGGCATATGCAGCGCTCAAAATCCGTTTATTACAACAAACTATACGGCAGATCCTGCGGCCAGAGTATTTAACGATACCTTATTTCTCTACACCTCTCATGACCAAGATACAGCGACTTTCTTTAATATGGTGGATTGGCATGTTTATTCAACGGTAGATATGAAAAACTGGACGGCGCACCGAGTGGCACTTTCTCTGGATGATATTTCATGGGCATCGACATATGCTTGGGCCCCCGATTGTGCATTCTATAATGGAAAATATTATTTTTACTTTCCGGTAGAAAAGGATTATATCGGTGTGGCAGTCAGTAACAGACCAGATAGGAATTTCACCGATCCGCTTGGAACCCCCCTCATCACCCGACAAACGCCTGGCGTGGTAAATAGTAGTTACTTAATCGATCCAACTATATTTATAGACGATGATAATACGCCCTATCTCATTTTTGGCATGGATGATGTAAATATTGTGAAACTCAACCACGATATGATTTCATTGAATGATACGGTGAAAACAATTGACGGCGTACACGATTTTTATGAAGCAGCCTGGATGCATAAATATCAAAATAAATACTACCTGTCTTACTCGAGCAAAACACCTTATGACCATGGACAAATTTTATATGGAACCAGTGATAGCCCCTATGGCCCCTTTGAATATCAAGGTGTAATACTTGATCAGGTGAATAGCGGCACAAACCACCATTCAATTGTAGAATACAAAAGTCGGTGGTATTTATTTTATCATAATTCAGATTTGTATTTTCAGAATAATCCTGAGGTTCCGACCAAGCTAAATTGGAAGGGGAATAACCCGTTTCGGAGATCCATCAATGTTGACTATTTAACCTATAACAAAGATGGATCCATTATAGAAGTAATTCCCACGAAACGAGGTTTGAAAAATATTGAATAGGTCATCATGAAGCCAGCGCTTTGTGATCAAATAATAATTATGATATATTCAACAGAGTGAAAGTTCGTGAAATTACAAAACTTATAAAGAAAGATGGCTGGTTTTTAGTCAGGACACGAGGAAGTCACCATCAATATAAACATCAAATTAAAAATGGATTGGTTACAATTCCGGGAAACCCCGGTGCTGAACTTGCGTAAGGAACTTTAAATAGTATATTAAAACAAGCAGGGTTAAAATAATGAACTACTTAATCGTAATTGAAGAAACACCAACGGGATTTTCGGCATTTTCTCCGGATATACCCGGTTGTGTATCTACTGGAAAAACCAAAAACGAAGTGGAAACGAATATACAGGAAGCAATTGAATTCCACCTTGATGGACTACGGGAGGAAGGTTATGAAATCCCAAAGGCACACAGTTATGCAACTAATGTAACTGTATCCGCATAATCGCCACTCCACTCTACAGTATATTATAATGGATGCTAAATGTTGTATTCCAATTGAATTTAGCATTCAATATTATTGACCATAAAAAATAATTGACCGTCTTAGTTAATCTCAAATAAAAATAAATAAATATCGTGAAAAATACAAAAACACCATTTAGAACTGTCATCGAGCCATTCATAATCAAATCTGTGGAACCCATCAAAATGACCACAGAAACTGAACGGGAAGCAATCATCCAGCATGCTCATTTTAATCTGTTTAAGGTGAATGCCCAAGATGTGCTGATTGATTTACTGACGGACAGCGGCACCGGCGCCATGAGTTCAGAACAATGGGCTGCCATTATGCGGGGAGATGAATCCTATGCCGGGAGCCAGAGTTTTCAACGATTTGAATCCGTGGTTCAGGATATTTTTGGATTTAAACATGTGATTCCAACCCATCAAGGTCGCGCCGCAGAACGCATTTTATTTTCAGTCATGTGCAAAGAAGGATCTGTTGTTCCTAATAACACCCATTTTGATACAACACGGGCAAATGTAGAATACACAGGAGCCAAAGCCTTAGACCTGGTCATCGATGAAGGCCTGGATCCCAAAAGTCTCTACCCCTTTAAAGGAAATATGGACATTGAAAAACTCAAGGATATCATTGAAAAATATGGTGCGGAAAATATCCCCCTATGCATGATAACCATTACCAACAATTCCGGCGGCGGCCAGCCGGTCTCTATGGAAAATGTTAAAAATGTAAAGGCCGTTCTGTCTGAATTTGATATCCCCCTCTACTTTGATGCAGCTCGATTCGCAGAAAATGCCTATTTCATCAAACACCGTGAGGAAGGATACGCGGATAAGACCATTAAAGAAATTGTCCGGGAAATGATGAGTTACGGGGATGGATGCACCATGAGTGCAAAAAAAGACGGTATGGCAAATATCGGTGGATTTTTATGCACCAATGATGATTTAACAGCCCAGCATGAGAAAGATTTACTCATCTTGACGGAAGGCTTCCCCACCTATGGCGGATTGGCAGGACGAGATTTGGAAGCGGTTGCCGTGGGATTACAAGAAGTGCTGGATGAAAGTTATCTTCATTATAGAATATCAGAAACTCGATATCTGGGAGAACATTTGTCAGAAATTGGCATACCGATTCTATTGCCGCCAGGGGGCCATGCAGTTTATATAGATGCCAAGGCACTCCTGCCTCACATACCACCGCTCCAATACCCGGGACAATCTTTATCGATAGAAATGTATCGAGTCGGCGGTATACGTACGGTGGAAATCGGATCTGTCATGTTTGGAAAGGTAGATGCTGAATCCGGTATAGAGACCCCCTCTGAAATGGAATTGGTGCGATTGGCTTTGCCCCGGAGAACCCACACCCAGAGTCATATAGATTATGTCATAGAAGTCATGCGTAAAATATATAAATCCAAAGATGAACTTTCAGGTTACAAGATTACAAAGCAGCCCACATTCCTAAGGCATTTTACCGCTGAATTCAAGCCCGTTTAAAACCGCCCATCCATCAACTTTCCCCTCTTTTCCCCCACCCCATTTTTCTTCTGAGTGTTTGAAAATAGTTAGAATCTTTAAAATCAATCATACGGATTTCGAAGGGAGCTCTTTGAATAAATATTTTATCTTGAGGGTGTAGGTATTCGCTCACCTGTCCATCCACAGCAAATGCAATATTTTCAACTTCATCCTCAGGAAAACTGATTTCTAAATTACGGTCATTGGGCAAAACAATCGGCCGATGCGTCAAGGTATGGGGACTGATGGGTGATACGACAATTGCTTTTAACCTTGGCATCACAATGGGACCGCCAACGGATAAAGAATAAGCTGTGGATCCAGTGGGAGTAGCAATGATAAGTCCATCAGCTTTATAGTCAGATACAAAATGGTCGTTAGAGAGAAGGCGTATGGTGATAATTCGTTGTGAGCGGCCACGGTCAATCACAAAGTCATTCAAGGCATAAAAAACTGTCGGACCATTTCCATTGATAATTTCCGCTTTAAGTACCATCCGCCGCTGGAGACTATACGCACCGGAAGCAACCATATTCAGTCTGTCAAACATTTCACTCACAGTCACTTCTGCCATGAAGCCCAATTCACCTAAGTGAACTCCCAGAATCGGTGTTTTGCGGTGCCCCACCGCTCGAGCTGCAGAAAGCATGGTGCCATCTCCGCCCAATGTAAGTAAAAAGTCAATCTGGAAAAAATCTTCCGCCGATTCAATGATGCGAAATTCATGACTAAAACCGTCAGGCAGTTGACTTTGAATTCGAGTGGTAAGAAATGGCGTTAGATTCATTTCGGCTGCCCATACCATAATAGGATCCAGTAATTCCCAGAATCGAGGCTTATCTGTATTCCCCCAAATACCGAAAGATTTGGGTTTGCGCACTTTGTTAGTCATCAGCCTTCAAAATCCTTTGTGGAAACATTGCCATCCGTATCTTTCATCAACACTTGTATCCGCTGTTCCGCTGAGTCAAGGTGGCTTCGTAATGATTCTGTTAGATTGACCCCTTCTTCAAATAAAGACAGACTTTTTTCCAAAGATTCATTTTCACCCTCCAAAGAAGTGACGATTTCTTCCAGGCGACGTAACGCAGACTCAAAATCTAAATTTTTCTGTTTAGTCATTATTTAATTTACTCATTCACTATCGGGAAGCATTTTCTTTTTTTCCGCTGAAAAACGACCGGAACCCGTCTTCAAAATGAATGAATCTCCTGCATTCAAATCATCTGCATGGCGAATAATAGATCCATCATCCGAGAATGCAATACTGTATCCCCGATGAAGAATATCCGAAGGGTTTAATACAGATAGCTCTTTTTCAAACCCTTTAAGTTTAGTTCGTTTCATCGATAGAAATTGGTGCATAGAAAAATCTATCTGGTGCATGATAATATCCAATTTTTCCCGGTTCCGGATGATCATCATCCGTGGATGCTGTAAGGATTGACGGTCGATTAAATGATCCAGTTCCTGCCAGCGTTTGTTCAATCTATTTTCCATTATTCGATATAATTGATTCTGTTGAGTAATAATATTCTGGGCAAGTTCAGAAATACTTATGGAGGCTAATTCAGCGGCAGCTGATGGGGTTGGTGCTCTTAAATCTGCCACCATGTCGCTTATAGTGACATCCGTTTCATGGCCGACTGCGGATAATATTGGAATGGTGCTTTCGAAAATGGTTCGAGCCAATAATTCTTCATTAAACGCCCATAAATCTTCTAATGAGCCACCACCACGTCCAATGATAATCAAATCAATATTTTCCATAGATTCTAATTCACGGATACCTGCAGATACATCTTTTGCTGCCCCATCTCCTTGCACTAAAGCTGGACGAATAATGATATCAATATGAGGAACTCTCCTCTTTAATATATTGAGCATGTCTCTCAAAGCTGCCCCCGTCGGGGACGTTACAATTCCAATTTTTTTGGGAAAGGTCGGCAATGCCTGTTTATTAGAATCATTAAACAATCCCTCATCCAGCAATTGCTTTTTTAATGCTTCAAAAGCAAGATAAAGAGTTCCAATCCCGGCGGGCTCCATCAGTTGAACCATGAGTTGGTACTGTCCCCTCGGCTCGTAAACAGTGATTTTCCCCTGGATCATTACGTCCATTCCATTTTCTGGTTTGAAATGAAGCGATTGATTAAATCCGCGAAACATAACACAGCGTAATTCCGCAGACGCATCTTTCACCGTAAAATACATGTGGCCGGACGAATGATGTTTAAAGTTTGAAATTTCTCCCCGGACCCACACGCTGGAAAACCGGGATTCTATCTGTCCCTTAATCTGGGCTGTTATTTCAGAAACTGTGAATGTATTTCTGGGTGGGGTCATGGCAGTTCGGGACGCCCGGCCTGTTCCCAGCAATATTGCCAGATGGATGCTATTCTGATGGCGGATCTTCCCAGTCGATCTTTTAATAAATTTTCTGTTTCGTTGTATAGAACATCCAAATATGGTTTTTCAAAACTGAGAATTTTATAGGTATTGAGTTCCTTAGCCTGATCTTTAGTTAATAGAGATCTTGCTTTTGTATCTGCATCCAATAGACGCTGATGTTCTTGATATGACTCTCTCACGATATCCATAGCAAATGTCCAGGGGTCTGCCACTTTTTCGATAGCTCCCACTGGATGGATTCGTTTAATATATTCATCCACCAACCGACCTTCCCATCGGAAATGAATCCCGTCGTTTCCAGTGAATTGTCCATTATAATTCAATACGGTATGGAGGGGCATGTGGATATCCGCCATATAATGACCCAGGGCACCCATGTAATAAACCGCTTCTTCAAACTGATCATTTTTAAATAAATAAATGATACGATCACAGGTTTGTTCAATAGCCCAGGGGACTTCCCCCATTTTTTTAATGGTGTCCTCTCCGTACTTGGAGACAAATTCATTATAATTTTTGGGGATGTTTTTGAAAGGGAAATCATCATAACCATCCGCATCAATAAAATGGCGATGGAATTCGTTTTTGTAAGTCCGTTTGATATAATCCGGTGCAGGACCATACCACTTGAGTGCATCGGCATTTCGTTTAACAAAACTGCCAAATGGTCCATTGAGTTGTTGGGAAGCAATATAATTTATGCGACGATGACCGTCATACCTCCATGCCCCCACAAAACTTGTCAGGACAAGGGGAACTATTAAAAGCCATATTATACTGGCCCGTTTCATTTTAGACGAGTCTTATACTTTTTTCTTTTTATGACGATTAGCGCGCAAGCGTTTTTTCCGCTTGTGAGTATTCATTTTGCGCCGTTTACGTTTTTTACCGCAGGGCATATCACCTCTTTATTTAGTCAGATTTTCGTTTACGTGTGAACGCATGTATTTTGCCGGTTTAAATGTCGGCACATGACGTTCCGGGAGAAATATTGTTTCACCTGTTCCAGGATTTCTTGCTTTTTTTGGCATACGATGTTTAACACCAAAAGTGCCAAATCCTCTTAATTCTACTCGATCATTTTTCCCTAGGGATTCAATGATCGTTGACATAACGCCATTCATCACTGCCTCAGTTTCTACTTTTGTCAATCCAGTGGCATTAGAAACAATGTCAACTATATCTTGTTTGGTCATTATAATTACTCCATTCGCCAGCGATAAGCTGGTAGTGCATCAAACCAGCTACTGACCGTTTGCCCCAAATTTCCAGATAGCCAGTCCAGCAGTGAGGGGCGTTTCTTCTGCGGGTGGACCGTTTTCGGTTTTCCTGAAATATGGCCCATAATTCCAGCCACATCAATGGCATCTTCAAATGTACCAATAAGGTCTATAAGGCCTAAATCTTTTGATTGTAATCCGGTGAAAACCCGACCATCGGCTAAAGGAATAATATCATCTTTTTCCATGGATCTTCCTTCGGATACAGCGGTCACAAATTGGCCATACATATCCATGACCATTTCATTTAAATGTTGTCGATCTGCTTGGGTTACTTTCCGGGAATAGGATCCCACATCTTTCAGTTCACCGCTTTTTACCGTTTCAAATTCAACACCAACCTTGTCCAATAATTCTGTCATAACCGGGTAATTCATGATGACACCAATACTGCCCACAATGGTTCCTTTATTGGCCATGATTGTATCTCCTGCAACTGCAATATAATAGCCCCCGGATGCGGCCACAGTTCCCATACTGGATACAACTGGTTTTTCTTCCCGAACCGATTTAATCTTTTCATAAATTTCTTGAGTCGGGGCCACCAACCCACCGGGAGAATCAATCCGCACAACAATTGCTGAAATATCACTGCGTTTTCTGTACTTCTCCAATTGCTTAACAGTGGATTCTGAAGAAATAATTGGACCGGTAATATTTACAATGCCCACTTTTTTCCCTGACCCTTCACCAGAAAATCCAATAGATGACGCACCCAACTTAAAAGCGATCACCAAAGCAAAAAAACTACCCAGACCCCACCAAAGCCATCTCAAGTTTGACGTGGGTCTGTTTATCCCTGTTTGACCCATAATGTCAACTTTTGTCCTGGGTAAATATGCTGTCCATATTTAATACCATTCCATTTTCTTATTTTTGAAGCGCGGGTACCATAATCTTCTGCAATATGGCCCAGTGTATCCCCTTTTCTCACCTTATATGTCAATTTATTGAATCCAGGCATGCTTGAAACAGGAATGGAAGCCATGTTTACGCCGGCAATAGGGATCGTTAATTTCTGGCCAATACGAATCATGCTGCGATTCCTCACTTTATTTACCGCCGCCAAATCATGAACGGAAATTCTATATTTTTTGGCGATGGTCCACAAACTTTCCCCATTCCGAACTTTATGGGTCACAAATTGAGGGGCAAATCTTTCATTTTCGGGAAGCCCATTATAATTAGCGATAAAAATATCTTTTTTCCCTATAGGGATTTTTAAAGCGTACCCTTTGGTTGGTGTGGCTGATTGTCTCAATTCAGAATTGAGGTTACGCAACTTTTTATATGTTGTTTCTGCTGATCGAGCTAAAATCATTAAATCAGCACTTTTTTCAATCTGCACAACATCATATCCAAATGCAGGTTTTTTCTTTTCCTTCTTATAAAATCCATATTTCTCTTGATTTTCAGCAATGATAGTTGCGGCCAAAAAATAAGGAAGATAATTCCGGGTTTCCCTTGGGAGGGAATGAAGCTGCCAAAAATCAGACGTTTGATGAATACGTGTTGCCCGTCGAATTCTGCCTTCGCCAGCATTATAGGCAGCCAAAGCTAAATACCAATTGTCAAATTCATCGTATAAATCAGTTAAATATGCACAAGCGGCTCGGGTTGCCTTTTCTGGATCTCGCCGCTCATCTACATACCAATTTCTTTCCAATCCATAAAGCTTTCCTGTAGAATAAATAAATTGCCACATTCCGTTTGCAGCCGCTTTGGAGTAGGCTTTTGGATTGAGACCTGATTCAATCATGGCAAGATAAACCAATTCGGGTGGTAAATTACATTCACTAATTATTTTATCTATCATAGGTCCGTAAACGTCTAATCGTTCCAGCCAAATTTCAAATTGTCGTCTTCCCTTTGTTTGGAAATACTGTATTACTTGATCCACTTTTTTATTCCGAACTAAAGGGATATGACCATCACGATCATCCACAACAGTCAATTTAGTTGCACCCATTTCAACTTCGATTGGCTCCGTTAAAGAGGTGATATCCATTCGAAGGTGTTCCGCCGTAATTACACCATCTACTTTGTCAAGTGTACTAAAACTATGCGTATACAAATTAATTAATCCATCTTCAAACCGATCAAATTCTTCTCGATCTTCATCGTTCATATCCCCGTATTGATCAGCTTCAGTCAATAAATCAAAAATGCGGTTTAATGTATAAACTACCTCCATAGAATCCGCCATAACATCTGCAATGAGGGCATCTGATAATAATACTTTTACATCACGCAAAAGTTGGGGTAATCGGTTCTGATTGGTTTCAAAACCATTTCCATTCTCGTAATGTTCCGCCGCCGTTCGGATAGATTTATTTTCCTGGGAAAAACCAGATACCAGGCTGATTGCCAAAATGATAATAATTCTTGTAAATGTCTGTTTCATTAATATTTAGGGATATTTTTGCTGGCGAAATTACCCGACCAATCCTCCTCAGTCAAGCTTTTTCCCACCTAATTTGGCTAATAGAGATCTTTGAAAAACCCATTCCATCTTATCTGTTTTAATTTGAGTTATGACAGCCATTTCTTTTCTTAAGTGGACATACATGACAATGATACCCTTTGCAAAAATTATTTTCCAATTCAAACAGCCCCTGGAGTATTGAAAATATTTTTAACTGACGCTTACTTAATATGTAAGAAAATTGTTTCTCAAACTTTCCATATGAATATCCCAGTTTTAAGCAAAGCCAATCCTGTTTCAATACCTGGTATGTATCATATTCTTTGCGTAAAAGACAGGCTGCTGCAGACAAGGGATTTAAAACATTGCCCACCAATTCTATATATAAATTTTTGTGGTTATTAAATTCCGGTATAATTGGAATTTGTTGGGGGTGCATTTTAAAGGAATGAACCATTTTAAATAACTGACTGGCAATTGAGAGTCGTTTTTCCGGCCAGCCATTTGGACGAATACCACGATGATGCCACTTTATTGATTGCATGATTGAATGATTTTCAACAAAGCCATTTTGGTAGTATTTCAGTAATTGAAGAAAATTATCTTCATTCCCCCCTTTACCTAACAATCTGAATATATCTTGTAAAACCAATGCCTTCCAATTGTGAGATTGATATCGTTTCACTTGGCGGGAACGACGATCTAAACCCAACGCAATAAGTGTGTCAGCAAACGATTGATTGACATTATGCTTTCGAAGTTGGCAACTTTTTGTCGGTTCTTTTGGACGTAGATGAATTAACAGCCCTTTCCACTCCGAATCCATTTTATCTGGAATTGCTGTGATGTGCAATATGATATTTCGATAATTTGGATCCTTATCATGACCATGATAAAACCAATCCCGAGAACGAATATGACATTCGATATCACCAGTAACAAATTTCCCATCTTTAAATAGAACAGCTTTACGAATATCCGGACCCTCATTCGGATTCGGGTATCCGGTTTGAATCACCATAATCGAATTGCCTTTCAAATCATTGATTATGGTTCCAGGCTTAACATTTAACCATGTGCGAAGGAGCTCTTTTTCAAGGATAGGTGCATCCGAAATTTGGAGCGGCTGTACTGGAATCCGAACCGGTTTCTGATAAAAAATATTAGGCTGCATGATGCCATTTCTTTTTTAATGCCACTACTTCTTGACGTACATCCATCACAAATTGACGCCGATCTTCATATTGAATATGTTGGGTAAGAATGGGTTTCCCGATTCGTAATTCAAGTGTTTGACCACGTAAAACAAGACCTTTTTTCCCCAAGGCATTTCTGGTGCCGCACAAGGCAATTGGTACCACCGGTATTCCCATCTGGAGTGCCATGATAAGTCCTCCTTTTTTAAATGGTTTTATTTCTCCATTTATAGAACGGGTTCCTTCGGGGTAGATTATGATTGATCGGGGGTTTTTTACCATAGACGCCTTTGCCTTATCTAAAGAATTTAAGGCTTTTGAATGATTGGTTCGATCTACAAAAAAGTGGCCCCCTGCCATCATAGCCCATCCGAAAATCGGAATTCGCTTCAATTCGATTTTGGCAATGGCCACTATATGATATGGAAGTCCGCCGAAGGCTAATGGAATATCTAAAGCTGATTCATGATTCGCCGCAAAAACATAATTCCCTCTGGGGTCTAAATTGTCCAAACCAACTACCCTATATTTCAACCCACCCACAGCTAATAAAAATTTGGACCAGGTTTGGGCAATCCAACTTAAAAATTTACCCCGCCACTCGAATAAAGAACCAACGATCCCAATTATTGCAAAAATAATCGTCCAAATAATCACATTTATAAAAAACCAGAAGAATCGAATATTAATCAAGAACCGTTGTACCCATATAAGATTGAAGCGCTTTGGGAATTGAAATAGATCCATCCGTGTTTTGATACGTTTCCAGCAAAGCCACTAACAATCTCGGTGTGGCCACACCGCTGCCATTGAGCGTATGTACAAATTCCACTTTTTTATCCGCTGATTTTCGATATCGAATATGACCGCGCCGCGCCTGAAAATCTTCAAAATTGCTGCAGGAAGATACTTCCAGCCATTTTTGTTCACCAGGAGCCCATAATTCAATATCATAACATTTAGCTGCGGAAAAACTCAAGTCCCCAGTGCATAATTCTATAACACGATATTTCAACTCGAGAGATTGAAGGACCGCTTCAGCATGAGTCACCAAGGATTCTAATTCATTATAGGAATTTTCAGGTTTCACAAATTTCACTAATTCAACCTTATTAAATTGATGAAGCCGTAAAAATCCCCGTGTATCTTTTCCGTATGAACCCGCTTCCCGCCGAAAGCAGGCCGAATAGGCTGTATAATTAATGGGCAATTGATCTTCCTGAAGAATTTCATCTCGATGGATATTGGTGACAGGAACTTCTGCTGTAGGGATCAGCCATAATCCATCTTTTTCGGATGGATACATATCATCGGCAAATTTTGGTAGATTTCCCGTTGTCATTGGTGCAGATGGCCGCACCAGAAATGGAGGAAATATTTCCGTATACCCATGCTGTTCCGTTTGAATATCCAGCATAAAATTAATCAGGGCGCGTTCCAACTTTGCACCATTACCTGTATAAAGAGGAAATCCGGAACCAGATATTTTTGCACCCCGTTCAAAGTCAAAAAGCCCGAGAGACTCCCCTAACTCTAAATGATTTTTAGGTTCAAATTCGAAAGACGGTTCCTCTCCCCATTGACGGACCAGGGGATTATCTTTTTCGTTCCTTCCGATCGGAACTGAATCATGAGGTAGGTTGGGAAGGCCTAACAAATGGTCATCCAATTCTGTTTTGGATACTTGGGTTTTTTCTTCTAATTCATTAATCTGTTGGGAAACTTTTCGCATGGATTGAATGGCATCATCCGCATTATCTCCCGAACGCTTGGCTTGAGCAATTTCATCAGATACCTTGTTTCTCAACGCCCTTAAATCATTGGCTTCACCCATTTGATTTCGGTATAATTTATCTATCTTTAAAATTTCACTGATAGCAATCGTTTCGCCTTTAGAAGCCAGTTGTTTTTCAACAGTTTCAGGGTTGTTACGTATGGATTCAATGGGTAACATTTAACTATCCTTTTCAAATGTGGGGAGTAATTTTGAATTTATATCCTTTAAATTGGATAAATTTTTATCTTTTTCAGATACCAATTTATCACCACTCCCCCATGGAATTCCAATGTCCGGATCATTCCATTGGACACCATACTCATCTTCCGGATGATAGGTATCTGTACACTTATATTGAAAAATAGCTGAATCAGATAATACATAATATCCATGGGCAAATCCCGATGGAATATAAAAACGAGTGTGGTTTTCGTCATCCAAAATGGCCGATTCAAATTGACCAAATGTTGGGGAATTCTGACGGATATCCACGGCCACATCCAACACCTTACCTTCACTCACCCAAACCAGTTTTCCCTGGGGATATCTTAGTTGGTAATGCAGCCCCCGCAGAACGCCTTTTGTTGATTTTGCCTGATTATCCTGAACAAAATTTGTGGGCAACCCATGGGATTGAAATTCAGTACTTTTAAAGGATTCAAAAAAATAACCTCGTAGATCTAAATGGACTTTGGGTTGAATTTTAATGACACCGGGTATGGATGTTTGCATTACTTTCATAGATGCAATTTCCGGCCCACATTATCATAGGTGAATCCGCTTGATTCCAATCCATGAATACTTAAAATATTTTTTGTATCGAGAATGACCGGTCGTTTCATTAAATCTTTTAATTCATTTAAGTCCATCCCTCGGAATTCATTCCATTCAGTGAGCAAAATACAAGCATGGGCATTTTTCACAGCATCCTGCCAAGAGTCAAAATATTGAATATCGGGAAAATGAATTTTGAAATTATCCATAGCAATGGGATCGTAGGCATGGACTGTTGTACCAGAGTCAACCAATTGTGATACAATCACTCTGGAGGCCGCTTCGCGAACATCATCTGTTTGCGGTTTAAAAGCTAGACCGAGAACGGCCACAGTTTTTCCCTTGAATGAGCCATCCATGAGACGCTGTAATTTATCCACCATCCTTACTTTTTGAGATGCATTCGTTTTGATCGCCGCTTCAACGGTGTATAATGGACTGCTATATTTCTGCCCTGTCGCTGCCAGAGCATGGGTATCTTTTGGAAAGCAGGATCCACCATAACCCGGTCCCGGATGTAAAAATTTTGCACTGATTCGACCATCGAGCCCCATGGCTCGCGCCACTTCATGAACATCTGCACCCACCGCTTCACATAGATTCGCAATTTCATTTATATAACTGATCTTTAAGGATAAAAAGGCATTGGCCGCATATTTAATCATTTCCGCTGTTTCCACTGATGTGGAAATGATGGGCGTTTCATTAATATATAAAGGACGATAAACTTCACCCATAACATCGATTGCTTTTTGGGTTCGGGTACCAATTATGACACGATCCGGATGCAAAAAGTCTTTCACCGCCGCACCTTCCCTTAAAAATTCCGGATTGGAGACATAATCAAAATCACTATTGGGATTTATGGAGCGAATAATTTCTTCGATTCGCTTTCCAGTACCAATAGGAACAGTACTTTTGGTACAAACAATTTTGTATCCATTTAAATTTTCACCAATGGTTTTTGCCACAGATTCGATGGCGCTCAAATTTGCTTCTCCATTACTCCCTTGGGGAGTGCCAACTGCGATAAAAATAATATCTGCATTTTGAATAGATTCGGGAACATTATCAGAAAAATGAAGGCGACCTTTGGCCACGTTTTGCTTCACCAGGGATTCGAGCCCCGGTTCATAAATTGGAATTTCACCTTCCTGGAGGCGCGCAATTTTATTTTGGTCAATATCCGCACAAGTTACACTGTGTCCAAATTCTGAAATCCCTGCACCGCCCACAAGCCCTACATAACCCGTACCAATAAATGTAATTTTTTTCATTTAATTATTTTTCTTCAATTTAAGTTAATCCTCTTCTGCGGCGAATGATCCATTCGATACATAATAAGAGAATTATGATAAATAACAGGATTTTACTTTCGTTGAATTTAATGATATTCGCCTTGAATTCACGTCGAACTTTTGGGTTTAATTTAATTAATAAACTGTCTCGGGATGCCCAGGGTAAATACTGCCCATCCGTTTCATTTGAAATGGATGTGAGCAGCTTTTTATTTAGAAAAACCTGGTTGAGCTCAATTTGACTTTCCAACACTTGGAACGACCCTGTTTGAATCGGCTCATTTTCCAATTCAAAATGTATTGAATATTGATATTCTCCAGGGCCTGGCGCACGGAATTCCCCCATCCATCGCTGCTCCTCAATATTAAATAAAATATCCCTCATTAGAATTTCATTTGAATCATGGAATAGGGTTATCATCACATTTCTCTTTGGTTCAGATGATTGTTCAAACGGCTGATTTCCGGAGATCTGAACCATTTCACCCTGTTGAAATCGATCCTTATTTAACCTGAAAAAGTTTTCATGCTCCCCTCCGGTCTTTAACAACCAGGATATAGATTGAAGCCAGATGAATGAGAAAGCACCAGGTTCAGGTAATTTTTGTTCATAACTATATAAAGTATTTAACCCGGGAGATGTCCACACCATTGTTCGAATATTTCCATGTTGATTCCGGATCCATAAGGGCCAATCCATTTCTGTAATTGCCAAAGTGTCAGACCGACTACTTTGACCGGTCATGTATATGTTTTGAAGAAGGGGTGGCAACTCAGAATCATCGACCAATTTCTCATCTGTAAAATCCCAAAATACCGACTTCGTTTCTATAATGGTGTCCAGAATTGTCACACCCAGTATAGATGTAATTCCTTTTAATGAAGCATTCGACTGGTTTGGACCGGAAATTAAAAATAACGCTGCCTGATTGGATAAAACCTTTTTCCCTAAAATGCGAACGAAATTAGATGATAATGGTTTTATCGGATAATTTTCAAAAATGATAAGTTCGTAGGGTGTTTCCCAAAAAGATTTAATACCAGGGCGAAATCTTGTTTCAGTCATGCGTACAAAATGATCTAAATGGATCCGTGGATTTTGATTGAGCATCCGTTTGAGTACACCCGTATTTTTATTTGGGCTACCCGTGAGTAGGGCAACCTTATATCGGTCCTTCAACACCAGGATGTTAAACTGTTGGCGGTTATTTTGTATATTGATTTCATCTTCAACAGATGAAACGCGAACTTCATAATTTTGTTTACCTATATCTTTTGGACGAAATCGAAAATTAATCTCCTTTTTAGATCCCAATCCAGACAAACGAATATGCTTTGATCCAAGTAATTGACCGCTGGCATATAGTGACACACTTAATCGATCACTTATATTCCCCAAAGATTGAACCGTGACGTTTACATTCACCCCATCACTTTTTAACACCACTGTAGGTACATCTATAGATTGAATTGCTACATCCACCAATTCACTTCCTTCTCCAATCCCAATGGTATGAACCGGAAAGTTTAATTGTTGAAATTCCCGGAGTGGATTTTTCCCTTCCGTAATTAACCCATCAGAAATAATGACTGCACCTGCCAGATCATTTTTATCTTGTATTATTTTTTCCGATACTATTCCCAAGTTGGTTGTGACACCCTTTCCTTCAAGGTTGGGCCCATTCAATTTATTGATTTTATCGGCAAATTGATATAAATCATACGGAATATTCTTTTCGGTCAGGCGATTCGTTAATGAATTTATCCCCGATTGGATGGCATGAATCGAAGGTGTCTGGTGATATTTTATACTGGCTGAATTATCAACAAAAATTGCCCATTTCAGTTCTTTTTCCTTTTCACCGGAAAAATTTAAAACTGGATTCAATAATAGAATGATTAATAATAATAATACAATTGCTCTGATGCTTAGTAACAGTTGATACCATCGTTCATTCGAAAGAATTTTATATAGAAAAAAAGTCAATCCCACCCCCATGAATAGTATCACCCATAGGATTAAATCAGTTTCATGCAGAAAGGAAAAATGCATGACTTATGCCAGTTTCATATTGGGCAGGATAGGAAAGTCGATTGGACTTTTATGGCCTCTTGAAAGATATAATTCACCCAGAAATGCAATCATGGCTGCATTGTCTGTGCATAGGTCCATTTCAGGGAAAATTACTTTTTTCCCAGATAATTTGGTGATAGAATAATCGCGTAATGATTGATTTGCTGCCACACCTCCAGCAATGACACAGGTATTACAATGCGTTTTGTCTAAGGCCCAATATAATTTGGTTATTAATACATCAATAATGGCTTGTTGATAGCTGGCAGCCACGTCATTCAAATCTGCATTTTTATGATCATCCATATAATATAATAACGATGTTTTTAATCCACTAAAGCTGAATTCTAAATTATTATTTTTCCTCAAGGCTCGTGGGAATTGAATTGCATTAGGATTGCCGCCAATCGCCAATTTTTCAATTTCCGGCCCACCAGGGTATGCTAATCCTAATATTCGCGCGCCTTTATCAAATGCTTCTCCTGCTGCATCGTCTCGGCTTTCTCCCATCATTTGATAATCATTAAAGTTTTTCACATACCATAATTGTGTATGGCCTCCTGAAACAAGAAGACAGATAAAAGGAAATTTTAACGTTGGATCCGCCAAAAAGTTCGCGAAGATATGTGCCTCCAAATGATTCACACCCATAATGGGCAACCCTAATCCTAAGGCAAGACCCTTAGCAAAACAAACTCCTGAAATAAGCGTTCCGGATAATCCCGGTCCCTGAGTTACGGCAATACCCTCCAATTCTTTTTTAGAAATTCCTCCGTCTATTAAGACATCTGAAACCATCTTGTTTAAGCATTTTTCATGTTCCCGAGAAGCAATTTCCGGGACGACGCCGCCATATTTTTTATGAATCGTCTGGGATCTAATGTGTGATGAAATTATTGAACCATCTCTGCAAACCGCTGCAGCGGTTTCATCACAGGATGTTTCAATCCCAAGAACGATCAACCCACCCTCTTGGTGACCACCAGTTCAATACTTTTGGGAGATAAATCCATCCACTCCATCACATCCGCAGGTGCCTGGACCTTTACATTATAAAACTGCTGTTGAGCATTCCAAAGATTAAAATCAACCGTAATAGATATATCATTCGGTTTAAGATTCGCAATATAATTCATTCCACCCACGACAGTGAGCGAGACAGTTTGTGGACTCACAAACACTTGCAGATCTTCTCTTTCATTCAATATCTCCACCGGGATTTCGCTGATAATTCGTTCACTGATAGATTGAATACTCTGTTGAAAGTTGACATTTTTCGGTGTGTATTCAATCAACTGTCCACGCTCAGCTTCCAAGGTAAGAGACAGGGAAATTTGGTTGGTGGCATTCAAAACAGTATCCGGTACCGAAAAAACCATTGATACATTTTCTACCAGATTCCAAGATCCTGCAATTTTCACTTTTTCCGGTGAAATAATGGGATCCCCAACCAGGGTGAACCCAGGTGCGGGCTGAATCAATATGTTTGGCAGAACAGGAACCACCTTTTCTTTATATTCGTCAAGGCTGATATGGACGGAACTGGGATAAATCACTTCAACATATTTCACTTCGAATGTTGAAGGAATGACCACTTTTTGCGGATATCGTTCAAAATAATCATTCAGCAAAAAATCGTATTCTTCAGAAATGCGTTCCAGATCCAAAACAAGCTTGAAATCAGGAATGAAATTCTTTAGAATGATGGTCTTGAATAATGATCGTCCCCTGCCGCGCAATCGCACTTTTGCTGAAGAGGGAACTTCTTCTTTGTGGGCATGGCCTGCAGGCAAATTCCGTGCTTCAATAGGCACATCAACTACCATGGTATATTCGTTTTCACTTACAACAAACAACCACAATAATAAAGCCAATCCGATTGCCCCAATCCGAATTCCCAGCTTTTGCAAGAAAAGGAAGGACTTTATATTTTTAGGGTTGGATACCTTCCCCATAATGGCTTGGGTCTTTGAGCGGCAGGATTAGTCCTCCGCCGGTTCGGAATCACTTTCAGTTTCATCAGTGGAAATAGAAGGTATTTCGATTTTTTCTCCAACCGGACCATCCTGACTTTTCAGATATTCCTGAACAGCATCTTTTTTATCCGGTTTATCGCTGCTAAGTTCATCGGAGAAAAGAACAACTTTCTTGTCGTCCGGTTTCACTTCCATCACAACACCCTTCATTTTTTGACCGGCTTTATATTTAGAAGATAATGCCTTTCGTTGGCGTTTAGGCTGGCGTCCAAATGGAATGATTCCTTCCACATCATTATCCAGAATTAAAATCACACCTTTATCTAAAACACGAACAATTTCTCCTTCTACCTCTTTGCCTGATTCAAATTGTTTTACCAATTCAGGCCACGGATCGTCACTGACCTGTTTTAGACCCAATGCAATCCGACGACTCTCTCTGGAGACTTCAAGTACACGGACTTCAACCTCTTGCCCTTTTTCAATGATTTCCTTTGGATGGCGAACAATCTTTGTCCAAGATAAATCAGATACATGAATGAGTCCATCAATTCCTTCTTCCAATTCAATGAATGCGCCAAACTGAGTCAGGTTTATGACCTTACCATTAACGATGGTGCCCACCATGTATTTCTCTTCAATTTGGTCCCATGGGTCATCCTGAAGTTGTTTGGCTCCCAAGCTAATCTTTCGATCTTCCGAATCAATAGCCAGAACAACCGCTTCCACTTCATCTCCAAGAGAATACATTTCTGATGGATTTTTTATATGCCGTGTCCAAGACATTTCTGATACATGGACAAGCCCTTCAATCCCTGGTTCAATTTCAACAAATGCACCATAATTGGTCATGCTGACAATTTTACCTGTAATATTTGTTCCTTCCGGATATCGCTCGTCTACGTTATCCCATGGATGTGGAGTCAACTGTTTCAACCCAAGTGAGACCCGCTTCTTGTCTTGATCAAAATCAATGATTTTAACCGTAAGTGTATCTTCCATACCGATTAATTCTGAAGGATGATTGACGCGACCCCAGCTTAAATCAGTAATATGGAGCAAACCGTCTATTCCTCCCAAGTCAATAAATACACCGAAATCAGTAATATTTTTCACGCGGCCTTCCATGACACTTCCCACTTCGAGTTTTTGGAATAATTCATCCCGTTGTTCTGCCATGCTTTCTTCTAAGATTGCTTTATGGGATACCACAACATTTTTACGGAATTCATTAAATTTAACAACACGAAGATCTATATCTGAGTCAATATATTTATCAAAATCTTTTACCGGCCGGACATCAATTTGAGAACCGGGTAAAAATGCCTGAACACCATTTAAATCCACAATCATACCACCTTTAATCCGGCGAATAATCCGGCCACTGATGATTTCTCCCGTTTCATGATGATTCCGTAATTCGGTCCAGCGACGGAGAAAATCTGCTTTTTCTTTCGATAGAACCGTCTTTCCGCTTTCATCTTCCATACGTTCGAGATAAACATCCAGTTTCTCACCCACCTCCGGAAGGTTTTCTTCTGTGAATTCATTCCGAAGAATGACACCTTCAGATTTAAATCCAATGTCAATGAGGATTTCTTTTTCATTCATCCCAATGACACGTCCAGTGACAATTTCACGTTCATTTATTTCAGAAAAGGTTGATAAATACCGATCTTGTTCTTCCTGAGGAACTTCTTCGGTTACCTCCGATTTGAGAAGGTCTTCTATGGATACTTCTCGGACCTCATTAAAAAGATCTGTTCCTAAGTAATCTAATTCTGGTTTTGCCTCGTCGGCTGGTGAATCTACATCCGATGACTCATCTTCAGATGTTTCCACATTTGGCGTCGATATATCCGGCAAATCTTCACCAGACAATTCTACGCGGTTAGAAGTCGATGGCGCTGTTTCAACTGCTTCAGCGCTGACTGCTAATTCCAGGGAATCTTCAGTCTGTTCAACGACAGGTTTTTGTTCTATTTCACTCATGTTTGTTTTGTTTCCTATGGTTAATGATTTTTTACTCTGTTGACCATAAAGTCAACCTGCTCATCAATCGTTAATTTTGATGTATCCACCTCAATTGCATCATCTGCTTTTCTTAAGGGCGAGTGAAATCGTCCTGAGTCAAATGCATCCCGTCGGCGAATTTCTTCAACCAATTCATCAATGGTTTTATTTTCCCCAATCGCCTGCAAATCCAGTTGGCGTCTTTTCGCTCTAACTGTATCATCTGCAATCAAAAAAAACTTATACTCAGCCTTGGGAAAAACAATTGTTCCAATATCCCGTCCTTCCATGACACAATCCTGATCTTTCGCAATCTGCCTTTGGAGGTTGACCATGTGTTCCCTCACTTGGGGGAGCGCACTTACTGCACTCACATAAGATGTTACCTCAGGCTTTCGAATCAGTGTTGATACATCCTCTTCGTTCAATCGGACAACCAATGTGCCATTCGTTTTTTCGAACCGAATATCCATTTCCTGAATGAGAAGTTTTAGTGCTTTCTCATCTTCTAACTCAATACGATTTCTCAAAACGGACAGTGTAATACAACGGTACATAGCACCAGTATCCATATAGGTAAACCCTAATTTTTGGGCAACCAATTTGGCTGAGGTACTTTTTCCTGTTGCAGCGGGTCCGTCTATGGCGACAATCATCTTTTAATCCACTCTCAATGAGCCGAGAAATTTACGGCTCTATATAAAGATAACCAATAAATATGACGCTTAATAAAAGAAATCCAATTAATGGTTCATTTTATGTAAGGACTTGATTTCACCCTCTTGTAAATCTCGCCATGCCCCTAAGGGAATATCTCCAAGTTCAATTGGGCCAAACTGGATTCGTTCCAAACTGAATAATTTTCGTTTCATTCGGTACATGAGTCGTCGGATTTCTCGTTTCTTCCCCTCATAAAGTCGGAGATGTATTCTTGCGCGGCCTTTATGCTGTTTTTGTTCAACAACTTCAGCCCGCCCCCATTCTTTTTGACCAATATATACTTTTTTTGCCATTCTTTTGATTTCCCAATCCCGAAAAGTTTTATCGATTTCAACTTTGTAAATCCGGGGAATTCTATTTCTTGGATGCATGAGTCGATTGGCTAATTCACCATCATTGGTTAAAATGAGTAACCCGGTTGTATCCTTATCTAACCGCCCCACAGGGAACAAACGCTCTTCAGTTTGGATGAGATCCATAACCGTTTTTCGTCGGAGAGGATCCTTAACAGTGGTAATGTATCCATCGGGTTTATTCAACAGAATCAGCCTTATATTTAACTCTGGCTGAATTCGCCTATTATCATAACGGACATCATCAGAAGATTGCACATCATAGGCAGGATTCATTTCCACAACGCCATTTACGGTAACAGTCGCACCTTGAATCAGTTCATCTGCCTCCCGCCTGGAAGAAACACCGGCCTGGGCTAAATACTTATTTAAACGCATTAATTTGGTCTGTAAGGGCCGGTTGCTCTTCCAGTAATTCTGTCACTTCTTTGAGTTTCGGCAATTCGGAAAGGCGGTTTAACCCAAACGCCCCTAGAAATTCATCTGTCGTAGTATAGAGTAAGGGTCTTCCAGGTCCTTCATCTCTCCCTTTTATTTTTACAAGGGATTTTTTTAATAATGTTTTAAGGACACCGACGCAATCTACGCCGCGAATTGCCTCTATATCTGCCCGACTGATTGGCTGCTTATATGCCACGATAGAAAGAGATTCTAATGCAGCCTGGGATAAATGGAGCTGTCCTGTTTTATTTAATAATCGGCGGACATAATTATCATATTCCGGTTTGGTCCTGAGTTGAAATCCACCTGCGATATTTTGAATTTCAATGGCGTTGCCTTGATCAAAATACTGCTGGGATAACCGATGGGTCACTGCTTCCAAATTGGGTGGTTCATTCTCAAATATAATATTGACTTTTTGTTGGGTCAACGGCTCTGGACTTGCAAAAAGCAATGCTTCAATGATAAGATCTATATTATCAGATGTCATTTATTAATTTTTTTCTAAGCGATGAATTTCAATATTGTCAAATAATTCATTTTGATAAATACTAATTTCATTCAACCGCATCAGGTCGAGAATCGCTAAAAAGGTGACAATCACTTCAATCTTATCTTCACATTTTGACAATAGCCGATTAAAAGTCAGCACCCCATCTCCATCGAAAGATTTTAGAATCGTATGTTTCTTTTCATCCAGGCTTACAGGTTCCTGGTGTAATTCATAAGATGTAATGACCGGCATTCGATCCATCGCTGCCTTAAAATACTGAGCTAAATCAAATAAATCCACTTTTCTTAAATAAATACCAACATCATCCACACCTTCAACCTCTTGAATCGTGGACCGTTTATGGCGATAGCTCTGGTCATACCATTTCATTGATAATTCTCCAGATGCTTCTTTAAACCGTTGATATTCTACCAATTGCTGGACTAATTCAGTTCTGGGATCAATCGGTTCGCCTTCTTCATCTAATTCTGGTCGTGGAATGAGCATCCTGGATTTAATGCGCATCAGGGAAGCGGCCATCATAATAAATTCACCTGCCACAGATAAGTTCATGGTTTTCATATCTTCAACAATCTGGAGATATTCAGCTGTGATTTGAGCAATGGGAATATCATAAATATCTATTTCATCCCGTCGGATAAAATAGAGCAGGAGATCAAGAGGTCCCTCAAAATGATCCAAATGGACTTTATACACTGGTCTCTCCGTAATGCAGTCCCATCGCTTCCCGCGCTTTCGTTAGATAAATATCAGCAACAGTCCCTGCTTTTTCTGATCCTTCTTTCAATTTATCTAATACATAATCCTTATGGTTTGATAGGTATTCCCGTTTATCTCTATAAGGTTCAAATTGATTCCAGAAATATTCAAATAATTCTTTTTTCACGTCTCCATAACGTAATCCGGGTGTTGCAAAACGATCTGCCAAATCCTTTTGCCCATCCTCGTTGAGGAAGAGGCAATAAAGTTGAAACAAGGGTGTATGGGTATCTTTCGGTTCATTAATCCCTGCAGAATCGGTAATAATGGACATAAATTGTTTTCGAATAGATTTTTCTGATCCAAAAATAGGAATCATATTTCCATAGGATTTACTCATTTTTTGTCCATCTATACCCGGAACCAATTGGGTTGTTTTTTCAATATCCGGTTCTGGAATAACAAATACATCTCCAAATGTTTGATTAAACCGAATGGCGATGTCCCGGGTCATTTCAAGATGTTGTTTTTGATCTTTACCCACGGGAACGATTTCTCCTCCGAATAATAGAATATCCGACGCCATCAATATTGGATAAGAATACAAACCCACATTGGCTGTCATTCCTCGGGCTAATTTATCTTTATAGGATGTTGCTCGGTCCAATAATCCAACATTCACAATGTTTGACAAGAGCCATGTGGATTCGCATACCTGAGGTACATCACTTTGTATCCAAAATGTTGATCGGTCCGGATCCAATCCCAGGGCGATAAAATCCATGGCTGCATTCAATGTATTTGACGCCAGCAATTCTTTGTCCTTAATTGTCGTTAATGCATGATAATTGACAATAAAACAAAACAGATCATTTTCTTCCTGATACTTTATCATTCTGGACATCATGCCAAAATAATTTCCAAGATGTAAATCGCCGGATGGCTGAATACCGCTTAACACTCGCTTCATTTAAAAAGACTCCATAAATAAATAAGGACGCCATGCCGTTTGTTTTTCTTGAATAAATTGTTGAAAGTAATGGATTTTATTGGGTTTTTTGGGGAACCGTTTTAATGGCATTCTCGCCTCTTCTGGTGTTTTATTGCCCTTTTTACGATTGCAGGATTGGCAGGCCGCAACCAGATTTTCCCAGGAATCCATCCCCCCGCGATTCTTTGGCAGAACATGATCCATCGTGAGGGACCCTTTTTTTGTATGGCAGTACTGGCACTGGTGCTTATCCCGAATCATCAAGTTTTTTCGACTGAGAACAACATCCATTTTATGGTGTTTTACAAAATCTTTTAGTTTAACAATGCTAGGCAGTGACAGGGTTACAGAAGGTGAATGAACCGCTTCATGATAAGATTCCAAAATGTCCACTTTTTCGTTGTAAAACAGGCAGATGGCCCGCCGGGCTGTACAAATATCCATGGGTGAATAATTAGTATTGAGCACCAGAACTGACCGGTTTAGAATAGATCCATTTTTTATTGGTGTGATCATAGCATAGAATTTACATCGTTGTTTACTCAGACAGAATGCATAAGTGATATGAACATTAAAAAGTTCTGAATAACATATTTAAAGATATTATTTGGCGATTATTAATGTAAATTCCTCGCGATTATTGAAACATTTTTTGCGGCAGGGAAGCTCGTTTAATTCGAGCACAGTACCCGCTACTGTAATCGCTGAGACCCCTTTCATTCCATCCAATAGGAGAAGGATTAGGATCGTTGATGAAGCGAAAGTCAGGAGACCTGGGCAAAAATGTACATCCACTGACTTTCGGGAGAAAAGGTCATGATACGAACCCAATTCTATATCTTTCATTCGGTCACATTAGACATTCTCTCGCCAATTTTGGCGGGAATCATTGTCTAAAATTTTACCTCTTTTCGTTTTAACCAGTATAATTTGGGGTATCCAACCCCAAATAAACGGATTCGTACGTAATGGCGATACACCCCTTCCCAATGCCATTATTGTTCATCATTTAACCGGCTCCTGGACGATTTCGAATGATGATGGTTATTTCTCATCCATGGGTAGCGTTGGAGACACCATCACAATATTTCATTATGGCTATAAACAATACCGAACTGTAATTCCCCATGAATTTCCAATCATGGTCCAATTGGACATGGACCCTTTGGAGATGAAAACTATTCACGTCATTGGAGATAAAAAAAAAATGCAGGTGAGTCATTTCCCAGTAAAACCTGGGAGAAACTTGTCTACTACCCTGGGATCGATTCCGTCTACCCTGTTGCGGACATATGGCGGACCCGGAGGAATAAGCACAGTTTCTATTGATGGTGGACTATCATCTCATACTAAAATCCTGTGGAATGGCATTGATTTGACCAGCCCCCAAAATGGGCTGACAGATTTATCTCAAATTCCCAATTTCTTAATCAACCAAATCTCCACGGGGAGAACACCCGCGTTATCTCATGGTTCAGGCAGTATTGATGGATCCATGGAAATTCATAGTTCAAAATCACCTCAAATCGATTTTTCAACTGGAAGTTTTGGTACACATTCGCTGGCAGGCCGGATGAATATTCCCATCAATAAGGGATCTTTTTCCTTGGATATTGGCCGATATAAATCCATCGGTGATTTTACATATATCAACAATGGGGCATCAGGAAAAAGAAAAAACAATCAATTTGATCAATCATTTTTTTCTTTTTCATCCAGTCACGCTTTCACAAAACAATGGTTTGTATCGTTACAATCTTTGGTGACAAATCAGGATCGAGGCATTCCGGGATTGGTGTTTTCCCCATCTCCAGATGCACACCGTCATGATAATTTAATATTAACCAAACTCAAATCTATCTGGCAAATTCCTAACCATTTATTTTCCCTTTCAGCCACCTCCCGGAAGAGTGATGAACAGTACACCAATCCACAATTTGCCATTGACAGCAACCATGGATTAGCCACAAATCAATTTGAACTGGGCTGGATAACAATACCCATTAAATCTATTGAAATAGATCAAAAGGTCACCATTAAAAAAGAATCCATTTCAAGTACAAATACTGATACAATTTCACGAATTATCCAGACTTATTCCCATTCCATTCAATGGGCTCTAACCCGGAATTTATTGAATGAAAGTGGCCTTCGATTTGATAGAGAGAAAAGTAATTTCAGTGTATGGACATGGCAATCAGGATTTGAATACCTCATGAAAAGGAGTTCTATTTCTATCGCAGGCGGTCATGGGTTTCGATATCCAACTTTTAACGACTTATACTGGAAGCCCGGCGGAAACCCCAAACTATTACCGGAATCAACGAATTGGATAAGATTTCACTGGGATACCCAAATAAAAGGTCATCAATTATCCCTCCGTGTAAGCACCAAACAAAGTAAAAACCTGATTCAATGGGTTCCGGGAGAGCCATACTGGCAGCCTCAGAATATTGAAAAAACCAGAAGAAACACATGGACATTTATTTCAGTTGGATCTCTATTTAAAGTTCTCAGATACAACACTCATTTCACCATAAATAATTCTAAAAATATCAATGAGAATAAACCCATGCGGTACGCACCTCAATACACAGGGTCGTTTAGTTTAGAGACTGAATTTCAACACATGAATGGTTGGATTCATGGCCAATTTGTGGGGGAAAGGATTACCATGTATAGTTGGCCAAGGAATGTGACCATGAATCCTTATTGGATCTTTTCAAGTGGTGTTCAATATCATCTTAATCCAAAAATATCCTTACTGTGCTCGATCAATAATTTGTTTAACAATAATTATATGACAGTGAAAGGCTATCCCGAACCGGGACGCAATTTTTCACTTTCATTTCAATACATACCAACGAATAAAAGGGAAAAAACATGAACCACTTAATCAAGTTAACGTTTTTCACAATTGTGTTCATTTTTATTGGATGTGAAAATATATTCAATGATGAATCAGATCCGTTAACTGAACAAAATATTTTTATTCTTTGTGAAGGAAACTTCGGCCAATCCAATGCCAGCCTGTGGATGCTTAATCCTGAAAAAGAGAATATTACCGGGCCCATATACCAAAACCAAACCGGCCAGCCATTGGGAGATATTGGCCAATCCATGGCCATTGTTGATGACCGATTATTCGTCGTAAATAATAATAGTCATTCCCTTGAGGAATTTTCCTTAGGCGGAGACCGGGTGACCCACGTAAGAAAAATCGACTTACCCGGTGCCAGCCCACGGTATATGGCTGTATATAAAAATAAGGGTTATATCACAGCCTGGAATGTGAATGGTATAATCGTCATGAATCTGAATAATTATACCATTGAAGATACAATCCCTGTAAATGGTCTTCCTGAAATGATTCTTTTCCATGATAATTATCTCTATACCAGTATTATCATGAAACCAGATTGGACTGCTGATAATCGAGTAATGAAAATATATTATGACGGGACAATTGCAAAATCATTCGAAGTCGTCCAGGGGCCCGGACAAATGGTGATCCAGGAAAATAAATTGTTTGTGGCGAGTACCTATTACGGTAGTGACTGGCGCACAAACGCAGGCAACTCAGTGATTGATTTAAATACAGAAAAAGTTGAAGCAAATGATTTGGGTCAAACAAATGATTTCGGCTCTGACTTGATTGCATTTAATCAAACAGTTTATCGTTCTTTTAAAGGCGGCATTGCGCCATTAAACCCGAATTTAACGATTGATGCTAATCGAATGATTGGGCACTTAGGGAGCACATATAGTGCTGCGGCATTTGGCGAATATATCTATTTGTCTGAAACAGATTTTACGGCGCCGGATACTGTCTATGTCTATGACCTAAGCGGATTGCTTATCCAAAATTATCAGGTCGGAGCCATTCCGGGATCATTCGTCCTTTTTATAAAAGAAATAGATTAATATTCTCCAATCCCAGGGGTTTATAATGGCCGCTAATCTTTAAAATACCAAGTGACACCCAATTGCATCATACGCCCCAATTGTGGATAGACATGGTTGGGGCGAGCCCACATTAAATCATCTGAGGATGCACCAGCCATACTGCCAACTGCATTCAAAACATTATTGATTTTATATGAGACTATTACACCAGAAATATTTGCCACTGCTTTAAAATGAAGGAGCCATTGATCCGGCAATACCCAACTAGGATTCGTATGTTTAAATGGGACTTGCCTAATTGGATCAAATCCAAAAGATTTCAATTTTCCATTTGCCCCATCCATCCAAAGATGGGCATCTATTTTCATATTTCCTTTAAATAAATTCAATTTACCCTTCATACCTGTGGTGGTAATGGTTCCAATGCCGCCGCCATAAATCGATGAATCTAATTGTGCGATTATTTTACTGTAAACTGACCATCCATTATTAAACCCATAATGTAAATTCCCTCCTACAAATTGAATATTAGCATCCTCTTTTTCATATACACTTTTCTTACGATGAACTACGGAAACGAATAAATCCCCACCCATGCTTTGGTTGATAAAACCAATCTTTGCCATGGAATGATTCCAAAATTCATAATTCAGAGAGTCATAAATGGATTGCTGATCCGAATAATCAAATGTTGGATGAATTGGTTTTGGAAAGCCTGACGAAACAATCTTCATGTATAATGCATCCAATTCTTTCTGATAATTTATATGCCAAGAAAAAGGATTATCGCTACTCCCATTATTAAATTGATTCACCCCAACCAGCATTTTGAAATTTTTGAGTTCTTTTTGCGCATAAAAATTTGACCAACTCAAAAAGCGATTCGTGGTATCCGCATTAATTTGTTGCGTATTTTGTTTGATACCAAATCCAAATCCTCCCGGTGATTGGAATAAAATGTCCAATCGATTTCGATTTATATTCTGATAATTCGAATCGGACAATGACGAATGGTGAACAAGACGATGTTGGAAAAATTGACCGAAATATGCATCTATTGTCCAACCACCAAACGGTCGCTGATAACGAACACCGGCACTCAGGATATTGTCATTCTCCAATCCATTGGATGTGGAATCAGGTAAACCACTCCGGGTGACAAAACGCCCTGCCGAAACTTCCAGTTTTCGGCCATTTTTACTCGCCGCATAATCGATACGATATGAATGATGTATGGGAGAAGATCCGCCAGTGGGATAAAAATAATGGCCTGTATTTCCCCCATGTGTTCGTTTAAACCCCGTTATGCCAATATGTTTATTCAATTGCTCATAATTTGCACCAATTTCTAATTGGTCAAAAGCATAATCACCTTTGTAATAATCAAAATAACTTTCCACTTTATTTGAATCAGGCAAAGCGCGCCAAGAGGCCAGCATCCCCGGTTTTACCGATTCAAACAGTTTAGATGTGTGCGCTCCATATCTCTTGGAATAGGATGTATAGGTTCCGTCAAACAACAACATCCCAGACGTCCAATCTCGGTTCCAGAACAAAGCACCATCGTTGATATATATACCATTTTGACCTGCCCAATCGAATGGAATTGTAATTGTATTTTGGGCAACTAATCCTGAAACCAGGCATAAAAGGATGAAAAATTTTCTCATACTTTTATTTCAAATGCTTCACGACACGGGGAACTGCGACTAAAAATACAACCCCATTCGATATTTCATGTAAAACTGTAAACCCAATTCCCTTTACAAGAGCGGCCATGACGCCTGCATAACCCAATCCTGCGGAAATGGGATAGGTGATCAATGTAAATACATCGTAAATAAGTGTAATGGAAAAACCCATGAGGAATAGACCCGCAAGTGAAAATATATTAAATTCCTTTTTAAATAATATTGGCCTCGCCATTCCCCCAGCGATGCCTGCAATAACCATCCCTAAAATCTGCACCATAAATAATGGAGGAAATGCTAAACCGGACCCCATGGGATTGAGTCCGGAATAAATAAATATGGCAGTACCCCCAACCAGGGCACCCCATCCTATGCCCAAATATAATCCGGAAATAAAAACAATTACCGTAATCAATTCTATATTTGGGATAAGCATTAGAGAAAATCCCATACCGACAGCCAGAGCGCATAATATAGCCGCTCGGACTAACTTATTCAGTTCCATTCTCACCTTTGAATAAGGGGATTCGAAAATAATTGTGTCGGTTTGTAAAGGGTCCTTTTTCCGGATCTTCTTCCATCGCCATCTCCATTATATTCATTTGAGAATCCACCACATCAATGAGGTGAACCAATAATGCTTCCTTAAATGCTGGTTTTTTGGGGCTCTGCCATTCATACTTTCCCTGATGGGAAAGAATCATATGCTCCACCTTAATTAGAAGATTTTTCGGGAATTTTTTGATTTTTCCTGCCGTGGTCCGGGCCATATCCCTCCCAATCACTATGTGTCCAATCAAATTTCCCTCTTCTGTAAAGGACGCTTCATAATCAGATTCAATTTCATGCAGTTTTCCAATATCATGTAAGAGAACACCTGTTAACACCAAATCTGTATCCAGTTGATAATGGGGTGCCAATTGGGCGGCGGTTTTAGTCATGGACAGAATATGTTCCAAAAACCCCGAACGATAATTATGATGCATGGAGACCGATGCCGGATGTGTCATCAATTTCTCTTTGTTTTCTGAATATATTTGATGACATAATTTTTTAAGAAAGACATTTTTTATTTTCCCAATATGGGATATGATTTCTTTCCACATTTTATCAGGATCCACATCAGCTGTTGGCACAACCAATACGGGATCAAACCCATATCGTGCATAGTTTTGAACTGTGGCTTTATTAATGCGCTTTACGGTGAGTTGGGGGCGATCCATAAAAATGTCAACGTCACCTTTAATAGCCACCGCATCACCACTGGAAAATTTTTCATTAAAATCCGCCACCTTATCCCATACTTTACCGTGCACTTTCCCCGTGCGGTCTTTTAAAACTATATCAAGATATAAATCACCAGATCGGGTATGGCGTAAGTGTTTTTCTACACAAAGGTAAAACCCCTGAATTGAATCACCTTCTTTAAATTTTGAAATTGGGACTATAGTCTTCATTGGTTCTAAATTTCGGGTCCAAACTTACGAAAATATCAGTAAAGAAAACCTATGTCCATCACAATTGAAAAAGTCAGCTATGCCCATCAAAAGGATGCACGGATTTTAGAGGCCGTACTGGTCAAATGGTTTCAAAACCCAAAAGAGTTAAATCTAACCAGCCCTAATATGCCATATCCATTCAGGTTTAAAAAGTGGGTTTCAATGAATTATTCGACCCAGAATATCGACAGTTTCGTCATAAAATTTGATGATTGGATTGTAGGTATTGGAAATCTGAAAATAATGTCAGAGGCTAAACGGGCTCATGCATTTCATATTTTTATCGATAAGAAATATCGCCATCAAGGGTTGGGAGAAAAAATAATGAATTATCTCGAATCTTTAGGTAAAAAAGAAAAAATGGAATCTATAACCTTATGGGTCATGCCAAAAAATGAACCAGCCATAAAATTATATGAAAAATTGGGGTTTATAAAAAAAGAAACATCCAAACAGGGAAGTTTATTTATGGAAAAACCATTAGTCTGATTTTTCTTTTTTATCCATCAAATCCGGAACGGGGCAATCGTCACATTTTGGGTCTACTTCCGGCTTTCTAAGCTGTCTCATAAAATTTCGAATTACGTAGATTAGCGCAGCCAAACCGAGACCACCTGCCGCTATATATTGCCAATCCATTAACTAAACCCCAAAAATAATCCACCGCGATACACAATGAACGCACAGGTATAAGCCAGGATCGTAAGATAGGTAATCATAAATATTGGCCATTTCCATGAATTGGTTTCTTGGCGAACAATGGCAAAGGTTGCCATGCACTGTGCCGCAAACACATAAAACACCATTAATGCCAATGCAATTAGGGGAGTATATACTGGTTTCCCTGTTTTTTCGTCCACATCATTTTGCATGGCTTCCCGCAAATTGACCGTTTCATCCCCCCTGTCTTCCACATTATATATGGTCGCCAGAGTTGATACCATTACTTCCCTTGCGGCAAATGAAGTCAATAATCCGATACCGATTTTCCAATCAAATCCCAGAGGTCGAATCACCGGTTCCATGGCATGCCCAATTTTACCTGCATAACTATGATGAATGGGATTGACGTCGGTTACGGAAGCATCCACCTTGGGGAAGGAGGCCAAAAACCACAACACAATGGAGATAGCCATGATAATTTTACCTGCATTGACCATAAATAATTTTCCACGGATAAAAACTTGACGAATGACAGATCGGGCAATCGGTACACGATAAGGTGGCAGTTCCATTACAAATGAAGAGGATGATTTTTCTTTAATAAATCGGCTGAATATTTTTGCCAAAATTAATGCAGTAACCGTTCCAAGGAAATACATCACAACCAGCGTGAGTCCCTGCAAATTGAAATAACCTCCCACAGTTATTGGAGGAATGAATGCACTGATTAACAGGGTGTATACGGGGAGTCTGGCACTGCAGCTCATGAGGGGTAAAATCAGGATTGTCACCAAACGTTCTTTCCAACTGTCAATTGTACGGGCGGACATGATCCCTGGAATTGCACAGGCATAACCACTCATAAGCGGTAATATAGATTTCCCATGAAGACCCATTTTTGTCATACTCTTATCCAGCATGAATGCAACGCGAGCCATGTAGCCTGTATCTTCCAGCACCGTCAGGAAAAAACTCAATATTAAAATCTGAGGTAGAAAAATGACAATCGCGCCCACACCACCAATGATTCCTTCGACTAAAATATCCCGTAACATACCCGGTGCTAAATTGGATAAAACAAAAATAGAAATATTATCTATACCCGCTTGAATCCAATCCATGGGTACGGCTGCCCATGTAAAAATAGATTGAAAAATAAAATATAGAATGACCATAAATATACCAGGACCCATCCAACTGTGAGTTAATATTTGATCCCATCGTTCACTTCGCGTTTCTTTGTGAATTTTGGGTTTTATTTTTGGCTGGACCAAAGGCATGATACCATCAATCCATTCATAGCGCAATGTTGCTTCCAGAGTTTCGATATAGTATCCTAATTCTGATATTGAATTTCGAATGGATTCAATTTTTGTATCCTCGCCATTAATAGATCCATTCCTGGATATTCGCCTTAATGCCTGTGCTGCTGCAAATTTTGAGGATAAAAATTTCGAATCTATCAGTGATTTAAATTGATGAGAAAGTTCCTGTTTTATCCATTGGGACTGATGATCAACCTGTTCCCTTGTTTTAATCGGTTTTTGGATGGCTTTTTTTAAATCATCTAACCCCCAATTCATTTTTGCAGAGATGGGAATAACTGCTGACACTCCTAATTCTCTTTCCAGTTTTTTTATATCAATATGGCTCACATCCTCCAATCGATCCATCATATTTAATGCAACAATCACAGGGATGTCCAAATCAAGAAGTTGGGTGGTTAAATATAAATTTCTGGACAGATTCGAGGCATCCACCACAGAGACTATAACTGATGGTGGATCTTCTCCTTTAGCCCAGCTCACCACTTGATCAGAAACAATTTGTTCATCGAAAGATTCTGCCGAAAGGCTATAGGTCCCGGGTAGATCTAATAAATTAAAAAATGTTTTTTCTTGAGTATAAACTTTTCCGACTTTTTTTTCTACGGTAATGCCGGGATAATTGGATACTTTTTGATTCAATCCCGTGAGTAGATTAAATATTGCTGTTTTTCCGCAATTCGGATTTCCAACCAAAGCCACCCATTTTGATGGGTCAATCGCCTTTGGTTTTGGCTCAACAAAATGAGACTTCTTCATTTTAGTTCAACAAGTTTAGCATCATCCCGACGGATTGATAAATAAGAATCCCGGACTTTTATTTCCACAGGACCATTAAATGGTGTACACTTAACCAACCGAACTTCCGTTCCGGGCAACAAGCCTAATTCAACCAGACGGTTTTGTAAATGCCTATCTCCTTTTATTCCGTTAATTGTACCCACTTCTCCCGGGGTCAAATCGATAATAGTCATGGGGTTTTACATTCATCACAAATAATGAATAATTGATGGATATGGCGCACCAGTTTATATCCAAAATTTTTCACAATCTCATCTTGCCGCGATTCAATAACCTCATCCACAAATTCTTCAATTTTCCCACATTGAATACAAATCAAATGATCATGATGGGTCGCATTCATTTTATGCTCGTATCTTGCCCGACCATCCCCTAAATCCAATTTCCGAACCATTTTATTTTTAACAAGAACATCAATGGTGCGATACACCGTAGCCCGGGAAACATGTAGCTCAGATTGGCGGATGGCCAAATAAATTTCTTCTGCATCCCGATGATCATCGGTGGCGCAAAGTTCATCCCACACAGACTGGCGCTGTTGTGTATATCGTAATCCTTCTTTTTTTAATGCTCTTTTTAGCGGGTCGGTAGATGCCATGTATTTCTTCTTTCTTATTGAGAATGAGTCTCAGAATATAAGAATAGAAATCAATTTATTTAAAGGAAAATAATAATAAACGTCAGATTAAACGTTTTTCAATCAGAAGTAAAGATTAAAAGGGAAAATCAGTCTTCCGGAGATTCAACCTTTTTTAGGTTTGCAAATTTCACAACAAGTTTTTTCTTTAACCCGTCTTTGAAAACAATGCCCACGCGCTGGTTTTCACCCTGACCGCTTAAAGCCATTACTTTCCCAACACCAAATATGGCATGCTCCACATAATCACCAACTCGGAAATCATCAAATACGACAACGGTTCGACTGACAGCCGTTTTGGTAAATTGACCTGGACGACCACCGACCACTTTCCGAGTCAAGGCAGACGTAAATGAAATCTTTTCCAGTTTATCTTCCGGCATTTCATAGACAAAACGAGATACCATTCCATATAATTCATCTGAACCGATCCGTCTGCGATGGTTGGCATACATAAGATATACTTTTTCCATCGCTCGTGTCAGTCCCACATAAAACAGACGCCGTTCCTCTTCTAATTTTTCTACGGATTCTAATGCACTATACAGTGGAAATAGACCATCTTCCAAACCGGTGATAAAAATTACTGGGAACTCCAATCCTTTTGCCGAGTGGAGGGTCATGAGCGTCACGCGGTTTGTTTCATCATTCCACTGATCCAGATCAGTCAAAAGAGATACTTCTTCCAAAAACTGGGATAATCCACCATCCGGCGTTCGCGCCATGAATTCATCTACACTTTTAAGGAATTCCATTACATTGGCTAAGCGTTCCTGATCTTCCGGTGCACTGCTCTCGCGATAATATCTAACAATCCCTGCTTCTTCTACCAATGCTCGAACCAATTCACCTGCATTAAGTTTTGGCAAAAGTTCATTATATTTTTTAATAATATTATAAAATGTCATCAATGAACCTGCCTGTTTACCCCGGATCCCCATTTCCTCCGGAAGAGATAATACTTCTACCATCTCTGTTTTTTTCATTGAGGCCTGAATGACACATTTATCTACTGTTTTCATACCAATCCCTCGAGGCGGAAAATTGATGACGCGACGCAGAGATATTGTGTCTTTTGGGTTTACGATAAGAGAAAGATAACCAATGAGATCTTTAATTTCTTTTCTTTCATAAAACCGAAATCCGCCTACAATATTATAGGGAATTCCAGATCGTCGAAATGCATCTTCCAGGGATCGAGATTGTGCATTGGTACGATATAGGATAGCAAAATCACTGAAATTTCGTTTTTGAAGTTTGATTTCTTTTTCCAATGCATTGACAACAGCGTCCGCTTCTTCCATCTCGTCATTCGTTTCAATTAAACCTAATTTTTCTCCAGCACCATTGTGAGGAATGAGTTCTTTCGGCGCACGATTTTTATTATTTTTGACGACCGAAGAAGCTGCTTCAAGAATATGGGCAGATGAACGATAGTTTTTTTCTAATTTGAACACATCGCAATTACCAAAATTCTTTTCAAAATCAAGAATATTGCGAATATCTGCACCTCGCCAACCATAAATGGACTGATCATCATCACCCACAACACAAATTTGGTGATGGCCTTCTGCTAAGTATTTCACAAACATAAATTGGGGCTTATTCGTATCTTGGTATTCATCCACAAGAATATATTGCCATTTCTCACGGTATTTTTCCAAAATATTAGGATGATTTTCAAATATAGTTAATGGGAGAATCAATAGATCATCGAAATCAACTGCATTATTCTTAACCAATGCTTTTTGATATTTTTCATAAATATCTGCATAGGTTTTTTCTACAACCAAATGGGCCTTCTTTTTTGCTTCATCTGGGTGAATCAATTTATTTTTAAAATAACTAATTTTATGACGCACCTCTTGAGGCGTTACATAATTTTTTGGAATATCCATGGATTCAATCACAACCTTTACCAGGGATTTCTGATCTTGAACATCAAAAATAGAAAAATCCGATGAATACCCAAGGTGGTGTATTTCTTTCCGCAGAATCCGGGCACAAATAGAATGAAATGTGCCAATATTTAAAATTGATTCTTTTTCGGGAACCAGCTTATTCACGCGTTCCTTCATTTCCTTCGCTGCTTTATTGGTAAAAGTGACAGCAAGGATATGTTCTGCAGAGACCAGATTATTTTTGATAAGATGGGCAATTTTATAGGTTAATACTCGCGTTTTTCCACTTCCGGCTCCCGCGAAGATTAATACAGGTTTACCGAACGATTCTACAGCCAATTTTTGCACTTTACTCAGATTTCGTTTACTCATTCTATATAATTATTACCCCTTTTTTGCTTTCAGTTTTCTGGCCAGCCGTCGAAGTTTCTGGAATTCTCGTTTTGCAATATTATGTTCTTTCTGTGTCCGGGAAAACGTGTGATACCCATCGCCTCGGGCAACAAAGTATAAATATTCAGTGTTTGCTGGATATAAAGCTGCTTTTATAGATTCAAATCCGGGATTATTTATGGGTCCGGGAGGAAGCCCGTAATTTAAGTACGTATTATATGGGGACTTAATTTTCAAATCTTTATTCAATAACCGCCGGGGCCCGCCCTCAACAATATATTGGATTGTTGGATCGGCCTGGAGCCGCATACCTTGTTCCAACCGATTATGATACACACCGGATATCACTGGCCGCTCTCGATTATAAATCGCCTCACCCTCGATGATAGAAGCCAGCGTAATGACTTCCCTTTCTGACATACCCAATTTTTTTCTTCGATCCTCAAAGCCATCAGTAAAATGGTTTTTATACTCTTCCACCATACGATTGATTATTTCCTGAGAGGATGCATCTTCAGAAAAACGGTACGTTTCCGGAAAAAGATATCCCTCAAACGAATCACCGTCAATCCCCCATTTCCAAAGTAATAATTCATTTTTGCACGCCGTCTCAAATTCTTGCGAATCTATCCCCAGTAGATTTTCTAATTCCTTTGCGATCATTGAAACGGTCCATCCCTCCAGGATGGTCACTCGTTTATTCAATTGAATGCCATTCACCAATTGATTAATAATATCGAAATTGGTTTGCGCTTTAACAAGTTTGAACCGGCCAGCCGGAAAATCTTTTTCATAGCCCAATGTTTTCACTGCCAACTTAAAGGATCGCGTATTCCGAATCACATTGTGATCCTGTAAGCGCGTACCTACTTCTTGGAGGGATGCACCTTTTGGGATGGTCACTTTTACCGAATCATAGGGGTTACCCTGAGGCCAAAATAGTACGAGGCTGTAAAAAGCCAATAAAATACCCAGAACAACCGCAGCCATAATCCCAATGAAAGATTGACCCAGATGAAATTGAGATTTATTCATCATTTGCGGGGGCGAAATTTATTGATTTTTATCCATGCATAGCAAATTCTATTGCATAATTTCTTAGAGACACTACTTTGATTAGAAAATGTCAAAAACAGATTGGCAGGCCAAAGTGATAATTGTAATTTTGCCGCCGTTATGAGCGATAAAAAAAGCAATAACAGCGTCCATCTTTTTGAAGGATGGGCATTTGGAAAAACAAATTATATCCTATTTGCGGTGGGTCTCTCACTCATATTAATAGGGTATGCATTCATGGCTACTGGTTCAGTGAATAGCTTCCAAAGTTTGTCACTGGCACCGATACTCCTTTTTATAGGATATATTATTGTGATACCTTTGGCTTTAGTTTACCGCCAGAAAAAATAAGTTTATTAAAATTTGGGATCGTAGTTCAGTTGGTTAGAACGCCGGCCTGTCAAGCCGGAGGTCGAGGGTTCGAGTCCCTTCGGTCCCGCATCGTCTCCCGACGTTACACTCAGAGAACCCCGGTTCTCTGAGTGATTTAATTTTATCATTAATAAAACAATAATTCACTTGAATATATAGTAACATTTATGTTACCTTCGCTAATGATAATTAGAGAATACATTTCTAAAAATGGTACTAGTCCTTTTAGTAAATGGTTTAATAAACTGAATTCTCAAGCTATTAAATTACACCAGGAATACAAACAACGTAAAAAAAAGTAAGGATTAATCATGGCAAACTTTACAAGAGATTATAAGGAAATAATTCAAAATAGGATTAATCAAGATCCCGATTTCGCTCAACATCTTTTAGATGAAGCCATTTCACTCATCTTGAATGATGAACCTGAAACAGCAAGACTTGTATTAAGAGATTTAGTTAATGCCACAATTGGCTTTGAAAAACTTTCCGAGAAAACACAAAAAAACAGCAAAAGTCTTCATAGAATGTTAACGGCGAATGGAAATCCTTCCATGAACAATCTTACCCATATAATCAATGTTGTTAAACAATCTTTAAATGTGAATTATGAAATACACGCAGTACCTGCTTAATGGTTAATCTGTACTGTAAAAAGAGTTCTTTGAGTGTAACGCTTGTCCGCCGTAAGAGTGTAGGCAGGTCCACCCCGTATATGATCACCCATCCAAACTCGGATTGGGGTTTTTTGTTTGTAATAACCCTTCCAATTCTTTAGTCTCCACCCCTGAATATAAGGCCGTAATGGAAAATATAATTCAATATTTTGAAACGATTCCCTCTTCTACCCGTTCCTTATTCCTTGGTTCTGGGTTTGCATTCTTCCTTCTTCTGGAAGGAGGTATTCCCCTTTTCCGATTCAAATACAAAAAGTTTAAACACGCTTTACTAAACATTTTCTTTACCATGACAACATTGATCATTAATCTCGCTGGTGCATCCCTTATTTTCTTGGCGGCCGATTATAATAAAATTAATGGAACTGGATTATTAAAAATGCTCGATATTCCTCTATGGCTGAATATCCTATTGGGATTATTATTGTTGGACTTGATCGGTGCCTGGTTGATTCACTGGATTGAACATCAGGTTAAATGGCTGTGGAAATTTCATATCATTCACCACACAGACCCATATATTGATGTGACCAGTGGATTACGACATCACCCCGGGGAAAGTGTCTTTCGATTGATTTTTACCGCTTTAGCTGTTTTGGTTACGGGCGCATCTTTTGGGGTGGTGATGATGTATCAAACTTTATCTGCTTTTTTTGCACACCTCACCCATGCCAATATTCAAATGCCTGCCGCAATAGATAAACCGCTTGCCGCTATTTTTGTAACACCTCATTTCCATAAGATACATCATCATTATACCCAACCCCATACCGATCGTAATTATGGAAATATTTTTTCCATTTGGGACCATGTATTCCGAACGGCCATTTCCGTAAAAAGCATGGATGAACTCAGCTATGGTATTGATACCCACATGGACCCAAAAGAAAATGCAAATATCCTTAACTTACTCATGATCCCATTTCAGAAGTATCGTGCACCTCTGGGGTCAAAATTTAGATCCTGAGAAATTAACTTCACTCATTAGGATTTAACATAATGAATTACATCGAATGGTTAGGCTGGGTTGCGACTGCCCTGCTGCTTATAGGTTATTATTTAAATGCAAAAAAACATCTTTATTCCTGGCTGGTATGGTTGCTGGGTAATTCGATCATGATGATCTATGCCATTTTGATTCAATCCTACTCGGTTGCTTTTCTCTCAATTGTTTTGGTTTTTTTGAATATATTTGGCTTTATAACTTGGCGAAAACAATCATCAAATTTTTAATATCTTCAACTAATTATACACAAACAAAATGAAAATATATTTAATTTGGCTTTCAGGTGTTGTCGCCTGGAATTATATCTTCCCAACAGTTCCACCCCTTGCCGATGTATTTGTCGCGGTGGCGCTTTCAATTTTAACCATTGGATTAAGGAAAATAATTCATTGAGAATGACCCCAGAAGAAAAAGAAGAAATGGATGATTGGGTTGAAAAAGAATATCCCAAAAGTATTCAGCGCATGGAAGTTTCCACCCCATTTCACCGCTTGGGTAAATATTTGATTATCATTGGCATCCTCGCATATATATCTTTTGTCATTTTTGAAATTTCCTTTTTAAAAACTGGAGCAGTTTTATTTCTCCTGGCAGGAATGGGTTTGGAAGTTTTTGCTTTAACAAAATATTTTAAAACTTTATCTAATGATAATTGATTTCACAGGAAAAACAGTTTTAGTCACAGGTGGTTCCGGTGGAATCGGCAGTGCCATATGTCAAGCATTCGCGGATTCAAATGCAACTGTTGCAATCCATTATAATTCCAATAAAAAGAGGGCCGAACATACATTAATATCTCTGAGGGAAGGCTCCCATTCTATTCATGGCGCTGATCTTTCCAACCCCGATGAAGTGAATAAATTGGTTCAATCTGTTTCCAAAACCCATGGCCAAATTGACGTGGTTGTAAATAATGCAGCGGTGGTTGAGCAATATGATTTCGATTCACTTTCCTATGACGATTGGCAGGATGTTTGGGCGAGAACAATCGATACTAATTTATTGGGACCGGCTTACTTAATGTATTCTGCGGCAAAGGTCATGAAAGAAAAAGGGGGCGGAAATTTTGTGAATATATCCTCCCGGGGTGCATTTCGGGGAGAACCGAAAGCAATCGCTTATGGTGCCAGCAAGGCAGGACTCAATACTTTAGGGCAATCTATGGCTCAAGCATTAGCTAAAGACAATATTTTCGTTTATACAATTGCGCCCGGGTTTGTAGCTACCGATCGTGTCGCAGATATGATTGACGATTCCATCCGTACCCAAAGCCCATTGAATCGGGTGGCCGAGCCTGAAGAAATAGCCCGAACGGCTTTGTGGCTTGCATCCGAGGGGAATGAATTCCTTACAGGATGCATTGTGGATGTAAATGGTGCATCCTACCTCAGATCCTAAATAAAATAAAGCCCCAAGGAATGGGGCTTGTTAGATTGCTTTACAATGCAATATTTATTTCAGTAATTGCATTTTTTTAGTTTGAGCAAAGCCATTGGCAATTAATTGATAAAAATACATTCCTGAAGGCATGGCATTTCCATTCCTATCTTTTCCATTCCAAATCGCCTGATGGGCGCCCGGTTCTTGATGGTCCTTTACTAGAGTTGCCACTTCTTTTCCCATTAAATCGAACACGGTTAAGGACACCAATCCGCCTTGATTCAAATTATAGGAAATATGTGTTGCTGGATTAAATGGGTTAGGATAATTCTGATTCAATTCAAATCGACCTGGAATATCTAAATCATTTACGGCCAAAGCATCACTGGAAATATGCGTTGTATAAATACCATTTCCGTGGGTGGCAATTGCCAGGTATCCATCCGATGGGCGTCCTGTAATCATATCAACCACAACATTGCCGATTGTTTCTGACCCTTCCTGAATCCATTGAGTATTGACGCCATCCAGTTTAGATGTGGAATACAATCCCGTACTCGTACCTGCAAAATATAAATATCCAACTTTTAATGGAAAAATATTGACAGATCGCACAGACGGTCCTGACCCACTACCGCCGGGATTTTCTTCTAATTTTCCGCTCACATCCGTCCACGAATCGCCGCCATTATCTGAATAAAATATACTTTTGGTTTCATAGTTAGAGAAACTCACCATCACGTTGTCACCATCATATGGATCTACTGATATGCTGCTCACATAACCAAACGCACCGATGTTATTTCGAATTTCAACAACATTATCCTTTTCATGGGCATCGTCCAAACGATAAATATATCCAGAAGAAGTACCATAATATAACCGATGCGCCGGCTTATTAATACTTGCACCGAAAGCACTCACTGATCCTATAGATGCTATACTCAACTTTTCCCAATTTACACTTTCATAACTGCCCCCGCCATCCGGTTGTTTATAATTGGTTTTATTCAGGTAAACATCTTTATTTCGATAAACATATTTTCCGCCGGAATAATATAAAATGTGGTCATTGAGTGGATCAGAATAGAATGGATTAATAAATAATGCATCCTCATCCCGGTTAAAATCAGGTGGATGTAAATAAGCCCAGGAATAATTATTATAACGCCCTTCACCAAATGACCATTCAAATGGGTTGGCATAATCTTTGATGAGCGTGTACCCGTTTTGGGATGATAAAATATAGGCTTTCCCAGAATGAATGACTGAACAATAGGCACCATCACCGCCATTCACATGCTCCCATGGATTTTCCACATCTTTAACGGTTGTTTCATAGGTGCCATTGTCTTGGGTTCCGCCCATGACCAGATCTGGATAGGTTCCGGATGGATCTATTGCAATTGTATAAAATTGGGTGGTTACATACCCATTATTTAAGGATTCCCACTTTTTATCCCAAGCATTATGATCGTTCATGACATGTACACCCCCATCACTGGCGGATAATACTTTAAATGGAGTATCCTTAAATAAAATGACATCGTGCTGGTCCGGATGGTGATTGTCTGCACCATATCCACCAAATTTAAAATTTCTCGAAGTTGTCGCAACGCCATCGGTGGAATAGTATAAATTTGTTCCACCATAATAAACCATATTCGTATCAGTAAGACTCACTCGGACGTGAATGTCATAACCACTCTGGGAATTATAATCATTGGGTAAAAATTGACTGCGATCTTCCCAGGCACCGCCATTGCCTGATCCATCTCCGGATAAATATTTATATTTCCAAAAGATATGACCATCATTTGTATTGCCAATAAAGTAAGCAATAGAATCATTTGACTCAGATATATCAGCAACCAGCCGCTCAAAGGATGTGGTAAAACTTGTGGGTGTAATATTGGTCCACGTTTCCCCATCTTTTGAACGCATGATCGGTCCCTCTGCCTCTTCATCACCCAATATTGCAATCAGGAGTCCATTACTCGTCATGGTTAAATCCGTAAATCGATCCTCACCATTTCCCAAAATTGCGTTCCATGTGGCACCTTCATCTTCACTTTTATAAATAGAACCAAATGAAGCAGTAAAAACATGACCAGTAGTGGGGTGTACTTTTACGCGCCAGGAATAATTGAGGTAGTTATCAAATGATTCCGGCGTATTCGTTGATGTTGACGTAATGAGTTCCCAGTTATATCCATTATCTGTGGATTTATAAATACCATCACCACGGAAAGCTGCACCGCGGGCACCGGCAGAATTTCCCCTTAATTCTCCTGTGGTTGCATACCAAATATTTGTTTTTCCATCTCGTGGATCCTGAACAAGTGATGACACGCTGTGAAGCTGCTGACTCTTCGTCATTTTTTTCCAAGATTTACCCCCATCCTCCGACCGCCAAATACCGCCGGAAACACCCCCGGCTAAAATGGTATTCGGATCCATTTTATCAATAACAACACCACGAGTCCTCCCTCCAACGTTATATGGGCCCCGTAATGTCCATTCCAAATTCGATTGGTTAGATTGTGCACCTTTCATTCTGATCGGCAAACGATTTGCTTTTGGTAACGTTTTTGCATATTTCAGAGATCGAAGCTTTATACCATCGGGGATTTTATTTGTGATGGGGCTTTTCAGCCTAAGCCATTCAAATTTCAATCGTGAGTTTGGGCCGCCTTCTTTGCCCTCCTCAACAGGATGGCTTGAGGGCATACCGGGGTTAATGGGTGTATTATTTAAATCCCCCACAAAAAATACAACTATAAATATTATCAGGAAACCAATCCCGGGTAAATCAATTTTTTTCAACATCTACTCCAAGTAATTATTTTGAAAGGAAGGATGGAATTTAAACTGGGTTATCCTCTTTTTTCAGAATTCTTTAATTGTTGTGATTCATTCAAGTGCTTTGTAAAATACTCGTGCGAAACAATCGCTTTTTGAATTGATTCTTATTCCGGTCCAAAAACCGTGAATCCTAAACCGAAACAATCATGTGGGCATAACTGCCCCTTGACAACGCTACCCGGTTTGGGATTAAATCAATGCGGTTGTTTCGCGATTACCACTTGAGGCGTTTCAAGGGGTTTTTCG
>JACNKN010000073.1 GCA_014382015.1 Fidelibacterota bacterium | reverse complement strand
CTTTTGCCAGCCAGCGTTTAAAGGGTTCCGCTTTGGGTGAGGGAATCGATTGGATTAATCGAAAAATTCCCTCCGTATTCCAGCAATATGTTTTCTGAAGACCTCCCTGGGTTTTTAATTCAAGTCTAAGGGGTGGTACAAATTGTACCCCTCCTTTATCTGTTAATGATTTTAATTCAGCATCCCGCGTTTTTACTCTCTTGAAATATTGAGATGGATCACGGGAATCGGTCAATGCGACAATAACATCGTTAATTGAAAACCACCATTCGCTTTTGTAATAGGTCTTTCTGATTTTCTTATGTTGAAATATGGCTAATTTTGTTTCCATTGGTTCATATCCATTTTTGATATCGTTGTATTTTATTGCACATTCACCACTCCGTTATAATTGTCAATTGATAATTGACTATTTTGGATTTATTCATTATTGAATCACCACTTGGGACTGGTTTGTCTCAACCACTTCAATGGTTTGTCCATCAAACGTTTTCGCAGACACGGATGATATTTTAATGGTTGAAGAAGAAGAAGGTGGATTTGATTTTATCAAAAAATATGGTTCTGCAATCAGCTGGTTTTTCTCAAAACCTGTCTGACTATTATAAACACCTAAAGTGTAGTAGATTTTAGATGTGCCATTATAAAACACCACATTCACATCTCCATAAACTTGACTCTCACTTTCGGAAAAATCCATTTTTGTATTGTCAAATTCGATGACAAATTCTAAAGCTGAAACATTCTCAAGGTCGTGGGCATATAAATCAATCTTGAATAGCACATTGGCTTTAGGATAAATCTGTTTGGGATAAAGGAGTAATGAACTGGGTTGTAATGCATCAATCGTAAATGTGACCGATGCATCTTCAGAAGTTTCCTCAGTCAAATACCTGGATTGGGCATTTACAGTATAGGTGTGTTCATTCAAAAATTCTAATGATAGTGTATTTGAGGCAGACCAATCACTCCAATCCGTCGCTTTATAAATATCTGTCGTAATTATTTCGTATCGATATTCATTTACCAGTTCATTTCCCTGGAAAGTAATATCTACCTTATCGGTCGTAATTGTTTCCTGATCCGATGGCGATAGAATAGAAATGGTTGGTTGAACATATTCGGGATTATTGGGATCTAATGGATTATCCGTTTTTAGGTCGAATTTCTCACAACCGAATAGGAAAATTGTAATTAAAACCAATCGTTTCATTTTATAAGCCACTCCAAAGTAACGCATCCACTGCGCTTAATACCCAATTCACAGCAAATGTCGCTGAAGCAGCCATAAGCAAATCTGCGGCATTATTCGTGTCAATTTGATGATTTCTGTAAAGACGGTGATTGATAGCCATTTGACCAATATCTGTATCTGTTTTATAATTCAAATAGTAATCATTCATCAATACCTTGGAATCATTGTATTTGGTGTAATTATCATAAATAAGGTAGCCGGCACCCACATGTAGGCCCAGCATAACAATGCCTTTTAAATTATTCTCTGCATAAGATTGTCCCAACCCTGGGAGTATTAAGGATTTCTTGAATGCTTTTGACCGGGATTTCCGGATCAGGTTCACCTTCACATTTTGAGCCATAAGGGAATTGATATTTACATCAATAAATGCCGGTTCATATTTCGAAGCGTTGAACTGATATTTATGACCACCAAAAGGCACGCCACTTTGGGTATGCCTCAATAAACTTAATGGCACTTTCTTTTTCCCCATTATTTCAAAACCGGTATAATTGGGTGCATTTACATTAAAAGTGATAGAGGCAATTGCTTTATCAAGCGTTAGACTTACATTCAAATCATCCCCATAATTAATCTGAAAAGATTCTGTTTTTGAAATGTACCCATTTTTTGAAGCTGTCAGTTGATGTGTACCCGGATCCAGTTTAAACGACTGTGTTTGATAAGGGTCATATATTTTATGATTAAAACTGAGACGGGAATTATTGGGAGAAATAGAAAGTAATACTGTAGGGAGAATCCTCTTAAGGTTAAAATCTAATTCCTCGTTTGGTGATTCTATTCTTTGGTACCTGCTGAAATCTTCAAATCCCTCTTTTTTTACTTTTATTGTATATGTATTATAGGGTAGCTGAACAGTCGTAACCGGAGCAAACCCAATAAATTCATCATTGATAAATACACTGGCGGAATCCACATCTACATTAATCGTAAAGGTCCCGGTTTCTTGATCTAAATCACTAATTACTAGTGAAGATTCCTGCCCGGCAATAACCCTTACTTCATATAATTTATCAGCATATCCTGTTTTCCTTGCGAGAAAACTGTACATACCCGGTTTCATATCTTTAATCACTTCTGCTGTCATTGGGGCATCAGCCATAAACTCATCTGTGTTTGGATTATATAATTTTACACCAGATACAAGAGAAACAATTTTTAGTGTTCCGGTTGTGGCTAAGGGCTCCGAGCTTGAACTCATGCCCAATAGTTTTGCCGCCGCTTCTCTCATCCCGGAAGTGAGCAACACCCCAATATTTCCCATTTGATCGTGGCTAATTGATTTCAGGACTTCAGTGGTCTCAACATCCAACAATTTGACATTTACACTGTAAATATTCCCCACTTTTGAAATCGAGCCCACAATAATAAACTTTGCACCTAATGCAGCGCCCACCTCAACAGCGCATTCAGAAGAAACACATCCGGACTGTTGTAATCCCTGTTCTTCTAAAATCTCACCCATTTGCTGCCGCTCAACAAGGACATATATTCCACCGGATAATTCTAAAAATTCTGTACCGAAACGGTTAGATAGAGCGCGGGCTTCATCCTCAGAAACGCCAATTCCTTCAAAGTCCAAAACAGCAACGGTATTTTGGGCGTAAAGATTTGAGACAGTCAAAAGACTATAAAATAAAAATATTGATATATGCTTTTTATGCAACATAATTATTATAAATAGTTAAAATTTTGTTGCTACTTATACATTGAATATAATACCCGAATATGCCATAGAACAAAAGGCTTACGATTAATAGCTTTTAGTAAATCATAAGGTCTAAACCAGATAAATTTAACCATGCAAATCGGCAATATAAATATTGAAACCCCCATACTCCTCGCCCCCATGGCGGGGGTGACCGATTATCCATTTCGGGTTTTATGTAAGGAACAAGGCGCCGGTGTCGTGTATTCCGAATTTGTTTCTGCCCACGGCATCATTAGAGAGAATGCTAAGACGTGGCAGATGATTGAATTCACTGATTTTGAACGCCCCATTGGTATTCAAATATTTGGAGATTCACCAGAGGTTATGGGCAAAGCCGCCCGCATGGTAGTGGATAAATTTTCGCCAGATATACTGGATATCAATTATGGGTGTCCCGTACCTAAAATAACCAAAAAAGGTGCAGGCTCTGCAGCACTCCGAGATCTTTGCCTTATGGATGACATTACATCCGCAGTGGTGGAAGCGATTCCAAAAGTACCCGTCACTGTAAAAATGCGTGCGGGTTGGGATTCAAAATCAATTGTTGTTCCAGAAGTAGGCCCTCGTTTAGAAAAAATTGGCGTTAAAGCCATTGCCCTCCACCCGCGCACGACCAAAGAAAAATATAAAGGTACCGCCGATTGGTCGCGAATAAAAGAATTGAAAAATGCCGTCTCCATCCCCGTCATTGGGAATGGAGATATTAAATCACCACAAGATGTGATACGCATGTTTGAAGAAACAGGATGTGATGGTGTCATGATCGGCCGGAGTGCTTTAGGGAATCCCTGGTTTTTTAAGGAGGCTGTTGCCTTATATAAAGGAGAGTCATTACCTGATTCTCCTAATATAAATGAAAGAGCAGAGAAATGTTTAGAACATTTAGACCAAATGATAGAATTTCATGGTGAACGGGTGGGTATCAACCTCATGCGGAAACATTTTGGTTGGTATATTCGCGGTTTTACCGGGGCGGCTGTCATTCGAAAAGCATTGGTTGTTGCTGCTGATAAGGATGAAATGGTGACCATTTTGGATTCAATGACATAATTAGCGGTAAACAAAACCTCCATGGGTAATTCGAACGATTAAGATAATCAATTCCTCATCTTTTTTTTGAAATATGATTCGATAATGCCCAACCCGTAATCTGGCCAGTCCTTTAAACTGTTTTCCTTTTAAAGGTAATATTTTATTGGATAATGCTATGGGATTTTTGGCAAGAATCTCTAACTTTGCTTTAATTCTTTTTTGCCAAATAGGATCTATTTTTTGTAATTCATCTTTCGCTTTCTTTAGAAAAATAAGCGAATACACTAATGAATACCGAGCTCTTTCCATACATCTTCGGCTGGAACAGTTTTATCCTTACTATATTCTAATTCATTGAGCCGTTTTTCAGCAATGGCCAAATCTAATTCATCAAAGTATAGTTCTAAGGCTTCTGAAATGATATGGCTTTTCTTACTATTAAGCTCTTTTGATACAATTTCTAATTCTTCCGATACGGCTCCGGGGAGTGTAATGTTTATTCGATTATATTTAGACATGCATAATAATACGCATTATTCAATACATTTTAATTGACGATATAAGTATCGCATTTTCAATATCACCTAAAACTTTGAATCCACCCTTTTTACCAGATAAATTCCCAAGCTTTTTTTGATCCTATAATTATAATTAAAAGAGTCTAATATGCAAAATGCAAAAGCCATGGTTCCCAAGCCAGTCAATGAGCCAGTATTATCATATGCGCCTGGAACGCCAGAACGGGCCGCACTCAAATCCAGAATACAAGAATTAAAATCTCAGGAAATTGAAGTCCCTATTATAATCGGAGGGCAAGAAATTAAAACAGGTGATATGGGAGAAATGCGCATTCCACACGATCATAATCATCTTCTGGGGCGATTTCATAAAGCAGGTGAAAAAGAAGTAAAAATGGCCATCGAAGCTGCTATGGATGCCTGGAGTTCATGGTCGAAAATGCCCTGGGAATCCCGGGCCGCAATCTTTAATAAAATGGCTTCAATCCTTCAACGCCATGGCGAACAAACCATTAATGCATCCACCATACTTTGTCAGAGTAAAAATGCCTACCAAGCTGAAATTGATGCCTCTTGCGAAATGATTGATTTTTTAAATTTCAACAGTTGGTATGCTCAGCAATTATATAGTCAGCAACCCACCTATTCTCCTGATGGCATGTGGAATCGTCTTGAGCATCGCCCATTAGAAGGATTTGTATTCGCCGTATCACCATTCAATTTTACATCTATTGGTGGAAACCTAACTGCTGCACCGGCACTCATGGGAAATGTGGTCTTATGGAAACCTGCCTCCAGTGCGGTGTACAGTTCACACTTTATGATGAATTTATTTCGTGAAGCAGGTGTCCCGAATGGTGTGATCAATTTTATACCCGGCTCAGGTCGTGATGTGGGCCCAAATGTATTGAAAGATCCCAACCTGGCTGGCATCCACTTTACAGGATCCACTGCAGTTTTTCAGGGGATGTGGAAAACGGTAGGGGAGAATATTTCTAACTATAAATCTTACCCAAGAATTGTGGGGGAAACTGGCGGTAAAGATTTCTGTATTGCCCATGAATCATCCGATGTGGATGCGTTGGCCACGGCCATGGTTCGAGGCGCTTTTGAATATCAAGGACAAAAATGTTCTGCTCTTTCCCGAACATATATCCCCAAAAATATTTGGCCGGAACTGAAAGAAAAATACCTGGCTCAGGTTAAAGCCATAAAAATGGGTGATCCGGAAGATTTTTCTAACTTTATGAATGCGGTTATCGATCAATCTGCTTTCGACTCAATCACTGCCTATATTGATGGGGCGAAAAAAGCAACCGATGCAGAAATCATCTCCGGCGGAAATTATGATGATGCTAAGGGATATTTTATTGAGCCCACCACTATTTTGACCGATAATCCAAAATATATCACCATGTGTGAAGAAATTTTTGGACCTGTTTTAACCATATATCTATATGATCCAAAAGATTGGAAAGCCACATTAGATTTGGTGGACACCACCTCCCCTTACGCTTTAACTGGTTGTGTTTGGGGCCAGGATCGAGAAGCGGTGAATGAAGCATCTCAAAGACTAACCCATGCGGCGGGTAATTTTTATATTAATGATAAACCTTCCGGTGCGGTTGTGGGTCAGCAGCCATTTGGGGGTAGTCGTGCTTCCGGGACCAATGATAAAGCTGGGTCTATGTTTAACTTAGTTCGATGGATAACCATGCGGACGATTAAAGAAACGTTTGATCCGCCCAAAGATTTTTCATACCCATTTATGGATGAAACCTAAACAATACAAAAAATAATTTCTCACTGTATTTTAAATCATCATGCAAAAGTCAGTCATCATCGCTCTGGGCGGCAATGCCATTTCTCCAAAAGGCGAAGCGGGAACCATTGCTGAACAATTCGCACACACGCGGGAAAGTTTAAATGCCATTATGCACTTTGTGGCGTTGGGATATCATATCTGCATCACCCATGGAAACGGTCCACAGGTTGGCGATGAATTATACCGAATGGCACTCACCCATGATGAAATTCCCCCATTACCTCTGGGGGTATGTGTGGCTGAAACTCAAGGATCCATTGGATACATGATTCAGCAATCCTTACAAAATGCCTTAAAACACGAAAGCGTTGACCGAGAAGTTGTTACCCTGATTACCCAGACTATTGTGGATTCTGATGATGCCTCTATCCAAAACCCATCGAAATTTATTGGGCGACGCTACACAAAAGAAGAGGGTGAAAAAATGGTCGAAAAATTTGGATGGTCGATCAAAAAACAAAATTCAGGTGAATGGCGGCAGGTGGTTCCCAGCCCCGAGCCGAAATACATTGAACATGGAAAATCCATTCAAACATTAGTGGATCATGGCATTATTGTCATCGCTTCCGGCGGCGGCGGTATTCCAGCCTATTGGAATGGAAGCGGAAACCTGGAAGGTATCGATGCAGTTGTGGATAAAGATTTATCCGCCGCATTATTGGGACGGGTCATTAAATCCCATGAATTATGGATTATTACAGATGTGGATCAGGTGTGTCTTTATTATGGCACTGACAAAGAAAAACGCATAAATGAAATGACCGTATCAGAAGCAATAAAATATGCAGATGAGGGCCATTTTCAAGCAGGCAGTATGGCACCCAAGATTCAGGCCGCTTTGTATTTTTTAAAATATCATGGAGATAAAGTTGTCATCACATCGATTGATGGAATTACGGATGCAATTAACGGAGATAACGGAACAATAATCAGGAGATAAATAATGAAAATTCATGAATTTCAGGGGAAGAATCTATTTAAAAGTTATGGCATCCCAATTCAAGATGGGTATGTGATCGAACATATTGATGAAGCAGCTGATACCATTTCAAAAGTGCAAAAAGAATTCAACTCGAAAGCTGTTTTGGTTAAAGCGCAAATTCACGCGGGCGGACGAGGAAAAGGTGGTGGTGTGAAATATTCACCGACTGCTGAGGAGGCATTAGCGAATGTCAAAAATATACTTGGAATGAATTTAGTCACCCACCAAACCGGTACGGAAGGTCAAAAAGTCCGAAAGGTGTACATCACAGAAGCATTCGATATTAAAAACGAATATTATTGTGCCATCACATTGGATCGGGCAAAAACCAAAGATGTGTTTATGGTTTCTACCGAAGGTGGCGTTGAAATTGAAAAAGTGGCGGCTGAAACGCCGGAAAAAATAATTAAAGTATGGATTGATCCACTGGTGGGTATGAAATCCTATCAAGCAAGAAAACTGGCCTTTGGTTTGGAACTGACCGGGGTTGCATTTAAAACTGCCGTAAAAGTTTTCATGAATTTGTATCAATGCTATCAAGGTACGGATGCTTCGTTGGTAGAAATTAATCCCCTCATTCTATCAGAAGATGGTCGAATTATTGCGTTAGACTCTAAGTTTAATTTCGATGATAATGCATTGTATCGTCATCCTGACATTGCCAAGTTAAGGGATAAAAACGAAGAAGATCCAACAGAAGTGAAAGCCAGTGAATTTGACTTAAACTATATCAAACTGGATGGGAATGTGGGCTGTATGGTTAACGGGGCCGGTCTCGCAATGGCCACTATGGATATTATCAAACTGGCAGGGGGTGATCCGGCAAACTTCTTAGACGTTGGCGGTGCCGCAAGTGCAGGAAGTGTGAAGAATGGTTTTAAAATCATTTTATCCGATGCCAATGTCAAAGCCATATTAATCAATATTTTTGGGGGCATTGTCCGATGTGATCGTGTGGCAAATGGTGTCATCCAGGCTGTGAAAGAATTGGGATTGAAAGTCCCAGTAGTGGTTCGATTAGAAGGGACCAATGCAAAAGAAGCCAAAACAATTTTATCCGAATCGGAATTTGCTATTATTCCGGCAGACGATATGAAAGATGCGGCTCAAAAAGTAGTTAATGCAGCATTGAAAGATTAGGGGATATATAATGTCAATATTAGTTAATAAAAATTCACGGGTGGTTGTCCAGGGAATCACCGGTTCAGAAGGCACATTCCATGCCACACAAATGTTAGAGTATGGGACCCAAATTGTAGCCGGTGTTACACCAGGAAAAGGCGGCCAATCAGCCATAGATGGAAAAGTGCCTGTTTTTAATTCAGTGGAAGAAGCGAAGAATGAGACGGACGCCAATGTATCCATCATTTTTGTACCTCCACCTTTTGCAGCAGAAGCCATTATCGAAGCATCGGATGCTGGAATGGAATTGGTTGTATGCATTACGGAAGGCGTTCCGGTTCAGGATATGGTAAAGGCCAAACGAATTATTGATCAAAATAACACACGATTGGTGGGTCCGAACTGCCCAGGAATTATTACAGTAGACGAGTGTAAATTAGGTATCATGCCCGGGTTTATTTGCCAAAAAGGAAATGTGGGCGTGGTGTCCAAATCCGGTACGCTCACCTACGAAGCCATTGGACAGTTAGGCAATGTTGGATTAGGCCAAACCACGGCCATCGGGATTGGTGGAGATCCAATTATTGGCACGACCATGATTGATGTTTTGGAACTATTCGAGAATGATCCTGAAACAAAAGGGGTTGTCATGATTGGAGAAATCGGTGGACAGATGGAAAATGATGCTGCACGGTGGGCCAAAGCGAATATGAGCAAACCCATTATTGGGTTTATTGCAGGTCAAACTGCGCCTCCCGGCCGACGAATGGGGCATGCAGGTGCCATCGTTTCTGGCGGGGATGATACGGCAGAAGCAAAAATGCGAATTTTAACTGAGAATGGAATTGCGGTGTGTGAATCCGTTGCAGATATAGGTGAAAAAATGAAAATAGCTTTAAACAATTAAGGAATATAATAGAATGAATAATCGAACATTTGCTATGATAAAACCTGATGCGGTTCGCAATGGACACATGGGAAAGATTCTTGATAGAATCATTGAAGCAGACTTTAAAATTCTCGGCGCAAAATTAATTCGGATGACCAAAGCACAAGCAGAAGGATTTTATGCCATCCACCGTGAACGGCCTTTTTTCCAGGAACTCACGACATTTATGTCCTCAGGGAAAACCATGGTACTGGCACTGGAGAAAGACGATGCTGTTTCGGCGTGGCGCGACACCATCGGTGCTACCAATCCATCTGAAGCAGCAGACGGAACAATTCGCAAAGATTTTGCAACGTCATTGGGAGAAAATGCAGTTCATGGGGCTGACAGTGACGAAAATTCCGTCATTGAAATTGGGTTCTTTTTCACGAACAATGAATTAATTTCGAACCAGTAAGTGTTTTAAAATACCGGGCAGTAATAGTTGCTTTTTCCCTCCCATTCCTTCAAATTCCAAGTCAGGCATTGACCTTTGCATTGAAATGATGGCAAAAAAAATATCCATATTCAGCTTTTTTATCCTGCTGGTTTTAACCGGTTGCGGAAAAAGTAACCCAACGGCAACCGTGGGAGATTATGTTACTGTGAATGCTGAAATCCCGGAAGAAAGTCAGGATTTAGATTTTATTTGGGAATTGACAAATATTCCTGGCGATAGCGAATTAGATAATTCTCAGCTCACCTCCGGCGAATTAAATGCATCTGTCATGTTTATCCCCGATGTGCCCGGCACATACAGCATAGAAGTTTCTGTATTTCAGTACAATGATGAGATCAGCACTCAGTCATTTTCATACGATGTGATTGAAAGGGAATCATCCAGCAATACTGAAAATATTGTGGAAGAGGATAACACAGCTGAAGATGATGATGCGATTTCTGAATTAATGGTTAATGACGATGAGCCGAAATGGTACGAATCTGAGTCAGTCGCTCAAGTGGTTGAAGAAGCAGACCAAAATATTTCTGCACCCAAAATTGAAACTGTGCAACCTGAATCCATCACAGAGCCAGATCCGGACCCGACGCCTCCTCCCCCTCCACCTGAACCAAAAAAGAAAAGACTTAAACCAATAAAAACGCGCGGTACGTCCATTCCCTATGATAAGGATAGATTTACCATTCAAATTGCATCTAAGAAAGTTTTAGAGGATGCAAAAAAGGTAGCGGCAACTTTAATTGACGCCGGATATGATGCCTACATCCAAAAAGCAGTATTTAAAGAAACGAATGAAGTTTGGTACCGCGTCCGGGTTGGCAGCTATGATAAACGGGATACAGCTGTGGCGGTGGCAAAGTCATTATCCAGTACGCGTCCGGAACCGGCCTGGGTCGATTACGTTCGTTATGAATATCAAAATAATTAAATAGAGGAAATTATGGAACCATTAAACCTTCATTTTGATGTACGAGATATTTTTCGTGCACCTCGTCTGGCCCTGAGTGGTAAAAAAATATGGATATTTTTATTTGCCAATGTCATTGGGTATAGTGCTTATTTTATACTCAATTACATTGCACTCGCTTTGTCCGGTATTTCTTTTGGAGAAACCTGGGCATCCCAGGGAATGTACCCATGTTTGTATGCCGCCGAAGGATCCTGGTTTGCGTGGGCCCTTTTTTGGGTGGGCGTAATTCTTTGGATTGTGGCTATTAATCTGGCTTGTACTGCTGTTGCAAGGGTCACCTACAAACAATTAAAAGGAGATGAATTTTACTCCTCCGGTGATGCCTGGAAATTTGTAAGGAAGCATTGGCATCCTGTTATTTTTACTTTTGTATCTATGGCACTTATTTTGGTTTTCTTTGTTGGAATGGCTGCCGTATTTGCTCTATTTGGTAAAATACCTTATGTAGGTGAATTCTTCTTTGCTCTTCCCTATTTGCTCTATTTCTTTGGCTCTGTTTTTACCGTTTATACAGCCATTGTTTTCTTGGTGTCCCTTATTTATACTCCCGCAATTGTAGGGACCATAGAAGAAGATACCATGGGTGCTGTTTTCAACAGCTATTCAATCACATGGAGTCAGCCATGGCGAGTGATTTTTTACCACATTATATTGCTGCCTCTTGCTGCAATTTCGGTTGGAATATTTAAATTTGTCCTTTTCTACGGTTTTAAGCTTGTTAATATGGTTTTTGGCCATGAAATGCTCATGGGGCAAAAATTGTCCAATATCGTTGGTTCAGCTGCCCAAACAGTTTGGCCCATGGATTTATTCACATCCATTGCCAGTGCATGTGCCAATTCCGGTTCCTGCTGTGGTGTATGTTCTATTGGTACTCATATGTTAAACGATTTTTATTCCTGCTTTATTCCCGTATCCTCTGGAAATTTATCCGGTACAGAATCTGCAGCTGCATTTATTGTGGGAATATTTTTATTTCTCATTACTTTGTCTTTCTTCTCATATTTTCTGTCCATAGTTTCTGTAGGAGAGACGATTATGTTTACTATATTCCGTAAAAAATCTGATGATGACAATATACTCGACAGAAAAGACGAAGAAGAATTGGAAGAAGACGACGATGAGGATGAAGAATACAATTTCGGTGATGATGACTCAGATTCCACAGATACCCAGGAATCTGAGTCTAACGATTCTGAGCCAGAGGATGAGACACCGACTATAGAATAATATAGTTTCCTTTTTCCAATGCTATTTCAAAACTGAAATAGCATTGGTAGGGTGCAAAAATAAAGAGTAAATTTCTTGGCTAAAATGAAGCTGTTCAGGTCGGATTTAGAAAAACACATTTCCAACCAGCTTTTTGAAATTTCAGCAGACTCTCTGAATCTGGATGACATTCAAGTGGCAGGTGATACATTATCTTGCACCCTTTCTTCGGAATATGCTCCCAATGGGTACAGAGTTCACGGATTATTGTCTGTGATATTCATCGAAAAATGTGATCGCTGTCTCGCCAAAATTGAAGAAAAACATGAATCGTCAATTAACATAATTTTGACGGATAATGATGAATTACTCGATAATAAAAATATAGATGTAATTCATTTTTCTAATTCAGAAGAGTTTATTGATTTAAGTCCCATTATTCATGACCTCATTTTATTGGAAGAGCCATTAAAACGGTTATGTAACGAATCATGCAGGGGATTATGTCCCAATTGCGGAAACGATCTGAACGAGTCGCAATGTTCTTGCGCTCCGAAAGGAGAAGATTCCAGATGGGGACAGTTAAAAGAGTTAAAATAATAAAAATTTGGAGTAATCATGGCATTACCAAAAGGAAGGCAATCGAAAGCACGCAGTAGAAAACGCCGTACCCATTATAAAGCTGCGGCTGTCACCACATCAGAATGTACGCAATGCGGCCAACAAAAAATGCCCCATCGGGCTTGCCCAAACTGCGGCTATTATCGTGGACGACCCATTCTGTCAACAACGGAGTAATTCCCTCTTTTTAAAATGAAAATCGCTTTGGATGCCATGGGGGGAGACTTAGCCCCTCAGGCCACTGTACAGGGTGCCATCAATGCCCTGAAAAAAGCAACAGATGAAATTGATGTTCTCCTCGTTGGAGATGAAAAACAAATTATATCTGAATTGGGCAATTCAATTCCAGACCATATCTCTATTCACCCAACTACCCAAATTGTCACCATGAATGACAACGGCTCAAAAGTATTTAAATCAAAACCTGACTCATCCATAGTACAGGGAATTAAACTTGTGAAGGAGCAAAAAGCGGATGCATTTATCAGCGCCGGACATACGGGTGCGGTCATGGCTACATCCCTATTCTTGCTGGGTCGGATTCCCCATGTAAAACGACCGGCATTGGGCGCTTTTATTCCAACCCAAAAAGGTGGAAAAATTTTATGCGATGTGGGGGTCAATCCGGATGCAAAACCAAAGCATTTATTACAATTTGCCATTATGGCATCCATGTATCTGGATCATGTAGAAGGAATTAAAAATACAAAAATTGGCCTGATTAATATCGGTGTGGAACCGTCAAAAGGATCTGAAATGTATCTTGAAACCCATCAATTGTTAGAAAAAGAACTTCCCAATTTTATTGGAAATGTAGAAAGCAGGAACTTATTTGATAGTGAAGCCAATGTGCTCGTTTGTGATGGATTTGTTGGAAATACCCTGATTAAATTTGCAGAAGGATGGATTACTACATTCTCGGAAATGATTAAAAATAAAATTAACGATAATATGCGATTGAGATTGGGTGCCTGGCTCATTAAACCGGCATTAAATGATATTCAATACCAATACGATTATGAAGAACATGGCGGTTCTCCCCTTTTAGGGGTGAACGGTATTTCAATTATCGCCCACGGAAGTTCAACTTCTAAGGCAATTATGAATTCAATTTTATTAGCTCAAAAATCAATTAAACGAAACTTGATCCAGGATATATCTATGGGCATTGACGAACATTTAGGTGCGGTCAGTTGAGAGCCACAATTACTGCCACTTCTCGATATTTACCAGAACGTGTCTTGACTAATTTTGATTTGGAAAAAATGGTGGATACAACGGATGAATGGATTCGATCCCGAACTGGTATTGAAACTCGTTATTTAGTCAGTGAAGGAGAAGCCACTTCAGATATGGGAACCCATATTGCGACACAATTACTGGATAAATCCGGAAAATCTCCTGAAGAAATAGATTTAATTTTAGTCGCCACAAGTACACCGGATTATCTCGTCTGTTCAACTGCTGCTTTAATTCAGGACAAAATCGGGGCAAAAAATGCATGGGGGTTTGATATTGCCGCCGCTTGTACGGGATTTATTTATGCCATGGAAACTGCTTCGAAATTGATTGAATCCGGCCGCTATAAAAATGCCATTGTAATCGGCGCGGACACCATGAGTTCCATTATCGACTATACGGACCGAAATACGTGCATCATTTTTGGAGACGGAGGTGGGGGCGTTTTATTGGAATCTTCAGATAATCAAGCGGGAATTATTGACTCAATCCTTCATACCGATGGAAGCGGTAGTAAACATCTGAATGTCCCTGCTGGAGGAAGCGCACATCCTGCGTCAAAAGATACCGTTGATAAACGAATGCATTTTGTCCATCAGGATGGAAAAACAATTTTCAAATTCGCCGTGAAAAATATGGCCGACGTGAGTAAACAGATTTTGGATCAAAATAACCTGACCGGGGAAGATCTTAAACTTTTTATTCCACACCAGGCCAATCGCCGCATTATTGATGCGGCTGCAAAACGATGCGGATTAGCGGAAAATAAAGTTTTAATTAACATTCACAAATATGGGAATACCACGGCGGGAACTATTCCAATTGCATTAGACGAGGCTGTGGAAACAGGCCGTTTGGAAAACGGAGATATGTTATTATTGGCTGCATTTGGAGGTGGATTTACATGGGGAAGCATGTTGATTTCATGGGGGGATGCCTAATGAGAATAGCATTTTTATGTCCGGGCCAAGCCTCTCAAAAAGTGGGAATGGGTTTTGATCTATATAAGAATACAACTTTAGGTAAACAATATTTTGACAGGGCCAATGATATAATGGATGTTGATATTCAAGAGATTGTTTTTAATGGTCCGGAAAATATTCTGAAACAAACACAATATACCCAACCGGCTATTTATATCGTCAGTGTGATTATTGGATTATTAATGATGGAAAAAGGAATTCAACCATCCTGTGCAGCCGGACATAGTTTAGGCGAATATTCTGCCCTTACATTGGCAAAATCTTTTGACTTCGAAACTGGGCTCAAACTGGTAAAAGTTCGTGCAGAAGGTATGCAGAATGCTGGAAGTCAGTATCCTGGAACCATGGCTGCCGTCATTGGATTGGACGATAAAACAACTCAGGAAATATGTGAACAATATTCGAATGGAATCGTCGTTGCAGCTAATTTTAATACTCAAGGTCAGGTGGTTATTTCCGGGGAAGTAGGTGCAGTCCGGGCTGTCATGCCGCTCATGAAAGAAGCTGGTGCGATGAAAGTAGTCGAACTCAATGTGAGCGGGGCATTTCATTCACCATTGATGAATTCAGCAAAAGAAGTACTTTCTGAAATGCTTTTATCCATCGAAATTCGGGATAGTGAAATACCCGTTTATGCCAACGTTACCGCCTCTCCCGTTTCTTCCGCCGATAAAATACGACAATCCTTGATTGACCAATTAGAAAATCCGGTTCGGTGGCATGAATCCATCACCCGCCTGATGAAAGATGGGGTAACTCATGCCGTGGAGATAGGGCCAGGACGGGTGCTTCAGGGTTTATCCCGGAGAATAGATCGTTCTCTGGATATGAGTGGTGTGGAATCTCTCGAACAAATTGTAAATTTCGCCTATGTTTAAACTATCTAAAAAAGTTGCTGTTGTCACAGGAGCTTCTCGTGGTATCGGAAAGTCCATGGCAGAAACGTATGCCCGGGCCGGCGCTCATGTTATTTGTGCCAGCCGAAGTGAGGATGCACTCAATCTTGTGGCTGATGGAATTAAAAGCGAAGGAGGGTCCGCTTCTGTTTCAGTGATTAACGTTTCTGATTTAGAAAATTTTCAAAATTTAATCAAAAAGATATCTGATGAATATGGGTCTGTAGATATATTAGTCAATAATGCCGGTATTACTCGAGATACCCTCATAATGCGCATGTCCGAAGATGATTGGAATACCGTCATTGATGTTAATTTAAAGGGGGCTTTTAACGGAATTAAAGCTGTAACGAGAACCATGATGAAACAACGATCCGGCCGCATTATTAATATATCGTCTGTGGTGGGCCTTACGGGGAATGCGGGACAGGTGAATTATGCCGCTTCCAAAGCGGGTCTTATCGGACTCACCAAAGCAACCGCCAAAGAAATAGGATCCCGCGGTATCACCGTCAATTGCATTGCTCCGGGATATATTGCAACTGATATGACTGATCAAATGGATGATCAGGCAAAAGATTTACTCATTTCACAAATACCATTAGGACGAATTGGAAGTCCTGAAGACATTGCCGCTACTGCCCTGTTCCTGGCTTCGGATGAAGCAGGTTACATCACGGGGCAAACCTTTACGGTTGATGGCGGCATGGTCATGATTTAACTAAAGGAGGCAACTATGTCCACAATTGACAAAGTAGTAGAAGTCGTCATCGACAAACTGGGTGTTGAAGAAGATAAAATCGTACCAGACGCATCGTTCATAGATGATTTGGGCGCAGATTCATTAGACACGGTGGAGTTGATTATGCAGTTAGAAGAGGAATTCGGTATAGAAATCCCCGACGAAGATGCAGAAACAATCACAACAGTTCAAAAAGCTGTTGATTATATTGAAGCCAATCAATAATACCCAATGAATAAACGTCGCGTTGTCATTACAGGATTGGGCGTTTTAGCGCCTAATGGTAATACCCTTACCGAATACTGGAATGCACTCATTGCCGGGAAAAGCGGTATTGGTCCAATCCAGGGGTTCGATGCAGAAATCCTAAGCGTAAAAATTGCCGGTCAACTTTCTGACTTTAATCCGGAAGATCATTTCAATCGGAAAGAAGCAGGAAAACTGGACCCATTTTCAATCTACGCTTTGGTTACCTCCCAGGAGGCAATTACTCAGGCAGGGTTAGACAATAGCGACGTTAATAAGGAACGTATTGGTGTTATAATTGGAACGGGTGTTGGGGGAATTCAGACTCTCGAAAGTCAGCATAGCGTACTGTTGTCACGCGGTCAACGACGAGTCACCCCCTACTTCGTCCCAAAATTCATTGCCAATATCGCCGCAGGTCAAATCGCCATTCATCATGGTTATCAGGGGCCGAACCATACGGTTATATCCGCTTGTGCTTCCGGTACAGATGCCATTGGTACCGCCGCCAGAACCATTCAATATGGGGATGCAGATGTGGTAGTCACCGGCGGAACTGAAGCCAGCGTCACAGCATTAACAATTTCTGGATTTGCAAATATGCGGGCACTTTCCACGCGGAATGATGACCCTACTGCAGCCAGCAGACCCTTTGATTTGGATCGGGATGGTTTTGTCTTGGGTGAAGGGGCTGCCAGTCTCATATTGGAAGATGCAGAACATGCGAAAGCCCGGGGTGCAACTATCCTGGCTGAATTAGCTGGATATGGCGCCACAGATGATGCCTATCATATTACGCAGCCATCTGAAGGTGGTAAAGGAGCCATCCGTGCCATGAGCAATGCATTAATAGATGCTGGCCTGAATGTTGAAGATGTGGATTATATCAATGCCCATGGTACATCCACACCCTTTAATGATAAAACAGAATCGGCGGGAATCATTTCCTTATTTGGTGACCATGCTCAAAAATTAAAAGTCAGCTCCACCAAATCCATGACGGGCCATTCTCTCGGTGCCAGCGGTGCACTTGAAGCTGTCGCTTGTGTCCAGGCTATTCAGGATAACATACTCCCACCAACCATAAACTATACCACACCTGATCCTGAATGTACTTTGGACTATGTACCAAATAAAGCTCAACAAGCAACCGTAAATGTGACCATGTCTAATTCATTTGGTTTCGGTGGACATAATGGTGTAATCGTCATTAAAAGGTGGAATGAATAGCGCGTGCCGTTTTTTGATTTTTTATTCAAATCATTCAAAAATCACCCTCTTTCCAAATTAGAAAAAATCTGTCAATACCGGTTTCGTAATCGGAGCTACCTTTATCAGGCTTTTACCCATCGGTCTGTATCCAGTGAACCTCGAGAAAATTACGAACGGCTTGAATTTTTAGGTGATGCTGTAATAGACATCGTAGTCAGCCGGGAACTCATGCGTGAATTTCCAGAAGGTGATGAAGGCATCCTGACTCAAAAAAGATCTGCCCTTGTACAAAAATCATTTCTGGCTACCATGGGTCAATTATTGACCCTTTTAGATTTTATTAAAATTGAAGAAACAGTTGATTTGAAACAGGAAAAAATTGCGGTGAAACAATCTGCCAATTTATACGAAGCACTCCTGGGTGCAATATTTCTTGATGGTGGATTTGAACCAACAAAAAAACTGATTCTAAATACAATTTGGACTCATCGTCATGAAGCTTGGAAATCGGTCAACCATAAAGGCCAACTGATTGAGTTATGCCATATGAAACAATTAAAAAATCCTAAATTCCTGGTTACAGATGTATCGGGCCCGGATCATCAAAAACTATTTGAAGTACATGTCAAAATTGGGGAGGTTGTTTATCCCAGTGGAATCGGTACAAATAAAAAAGCCGCAGAACAACATGCGGCACAAAATACCATGGAGGCGCTACAGGATTAATTATCTATTTTTTTGATTTTATCTCTAATTCGGGCAGCCATTTCATATTCTTCTTTATCAATGGCTTTTTCAAGCTGCCGCTCTAATAAATCTACTTTGGGTTCCCTTTGGATATCTTCTTCCACATTCTCTATATCCTCTTCCCAGACGATGGCCTCATCCATCACTTCTTCTGCAACCATTATGGGCGCATGCATACGGAGTGCAACCGCCAAAGCATCACTGGGACGTGAATCAATTTGACGGTGCCCCAGCTTCTCAATCTGGACATCCAGTATAGAATAGAATACGCCATCTTCCAATTTTGTAATTTTCACAGAAGATAACTTTCCATCTACACCTTTAACTAAATTGACGATTAGATCATGGGTTAAGGGTCGGGGTGTTTCCATGTATTCCATGGCCATTGCAATAGCTTGTGCTTCAAAAGCTCCCACAAGTACCGGAAGCCTTCGATCCCCGGACAGCTCTTTTAAAATAACAGCATAACTTCGGTTCGGATGATAATATGATATTTTTTGTACTTTAACTGGAATCATGATTTATTCTCAATGGAAATTATGCTTGCGACGGTTAACGTTCAACTTTTTTCAGATAAAATTTCTTTTAAGTGATTAATCTTTTTTACCGGCGTTGGATCGGTCTCATGCAATATGGCACACCAATAACTGACCCAGTCTCCATAATGGACCAAATGGAGATATCTTTCAACTAACGAATTTCCCTCCACAAAAACCACTTCATGATTCCCGGCAAGGTCCCCGATGATGTTCCGGGTGGATGCTTGACGAATACTTGTCCGGGGATGGTCATTTTCATCTTTGAGCCAAATAACCGATAGTTGTTGAATCAAATCTTTATTGTTATCCCAACCGACAATTTCGTTATGATTCATTTCTGGTAATTCGTTATAATAAGCCAACATTTTAGCATTTTCACTCAACTGCCCTTTCCACCTGACTGCCAGAATTGCTGTAGCCTCCGTTTCTCCATAGATGACGGGAATCGTTTTATAAATTCGCTGAGCTAATGAATAGGTGGGATTATTATTGGATTCTTCTGCATACAAGTTTCGATTTTTCATGAGTAAAGTTGCCGCATTCGATAGTTGATTTATCGTATTATTCCCGATCAGATCCATGGCATTTAATAAATACATCATTGGAATAAATGAAATTGCCAATGCCGCCCGCGGCTGCAATCCGCTTGGAATGACTACAACTTCTAATTCAAGGTCATTCATCCTTTCTGTTAGAATACCGCCTGTAGAAATTCCAACAATCTGCGCTCCTTTTTCTCGAGCATCTTCGAATGCTGCCAACGTTTCTTCCGTATTTCCTGAATAGGAAGAACAAATCACCAGAGTATGACGATTCACCCAATTTGGCAGTTTATAATTCCGTGACACCACCATTGGGACTTGGATTTCATTTTTAACCAGGATACGAACCACGTCACCTCCGATTGCAGATCCGCCCATCCCTGCTACTACCACATTCCGGATTCCCGAATATTGCTTTTTCAACGAAATTGATTCTCCGATTTTAGATGCGACTAGCATGTGGTCTGGAAATTCATAAATTGATTTATGCATACCGTCCGGGTCGATAGATTGATAAGAAGCCATTAATAAGTCCTGTTTAATATCATCGTTGTAAATTGATTTAAGTTGTCTCGTTTTTCTTCCGGAATTTCATTTAGGCCATCCTGTGCTTTTTCTATATAATGCTGAATGACCTTTTCAGTTTCAGCTTTAATTCCATGGGATTCAAAATAAGATTGATAATCCGAAATGGCATTATTGTTTTGAATAAAATTTTTCCATTGATCTGGATTTTTTTCTCGGGCTAAAATAGTGAGGGCAGTCTGTTTGCCCGAATGAATGTCACTCCCTAAACTTTTACCCATGGATGCTTCTGAACTATAAATTTCCAGTAAATCGTCTTGAATCTGAAAAGCCAACCCAAGATTAAGGCCATATTCAAACAAATGATGTGCTGAATCTTTTGAGTCCTCTCTAATCAAGGCGCCCACCTCAGCAGATAACCCTAATAAGGAACCTGTTTTTTTACCAATCATAACGAGGTAGTTCCCCATGGTAATGGAAGCATCATGTTCAAATTCTTTATCCATTCCCTGTCCTTCACAAATAGCCAAGGATACTTCATTAAACCGTTGATGAATATAGGGTGATAAGCCTGTCATTATTAAATGAGAGAGTACAAATAATCCATCACCAGCCAAAATTGCAGATGCATTGTCCCACTTTTTATGAACGGACGGCTGACCATGGCGTACATCATCCTCATCCATAATATCATCATGAACCAAGGAAAAATTATGAAGCAGTTCAATGACGATGGCTGCTTTCATTAGCCCTTCAGGATCAGATGAATACACTTGCCCCGTCAAATGGACTAAAATAGGCCGGAGGCGTTTGCCTTTTCCATTCAGTACATATTTAATGGGATCGTAAAAATAAGTAGGCGATTTTTCTAACGGAATCTGGTGAATTGCTTTTTCAATTTCTTCTCGTAAAAATTGAATATGTTTTAGAAATGGTTTAGTGTCCTGCATCGAGCTTTAGTGTCCCTATTTCCTGAAGTTTATTCATTACAATCGATTGAATTTCTTCCATACGTTCCCGTGTATTGGCTTCGAACCGGCACACAATCACCGGTTGTGTATTGGAAGATCGAACCAACCCCCAGCCATCACCAAACTGGATTCGTACGCCGTCAACAGTGCTGCAATCAAAATTTTCCGTAAAGTAAGCCACTGCTTCTTTGGCAATCCGAAATTTTTCCTCGTCTGACTCTGCTTCCAGACGCATTTCCGGCGTTGAGTAATAGGTCGGCAGTTCCGCTTTTAGTTGGGATAAAGTCTTGTCTGTTCTGGATAAGGTTTGAACAATTCTGGCCGCCACATAAATTGCATCATCATAGCCATAATAATCGTCGGCAAAAAATATATGACCACTCATTTCGCCGCCTAATTTGCAATTCAATTCGCCCATTCTTTGTTTAATCAGGGAATGACCCGTTTTCCACATAATCGGTTTTCCGCCATATTTGACAATCATTTCTTCCAGCGCTTGAGAACATTTTACATCATAAAGGATTTCATCCCCTTCTTCCACCACTTCGGGAAGAAACAGGGCCAATAACTGGTCTGCCCAGATCACCTCCCCTGTTTCATCTACCACACCCACGCGATCTGCATCCCCATCAAAAGAAAGGCCAATATCGTATTGCCCTGTTTTCATCAAGTCAATCAAATCAGCTAAGTTTGCTTCCACGGTGGGATCAGGATGATGGTTTGGAAATGTACCATCTACGTCGCAATATAATTCCGTCAATTCTACATTCAGGTTTTTGAAAATCTCCGGACCGCAAATTGCTCCGGCGGCATTACCGCAATCCATAACAACTTTAATGGTTTTTTGAATATCAATCTTCGAAGCAATCATCCGTTTATATTTTGACAGAATATCATAGGATGCCTCAGATCCTTCCCCCGTCTCATAATCCTGGTTTTCAATGATTGAACGGATATCCTGAATTGAATCACCAAAAACTGCTTTTTTATTTCGGGACATTTTAAATCCATTAAATTCTGGCGGATTATGACTTCCCGTGATCTGAACTGCCCCAGCCACATCCAAGTGAAACATGGAATAATAATTGGCAGGTGTGGGGAGGATACCAATGTTTATTACATCCACACCGGTGGAAAGAACACCTGATTTAAATTGTTGTATTAAATCGGGAGTTGTGAGCCGGACATCACCGCTCAATGCAATTTCCTGACCGCCGCCCCGCTTAATAAATGACCCAAATCCTTTGCCCAGACTTTCCACCACGTCCGGTGGAAAATCATCTGAAACTTTCCCGCGTATGTCATATTCTCGAAAAATATATTTATTGAGATTCATTGAGTCCTTTCTAAAGAAAATGTAAGGTTAAAAATTAAGGATAATATATCAGGCGTTAAACGAATGAATTGGTTTATTCGTCTGTTTTAGGCTTTTGGCGAAGTTCCTTTTTTTGGGATTGTCTCTTTTTAGCATGGATTCGTCTTTCCTTGGCTGCAGATGTTATTTTTGTGGGAATTCTTTTTTTCGGTTTACGATTCAATACAGTCAATTTTTGTCGAAGCCGGTCCAGGGCGATATGTTTGTTTCGAAGTTGACTTCTTTCATCCTGGCAAGTGACCACGATTCCCGTGGGTAAATGGGTTAAACGAACAGCACTGTCCGTTTTATTCACGTGCTGCCCACCCTTCCCTGAAGCGCGAAAAGTATCCACGCGACATTCTTTCAAAAGATCTTCATTGGTTGCAGGTATATTAATCATTGAATATGTATTTATTTATTGTGCCTATCTTCTGGTTAATCGAATTCATTATATTCCCCGCTTAAAAATATGTATTTAAACCCATTAAAACCAGAAACTATTCAATCATGAAAAAACACCTTATTTTTCTATTTTCTATTATTCTTTTCACATCATGTCAAAAACAAAACACGCTCCTGAAAGATTATGTTCAAAAAAATGATCCTGCATTTCAATATGAAATTGAAAAAGTTGTCCAAGGTGATTCCTGGAAAGAGTACATTGTAAAAATGACTTCCCAAGCATGGCTCACAACTAACGAGGTGGAACAAGTGGCGTGGTGGCATTATTTGACCATTGTGATTCCGGATAATGTAAAAGAAACAGAAGCATTAATGTTCATTGGCAGTGGCGACCAATCGAATGAATTACCTGAATCAGCAAATCCGGGTTTTGTTCAGGTTGCCGTGGCAACTAAATCAATCGTTGCCAGTATTTCAAATATTCCATTCCAGTCTCTCATCTATAAAAATGATTCATTCGGTGAACGGTATGAAGACGATTTGATTGCTTTTGGCTGGCGGAAATTCCTGGAAGGCGGTGCCAAAGATAAAGATGCAAAATGGCTGGCGCACCTCCCCATGACAAAAGCAGTGGCCAGAGGCATGGATGTGGTACAGGAAATTGCTGAATCTCAGAATAAACCTGTCAATCGATTTGTCACAGCCGGTGCCTCCAAAAGAGGCTGGACTACATGGGCCACGGCCATTGCAGATGATCGGGTCATGGCTATTATTCCCATTGTCATAGATTTGCTCAATGTGGTACCATCTTTTAATCACCATTGGAAATGCTATGGGGAATGGTCCTACGCTGTGGATAGCTATGTAAATGAGGGAATTATGGAATGGATGGGATCCAAGGAATTCAATCGAATGTTAGATGTCATGGAACCCTACAATTTCATTGATAAACTTGATCTTCCCAAATTTCTGATCAATGCCACAGGAGATGAATTTTTTGTCACGGATTCCTGGCAGTTTTATTGGGATGATTTAATGGGTGAAAAACACATCCAGTATATCCCAAATACGAGTCACGGATTAAAAAACACTGAAGGGGAATACGATTTAAAAAGTTTGACCGCTTTTTATAATGCTGTTATAACGGACACGGAATTACCCACATATGAATGGTACGTAAGTAATGATTCTATATATTTAAATATTGATCATGACAATTATTCTATAAAACAATGGGAAGCGGTTAATGAGGAAACTCGGGATTTTCGTGTGGATACAATCGACAGAACATGGATCTCAGAAACACTTCAACAATCTGAGAATGGATCATATGCAGTAAAAATCACCCAACCGGAATCTGGATATAAAGCAGGCTTACTTGAAATCACGTTCAACCCCGATTCAGAAATACCCTATATATTTACCACCGGGACTGTGGTTTCTCCAAACACCTTTCCATTTGGTGATTTTAAAAGTAATAATCCAAAGGGAACGCGGTAAAATTTAAATCGCCCACTTATCCGCATACAGTTCCGCTTGTTCTAACACGGTTTCGGTGGCTTTGGCCTGCATGTCCGGCGGATAACCATATTTTCGTAGAATTCTTTTAACCGCCACACGCATTTTTGCTTGGACGGATTCTTTCAATGTCCAATCAATAGTGGCATTATTTCGAACAGATTCTACCAATTCATGGGCAATTATCTTCAATGTATCATCACCCAATACCTTTACTGCGCTTCCGCCATGTCCAGACTCGTCGGGAGAAATTTGAAATTGGGAATTGGTTTAATCATTGAAGAAACATCTCATATAATCTTGAAACAGATAAAACCGGTTTCTGGAATATCCCGTAGTTTCTACAAGAATTCCTGCCGTTTCTAAATCCGTCAATAATTTTATGGCTGTAGGTTTTGATACTTTAAGTAAAGAAATTGTCTTGGTGCTGTTTATTACCGGATTTTCATACAAATGATCTATCAACTTTTTCACATGCACACTTCTTTTTCCAAAGGCAGCAAACTTTTTATCCAGACTTTTTTGCAGTTTTAATATAGCATCAAAGGTTCCAATACCATTTTTTGCCGTTTCAATTATTCCAACCAGAAAAAACTTCAGCCATGCGGTCAAATCTGATTTCACTCGAATATTATTTAAATGGTCGTAATAAAGTTGACGGTGTTTTTCAAAATAATCGGACAAGTATAAAATGGGCCTTTTTATGAGCCCTTTCTCCATAAAATATAAAGGAATGATGAGTCTGCCTATTCTCCCATTCCCGTCTAAAAAAGGGTGAATGGTTTCAAATTGATAATGGGCAATAGCTATTTTTATTAAATGGGGAATATATACATCCTGGTTATGGAGAAATTTTTCAAAATCTCCCATTAAGGTATTCATGCCCAAATGGTGTGGTGGGATAAAAACTGCATCCTTCAGTGTTGCTCCGCCAATCCAATTTTGACTTATGCGATATTCTCCGTGTGTTTTGTTTTTACCCCGAACGCCTTGCATAAGTATAAAATGTATTTTTTTAATTAAGCGGGTAGATATTGGCAGAGATGAAAGCTGACTCACACCTTCGTGGATGGCCCGGATATAATTTTGAACCTCCATTTTATCAAGCCGTTGTTCAGGATTTAAATTGATATTATCAATAAATATTTCTTCTGCATTGGTTTGTGTGCCTTCTATTTTGGATGATTGCGTTGCTTCTTTTACTGTGTGCAAATAAATAAATAAATCTATATCCGGCACATATTCGCTGAACATGTCCAATCTGCCCAATTCCCTGTCTGCATGTCCAAGGAGTTCCAATATTTCTGGATTTTCAATAGCCCACTGCCTATTTATTGGCGCTGGATTAAATGATTTATATCCATCTTGTTGTTGATACTCGCCTGATTTAAACTTTTTCATACCTTAAATATAATATTTTATAGTTAAGATTTTCCATATTTTTCTTTACTATGAATAATTATAGTTAAACATTGCTAAATTATCTTTACTATAGAAAATCATAGTTAACAAGTTCCATCATTAAATGAATTTTAATCCAACTTTCTTGCACTAAAAATTTCTTTAGTGCAGTTTAAGCAATTAACTTGCGCTTAAGTATCAAAACCCCAACCCTTCCAAATTCTTTTTGATTTCTACTTCCAATTCTTCTGCTTGCTGAAATTGATCATAAAGTTGCGACGTGAGTATTTCCATTTTTTCTTCGAATGGGACACCATCGTCCTCCTCTTCCGCCATGCCAACATAACGACCGGGTGTGAGCACAAAATCATGTTCTTTCAATTCTTCTAATTTTGTAGAAGCGCAAAACCCTGGTACATTCTCATATTCATTCGTTCCTGCTGATCTCCATTGATGGTATGTATTCGAAATAAGCTGAATTTCATCATCGGTAATTTCTCGATGTTTCCGTGTAACCATGGTTCCCATTTTCCGTGCATCAATAAAGAGAATTTCGTTTCGCCTGTCACGTAAAGTTTTTCCGCCCTTTGTTGGTATGCTGGAACGATCCCGGGCTATAAACCACAGACATGCCGGCACGCCTGTGCCATAAAATAATTTATCTGGGAGCGCCACCATGCAATCCACCAAATTGGCTTCCACGATATTTTGACGGATTTTCCCTTCCCCAGACGTCATGGAAGACATGGAACCATTTGCCAAAACCAATCCCAAAATACCGTTGGGCGATAAATGATGAATCATGTGTTGGACCCAGGCAAAATTAGAATTTCCTTCCGGTGGGTTGCCATACTTCCAGCGTTTATCATCTTTTAGCAAATGTCCGTCCCAATCGCTCATATTGAATGGGGGATTCGCCATAATGAAATCGGCTTTTAAATCCGGGTGTAAATCTTGGTGAAAACTATCGCCATGATGGGGACCGAGATTGGCATCAATCCCGCGAATGGCCAGATTCATTTTTGCTAATTTCCACGTGGTGGGATTGGATTCTTGTCCATAAATGGCAACATCACCCAAACTCCCGCCGTGAGCTTCAATAAATTCTTCACTTTGTACAAACATTCCACTTGAGCCACAACAAGGGTCAAAAACTCTGCCTTTGAACGGTTCAATCATTTCCACTAAAATTCGAACCACACATCTTGGCGTATAAAATTCCCCACCACCTTTACCTTCTTTCCCGGCGAATTCGCTCAAAAAATATTCATAAACCCGACCTAAAATATCCCGGGATTTATTTTCTTTATCCACCATTCCGATGGTGCTGATGAGATCCACCACGCCACCCAAGCGTCTTTTATCTAAAGCAGGACGTGCGTAATCTTTTGGAAGAATTCCTTTTAGTCTCGGATTTTCTTTCTCGATGGCATCCATTGCATCATCGAGAATTTGACCAATTTCCGGCACTTTTGCTTTTGCCTGGATAAATGTCCATCTTGCTGTTTCGGGCACATAAAAAATGTTTTCCGCGAGATATTCATCCTTGTCTTGGAGCGTAGCGTATCGAGCCTGCGGTTCACTGATATAATTATCGCTGGATGGTTCGGCATATACCAGCTCCAATTGTTCATATTTCTTTTGAAATGAATCATTGATATATTTCAAAAATATGAGTCCCAGAACCACATGCTTATATTCTGACGGATCCATATTCCCGCGGAGTTTGTCACATGCTTTCCAGAGTTGTTTTTCAAATCCTAATTTTGCACTATTGTTATTTTTATTAGACATTTGTCATTTTCCTTACTTTATAAAACCAGTCTTCAGCAATACTACATCAACCCCGGTCATATGCATGTGCTTTTTCCAGTGATCATTTCCCGCCCATGGATGGGTGAAGGTTCCACTCGTGTGAAAACCACCCACATATTTCCCTTCGACAAAATCTAATATTAAATATTTTAATTTTTTGCGATAGATATTTTCTTTTTCTACAATATTACCTTCTAAATCGCCGCCAATCAAATATTGTGGATTCCCAAGTTTTCGATTCATCCACAAGTTTAATCGTATATATCCATTCTTCAAAATCGCATCACCTACTGTACCTGACACCCGTCCATCCGGGAATATTTCTAATGAAAAGAAAATGCTGTCTGCTTTACTCCAATTGACAATTTCATGGCCATATCCTTCCCAATGACCCACCATTTCTGGTTCTGGGTTAATTCTATTTTTATTGGGAAAACTACTACCAGACAACTGGGTTATAAAAACAAAAGAAATCAGTAAATATTTCTGATTCATCCAATGATGCTTCGCAATGATCCTTTTACATCTTTCAACAGTTTATTTGCCTCGTCCAATGAACAATTATTTTTAACCATAACCACTGCTTTTTTAACAGATTTATCTGCCGCATAGAGTGCCTGTTGAGATTCTTCCAGTTCTAATCCAGTCAATTGACTGATGATGCGTACACCTCGATCCACCAGTTTATCATTCACTGCCATAAGGTCCACCATGAGATTGCCATATACTTTCCCCAGACGGACCATGGTGGCCGTAGAAATCATGTTCAACACCATTTTTGTGGCGGTGCCTGCTTTCATCCGGGTTGAACCGGTAATCACTTCCGGTCCCGTATCCACTTTGATTAGGACATCAGATTTTGCTGCTAAATAGGGTTTTTCATTACAGATTAAGTAAACAGTTTTTGCACCGACTGATTGTCCATATTCAATGGCAGATTTCACATAAGCGGCGGCACCACTTGTACTGATACCAATCACCACATCCCCTGCCGATAAGCCAAATTCTTTTAAATCTGACACAGCCATTTCCGGTTTGTCCTCTGCCCCTTCTATGGATTTTCGTAATGCGTCGTCTCCTCCTGCAATTATGCCATTGAACCAATCGGTTGGTACAGAATAGGTGGGTGGCATTTCCGAAGCGTCAAGGACCCCGAGCCTGCCGGAAGTCCCAGCGCCCACATAAATGACATGATATCCGTTTCGAATCGCCTTCGTTGTCAGTTCTACTGTTTGTTCAATTTCTGGGATGGCATTCTTTACTTTTTCAGCAATCGTTCCATCTTCATCGTTTATTATATCCAAAATGCCGCGGATGGATTGGGCATCAATATCCAGAGAATTCCTATTTTGTTGTTCCGTGGTCAGGTGTTTTCGTTCAATAGATTTCATATAGAAAATTACAAAATTGGATGGTCAGAGAATACTAATCCTTTAATGATTAAGATTGTTTTAAAGTGGCAAAATACCGCCGAGCTTCTTTCATCACCTTTGGGGAAAGCAACACCGATCCCACAATCGTGGGAATAGCCATTAAGGCATACATCCCATCTATAAAATTAATCACAACCTCAATGGAGACCATGGTCCCTGCCACAATTGTAATCACGTAAAAACACCGATAATAAAAAATACTCTTTGTCCCGAATAAATAGCCACTGCATTTACTCCCGTAATAAGAATAACTCATCATGGTAGATAGACTGAACGTGAGCACGGCAACCAAAAGCAGCCAAAACCCAAACCCACCCAGTTCCTTAACAAATGCAGTTGTGGTTAGGGTAACCCCATTCAATCCTTCCTGCTCCCAAACACCGGAAGCCAAAATTACAATGGCGGTAATTGTACACACCACGATCGTATCGATAAAGGGTTCAATCATAGCCACAAGCCCTTCACGAACCGGTTCTTTTGTCATGGCGGCCCCATGGGCCATATCAGACGTCCCCAGTCCCGCTTCATTAGAAAAGAGTGCCCGGCGAACACCTGCAATAATCACCGACCCTACGGCACCACCCATGACAGCATCACCTGTAAATGCATCATGTAATATTAATCCAAATAAGGACGGTATTTCTGTAAAATGATTAAAAACCACTAAAAGGCCTGCAAACAAATACAAAACAACCATCACAGGTACCATATAGGTTGTGACTTGGCCAATTCGTTTTATTCCACCAAAAATAACCAAAGATGTAATAAATGCCATGATGAGCCCTTGGACAAGATTCCCCGTTTGCTCCGATTCAATAAACCATCCATTGGGCGTCAAAACCTGCGTTCGGATTATATCCGCTAATTGATTTGATTGAAAAATAACCAAACAGCCAAATAATCCCGCCACACTGAATAGTATGGATAAGGGTTTGAATTTTTTTCCTAACCCATTTTCAATATAATACATGGGTCCACCCTGGATATTGCCCTGATCATCTTTTCCCCGAAATAAAATAGCCAAAGTACAGGAGAAAAATTTCGTTGACATCCCTACCACCGCACTCACCCACATCCAGAAAAGTGCACCGGGGCCACCCATTTGAATTGCAATGGCCACACCGCTGATATTCCCAAGACCTACTGTACTGGCTAAGGCACTGGATAATGCTTGAAAATGGGTAATTTCGCCGGGATCATTTGGATCATTATATCGTCCAAAAAGAATATCCAACCCATGGCGAAAATACTTAAATGGAACAAAGCGACTATAAATTGAAAAATAAATACCACCCCCCAAAAGCAGGATTAGCAATGGCGGTCCCCACATAAATCCTGCAAATGCACCGATGTATTCATTCATTAATTCCATATTGTTCCTCATTTACTTTAAAAAGATTCGGATTATACCGAAATTCACTGCTTAATTACTACCGTTAAATCCATGAAAAAGTTAGATTTATATCTCATTCGCCAATTTTTAATCACATTGTCTATGACATTGATGGGATTTCTATGTGTCATCCTAATTGTGGATCTTATCGAAAATTTGGATCGGTTTATTGATAATTCCATCCCTCTCGACATTACTTTTAAATATTATTTTTATGCGATCCCATGGTTTATCAATATCGGGTTACCCATGTCAATGATGATATCAACTGTTTTCAGTATCGGTCTTTTAGCCAAACGAAATGAGCTAACGGCTATGAAGGCAACCGGAATCAGTCTTTACCGTATTGCAGTTCCCATTACAACCATTGGCCTCATTGTTAGTTTTATTTCATTTGAACTGGACAATACATGGGTCAGCAAAGGAAATGAAGTTCGATATAATATCGAACGGGAGTATATGAAGCGACGGTCCAGAGTTAAAAGTCAAAAAGATCTGCGAAATGTCTTTCTACAAAAAAATGAAAAAACTCATATATCCATCGGACGATATAAAGTAAAAACAACTGTCGGGCGAAGTATTACTGCCATTTCATTGGAAAATGGTGCGGTATCCAAACGGTTGGACGCAAGAGGAATTACATGGGTTGATTCGTTAACATTATGGCGAGTAACAGATTATTCCATACGAGAATTCAATTCAATAGGTGAAGTAAAAAGGACATCTATCTCTAAGGGAGATACCTTAATTCAACTCGAGTTTACGCCGCAGGATATCACGCAGCAATCCAAAACACCGGATGAAATGAGTTTTGCAGACTTGACAATTCGAATTGCTCAATTAAAAGAAAATGGTGTGGACACAACCAAATGGGAAGTAGATCGCCTGTTTAAAATTTCCTTCGCATTTACCAATCTGATTGTCGTTTTATTCGGACTGCCCTTGGTGGTAATGAAATCCAAGGGTGGATTATCCTTTGGCGCCGGCATGGGAATATTTGTAATCTTTGTTTATTATGCCTTTATAAAATTCGGGATGTCCATGGGTTATAAAGGCATCATGTCACCTATGGTTGCAGCGTGGATGGGAAATGTAATTTTTTCGATTGGGGGCGGATTACTTCTGATTTTTTCCCGGAAGTGATTTTTCGGAGCTCGCCTTTTTCCCTTTCTCTGGAACTGGCGAGGGTCCCCCATTTTCTAGCTTAGACTTTTCTTTTCTTCCTTTAAAACTTGTCATTGTAAATCCCAGAGATAGATTCAATCCTTTCATGGAATGAATCCACATGCCACTTTTAAAAGAAAAACCCAAATCAATCATGACAGGACCGCCGTGAAATCCTGCTCCCATAGCCAATTCAGTTCGATCCAATCCTTCCCAGGCAAACCCCATTCGAAGCGGTGTATTTGGGAAACGGTATAGTTCTGCACCAATTGCCCACCGCCACCGGGAATGAGCAAAGAGACGATTTTCAAAACCTGTAGTTAAATCTGAGCTAACGAGTAAATCCGCTTTCCTGTAAGAAACGCCTAATCTAAATATGGCAGGATACCGAAGATTAAATTGTTTCGGTTTTCCATTTTCATCTACATTTTTCACAATAGTCGAACTACTGGTAAACAATGATCCTGAGGAAAGATTGTCTGCTCTCAAGGAATCAATGGTATATGTGTACAAAACGGCAACTGAATCTGAAAGGGCTTCTCCTCCCCAGGTTAAAGGATATTTCATTATATCTTTGATGAAGGAAGGCTTATTCCATCCGATCGTACCCAAGGCATTAATTACTGAAACACCAAATCTCATTCCATTGAATTCCTTGGTTGCTAACCCTATATCCAGCCCATATCCTGCACCACCGAAACCCTGTCTTAAATAATACGTTCCTGAACCATAGACGGCCTGAGGCGTGGTAATAAAATTGGCCGAACTGGAGTCCGGATCCACACCCATATAGAAAAGTCCCTGAAGATATTTAAATGAAAACCCCAATGCAAATGACTCAAAAGGAACCGCAAATGAATACCCCAATTCATGAACGGCCATAATTTCATATCCAAGCGTCATATCGATAACAGGATTATTGGCATTCCCTTCAAGCATGAGGCGGGCCAATCCTGCGGGAATACTATAGGAACTCATATATAGAATATTGGAAGTAAGCGCCATATTCCCGGAAGAATAATTCAATCCGGGTGTGGCTAACTGAAAATTCATATCAAAATTCAAACCGCCACGATGATCCAGACGATTAATAATTAAACTTTTTTCATCTTGATCTAATGTGTCGCCACTCAATGCCCGCATGGCTGCCATGGAAAAATAGTTATTCCCTATGTCAAAGTCTATTCCTCCTACTTGCAGCATGAATGGTTTATCTATCTGAAACGCAATGAGTGCCGGGTTATACCCTACAGAGTAGATTCCATCTGCAATGGTGGTTGTTGCGCCGGCCATGGCCACAGAGCGGGGATCCCGTCTTTGGCCATTGGATATGGCCATTACAAGGACGAAAATCAAAATTGGAATAAATCGTTTCATCTTTTTGTTAAATATTTTTCCCATCGAACAAATTGAGAATTATTTTGAATTTTACTGCTGCCAGAACTGATGGTAAAATACCATCCGTTCATATCTCGTACTTTTCCGTCCGTTGATTGAACGCGGATTCGAATACTATCTCGGAGAGATGCACTTAATGATGAAATGCCAGACGTGGTACTTGGTGTCCAGTTAAAGGAGTCTACATTCGCCAATTCTGTTGTGATATCCGTCCATCCTTCGTCTGTATCCACATCGGGATTGGTTCCAGCAAAAAAGGCCAAATTGACTTGGGATATGGTGCCGAATGTTTTCCATGCAATCGTGACTTCTGTTTCCTGATCCAATGATTGATTGCCATTGGGATATTTAACCACAATTTCATCCGGTGCTGCACTGGTCATCCCTGTACTGCTGAGACTAAAGGTAAGACTCGAATTAATATCGATATAATCCAAGGTGGTTAAGTACACTTTTTTGCCATCAGAGCCATTTAGATGAAACCGAGGTGCCATAAAAGGCTGGCCTGGATTTGTCATTAATCGAATACGGGATGTGGGAATAAGACTACTATAAACTGCAATTCCCGCTTCTTTCACCTGACCTGCATGAGCGCCGGCATTTGTTGCGGGATAAAAACTAATTGGATCGGGTAATGGAATTTTCATTAAGGTATCCACATAGGAAATAACAGTATCCATACCGGAGCTGGTTGTCTTGACGATATAAGCCATACCATCCACACAGTCAGCAATATCGTCCATCACATCAAAGATGAAGAAATTACCGGTTTCAGGATTTAAACTATCACATTTGGATACGATATACACACTATCTGTGCTCACCCAATTTTTCTTTACAACCATGGAATCTTTAAATGCAGAAAGGGCAATTGCTGTGGTATCCAGGGGGAAAAATCCAAGATTAGACATGAGCATGGCTAACTCACCGCCGGAAGGAATTTTATTTTCCACCGTTAAATCTAAACTTGCGGACTGAAGTGTGGCTCGAATGCGATTCCGGTTACTGTGGCTCATTTCTTGAACCGGCGTATTGGTTACTGATATAAATGTCATGGGAGCCATAATCACCTCAAATGGCGCTATCATTCTGTACATGCCGCCAATGCTCATACCTGATTCCAATGTGCCACGACCATCAATCCTGGCTCGTGAATTCACCTTAAATACGGATGGGTTTGAAGACATGAGTTCCACGATGGTGGTTTCATTTGTGCTCGGGGCAACAGTTACACTATCGAAATAAGCCACCGAAGTTGGCGCTTTGTACTTTAAGGTAGTTGTCCCATCTTTGGATAATCGAATAATAGTCTTCATCGTGTCACCGGCATTGGTGGGACTGGCTAAAGTGGACAATGCCTTCACCAACATCGTATCTCCACCTTGGTTTACCGAAAGCATATCAAAGTCCAATACCACCGGAAGGCGGATGGTATTTAACATTTCAATTTCTAATTTGGTATCCACAAACTGCATGCCGGAGAAACCCAGAGGCATACCGGCAATACTGATTTCTGTCGGTGGAAATTCCTGAATAATATTGGCTTCCAAAGTTTCAAAGTGAAGTTTTTTCATTACAATATTTAAAGAAACTGCCCCAAGGTCTGACCCATCTAATGGAATTTTTGCCGACTGTGCCGGTATGGAGGCAGACAAATCAATATTAAGTTTAGTCAATGCCGAATCTTTTCCCGCCGGGTTCGAAAATGTATAACCGTCTAAATCAAATATTTTATCGATTGGAGACCCCTTTTTTAACACCGTATCAATTTTAATGGAATCTTTCCCCACCGGCGGAACAAAATTTTGAAAATTCATCATAAAATCGAGATTAAAAGGGTAGGAACTGGAAACATCTGTAATGTTGATTTCATTCACCTCAAAACCACTATTCGTTTTCAACTTTCCTGAATATATTTCTATTTCCGTGGGAAATTCAATGGTAGGCAAACTGATGGGTAAATCTGATTTAGTTACCTGTACAATGGCAGAATCCAACCCAGAAATTCTAAGTTGAATCGCCACATTTACTTGAACACTATCCCCCGCATTGATGGTGACCGTTGCATCGGACGTGTTGGCGATTCCAAATCCGATATCCATCCGAATAGCACCGCCAAGACTATCCTGACTCAAAGATGTAATTTCCGGACCAAAACTATTATCTTTTGTTACAGAAGATTGAGTGTGATTCGCCAATGTTTTGGCCGGTGTCGAAATGTCAGTTTCCAGGGTAACTGTGGGATTGGTTACATTGGTCGGCAGCCCTTTATTGCTAATGGTTGTATTAAAATCACTCACACTCGCCCCTGCGTCGGCTTGAATCACCATCCCATCTACCGATGCAACAAAACTGGGTAACTGGCTCGCTGGAATAGTTGGAAGCGTGAGTGTAATTTGAATCGTTTGATTTACTGCAGATGCAATTGTATTCCAAACAGATCCTGTTACAGTCTGATTGCTGGACGGGGGTACCGTAAATACAACACCTGAGCTATTGGTTAATTGTCCTCCAGGTGCGATAGGAATCGCCAAATTGATTGTGGTATCCAGAGAAAATGTTAAAGTTGGGGCAGAAGCAGGTGTCTGTGAATATTGGATATTTTGATTGAGTTCAATTTCCAGGATATCTGTTCCAATGGATGTATCAGGCAATTCACCCTCGAACATCAATTGCATTCCTATAGAATCAGGGGTAGAAAATATTTGTTTATCATCCACCATCCCTTCCAAAGAATACTTTTGTTGAACCAATGGAAATGTTAAATCAAAAAACCAAGTTGGCATTTCAAAAGCCAGTGGATTTTGAAAATCACAACTCAATGTAAAGAAAGAAAGGGCTCCAATAAGATATTTGGATACCCGTTTTTTAGTAGTTGGTTTAGAATTCCTCGGATTTTTCATTCTAAATGTGTCATCTGCCAGATGATTCACCTTAGAAATTGACCTTAAATGACCCCCTTTTTCTACAAAAAAAAAGAGCACCGAAAATCGGTGCTCTTTTACATTATTTATCGGGTCCTGAATTCTTAAAGGGTTTCTTAATTAATATCGATATTGCTCTGGTTTAAATGGTCCTTTGACCGTTACACCGATATATTCAGCCTGATCTTCTCTTAATTCAGTCAATTCTACACCGAGTTTATCCAGATGAAGGGCGGCAACTTTTTCATCCAAATGTTTAGGCAACACATAAACGTCGTTTGAATACTGATCATTATTCGTCCACAATTCGATTTGAGCCAATGTCTGGTTCGAGAAGGAATTACTCATGACAAATGATGGATGTCCCGTGGCACATCCCAAATTCACCAATCTGCCCTCAGCCAATATAATCAAATCCTTCCCGTCAATTGTGTACATATCCACTTGGGGTTTGATGGTGTTTTTTGTAGAACCATGATTTTCGTTCAACCATGCCATATCAATTTCATTATCAAAATGGCCAATATTGCAGACGATTGTTTTATCCTTCATAGCTTCAAAATGACGACCTTCAATAATATCTTTGTTCCCGGTGGCTGTCACGATAATATCCGCTTCCGGAATGGCGGTTTCCATTCGTTTCACTGGGAATCCATCCATGGCTGCTTGCAATGCACAAATGGGGTCAATTTCAGTAATAATCACCCGGGCACCTGCGCCACGAAGAGAGGCTGCAGAGCCTTTTCCAACATCACCATACCCTGCAACAATAGCGACTTTACCCGCTAACATGATATCTGTTGATCGTCTGATAGCATCCACCAATGATTCTTTACAACCGTATTTATTATCAAATTTTGATTTAGTTACTGAATCATTCACATTAATGGCCGGCATGGTTAATGTGCCGTTTTTGACCCGGTCATACAATCGATGTACACCGGTAGTTGTTTCTTCTGATAACCCCTTTATGCCCCCAACAAGTTCCGGAAATTCATCCAAAACCATATTGGTTAAATCGCCCCCATCATCTAGGATTAAATTCAATGATTCACCACTGTCAAATGCAAATAATGTTTGTTCTATACACCAATTAAATTCTTCTTCATTCATACCTTTCCATGCATAAACGGGTACGCCTGTAGCTGCAATCGCCGCAGCCGCATGATCTTGCGTTGAAAATATATTACAGGATGACCAGGTCACTTCTGCACCCAGTTCTGTCAATGTTTCAATGAGTACTGCGGTTTGTACTGTCATATGCAGGCAGCCAGCAATCCGGGCACCTTTCAGGAGCTTTGAGGGTCCGTACTCTTTCCGGATGGCCATTAAGCCGGGCATTTCAGCCTCTGCCAATATGATTTCTTTCCTTCCCCATTCTGCCAGAGAAATATCTTTAACCTTATAGGGTAATTTTTCTGATTGAGTCATTTCTGCTAAAGTCATGTTTAATTCCTTTTTTCTACTGCTGTTTTCAATGCATCCACCATATCTGTCTTTTCCCAGGTGAACAGATCATCTTCTCTTCCAAAATGTCCATTTGCTGCGGTTGCGCGATATCGAGGATGTTTTAATTTTAAGTGACGAATAATTCCACCGGGCTTTAGGGGAAATATAGATTGGGCAACCTCCGTCAATGCTTCGTCTGTCAAAGATCCAGTTCCAAATGATTTTACATAAAATGATGTAGGTTCTGCCACGCCGATGCTGTAGGAAAATTGCACTTCACATTTATCTGCCAATCCTGCTGCTACAATATTCTTGGCAATATACCTTGCCATATATGCGGCTGATCGATCCACTTTAGAAGGGTCTTTTCCAGAGAAAGCACCCCCACCGTGCGGTGCATAACCTCCATAGGTATCTACAATAATTTTTCGTCCGGTTAATCCTGTGTCCGCTTCAGGTCCTCCAAACACAAATCGACCAGTTCCATTCACAATAAATGATTCATCGTAGGGCAATCCGCATTTATCTAAGACCGGTTTAATCACCTTTTCAATCATTTCGCTTTCAACAAAATCATGTTCAGCCGTTTCGGTACTGAATTGATCTAACATATCGTTGTGCTGCGTGGCCACAACTACATTTGTAACCGATACAGGTTTTCCATCTTTATAAGCCACGGAAACTTGAGATTTACTATCCGGTCTCAGCCATGGAATGGTGCCATCTTTGCGTAATGCAGACATACGTTCTACTAAACGATGGGATAGATGAATGGGTAGAGGCATCAATTCTTTCGTTTCATTGCATGCGAATCCAAACATAAGGCCCTGATCACCTGCTCCTTGTTCTTCATGGAGGCCAGATCCTTCATCCACACCCTGGGCAATTTCCGGACTTTGTTTATCTAACATGGACATAACCTTAACCGTTTCATTGTCCATACCATAGGCTTTATCTGTATAACCGATTTCACCCAATGTATCTTTCACTATACGTTCAACATCCACAAATCCTTTGGATGTGACTTCTCCAGATACGACCACAGTTCCTGTGGTGGCTAATGTTTCACAGGCAACCCGAGAATTGGGATCCTGGGATAAAAGATTATCTAAAATAGCATCAGAAATTGCATCACAGACTTTATCGGGATGCCCTTCGGATACGGATTCAGACGTAAAAATAAATTTGCTCATTTATGTTCCTAATTAATATTGATTTTGCAAACGTATAAATTACACGCTTTGGCAAATAGACTCCAAACGATTGGAGATATAACTTAAAGAACTCTTAACGGTGTTTTTTCCATTGATCAACGATTTTCACAATCTGAGTTGAGATTTTTTCGATACAACCGTCGATTGATTTAAATCCATTAGGATCCGATGATTTTGCGTGCAAATTATGTTGGGGGATATGAAGATTTATTTCAGTGATAAACATACTATTTTCGTGAAGCATCACTATCTCACATTGATTGATTCGATCAAAATGTTTTTCGAACCGTGCAGCCCCTTCTTCAGCATAATCTTTTAAATCATCCGGTGCATGAAAATGGCGTGCGGTAAAATTAATATTCATTCTTTATCCTTTTATCTATTAATCTAATGTTGGACCTGCATTCAGGATTTCAGAATCTCCTAAATCATATTGTTCAAAATTTTTCTGGAATTTTTGTACCAGTTCAATGGCAATTCTATGGTATTCATTTTGATCCTTCCATGCTTTCGCAGGCATAAGTATATCCGGGTTAATTTCGCCTAAACTCTGAGGAACCATAATGCCAAAATATGGATCAGCTTCAAAGGTGGTATTATCAATACTCCCGTCTAAAGTGGCATGGATTATCTTCCGAGTAACAGGCAGAGAAATACGCTTAGCACCAGATTGGGCGCTGGCACCCACCCAACCGGTGTTCACCAAATAGGCTGGTACATGATGCTGATTCATTTTTAGCTTGAGCAATTCTGCATACTTCAGTGGATGCAAGGTTAAAAATGGCCCGCCAAAACATGGAGAAAAGGTGGCCACCGGTTCCGTAATTCCCCGTTCTGTCCCCGCCACTTTAGCCGTATAACCGCTAATAAAATGATACATGGCTTGTTCTGGTGTTAATTTTGAAACGGGAGGCAGAATACCATATGCATCACAGGTGAGAAAAATAATTGTTTTTGGGTGCCCCGACATGGACGGTTTACCCTGCCCATAAACAGAATTGTCAATATAATTCAATGGATATGAAACGCGTGTATTTTCCGTCTTGGAGCCATCAGAAAAATCTATTTCTCTTGTTTGTTCATCAAATACAACGTTTTCGAGCAATGCACCATGTCGAATCGCATGGTAAATATCCGGTTCATGTTCCGGATTCAAATCAATCACTTTTGCATAACACCCACCCTCAAAATTAAATATCCCATCATCAGACCAGCCATGTTCGTCGTCTCCGATTAAAGGTCTATCCGGATCCGTGCTTAAGGTGGTCTTTCCTGTACCGGAAAGTCCAAAAAATATGGCGGCATTTTCACCATTTTTATCCAAGTTGGCCGAACAGTGCATGGCCAATACACCCTTGAGCGGTAACATATAATTCATGACAGAAAAAATGCCTTTTTTCATTTCGCCGCCGTATTCAGTACCCCCAATAATGGCAATCCGTTTGGCCATATGAAAAATGATAAATGTTTTAGAATTCATCCCATATTCTTCAAATTTCTGATTATACACATCCGACGCATTGATGATCGTAAAATCCGGTGAAAAACCATCTAATTCACCTTTTTCCGGGCGAATAAACATATTATGGGCAAAATGGGCTTGCCATGCTTTCTTGGCAATAATTCTTACATTAAGTCGATAGGCCGGATCTGCTCCCGCAAATCCATCAAAAACATAGGTATTAGAATCATCTGCATGATTGTAATAATTCACAACCTGTTCATATAAATCATCAAAAATGAACTCATCTATTTTTACATTGACCGGTCCCCACCATAAATTTTGATTGGAAGAATCTTCATCTACAAAATACTTATCCTTTGGGGAACGTCCTGTATATCGCCCTGTATCCACCATGACGGCCCCATTCATACCTAATTTACCTTCTTTATGTAAAATGATATCTTCTACAATACCTTCTACCGGCAAATTTCTGATGATACGGTCAACTTCTGTTAACCCAATGCGGTCTAATGCTAATTCTTTTCCTGTCGTGGTCATGTTTCCCCCTATTCAGTCACCATGTGGATGGGCCTGTTTATAAATTTTTTTCATTTTTTCAGGTTTAATGTGGGTATATACCTGAGTTGAAGATAGACTATTATGTCCCAATAAATCTTTGACTGCACGTATATCAGCGCCGCGATCCATCAAATGAGTTGCAAAGGAATGTCTCAAAATATGAGGTCCTAACCTTTCCCCTTCTGCCACGAGTTTAATATAATCGCGAATTCTTCTTTGGATGGTACTCTTGGGAATGCGCTTTTCTTTGGCATTTACAAATAATGGTGTATGGGTTGGAGCAGAATTGAACGATAATGCACGATTTTTCAGGTAATTTTCTACCCAAAATTTCGCTCTGTTTCCAAAGGGAATCAACCGTTCTTTATCCCCTTTCCCGTGGACCTTTACCAATTGATTTTGCGGATCAATTGAATCGATATCTAATGCAATCAGTTCGCTGAGCCGCATTCCGGTGCTGTAAAATAATTCTAATATAGCCCGATCCCGGATTCCTTTTGTTGTGGATACATCCGGACTTTCCATAAGTGCATCGATCACTTTTTCATCAATGAAATTGGGAAGCGTTTGGGAAATCTTTGGCGTCTTTACATGAATGGCAGGATTGTCATTAATTTGTTCTGACCGCATTAAATATTTAAATAACGATTTAATCGAAGCCAATCGGCGCGCCACAGTCTTGCTGGATGAGCCGTCATCAAACTCATTCCCTAAATAATTGCGGATTGTATGGCGATTAACCTCTTTAAAAATCGATATATCCTCTTTTTGAGACAAGAATATAATAAATCGATTTAAATCCGTTTGGTAAGCTTTAATGGTATGGTTCGAGAATCCCCTCTCTTTATCAAGATAAGATAAGAATTCCGATATTATTTTGTTCAGTTCATCCATTGATTCGGGGGAATGCCTCAATGATCTTTTCCAAATCTCCGGGAATGGGGGCATTGACTTCAACCTGTTTTTCTGTGGATGGATGTCGGAAAGAAATTCGCTTCGCATGAAGTGCATGGCGGCTGATTCCTTTAAGTAATTGTTTTAACACCTGGGTAATTTCTGGGACAAAACCTTTGGTCTTATTCAAACCGCCGCCATATTTCTCATCTCCAAATATTGGATGATTTATACTGGCAGAATGCACGCGTATTTGATGGGTTCTTCCAGTTTTTGGGAAAAAATTTACTTCACTCAAAATTGAGCCCGCGATTACAGTTTTGTAGTGAGTTAATGCTTGTCTTCCGGACTCATCAATTTGGTAAGATGTGGGGTCAGAACGTTTTCGTTTTATCGAATCATCAATCAACCCTTCTATTTCCTTCCAACACCCCCATGTGATGCCCACATATTCTTTTTGAATAGTGCGTTGCTCAAACTGAGCCGCAAGATTTGCATGGGCTTTATTATTTTTTGCAACCAAAATAACGCCCGATGTATTCTGATCCAACCGATGGACAATACCAGGGCGAAGGCTGCCATTCACGTCTGATAATTGATTAAAATGATAGGCGAGTGCATTCACTAATGTACCGCTTTTTTGCCCCACACCTGGGTGAACCACCAATCCAGCCGATTTGTTAATGGCAATGATTGCATCATCTTCAAATAGAATTTCCAATGGAATTTTTTCCGGCTCAATTCGATTCATTTCCGGCTCCAATTTAGGAAGGGTGTAGTGAATGGTTTCGGAACCATCCAATTTATACCCGACCTTGAAGTGGACTCCGTTTACCAAAACCAGGCCGTCATTAATCATTTTTTGGATTTGAGTCCGACTGAAATCGGAAAGATGTGACGACAAAAATTTATCCAGGCGGGAATTCTTTCCACCCTTGGCCGAAAGGGTTTCCTGAGTCAATTGGTTTGGGCTATCCTTTTTCGTTCCAAAATAAGTGAATCAACCAAAACAAATCCCATACCCACCGTCACACAGGAATCGGCAATATTAAAAACATACCAATGATAGTTTCCAACCATAAAATCAAGAAAATCTACTACTTCTCCCATAAAAACACGATCAATCAAATTGCCAATAGCACCGGCCAGAATCAATGCAATCCCGGTTCGAATGATAAGGCCATGATCTTGAATTGTCCATAGATACCAAAACAGGAAACCAGTAAACACAATGGATATACCCGTGAAAACATAAATACCAAAGGGGAAGTTGATACCAAATGCCATACCATCATTCGTCACGTAGGTAATATGAAAAAAATCACTAATGACCGGGATGGATTCATACAAAGACATGGTATTCCGAACCATGGCCTTTGTAATTTGGTCTGCGAATACCAGAACGGCACTCACAAACAATATTCTCATTTTAAGCCAAGCTTTTCGGTTTCTTTGCAGCCAACACATTTTGTGGCATTCGGAACTTCGAGCATCCGTTCTTCTACAATAAGTTCTTCACATATTTTACAAATACCAAACGTACCATCTTTGATCCGTTCTAATGCAATTTCGAGTTTACCAAAATAGTCACTGCCGCGATTCATGAGCATAAAGTTTTTTTCCTGTTCATGTGAATCGGTCCCCGCATCCGCCATATGAAGACTATAAATTGAATCCGGTGTAAGTCCACCCTGCTTATTAGAAGCTGTGCCCACGCCTTCTTTAATTGTTTCCACTTCATCATGGACATACCCCATTTTCTCTTCAATAAGTTTTTGAAACTTTTTTAATTGTGTTTTAGAATACTTTTTTGCCACTTCATGTTTCCTTTCAAGTCTTTACACGTTGTAAACCGAATTTTACTTTTTGATCACCAATCTGAAATGGTTCACTAAATTCACCAGGTTGATAATCTTCGATAAGTTCAACAGCTAATACTTCATTTTTGAAAAATGCTTCGAATGATCTTATGGCTTCACCGACTATACCATTGAGCATTCCATAAATAATGATACGATCTTCGACCGCGAAATTAGCATTTTTTCGCATAGTTTGCACCTGTCTTATTACATCCCTTACGATGCCTTCCTGAATTAATTCTTCCGTCAATTTTATGGTGAGCCCAACCGTTACATAATCGTCACCGGAGGAGGTATATCCCTCAGCAGATTCGGTTTCAATCAACAAGTCGTCCCGGGTTAAAATGATTAATTCCCCATTTAAGTCAAAGGTGTAACTTTTTTTCACTCGAATATCAACCAAAATCTGATCTCCATCGGCATCGTTTAAATACTTCCGAATTTCAGGAAGTATTTTGCCAAACTTTTGTCCCAAAAGGGGCAGGTTTGGTTTAACGATATAACGAATCAAATCAGACTCAGAATCAGCCCGATGAAGCGATTTCACATTCAACTCATCCAATACTACATTTTGCTGGTTAAAAATAAAATCAGCTGCATGATTATCTTTTACGTTGAAGGATAATTTAGCCAGGGGTTGGCGAATTTTTAAATTCGCTTTATTCCTAGCGGATCGGCCAAGTTCTACGACGCGGCGAAGGGCATCAACTTTATCCATGAGGTCTGAATCAATTTTATTTTCATCTGCTATGGGGTAATCACATAGGTGGACACTTTCCGGTCCATCTTTATCCATGTTTCTGACCAAATTCTGATAAATATTTTCTGTGACAAATGGCAATATGGGTGCCAATATTTTAATCACATTGGTTAACACTTCATACAACACCGCATATGCAGCCTGCTTATCACTATCATCTTCACTTTTCCAAAATCGACGACGACTGCGGCGGATATACCAATTGGATAATTCATCTAAAAATAGATCAAACTTTTTCATAAGCAAATCAGAACGGAACTGATCTAAAGATTCGCGAGAATCTTTAATGAATAAATGCAATTTGGATAAAATCCATTCATCCATAATATTCAAATCTGCATCATCAATACTCGCTTGACTTGGGTCAAAACCATCCACAGCAGCGTATGTGGCAAAAAAGGAATAAGAGTTCCAAAATTGAATCAATTTTTTACGAATATCATCCCCATGGTGATATCCAAATAATAAATTATTTTCAGGATTCTGACCCGCATACATCCACCGCATCACATCCACACCCATTTCTTCCGCCGCATCATCAAACCAGATTGCATTCCCCCAGGATTTATGCATATCTCGACCATCTTCTGCTTTCACCAGTGCATGACCCAGCAACGTTTTGAATGGGGCTCTTTCTTCCAGCAACGCGGACATGGCCAGGAGTGAATAAAACCAGTTCCTAAATTGTCCAGGAAAGGACTCTGTAACAAAATCACCGGGAAACCATTCATTCCAATATTCTTTATCGTTGTTGTAGCCCAGAGTTGAAAACGGCACAATTCCCGCATCCAACCATGGATTCCCCACATCTTTTATTCGCGAACCAATCAACCCGCTTTCAGGATGTTTTATCTTTACTTTATCAATCCAGGGACGGTGGGGACTGTTGCCATCAAATTCATCCCATCCTTCAACGGCCAATTCCTTTAATTCTGCTTTGGATCCTACCACATAATAGGAGTCATCTTCGAACGTCCAAATGGGTAAAGCCAATCCCCAGAACCGTTTTTTGGAAATCATCCAATCGCCCATATTATCCAGCCATTCGTGTTCTCGTTCGCCGCCCCATTCCGGAATCCAATTAATTTCATCCACTACTTTTTTAATTTTATGGCGCCAATCCATATTGATATACCATTCATCCACCAATCGAAAAACCAATTCGTCGCCAGAACGCCAGCAATGGGGATAAACGTGGGGATAATCCTCCACGTAAACTAAAAATTCTCTTTCTTTTAAATCATCTATTATGGCCTGTGTTGTTTCCTTATCAGTTGCCGTTTTGCCTGTTAGCCACCCAAACTTATCCATGAATTTTGATTCTGAATCCAAAGGTGCAATATTAACCAATCCTAATTTTTTTCCGATTTTGTTATCAATATCACCGCAGCCCGGTGCCATATGTACGATACCGGTTCCCTCTCCGGCCACAACAATATCGCTCCCCATATTATCCTTCCCTGGATCCACCACTTGATGCTGAGATTTTCCGGAGCAACCATCTTCTTTTAATAATTCATTTACGATGGGAAAACCACCAGGATCGGACTGTGCTTCAAACGCATCATAGGGCCCATCATAAGTCCACCCAACCATATCCGATCCTTTAATGGTTCCAAGGATTTCGTAACCGCCCCGTTCTTTAAATATTTGGTCAATTGTTTTGAGTTTTGGAACGCCTTTAACCCACTGTTTTTTTTCTTTGAATTGTTTATCCAATCGTAAGAATTCAAGGTTTTCCTGAGCAAAATAATAAATGGATTCATCAGCCGCTTTTAGCTTTACATAGTCCAGATTGCCATTAACCCCTGCCACCACATTGGATGTCAACGTCCAGGGAGTTGTGGTCCAGATTAATAAATATTCATTCTTTTTATCGCGAAGAGGGAATCGGACAAAAACAGATTTATGGGCTACCAATTTCCGCCCTTCTATAATCTCCATTTGGGAGTATGAGGTCCCGGACCGCCCGGACCAAGGAACCACATCGGATCCACGATAAATTTTATCTTCTTCAAATAGTTTTTTTAAGAAGCCCCAGATGGTATAATTATTCTCATCGGACATGGTGTAATAAGAATTGTCCCAATCCATCCAGTATCCCAGTCGTTTAGACTGTTCCGTTTGGACATCCGAATATTTACGGACCCGCTCTTTGCATAAATTGACAAATTTTTCGATACCATATTCTTCCACTTCTCGTTTGGATTTAAAGCCCAGTTCTTTTTCTACTTCCACTTCGACCCAAAGTCCTTGGCAATCAAATCCATTCTGATACCGCAATTCATGACCATCCATGGCCTTATATCGGTTATAGACATCTTTGAGCGTTCGACCCCAGGCATGGTGGACACCCATGGGATTATTCGCCGTAATGGGCCCGTCGATAAATGACCATTTGGGCTTGCCCGCATTGGTATCCCGCCGTTTCTGGAAGATATTATTTTCTTTCCAGAAATCGAGTATTTGGTGCTCGATTGCAATAAAGTCAGCTTGTGGATTGACGCGTTGTATCATGATTCAGTTTTATACCCAATTTCAGGGGTGCGAAAATTAATCTTTTCATCGTCTGCAAGCAAAGGAGAATAGATAATAAAATGATTCCTATCATTCTGAGTGATGACGATTTATTGAATGAGCGAAAAATGCACAAACAATTGGCTTTTAGTGTACGTCTGCTTGAGATCCTTCGCCTAAGACTCAGGATGACAGGAGTGGTTGGTTCGGGTGGATAAATTAGAAAATACAAAACATAAAATCGATATTGTCATACTGAAAGAGCGACGCGAATGAAGTATCTCAAACAAATGCTTAAAGGTTAGCGTCTGCATGAGATCCTTCACTTAAGACTCAGGATGACAAAAGCGGTGGGTTTGTATAAAAATCAAAGATCTACGTAGATTCAACAGTGGAAAAACTATATTATGTCTATATAATGGCCAGCGAATCCAGAGTTATTTATACAGGAATGTCCAATGATCTTTATCACCGTGTTTATCAACATAAAATGAAACTTTTTGAAGGATTTTCAAAAAGATACAACACTTATAAACTTGTTTGGTACGATGAAACCGACGATGTGACGGCTGCAATTGAATTGGAAAAAAGAATCAAAGGTTGGCTTCGGGAAAAGAAAGTCGCGTTAATTGAAGAGGAAAATTCTAAGTGGGATGATTTGGCTGAAGAATGGTTTAAAGAATAGGGAGTGTCAAGTTAACTGGGTCTGTTAAGAACAATTCCAGAGGTATTTCCTCCA
>JACNKN010000035.1:23525-141825 GCA_014382015.1 Fidelibacterota bacterium | reverse complement strand
CCATGGATAAAAACGCCTAATTTCGCCGCTTCGACGGCACTAAACCCCTGAGCCATAAATGATGCAATCAACCCAGTTAAAACATCGCCGGTTCCGGCTGTAGCCAGACCAGGATTCCCGGTGGAATTAACACCCCCTTGACCTTTCCATGCAACCAAAGAAGGTGCAAATTTTGCCACCAAAACACCGGGGAAATTTGACATAAATTTTTCCATACTGCCCGGAAGATCATTTTGGATCAATTCTGTAGATATATCTGTCAATTGACTTAATTCACCCATGTGAGGCGTAATGACAAAATCTGAATTAATTTTACGAAATAATTGAGGATTATGGTAAAATGCCCTTAATCCATCCGCGTCGATCACCATGGGTTTTTCAATAGTTTTTACCATTGAATGGACCAATTCACTCGTTTGCTCATTCTGTCCCAACCCAGGGCCCATCGCTATCACATCACACCAATCCACCCATTTCATAATAATGTCATAATTTTTTTCAGTAAAAATTCCCTGACCATCATCCTCGCAGGAAACCGTCATTCCCTCTGTAATTTTTTCTTCATATATTGCATTCAATGATGCGGGCGCACATGTAATTGTTAATCCTGCTCCACTTCTTAACGCTCCCATGGTGGATAAATATGCAGCCCCTGTCATTCCCAACGATCCAGCTACAAATAATACCTTGCCTTGAACGTGCTTATGCGTTGATTTCTCCATGGGTTTTAATATAGATTGAATTTCTTTTTCTGAAATGATTGTCCAGGATCGACCATCTAATTTGTCAACGATTTCAGGGAATCCAATGTCAACAGAATGCATGTGCCCTGAATGACTTTTTCCTGGTTCAATCGTCATGCCTACTTTAGGATACCCCATAGACACGGTATGGTCAGCAATCACAGCGTGAATATCTGCTGTACCGGTCGTGGCATTTACACCGGAGGGTATGTCAGCAGATACTGTTTGTTTGCAGTCATTCATCCACTGAATCCATGGAATTGTTTCTTCCCTGATATTCCCGGAAAAACCAGTTCCAAGCACAGCATCAACCATCAAGTCAAAGACCGGTTTGGAAGTGGGTAAGTTTATATTATATATGATAGGGAGGCCGTTCTTCTCACATCGATCTAAAAATATTTTAGCATCTCCTGTTATTTCGTTTTGATCCACCATTGAATAAATCGTGACTCTGAAACCCCATTTGTTGAGAATATCGCTGGCGGCAAATCCATCACCCCCATTATTTCCTTTACCGCAGACAATCCCAATGTTTGGATTATGAATATCCATCAATTTTGAACGAATAAATTCTGCCAGTTTTTCGCCTGCATTTCCCATGAGGGTTTCACCGGAAATGTCATGATTTTCCATGGCTAATCGGTCTAATTGTTTTGATTGTTCTCCCGTAACTAAACGCATTTATAATTCCAATAATGCCATGGCAACTGCATAATCTGATTCATGAGAAATACTCACCATTACGTTATTATATTTATATTTTAAAATTTTTGATACTCCGGGTGCGCCGTTATGTTTTGGCAATATTTCAATATCACTGAACCCGAGTTGATTGGTTAATCCGGAGGAATAAAAACATTTTTTAATTGACTCTTTTGCTGCGAATCGTCCCGCATAGTGTATGGATGGGTCGGCTCTCCCATTACAATAATCGATTTCTTTTGGTGAAAAAGTTTTTTCTTTAAATCGATCGCCATGGCTTTCCAGCAATCGGGAAATTCGTTTAACTGAAACGATATCCGTCCCAATGAAGAATTTAGACGTCGTTCAACCCCTTAATAATATCGACGACTTCATATACATCGTTCACATCCCAATCGGCGCCGGAATCTATAGTCCCAAAGGTATCTCCGTAACGGGCAAAAATCGTTTTCATACCAATATCTTTTGCCCCAACCACATCCCGTTCGGGCCAGTCCCCTATCATGAGAGATTCATTCGGTTCTATTTTTAAATAATCCAATGCCATTTGAAATGGTTTAGGCGATGGTTTGCGAACACCCGTATCGTCGAAAGTCAATACCGGGTCAAATACATGATGCAAATTCAAGTAATATAAACGCATCCAGGCTTCCCGGCTGGGTGCATCTGAAACTACCGCAAGATTGATACCCATTTTGATCAATTGAATCAATGTTTTATTCACATTGGGATACACCAGCAATGTGGCTTCTCGGGCGCGACGGTAAGACACAATTCCTGCTGCCAGGATTTTATTACTTACTTCACCGACAGTTTGATTTAAATAATCGTCAAATACCTGCTGGTTCTCCCAACCTCTTTCCATATATAAATCAAAAATATCCTCATATGCTTTTTCTTCATCTACCCTGAGGCCAGCTTCAATCATAGCCGTGATGGCAGCCTTTACTGCAAACTGCTTCATCTTGACAAAATCAAGCAGTGTATTATCTAAATCAAAGATGATTGCTTTAATCATCGACTATACTCCAAAAAGAATAGAAATTTATTTTTCGTATTTTTGGGGATTTTTGACTTTGTCCATTTCATATTCAGCCATCTTTCGCCACGCACGGTCATTTCTTGCTTTTTCAAATGCATTCAATGCGCCTGTTTTATTTCCCTTACCGCCACACCATTCTGCAATACCTAATTCAAACCATGCGCCGCCAAACCGGCTTTTTATTTCCGTACTTTTGCGAGCAGCCTCTTTCGCACCGCTGCAATCCCCGGTTGTATTATATGCACCTGCTAAACGAAAGAAACTCATGGCATCGCGATCATTTAATGTTGTAGCCATTGTCAAGTGAGATATAGCCAATTCCCAATTTTGTTCCTCAGCTGAAAGGATACCCAAACTTGAATATCCTTTCGCATAATTCGGATTGACTGTAATCGCCATATTCAGCACTTGTTTGGCTTTTTCAAAATTTTTCGCCGAAATATAAATATCGCCCATGGCACCGTAGGCTTTATCATAACCAGGATGAATATCCACCGCTGACTCCAAAGCATCTATGGCTCCATCCGAGTCCCCCATTGTCTTTTTGGCTAAACCTAAAGCAAAAAATCCTTTATAGAATCGTGGATTCAAACCCAATGCTTTTTCATAGGATGCCACTGCAGCATCCTTATCACCCATTTTTGATTGGATAACCCCTATTTGATAATGGGATTGATAAAATGTTTTATCAATGTCTAAAACTTTTCCATAAGAACTGAGGGCACCTTCTAAATCGCCCCGCTTATATGATTGATTCCCAGTATTAAAATAATTTTTTGCTACATTATTAATGGCGGCTAATGCCGTTTCATGTTCAGAATTTAATGCCAATGTTTCATGAAAATAATCTACAGCAACTAAGTATTCTTTTTTCCGAAAATGAACTAACCCCATATTTAATACCGATTCCGGATAATTTGGGAATTTTTCATGGGCAATGCGAAATGATTCAAATGCATCGTCTGCATCTCCATTCTTCATCGATTTATTACCTTTATTCATCAAGGTATTAAGTTCGCTTAAACGATCAAACTCTTCGCGGAGCCCTTTGTTTTCTTCATCAGAAGATATGGCTTCTTTTAATAGATCACCTGCTTGTTTTAAGTCCCCATTTCGAATAGCGACCCTGGAGAGGCCTGCATACGCTGGTGCAAATGTCGGATCCGCTTCCAACGCCGCATTAAAACCATTTTCCGCTTCAGAAACGTCTCCCGCTTCTAAACTGGTAATGGCTGAATTATATAAATCCACTGGTGATTGGGCAAAAACCACACTGGCCAATAGAACAATTATCGATATTCTTTTCAACATTATGTTATGTTTCCTCATTTTAATTTTTTTGTGCCGAAGGCCGGACTCCCTGCCAGCCCTCCCGTTGGTCGGGAGCAGGCTGGGAACCGGCACCCATTTGTTATGTATTTTGTGCCGAAGGCCGGACTCGAACCGGCACAAGGTTTCCCTCACATGCCCCTCAAGCATGCGTGTCTACCAATTCCACCACTTCGGCCAGTTGTTTCCATTAATTATTATCTATATCCTTTATCGGTGCCGTGGGCAAATCCAAGCCTTCTGACGCCGGGGCTAAGGTCCGTTCTTCCTGGGCTTGTTCAATGACGGAATTCCCACCGGATGCATCCGGTGAACCTATCAGGCTAATGAGTAACGCTAATCCCATGAAAGTAATAGCGAGATAGGTCGTCATTTTACTCAATGCGGTTGCGGCACCACGACCGCCAAATATGGCATTGGTTGTCTGTCCACCAATCGATCCGGCTAATCCGCCGCCCTGACTGGCTTGCATTAATACGACTGTTATCAGTAGTAAACTGACAATTGCATGAATTGTAATTAAGAATCCTAACACGATTTATCCTCTATAATATGTTGTTACTTGCTCTATAATGCTGCAAAAACTATCCTCTTTTAAACTGGCACCGCCGATGAGAAATCCATCCACATCATCCGTCTTTATCAGTTCTGCCCCATTTTTTTCATTTACCGATCCGCCATAGAGAATAGGCACCCCTTTGGATATATCACCAAACATTTCACCCAGAATTGTTTTCACATTTCCATGGGCTTCTGCCACTTGATCATTGGTGGCGGTTTCTCCTGTGCCAATGGCCCAAACCGGCTCATAAGCAATAATCATCTTTTTTGGATCAATGGAATCTAATCCTCCTAAACCCAATTTTATTTGATGAAGAAGGACTTCAGTCGTTTGATTCATTTGGCGATCCTCCAATGTTTCACCAATGCAAAAAATAGGAATGAGTTCCCCATTTAAGACAGCATGAATCTTTTGATTAATCCATTCATCCGTTTCGCCAAAAATATGGCGGCGTTCGGAATGACCAATAATCACATACTGAACCCCCATGGATTTCAGCATGTCAACAGAAATTTCTCCGGTGAATGCACCCTGTTGTTCATGATGGGCATTTTGGGCACCCACACCAAAGGATGAGCCATCCAATGCTTCAACTATGGAAAAGAGCGAGTTAAAAGGCGGGCAGAATATAACCTTCACTTTTTCCTTATCCAATATTCGATTTCGGATTTTACCGACGAAAGAAACCCCCTCGGAAAGTGATTTATGCATCTTCCAGTTTCCAGCGACAATAGGTTTGATTTTCATTCTATAACTCCAAGGAATAAATGGCAGGTAATGTATGTCCCGATAACAGTTCCAACGATGCGCCGCCGCCGGTTGAAACGTGACTTACCTTATCCATCAATCCAAATTTGTTGATGGCTGCTGCTGAGTCTCCCCCGCCAATAATAGTTATTGTTTCATTGACGGTAACATCCGCCATTCTTTCTGCAATTTTTTGTGTTCCTGTATGAAATCCATCCACTTCAAATACGCCCATGGGGCCATTCCATAAGATTGTTTTTGATGCCAAAATAATTTCTGAATAATGACTGATTGTTTCGGGTCCAATATCCAGCCCCATTAAATGATCTGGAATTTCTCCCACTTTATGAATTTCTGATTGTTGACTATTATCCATGGATAACGCACATACGAAATCTGTTGGGAATATCAATTTTGATTTACCACGTGCTCTTGACATAATGGCTTTTGCTGTGGCAAGCATGGATGGATCAACCAATGAATTACCAATATCCTTGCCTTGTGCCTGCAAAAAAGTGAATGCCATTCCGCCGCCAATAAGAATATAATCAGCAATTCCTGCGAAATGCGTAATTAAATTTAATTTAGTATCAATTTTTGCACCACCTAAAATCACCGTTAAGGGTTTTGTTGGTTTAATCATTGCTTCCGACAAGTATTGTAATTCCTTTTCAACCAGAAATCCCATTCCTTTATGGGAAAAATTTTGGGTGACACCCACATTAGATGCATGGGCACGATGGGCTGTTCCAAATGCATCATTGATATAAACTTGGCCATGCTTAGCCAACTGGGCACTAAAATTTGAATCATTTTTAGTTTCTTCTAAATGAAATCGTAAATTTTCCAATAAATGAATTTCTCCTCCACGGAGACTGAGAGACACATCATGGGCATCTTCTGATATACAATCGTCTGAGAATTTGATTGGCATTTCCAACAGATCCGCTAATGTTTCACCTACAGGAATCAAACTCAATTCAGGATCTACCTGCCCGTTGGGACGACCTAAATGGGACATAAGTACAATGTTGGCACCCGCTTTCAGGCAATACTGTATTGTTGGGAGTGCCGCTTTAATCCTGAAATCATCTCCCACGCGGTCATTTTGTATGGGTACATTAAAATCAACACGAATAAGGACGCGTTTATCTTTCAGGTCAAATGTTTTAAGAGATTTTATCACGAGGGTTTTCTATAAGTTTATGATTGGAGTCCCTAAGGTAATGGCTGTCACCTGAGCAGCGCCCTTATCTTTGAGTGCTTTTGCACAGGCAGACATGGTTGCTCCCGTAGTTAAGACATCATCAATAATTCCGATTTTCAATCCTTTCAAGGGGCGGGAACTTACAAAAGCATTTTCCATATTTTGAAGTCGTTCTTCTCGATCAAGTGTTGTTTGTGAAACTGTATGGGTTTTTCGTTTCAAGATGGACGGATCCATGGGAATTTTCACAGTCTTTGCGAATCCCTTCCCAATCCATAATGCCTGATTATACCCACGATCTCTTTTTTTGACGTGATGGAGGGGAACCGCCGTCAAATAATCTAAATGACCAATGGTATGACCCATGATTTCCCCTGCTAATCTTCCCAATTCTGATCCGATTCGAGCTCGGTCAGAATATTTCATTTTATGAATAACGTCTTGCAAGGCATCATTGTACCACCAGCATACATATGCCTCATCAATAAATTCTGGGAAATGTATTTCTTCAATTCGATTTTGGAGTGACGTTTTCTCCAGTTTATTTTGACACGAATTGCACAGAATTCCAAGGTCTAAATCTTCACGGCATGACAAACAGGCATTGGGAAAAACCAATTTCATCATGATATTTCCAGTGGATTGCAAATAATTCATTGGTTGAATCTACATAAAATTCTATTTATATCGATGATAGAGTGGAGTAATTTTCAACTAAGCACACGATGGCTTCAAAATCTAAATCAACCCTAAATTTTCAAGACTTGATGCTTCATCGCGTCCATGAGATACTATTGGTCGCCAGTCCATATGATGCATTTATTCTTGAAGAAGAAGGCCGCCTTACCCAGCAAATCCTGTATGAATACCTGGGCATGAATCTAAGTTATGCTCCCAGGGTCTGGCATGCGAAAAGTGCCAGCGAGGCATTGGATATGCTCTCCCACCGAAAATATGATATGGTCATTGTGATGATGCGTATCGCGGATATGGATCCTGTTACTTTTGGCGAAAAGGTTAAAGAACTTTTTCCCAAAAAACCGGTCATCCTCTTGGCTTTTGATCCATCAGAAGTAAAACAACTTCCAGAAATTGGTATAGAAAAATCCATTGATAAAGTTTTCATCTGGTCCGGTAATGCGAATGTATTTCCCGCAATCATAAAATATTATGAAGATAAAAGAAATATGAACCGGGATTATAAAATTGCAGGCATTCGATGTATCCTTGTGGTGGAAGATAATCCGAGATATTACTCAACCCTTATGCCGCTTATTTATCGAATCGCTTTGAAACATGCCCGTGATTTGATTAATAAAAGCTTGTCGGATACGGATCGTTTATTGCTATTCCGTGCACGGCCAAAAATTATACTTGTTTCTAATTATGAAGATGCAATCCGCTATTATGATAAATACCGGCAGAATATTCTCGGAATTATTTCTGATGTTCGATTCCCCAAAAAAAATAAATTGGATAACCATGCGGGTGTGAAACTGGTAGAATATGTTCGTCAAAAAGATGCAAATATGCCCGTGTTGCTTCAATCCACGAACCCAGATCATTATAAAGATGCTATCAAAGTAAATTGTACTTTTATCGGTAAAGAGTCTGAAACACTTCTTCAGGATTTGGATGATTTTGTCGTTAATAATTTCGGATTCGGTGATTTTATATTCAGGAATTCCCGGGGAAATGAAATTGCCCGTGCCAATGATTTACCTGAATTGCGAAAATCTTTGTTGAGGATTCATGAAAAATCATTGGCATTTCATGCATCAAAAAACCATTTTTCAAATTGGTTAGCTGTCCGAGGAGAATTTTCACTTGCCTCAGATATTCGTCCGGTTAAAATAAGTGATTTTAATACGTTAGATGAATTACGTAAATATATAATTGAACGGATTGACATTAGGATTCAAGCCCATCTTGATGGTCGAATTGTTCAATATTCTGCCGCGGCAAAGTACGAAACACTCAATTTTGTACGCCTGGCTAGTGGCTCCTTAGGCGGAAAAGCAAGGGGGCTTGCATTTATGAACCAAATGCTGTCTGATAATGAAATCAATATAACCTATCCACATATTCATATTCGAATACCAAAGGTCGCTGTGATTGGAACCGATGAATTTGACGCCTTTATGGATGATAATAAATTATGGAAAGTTGCATTTTCTAAAAAGAAGTCTGATAAAGCAATTACAAAGGCATTCCTTAAAGCATCCCTGTCCAAGGAATTGAAATCAACCCTCTCTCGTTATTTGTCCAATGTCAAATATCCAATTGCAGTTCGTTCCTCAAGCCTGTTAGAAGATTCCCAGTATCAGCCTCTTGCTGGAATGTATTCAACTTATATGCTCCCGAATTCCGAGAAAACCAAAAAGCACCGACTCGATCAACTGATTGAGGCAATTAAACTGGTCTATGCTTCTACCTATTTTAAGGAGCCAAAATCTTTAATTGAAAATTCTGTCCATCGTCATGAAGAAGAAAAAATGGCGGTAGTGATTATGGAATTAATCGGCAAACAGCATGAAAACAGATTTTACCCTACAGCCAGCGGATCGGCTCAAAGTTTTAATTATTACCCCATTTCCTATATGCAGCGGGAAGAAGGGGTTGCATACCTTGCATTGGGATTGGGAAGATCTATTGCTGCAGGAGAAAAATCTCTTCGATTTTCACCCAAATATCCCCGTATTATTCCGCAATATTATTCTGTGAAATCCACTATAGCCAATTCTCAAAACCAATTTTATGCATTGGACATTAAAAAAGGAACGGATCTCCTGAAACATGGAGAAGATGAAAACACAACCGCATACAGCTTGGATGTGGCAGAAAAAGATGGAGAATTAAAATGGGCCGGAAGCGTTGTTTCAGAGGAAGATAATATTGTGAGGGATTCCCTCCGGCTTCCCGGCACCCGTGTGATCACGTTTCCATCCATTCTCAAATGGCACACAGCACCCATCACAGATCTCCTGACAGACATATTGTCACTGGGCGAGAATGCCCTTGGATGCCCGGTTGAGATTGAATATGCCATAAATCTTTACAAAGACAGTCATAGAAAAAATGATTTCTGCCTACTGCAGATAAAACCAATGGTAATCGGAGGACTCGATCGAGTTCAGGAATTTGATACAATTCAGAAAAAAGATATAATTTGTTCCAGTTCAGTAGCCTTAGGAAATGGTGTCATTCAAAACCTTCAAAATATTATAATCGTTGATCCAGATACGTTTGATTCAGCCCACACAGAAACCATTGCACAAGACATCGAACACATCAATAAAATTATGCCCAAAGGGGAAAAATTTATTTTAATCGGTCCGGGACGCTGGGGGTCCGCAGATCCTTGGTTGGGCATACCGGTGAATTGGGATCAAATTTCTCAAGCGAAAGTTATTATTGAAGTCGGCATGAAGGATTTTCCTGTAGATCCATCTTTTGGTAGTCATTTTTTCCAGAATGTCACCAGTATGAGAATTGGCTATTTCACCGTTGATCATAAGAGAAAGAAGGATGTATTAGATATGGCATGGCTCCGAGAGCAGCATGTCAAATCCGTCACTAAATACACAAAATGGGTTCACTTAGATGAACCCGTTACCGTCACAATTGATGGACAGACAGGAGAAGGGGTAATTATAAAACCATTGAATCCTATGGAAGAATTAATGGATGAGGCAGAATCAACCGGGATTTAATAATTAAACGACACCCTGATCCATCATGGCATCAGCCACTTTGATAAATCCGGCAATATTTGCCCCTTTTACATAATCTGTATAGTCCCCTTCTTTGCCATGGGAAACACATGCGGAGTGAATACTTTTCATAATCGTGTGTAATTTTTGGTCCACTTCTTCCCTGCTCCATGAAATACGCATTGCATTCTGGCTCATCTCCAAGCCAGAAACAGCCACACCACCAGCATTCGCAGCTTTACCAGGCCCAAATAATATTTTATTATCTTGAAACACTTCTACCGCTTCGGGAAGTGTCGGCATATTTGCCCCTTCAGCAACCGTTGTACATCCATTCTTTATTAAAGTTTTTGCTTCTGCCCCATTAATTTCATTTTGGGTGGCACAGGGCAGCGCCACGTCGCAGGAAACACTCCAGGGCCGCTTGCCTTCCATGTAAGTGGCACCAAATTCATCAGCATACGCTTTGATCCGGCCCCGCTTCACGTTTTTAAGTTCCATCACATAAGCCAACTTGTCCGCATCAATTCCTTTAGGGTCATGAATAGTCCCACTCGAATCCGAAAGTGTTATCACTTTTCCACCGAGGTCATTTACTTTTTCAGCTGCGAATTGAGCCACATTTCCGGAACCGGAAATAGCCACCGTTTTACCCTTAAAAGATTCACCTTTTGTATTTAACATTTCATTCGCAAAATAAACACACCCGTATCCTGTAGCTTCAGGACGAATTAAACTTCCGCCCCAGTTCAACCCTTTTCCAGTTAATACGCCTGTAAATTCATTGCGAAGTCTTTTATACTGCCCAAACATAAAACCAATTTCACGCCCTCCCACTCCAATATCACCAGCGGGTACATCCGTGTTAGGGCCAATATGTCTTGATAATTCAGTCATGAAGGATTGACAAAAGTTCATCACTTCGTTGTCAGATTTTCCTTTAGGATCAAAATCAGAACCGCCTTTACCGCCACCCATTGGCAGGGTCGTCAGACTATTTTTAAACACTTGTTCAAATCCAAGGAATTTTAATATCCCCAGATTTACAGATGGGTGAAATCGAAGGCCTCCCTTATATGGACCGATCGCTGAATTAAATTCCACCCGGAATCCACGATTCACTTCAACATCCCCACGATCATTTCGCCAGGGAACACGAAAAATGAAAACACGTTCTGGCTCCGTGATTCTTTCTAAAATTTTAGCATGGAGATAATCTGGATGATCCTGCAAAAAATCCCATAAAGATTCCACGACCTCATGGACTGCCTGGTGAAATTCCTTTTCACCATAATTTTTTGCCTCTATATAGCTCATAAAATCTTCGATTGAATTGTACATTTTGACTCCTTAAATATATTGATTGTATATCATTAGGTTAATATTCATAAATTTTGCGGCAGAATTTAAAATTGAATATGGGAAACCGCATACAAATTGTTTGAAGAAAAATATTTTATTCCTGTAACTTCGGCGGCTTTTTTAAAGATATTATGGCGGCGTAGCTCAGCTGGTTAGAGCACCGGAATCATAATCCGGGTGTCCGGGGTTCGAGTCCCTGCGCCGCTACTTACTTAAGTATTCATTCACCACATTATGACGATTCTGGACATGGTTTATTAAGTAATTTAACCCTTCATCCAATTGTTGCGGTGAAATTTCCGGATCAATATTTGCGTCGTTTGTTCCTTCCACAAATGGCCGAATCATGCCATGAAAAGTGCGATATGTATCTACCATTTTTTCAATAGAAAAAGGACCATTGAGCACTATTTGCAAATTGGTTTTGTATTCTTTTTGATATACCTCATCATCCATTAGAAATCGAATTAAAGGCCAATCCTCTCTCACTTCTTTTAAACTGATAGACAAGGCTCCCCCGGCCTTTCCCCTATCCAGTGCTTCGTTATGATCCCAGGTAATCCAGGTGAGCAACCCTGTAGCAGGATCATTATATAAATAATAATTTTGAGACATTTTACCATAAGAATCCCAGTTTTGAATCGCAGTATTTGTGGCCAGCCATTTGAGAAATATATCCGCCCTGAATGTGTTTTCAAGTTCACCCCGCCAACTTTCTGGGTTCGTCAGACGATTATCACTATGGAGCGCCTCAAACATTGAAATTATATCTTTCCAATCTGAATCATCTTCATTGGTTTTCTTTTCGAATGATTCTTGATTAAAAGAGTCTTTATCAAACGTTGCACCTCGCCCTTCTGGTTTATACAAATTACCCTTATCATTGATAAATTGCGTTTCAATTACCGTATCATCCACCACCTCAACAGCTGTGTAAAGCCCCCAGAATTGTGCACCATCCCCATGGTCAAGATATATTACATAAAATGCTGTATGGGCTGCGGGGATTCCCACTTCTCGAAAAATATCGGCAGCAACCTTTTCTCTCAGGAGAGAATTGTCCATAGCGTTTGACGACATGGATATTTTTTTGAAACCATAAAAACGTTGATTATCGATTTGGGGATATTCATCCTCAAATTCATCAAAATCAAGTTTCAAAGGAATCTTCCATTTTCCGCGTGACCAGGCAAATTTAATGGTGGAATTACCTTTAAACCTGACGCCAACTTTATACCATTGCTTATCCTCAAAGTAAAAATCACAGGGAACCCAAATCGGGTTTTCATCGACAAATTTACCATCAGGCCCCATATTTCCTGAACCAAAAGGACCATATTTATCTGTCATATCATCCAGCATCTTCTGCCAGTTTTTTTCTGAAATAACAATATCCATTCGATTGACTTTGTTCGATGGAAATACGACATCGTAATTTGGATCCGCACTTTTACCGTGAGTTGCAGTTGTCCAGTCCGGCGTATCAAAGTTTGGATCCTCAATTTCCTCTTGCTTTTTATCTTCGCATCCGAAGAAAAGCACAATCATAATGTAGGCTTGTATTACTTTTTTTATCATTTTAGATATTCGCATTTTTTAAACGATATTCAAGGTTATCTCCCGGGGAGAATTAAAAGAGGGGTCATAAATGATCGACCTCCTCCCTCACTTCTAATATCTTCAAATCCTCTGAACAATGGGACAAACTGAATTCTCCATTTTTAGGAATCACATAACAATCTCCTGTAGAAAGTGGTTGAATGCCTTCAAATTCCAATTCACACTTTCCCGTCAGAATAAAATGAAATAAAAACGGATACTCATTTTTCATGTGTATGCCCTCTTTTGGATAAAGTGTCCCTACAGCCATCACTCCATTTGTGGCGTCAAAAAACCCAAAATCATCATGGTTGTAATTCCCACGATAATGAATATACCTTTGCCCGCCGAACAACCGGTCAGGGTCAGATGATTCGGTCGGTAGTTTTAGTTCGTGATCCCTGGCAGTCATGTGCCTCGCCGGACTATTTACTTCAATCACTTCTAATCCTTTTTCACACTCTAAAACCCGATGGCGAATTTCCGGGGCTTGCAGTACACAATCACCCGCCTTCATAATAAAGGGCGCTCCCTGGTCTTCATACACCAGTTTGACCCATCCCTTATAACAATATATCATTTGAAACCGCAGTTGATGATAGTGGACATAATCCGACAATTCTCCACCTTCAGTTATTCGAATATGGGAAGCACCAAATCGTTCATTTTGGTGATCCATTAAATTGCGATATTCCATACCCACACGGCCTACAATCCATGGAGATTCATCCGTCATTTTCGTTATTTCAAACGATGAATTCGCTTCCGGTACATCAACAGGTGGATTCAGATCTATTGTTTCTATATATAATCCGTCGAAATGACCATTCAAAATTAATTCGAGATTCGGGAATGGTCCCTTTTCTGACCGTTTGAGTCGAATATGTTTTTCTCCCTTTGAAATATCAATAATAGATGGATCATCTGCAGGATATATTCGATCAAGTTGATAACCATTCTCCTCTGTAAAATATCCCAACACTTTTTGAATTTTTTTGCAGGGAACGATGATTGCTTTTACCTTGGATTGGCTCATAATAATTCTACGGTTTTGTAAGATACAGATATTTGATTTAGTCGGCAGGAAATTACGGAACTCATCTCTTTTAGACTCATAATTTATCTGAATAGTTAATTGTAAATCAATTTTTCATAATTTAGGACAACCATTTAACGTAATTTTCGTCTATATAGGGAACAACCAGAAACCCTGTTTGTTGCAACATTGTAATTCAATTTGGTAAAAGGAGATTTCCATGTTTAAAAAAACACTTATCACTAGCATACTTACATTTATTTTTATGACAGGCTGCACTCATAAATCTGATACACCATTCACAATCGATTATGAAAAATATACGTTGAACAATGGCTTAACCATCATCCTTCACGAAGATAAATCAGATCCAATTGTCGGTGTCGCTATTCAATATCATGTGGGGTCCAACCGGGAAATTCCAGGACGGACAGGATTTGCTCATTTGTTTGAACACATGCTTTTCCAGGAATCTCAGCATGTAGGGCAAGATCAATTTTTCAAAAAAATTCAAAACGTTGGTGGCACACTCAATGGGGGAACCAATAAGGATGGTACCGTCTATTATGAAGTGGTCCCCAAAAATGCCTTAGAAACTGTTTTATGGATGGAATCTGATCGTATGGGTTGGCTTCTGTCTACCATCACACAACCGGCTTTTGAGAATCAACAAGAAGTGGTTCAAAATGAAAAACGCCAACGGGTGGATAACCGCCCTTATGGTCATGCCAATTATGTGATGATTAAAAATATGTATCCAAAAGGTCACCCCTATAACTGGACAACAATCGGTGAATTAGAAGACTTGCAGAATGCAACCCTGAAGGATGTAAGGGAATTCTATGAAAAATGGTATGGCCCCAACAATGCCACAATGGTCATTGCTGGAGACATCAAAAAATCTGAAGTGAAGAAACTGGTTCAAAAATATTTTGGGGAAATCAAACCGGGTCCGGACAATGGTAATCCCGCCACCATGCCAGTTAAACTTTCTGAATCAAAAAAAGTATATCACGAAGATAATTTCGCCCGTTCTCCCCGATTAACCATGGCATTCCCAACCGTGGATCAAAACCATTTCGATGCGTCTGTCCTGGAGCTATTAAGTCAATTACTTAGTGACGGAAAAAAAGCCCCCCTTTATAAAGTGATTGTAGAAGAAAAGAAACTGGCACCCAGTTTGTTTTCTTACAGCGGCACCCAGGAAATTGCCGGTACATTCAATGTGATTGTGACCGCCTTCCCAACCACCGATCTAACAGATGTTGAATCAGCCGTTCATGAAGCATTTAAACGATTTGAAACCGATGGGTTTACCTCAGAAGACTTAGATCGCTTGAAAGCGAAATATGAAACGGGCTTCTACCAGGGGATTTCTTCTGTACTTGGCAAAGGATTTCAACTGGCCTACTATAACGAATATTTTGGCTCACCAGATGCCATCGCCACGGAGTTGCAAAAAGTCTTGGATGTGAATATGAGTGACATAAATCGAGTTTATGAAAAATATATCAAGGGTCAGAATTATGTCATGACGAGCTTTGTCCCCAAAGGGAAAGTGGATCTTGTGGCTGACGGATCTGTACTCTTTCCAGTTCAGGAAGAACAGATTGTTGAAAATGTCGTTAAAGAAGCAGGAATTGGGGAAATGGATGTTGAGATGATTCCTTCCACATTTGACCGATCGATTCCACCGGTAGATGGGCCCCAGCCCCGTTTAAACCTACCCAAAATTTGGAAACATAATTATAATAAAGGGATTGCTCTTTACGGTGCCAAACTTGATGAATTACCCTTAATCAATTTCGGAATCCAAATTAAAGGCGGGATGTTATTAGACAATCCAAATAAAATAGGCGTGGCAAATCTCATCACAGATATGATGATGGAAGGCACGGCCAAAAAAACGCCCATTGAACTGGAAGAAGCCATTGATGCATTGGGCTCCTCTATTCGAATGTTTACGGGAAAGCAATCCATCAGCGTTGAAGTCACTACCCTCAAACGAAATTTTGACGCCACCCTGGCTTTGGTTGAAGAAATTCTATTTGAACCTCGCTGGGATGAAACAGAATTTGACCGCATTAAAAGAGAAACAGCTGAATCCATTAAGCGCCGTGCGGCTGTTCCCTCTTCCATTGCATCCAATGTATATAATAAACTCATTTACGGGAATCATATCCTGGCGAATACATCCGTCGGCACAGTTGCATCCGTAGAAACGATTGCTCTGGATGATTTAAAAGACTTCTATAATAGCAACTTCTCTGCTGATTTGGCCACCATCAGCATTGTGGGAGATGTGACCCGCAGCGGTGCCGTTAAGGCGTTTAAAGGTATTGTAGAAAAGTGGGACCTTAAGGATGTGTCCTTTCCTGAATACGAATTGCCCGAACCGGACAAAAAAGCGAAGGTATATTTCGTGGATGTCCCCGGTGCAAAACAATCTGAAATCCGTATTGGGTACCTTGGCTTGGCCCGGACAGATCCTGACTACTACCCCGCAACAGTCATGAATATGAAATTAGGGGGTAACTTTAGCGGTGACGTCAATATGGTTCTCCGGGAAGAAAAAGGATATACCTATGGTGCACGTACAGGATTTAGCGGATCAATTTTCCCTGGGAAATTCACTGCTTCCTCCGGTGTTCGATCCAATACAACTGAAGAATCAGTCAATATCTTTAAGGAGTTGTTGACGGCCTATCGTAATCCTATTGCATCAGACGATTTGGATTTTACCAAGAATGTCCTGCTCAAATCCAATGCAAGACGGTTCGAAACCCTGGGTGCACTTCGGGGAATGATTAGTAATATTGCCACCTATGGATTTCCTTTTGACTATATCAAAGATCAGGAAGATATAGTTAGAAGCATGTCGGTGGAAGATCATCATGCATTGGCGAGAAAATTGATTCGTCCCAACGAAATGATTTACCTCGTCGTCGGGGATGCAGCTACCCAATTGGATGGTATGAAATCTTTGGGCTTTGGAGATCCTATCTTATTGGATGCGGACGGTAATTCCATTCAATAAATAATTCAATCTCAAAATAATAAATTAAAACCCTCCGTTTTTTTCGGAGGGTTTTTTATAACTTCAACAATGATGTTTTTCAATTCCATAAACGACTGGACACTTTTCGGAATTATTTTATCCGGAATCCTCATTGTGCTTAGTGTAGCAGAACTCATTAGGAATTATAATAAATGGTCAACAGAATCAACACGAAAATTTGTCCATATATTTATTGGAATCATTGTTTCTTCCAGCCCATTTATATTTAAATCTAACCTTCAACTCATTGCTCTATCTTCCTTATTTATAGTGGTTAATCTAATTTTATTAAAGTCAGGAAAAGTTGAAAGCATGCATGCTACAGAACGACTAAGTTATGGCACTGTATATTTTCCACTGGCCGTATTCATTATGTCATATTTATGGTGGGATAAGCCTGTTTCTTTTGTTTTAGCCATTTTAGTGTTGGCTATCTCGGATCCCATTGCAGCATTTATTGGAAAAAATGGCCGAAGTATATATACCCCCTGGAGAGACAAAAAATCTCGCCGAGGATCTTTGGCTATGTTTGGGACAACCATCTTGATCATCATGATCGGCACGGATTTATTGTCCAGAGTCTATCACGCCGCGTACTTAATACCAATGCCTGTTTTAGTTGGATTAAGTATATTCACCGCTTTTTCCGCTGCATTGGCGGAGTCAATCAGCTTTCGCGGCTCAGACAACCTATCCACGCCCCTCATCACTTTTTTATCTTATGAAATCTTCCTCATAAACTACACCCATGGCACATTGCCTCAGTTATTGGTTTGGACCTTTATCTCAATCGGAATTTTTTCTTTAGCATGGAAACAAAAATCTTTATCAACGAGCGGTGCAATTAGTGGATATCTTTTAGGTATTATCATTTTTGGTGCCGGTGGGTGGCCATGGATCACCCCCCTCGTATTTTTCTTTATTTCTGCTTCCATTCTATCTCATCTTCACCATAAACCCTATTCTCATCGAAATATACTTCAAATACTGGCCAACGGAGGGGTAGGAGCTATTTTTGCTGTCATTTACTTTTTCACCAATTTTCCTCCGGCCATCGTGTTATATCTTGGCGCTATCGGTGCCGCCACAGCGGATACATGGGCAACCGAAATCGGGTTTTATTCTAAATCAAGACCCAGGCTTGTATTGTCGAAAACAATTGTGGAACGTGGTGTATCCGGCGGGGTCACATTTTTGGGTATATTTGGATCGGCAATGGGTGCATTAATGATCGGAATTCTGGGCGAAGAAATTTTGCATCTAAACGACCTGCTCATCCCCATCACAATCGCTGGACTTACAGGGTCATTAGTTGATTCAATTTTAGGGCGTTTTATCCAGGCGCAATTCAAATGTAGTCAATGTGGAATCCAAACTGAGGATAGGTATCATTGCGACCATAAAACAAAGCTGATATTTGGATCAAAGTGGATTGGCAATGATATGGTTAATTTCATCAATACAATTGTAGGTGCTTTAGTTGCTTACTTTTTCTGGATGAATTATGGGTAATAAGCAGAAACGATTCGCGCATATTCTATAAGAAGGCTTGGCAAAGCCTTCTATAAATAAAAAAACCCCATTCCGATAAATCGAAATGGGGTTTTCTATAGTGTTGTCGGTTGCGTTTAAATAACTTTATAAACGATTAAACCAACCATGACGATGAGAGCGACGAAAATAAGGGAAACACCAATGTTCCCTTTTTTAATTTCTTCCCATTCATCAATATCGGTTGAAAGCCAATCGAAAACCTTCAATGAAATACCAACGCCCAGGCCAAAACCAATAGCCGCTGTGATCGCCCATAGTAAAGAACGACCGTATTGTGCGAACATGCCGCCCCAACTGGTAGGATCTAACATTCTTCCTCCTTGTTACAGTGTTTGAATTGAATTTTTTATCAGGCGCATAAACCCTGCTGAATCAATTTTCCCGTCTGTTAATTGACGAATTTGACCCGCAGTTGCCTTTGCCGTGATAATTGTATTTTGCCTGGAAACCGGGATGGTTACCGTTACGTCAGTTTCCGCCGGTATAATCGCGGTGTACCCGGATTTTTTCTTTGCAAATTTTTCCTGATGATTCATCGCCTGCCCTACGGATATGAATCCAACCAGCATCACCATTTCAAAATTATTTCGAAGACTTTTCATTTCAATGGAAAAACTATATGATCCATCCTTATTCTTCGTAAGGGACATTTTATTTTCATCAACCGTTACGCGGTAAAATTTACAGGTGCTGGAAACCTTCCGATAAAAGGCATAATTTGCAAAGACAAATTGGGAACCCATTATCAGAATAACTAAAACTGAGAGAATTCTTTTTGTGGTCATCTATTTACCATTTCTTATCGTTAAACAAGCGCGATTTTACAGGAAGGAGTGTCCCTGAGTCAAGTACCAAATACAACTTCCCCATTCTTTATGACATATTGAATTGGGTGGTTTGAGACATAATATGGAATATCCAATAAACTATTTATCCCCCAGACAATTAAATCAGCTGATTTTCCCACTTCAATAGACCCTATTTCATTTTCTAATGCCAGCGCCTTTGCGCCATGATAGGTCGCTGCCTGAAATGATTCTTCCACAGTCATACCCAAATGCATACAAGCCAATGTCATAATAAATGACATGGATTGAATATGGCAGCTCCCAGGATTAAAATCAGTGGCCAAAGCAACTGTAATACCTGAATCAATTAATGCTCTTCCCGGTGCATAGGAAGATTTTCCGAGAAAAAATGTCGTCCCAGGTAGCAATGTAGCCACAACATTATTCCTCACTAATGAGTCCATACCATCTTCGCTAACAGCCATAAGGTGATCTGCTGAAATTGCCCCTATTCCCCCCGCCAAATCCGCCGCACCGGAATCCACAAATTCATCTGCGTGGAGACGTGGTTTTAATCCGTATCTTTTTCCTATCTCTAATATGCATTTGGATTGCGCTACCGTAAAGTAGCCTTCTTCACAAAAAACATCGTTGAATTTTGCAATTCCCTGTTTCGCTACTTCAGGAATCATTTCTTTACAGATGAGATTCACATAACCATCATGGTCATCAGAGTATTCCTGTGGAAAAGCATGTCCACCCATAAATGTGGGCACCATATCAATTACATGAGATCGATTGACTTCGTCAATGACTTCTAAAGATAATAGTTCGGACGCTGTGCTCAGACCATATCCAGACTTGGCTTCTATGGTTGTAGTACCCCCAGCGATAAATCGACCCATCCGTTGGGATACTTTATCGATTAATTCATCCTTAGAAGCATTTCGTACCCCTTCTACGCTTGAAACAATGCCCCCACCTTTTTCAGCAATCTCTTCATAAGAAGCGCCGGCCAATCGCAGGGCATATTCTTCATCCCGTTTATCTAAAAATACCGGGTGTGTGTGGGAATCTACAAATCCGCACGTAACCATTTTTCCACCACAGTCAATTGAATTCTCTGATTCTCCTCCACCGATATCAATAATTTTTCCATTAGCTATCAAGATTGATGTATTCTCAATCAATTGAACATCATCGTCATTGGCAGACACCAAACACCCAATATTCTTAAGGATTATTGATGTTGGATTGCTGATTTTTTGTTGTTGATTATCCATTAGTGACTCAATCTTTTATTCACTCTTAATAGATCCCACTCGTTTAGGATGTGCTGTCCTGAACAAACATTTGAGTTGGGTATTTTATCTCTTGATTCATTGTATTATCCGCAGGACGAAACGTCCTGCTGGAGTAGTGTTGACAAGTTTATTCAATGTACTTTCCAAATTTTTAAACGATTACCTCGTTCAGAACGTGCCGTCCTGAACAAACATTTGAGTTGGGTGTTTTATCTCTTGATTCATCATACCGCGCAACATCTCGCTGGAGTGGAATTATGTAAATGAGATATACTGTTCATTTTTCATCAAATAAATGAGTAACCCTGAAGGGAAACGATTTACCACTTAAGTAAAAGGATGCACTCGAATAGGTATATTCTTCAGGAGTCTCTACCCATCCTTTTCGCACTGGATTATCATGTAAATAATTCAATCGCTGAATTCCCATCTCTTCCGTTTCCAAAATAATTGGTTTTTCATCATCCCTCCAAAGTTTTATTTCTTGCTCTGCATTCTTACCAGAGTCTAATAAAAAATCCCTTAATTCCATTGGCAATTTGATTTTTAAATTATTTTCTCGGAAAATATTATTAATTGGAAAACTTGATTCATCTATCACAAGTGCTAATCGATCATGAATCTTTTTTGAAACCGTACTTTTAAAGTCTCGAGTAAAATCACTTAGCCCATATTTTTCCTGTTGAAACTGGGCAATATAATGAATATGATTCGGCATAATCACATAACCATAAAATTGAACTCCGTACACATAGCGATAGTGATTAAATGCTTCTATGATTACACTGTTCATCGCAGTGTTTACAAATACATTAACCCAATTCAACACAGTATGAGTTAAGAAGTACGGACTTGGACTATCTTTTACCCAATTTCGTTTCATTCAATTTCACAAGGTAAAAACTCGCAGGACGAAACGTCCTGCCGGAGTGGTGTTGGAAATAATATCCAAGTATATTCAATTATCACTGTACATACTCGTTCAGGACGTGCTGGCCTAAATAAATATCTGATTTGGTGGCTTAAATTTTGATTCATCGTATTATCCGCAGGACGACACGTCCTGCTGGAGAGGTGTAAAATATTTTAGTCAAACTACTATCCTAATTTTAAAGTATTAACTCGTTCGGGACGTGCCGTCCTGGACAGAAAATTGATTTGGGAGTTTTAACTTTTGATTCATTGTTTTAATTACAGGACAAAATGTCCTGTAAGCGTTTTGTTGAAATTTTTATTCAATTTGATATCATTGTTTCATAGTACTAACTCGTTCAGGACGTGCCGTCCTGAACAAACATTTGAGTTGGGTATTTTATCTCTTGATTCATTGTATTATCCGCAGGACGAAACGCAACAGTGGTGAGTATTGAGTATAAGTTTTTGGTTGTTGATTATCCATCACACACCTCCCATCACCTTTCCATCATCGGTATATCCACATCCCAATCTTTTGCATTCTGAATTGCATCTTCATACCCCGCATCTGCATGACGCAAAATACCCATGCCCGGATCATTGGTTAAAACTGCTTTTACCCGCTTTTCCATTTCGGGTGTACCATCTACACAAATGACTTGCCCTGCATGGAGAGCCAATCCCATTCCCACACCGCCCCCATGGTGAATTGATACCCATGTCGTTCCACTGGCCGTACTGGTGAGTGCATTGAGCAAGGGCCAATCCGCCACCGCATCAGATCCATCTTTCATGGCTTCTGTTTCTCGATAAGGTGATGCAACTGAACCACAATCCAGATGATCCCGACCAATAACAATTGGGGCGGATAATTCACCGCTGGCTACCATTTGATTCAACGCAACACCGAACTTGGCTCTTTGGGTATAATCAAGCCAACAAATCCGCGAGGGCAATCCCTGAAACTGTACCTGTTCTTTCGCCAATTTAATCCATCTGGAGAGAGTTTCATCTTCCGGAAACAAATCTAATAATTTTTCATCGGTTTTATAGATATCTTCAGGATCTCCTGACAGTGCAACCCAACGAAAAGGCCCCTTTCCTTCACAAAATAAATCTCGGATATATGCCGGTACAAATCCTGGGAAATCAAATGCATTTTCTACACCTGCTTTTTTGGCTTGACCCCGCAGGTTATTGCCATAATCAAACGCAATGGCTCCCTGGGCTTTTAAATCCAACATACCCTGACAATGCTCTCCCATGGCGCGATAGCTTTCTTTTATATATGTGTCCGGATCGGTTTTTCGCAACGCAAGTGCTGCTTCATAAGTCATACCATTTGGGACATATCCATCCAATTCATCATGGGCAGATGTCTGATCTGTAATCATATCCGGAACAATTCCCAATTTCGCCATTAAAGGCACAATATCCGCCGCATTTCCTTGAAGCCCAATAGATAAGGGTTCTCCCTTTTTCTGGGCGTCACGAGCCATTGATAAGGCGTCATCCATGGAATCGGTTGCCACGTTAAGATATTTTGTTTCCAAACGACGTTGAATGCGAAATGGATCAATTTCGATACAAATAGTTACACCATTATTCATGGTGACAGACAGTGGCTGAGCACCCCCCATCCCACCGAGACCGGCCGTTACCACCAACTTTCCAGTTAAATCAGAATTGTAATGTTGTTTTGCAGCAGCAGCAAATGTTTCGTATGTCCCCTGTAATATCCCCTGGGTGCCAATGTATATCCAGGAACCGGCGGTCATTTGCCCATACATCATGAGTCCCTGTTTATCTAATTCATTAAAATGATCCCAAGTGGCCCAGTCAGGAACAAGGTTCGAATTGGCCATGAGTACCCGAGGCGACCAGGTATGTGTTTTGAGTACCCCCACCGGTTTCCCCGATTGAACCAGCAATGTTTCATCTTCGTCCATCCGTTTTAATGTATTTAAGATTGCATCATAACATTCCCAATTTCGCGCTGCTTTTCCCTTTCCCCCATAAACAACCAATTCATCTGGATTTTCTGCCACGTCCGGATCCAAGTTATTTTGAATCATTCGATAGGGTGCTTCTATCTGCCAGTTTTTGCAAGTGAGATTGCTTCCTCGTGGCGCAGTAATAATCCGTTTTGACATCATTTAATCCTTTTCTTGAATAAAATTAATGTTGGAAATTTAAGCAATGCCTGAGATACTCCATAACCTTACAGCACAAAATGTTTAAGTTTATTGAAGAAGGAGCTGTTGTGCCTTATGATGAAAGACAATATCTATAAAACTTTGTATAGTTAACTTATCGACGTGAAAACCAATCATAAAATCATTCTTGGCGATTCCAGGAAAATGGGTGAAATCCAAGATAACTCAATTGATCTTGTGGTCACCTCCCCACCCTACTGGCAGCTCAAAGATTATGGCAATGAAAACCAGATTGGGTTTGATGATTCATACGAGGATTATATCAATAATTTGAATTTAGTCTGGAATGAATCTTTCCGTGCCTTGGATGATGGATGCCGGTTATGTGTCAATATTGGTGACCAATTCGCGAGATCAGTTTATTATGGTCGATACAAAGTGATCCCTATTCGGACTGAGATTATTAAATTTTGCGAAACTGTAGGCTTTGATTATATGGGTGCCATTATCTGGCAGAAGATGACCACTTCCAATACATCCGGCGGCGCATCCATTATGGGCTCCTACCCTTATCCCAGGAATGGGATTCTGAAAATTGATTATGAATTTATTCTATTATTTAAAAAACCGGGAAAACCGAAGAAAATAGAAAAAGAAATAAAAGAAAAATCCAAAATGACTTCCAAGGAATGGAATACCTATTTTTCCGGACATTGGAACTTTTCTGGTGAAAAACAGAAAAACCATTTAGCTATGTTTCCACTGGAGCTACCCAACCGATTAATTAAAATGTTCTCCTTTGTGGGCGACACTATTTTAGATCCATTTTTAGGCAGCGGCACCACGGCACTTAGCGCATCCAATCTCAACAGAAATTCCGTGGGGTATGAGATTAATAGCGACTTTTTACCTATAATTAAAGATAAGCTGTCTGACGTTTCAAATATAGAAATCATTAAAAACAAACCCACTAAAGATGATTTCAAAAAAGAAATCATAAACTTACCCTATATCTTTAAAGATACTGTCAAAATTGATAAAAAAGTGGATCCCAGAAAAAATAAATTTGGGTCAAAGATAGATCAGAATTCCAATGGTGATACGATTGAGTATTATTCCATAAAAGAAATTCACTCACCCAATGAACTCACTCTCAACAATGGATTGAGAATTAAACTTATTGGAGTAAAACCGATTAAAACTAAAGAACAAGTGGCGCAGCAATTTATTGCGGACAAAACTAAAGGACAGAAAGTTTTCTTAAAACATGATGCTATTGAATTTGACAATAATAAAAATCGGCTTTGTTATTTATATCTAAAAAATAAAACCTTCATTAACGCCCATCTCATTAAGACTGGATTGGCCAAAACCGATAATGGTTTTGACTATAAACATTATAAAAGATTTTTGAAGTATGAAGAATCTGCCCCTTAATTTCCAGTAAATTTTAGGGACACGGCATGCCGTATCTCTACAGTATTTTAACAGAACCATTTTATTGATTTTGAACCAAATGAACTTCTAAATGATATCCTATCGCTTTCGCATATTTTTTGATTGTAGAAAGGGATGGAGAATGTTTTCCACCAGACAAAGATGATTCTAACCGCGTAATAGCCGGCGGTTTTGTGCCCATACGCTCCGCAATTGCGGCCTGACTCAATCCTGTCTTTTTACGCGCCAATAACATTTCCCGTAAAAGTGTAAATTCCGGTTCCAACGATGTATATTCTTCGAAAACACCCTTTCGCTTTAATGCTTTTTCTTTTAGTTGTTTATGATTCATTTTCTTTCACCTCTTTTAATCTTAACATTGCTATTCTAAATTCCTTCTTTGGAATTTTTTGTGTTTTTTTTATCATAACGTGAAGCATCACAATTTGTTTATTTATTATTGTACAGAAAAACACCCTTGCAATTCCTTCTTTACTTTTAACGCGTAATTCAATTAGACCACTTTTCAAAAACTTTGTATGGGGCATGCCAAGATTTGGACCAAACTCTAATATCAAATCTGTTAATCGCAAATATTTTGCCAAAATACCCGCAGGCAACCCAAGAATGGCTTTTTCTACACTATTATTGAAATATTTTATGCGCCATTCCATAATGAATAGTAACATATTTGTTATATACTAATCAAGTGAATTTTAATCACAAAATTGGACCGAAAATAAAAAAGCCCCGCATCGTATTTGAAGCAGGGCCATTTCGTTAGTGGATCGATTAATTATACACAGAAAAGGGTTTGTCATTCTGAGTGATGCCGATTTATGGGTAGAATGAAGAATCTTAAGCATAAGTCTTGGAAGTATCTAATGGTTAAGATTCTGTACCAGCGCATACTGCACTGTTTAAAATGACATGATTTCTATTTCAATACCATCGCCCCTACTCCAAGCGCGAGACGCGTCCCGTGTCTTTAAATTGAATTAACCCCGAGGGTAGAGTATTTTTTTAATCGACTTAAAGTATCGAGGGTTTTGAACCATTACATTATAAGAAAAAAATGATATACCGCTGAAACGGGTGACACGGGTATATTTTACTTTATCCACCACCTGCCTCGCCGGTTGATTATATGTGGCAATACCCATAACAATTTTCTTCCGATACTTGGTGGGAAGGTTGTCGTACATGATATCAATGTTCGCGGCGAAATCTTTTAAATTTTTTGTATAATTCATCACAACAGCTTTATCCAAATAACCCGCCGCCAACCAAACATCCCATTCCTGAAAATATCGTTCCCTTGCTTGGTATAGGTTTGGTTTCACCGCTGCAGATAACGCCAAATTGGGTCGGACAGCATCAATAAGGCTTTTAGTATCACGCACCAATTCTGTGACTGCTTTCCTTCGAGAATCACTCCATTCCCCTGCATTAATCTCTGTCATGGGATCCTTGACAACTGTAGATAATTGGAGCGCTTTTAATCCATTCTCTTTCCGATATTGTGCAATGGCACCGGGATTTTGGCCATATTGTGAATCATGGAATCTCACGTAATCCAAATGAAGACCATCTATCTCATAATTCTCAATTAATTCTTTAAATACAGAAATCAGATATGGATTCACCCTGGGATGATTCGGTGATAAATAAAATCCTTCATTCCCGTTTTTCCCTCCATTGAGTTTTTTTAATTCACGGGAAATATTGAGCTCTCCTCTTTGTTTCTGATCAAACCATTCTGTGTTCGTATAAAACAAATGGTTTTTTTGAACCGGTTTAACTCTGGAGGACCAAAGCAAATACGTGTTCACCCAGGCATGCACTTTAATTCCATTTTCCTTCGCTCTTGGCAGTAAATATGCCAATGGATCAAACGATGTATCCTGGATAAGGTGGGATTTAGGAACGAATTCTGATGTATAATATGCATCTCCCCGACCTCGCACCTGAACCAAAATATGGTTAAATCGATTTAATGTAGCAAACTGAATCATTTGGTCGATACTAACTGAGTTAGTCATTGTGTTTCTAACCACCCAAAGATATCGATCTTCAAATTCACCTCGACCCAGACTGGAAGCAAATAGAATAGAAAAAAGAAGGGCAACGGAAACCGTTGCCCTTAAATAGATATTTTTAGTTGATTTAATCAATAGATCTCTATTCAGATACTTCGACCACTTCTGTAGAATCTACGTTCTCGTAGTCAACCAATTCGATAAGTGAAACAGAAGCACGGTCATTATCCCGGAATCCAAGCTTAATAATACGTGTATATCCACCATTCCGCTCCGCATAAACAGGGGCAATCTCATGAATCAAGGTATGGACGACGTTTTTCCATGGCAATTTTCTGCTAATGTGACGAATAGAATTCATATCACCTTTTTTGGCCTTCGTAATGAGTGGCTCAATATAAGCACGCAATGCTTTCGCACGAGAATCCGTGGTCTTAATCCGTTTATGCTCGATCAGGTTTGCAGCCAAATTTTTCAGCATTGCCTTCCGATGGGAAGGATTTACGCCAAGTTTCCGACCTTTTTTCTGGTGCCTCATGGTTTAACTATACTTCCAGTTTTAAATATTTATCTACGTCCATACCGAAGCTGATACCCATTTCATCAAGTTTCTCAACCAATTCAGTCAGTGATTTCCGGCCAAAGTTCTTGTACTTCAGCATGGCACTTTCTTCTTTACTCACCAATTCATAAATGAATTTAATTCCTGCTGCTTGAAGACAGTTATGACTCCGAACGGATAATTCCATTTCATCGATAGTTAAGTTCAATAGATTCCGAACTTTAATCACTTCTTCACTGATTTGTTCTGTAACCTCCAGAACCTCGGGATTTGCAATTGCTTCGACCAATCGGAGGTGATCCGTTAACACACTGGCAGAATAACTGATAGCATCTTGAGGTGTAATTGATCCATCCGTTTCAACTTCGATACTCAAGATTTCAATTGGCTCTTTCGCACCGGGAACAGGCTGCACATTATAAGTCACTTTTGTCACAGGATTAAAAATACTATCAATCGCCAAGGTGCCAATCGGTGCATTGGGTAATTCATTTTCTTCTGAAGGAACAAATCCTTTACCTACACCAATACGAATTTCCATATTAATGGATCCTTTCGCATTGATTTCAGTAATATAATGGTCCAGATTCAACACCTCAAACTGATCTGTGGCATCCTGAATATCCTTTGCAGAAAATACCCGGTTACCCTTTAAGGATATATTTACGTTATCCACATCAGAGTCTGACAATTTAAATCTTACACCTTTCAGGTTTTGGATAATATCAGTCATATCATCTTTCACACCAGAAATGGTTGAAAATTCATGTAAAACACCTTCAACCTTTACATTGGTAATCGCCGCACCGGGGATACTGGTGAACAATACTCGTCTGAGTGCATTTCCAACGGTAACACCATACCCTCTTTCCAAAGGCTGTATGATAAATTTACCATAGGTTTCAGTAAGGGAATTTTTATCCGTTTTGACTTTTAAATCGTATTCTTTTGCCATAATAGTTTTATACCTTGTTGTTTACTTTGAATAAAGTTCTACTACTAATTGTTCATTGATTGTAAGTGCCATTTCATCACGTTCCGGCACAGCTAAAAATGTACCGGTCATTTTTGCTTTGTCCAGTTCTAACCAGGGTAATCCGATATCACCCTTAATCCGTTTCATTGCATCCATAATGATTTCCATTTTCCTGGAACGGTCCCGGACTTGAATAACATCACCCGGTTTAATCGTAGCTGATGGATAATTACATTTTTTATTATTCAATAAAAAGTGCCCATGGCTGACCAATTGCCGTGCTTGAGATCTGGTAGAAGCCAACCCGAGGCGATAAACCACATTATCTAATCTGCATTCCAATAATTGAAGCAAATTGGTTCCTGTTTCTCCAGTCATCTTTTCAGCATTATGAAAATAATTTCTGAATTGACGTTCCAGTACGCCATACATGGCTTTGATTTTTTGTTTTTCCCGCAATTGAACGCCATAATTAGATAATCGTCTTCGACGGGTCGGGCCATGTTGTCCCGGTGTATAAGGTTTTTTGTTTAGCAGACTGTCAAATTTCGGGTTTCCAAAAATGTTTTCCCCGAATTTTCGAACCAGCTTGCCTTTAGGTACACTTGATTTTGCCATTAAACTCTCTTTTTAAACACGTCTTCTTTTAGGTGGACGACAACCGTTATGAGGTAAGGGAGTCACATCACGAATGGATGTAATCTCCAAACCTGCAACTGCCAATGCTCTCATGGCTGATTCACGACCGGATCCCGGTCCTTTAATTTTTACTTCTATGGTTTTCATTCCCATAGATACTGCTTCATTACCAACTTTTTCAGCAGCCATCGTTGCTGCAAATGCTGTACTTTTTCTTGATCCTTTAAATCCACTTGTTCCTGCCGTAGACCATGCGACCACATTGCCAAATTTATCTGTCAACGTAATATGGGTATTGTTAAAAGTTGCCTTAATATGGGCAATACCTGCCGCATCGACGGATTTTTTCTTTCTTTTTTTCTTTATTTCTTTTATGGGTTTCGCCATTGTTTATGCCTCTTTCCTTCCAAGTCCGATCGTTCTACGTTTTCCTTTACGGGTCCTTGAATTTGTTTTAGTGCGTTGTCCATTAACGGGCAACCCGCGACGATGCCGTAACCCCTGGTAACATCCAATATCTCTTTTTCGCTTGATATTCATGGAAACAGTTGTTCGCTGCTCTCCTTCCACTTTTATTTCAAGTGTTGAGATGGCATCACGAACAGATGCCACTTCCTTATCAGATAAATCTTTTACCCTCGTATCCTTATTAATTTTTGCATGATTGCAAATCTCATTTGCTAACGTCAAACCAATTCCATGGATATAACATAGTGAATAAGGGACTTTTTTATCTCGTGGAATATCTATTCCTGCTATACGCGCCACAAAATACTCCTATCCTTGTCTTTGTTTGTGTTTTGGATTTGAGCAAATAACCAACACCACACCTTTACGGCGGATGATTTTACATTTATCACAAATCTTTTTTACTGAAGATCTAACTTTCATGACTTCCTACTTATTTCGATACGTGATTCTACCCCGGGATAAATCATAGGGTGAAATCTCTAATTTTACGACATCGCCGGGCAATATTTTAATAAAATGCATCCGCATTTTTCCACTCACATGGGCCAATACTTCATGCGTACTATCACCCATCTCTACTTCTACCCTAAACATTGCATTAGGCAACGTTTCTTTAATAATACCTTCAACCTGAATACTTTGTTCTTTAGCCACCGTTACTCGTCCCTCGGCTTAATATGATTGGACCATTTTTAGTGATGGCAATCGTATGTTCGAAATGAGCCGAATTAGCGCCATCAAGCGTACGCACCGTCCAACCATCAGTATCCGTTTTAATTTCTTTTACACCCTCATTAATCATGGGCTCAATAGCTATACACATCCCCTCACGTAATTTATATCCCTGGCTCGGTTTTCCATAATTTGGAATTTGAGGCTCTTCGTGGAGGTTAGTCCCAATACCATGCCCCACTAATTCTCTAACGACAGAATAGCCAAACTTTTCCACGAAAGATTGAATCGCATGACCAATATCAGAAACATAATTGCCCGGGATTGCTTTTGCAATTCCCTTACTTAAAGATTCTTGAGTAATATCCATTAACTGTTTTTTTTCTTCGGAAATATTTCCAACAGCAAATGTTCTGGCATGATCTCCATAATAGCCTTCTTTTTCTGCGCCGCAATCAATACCTACAATCTGTCCTTCTTCTAAGACTCTAGTGGAAGGTATTCCATGAACAACTTCATCATCGACTGATACGCATAAAGTAGCTGGGAAACCCATATAACCTTTAAACGCTGGTCGTGCACCTTGAGATCGAATATATTTTTCTGCCTTTGAATCAATATCAATTAACATGGCTCCAGGCTTAACGTCTTCACTAATAAATTCTAATGTATCCGCAACAATTTGGCAACTAGCCGTTATGAGATCAATTTCGCGTTGAGTTCTTATATGAACCATCTACATACGCCTCCGCCCACGGATTTTCCCCTTACTCAAGAATCCATCATAATGACGACTCATGAGGTGGGATTCAATTTGTTGCAATGTATCCAATGCAACACCAACAATGATCAATAAACTTGTACCACCAAAGAAGGAAGCGAGATCATAGCTCACATCCATGGCTTTCATTAGTATATATGGAAAAATAGCAACCAACGCCAGCGCAAAAGAGCCGGGAAGGGTCACCCTGGATAAAATATTATCAATATATTCCGCTGTCTTTTTCCCGGGACGAATTCCAGGGATAAATCCACCATGCTGTTTCATTTGTTGGGAAACCTGATTGGGATCGAATGCGATTGCGGTATAAAAATAAGTGAAAAACACAATCATCATTCCAAAAACAAACCAATAAAACGGATGGTCAAATGAAAACCATCTCAACACACCTTGCATAAATTCATTATCACTAAAAAAGGTGGCAATGGTACTTGGAATAAACATGATTGATTGAGCAAAAATAATTGGCATCACACCGGCAGTATTCACTTTGAGAGGAATATGAGTGGATTGACCACCATATACTTTTCGTCCCACCACACGCTTGGCATAAGAAACCGGAATTTTACGTGTTCCCTGAGTCAAGAGGACAACAAATGCAATCACTGTAAACATAATTCCCAGTAAAATTATTTCACTCAAAATTCCCCGAACACCTTCGCTGATTAAGGTAATTTCGCTTACAATTACATTTGGTATTCTGGATATGATTCCCACCATAATAATTAAGGAAATTCCATTTCCAATTCCCCGTTCAGTAATCCGTTCACCCAACCACATGAGTAAAATTGTTCCTGTAATTAAACTCACCATTCCCGTAAATATAAACCCAAAACCCGGGTTTATCACAACAGATTGCCCACCGGCAGACATGGATGGTAAAAAGACAGCCACAATACCATAAGCCTGCATGGCTGAGATTAAAACAGTTAAATACCGAGTAACCTGGGTAATCTTTTTCCGGCCGGCTTCTCCCTCTTTTTGTAATCGTTGAAAATATGGGACAACTGTGCTCATCAACTGGATAATAATCGAAGCTGAAATGTATGGCATGATCCCAAGTGCAAATAAGGTCGCTTTTTCGAATGCACCTCCAGCAAATAGATTGTATAATCCAAAGAGAGTATTTTGCAACCCTTCAAAAGCCGCTGCTAAAACATCACCATTTATACCAGGAATTGGAATGTGTGCGCCAAGGCGAACCGCAACCAAAATACCCAGCGTAAACAAAATCCGTCTACGAAGTTCAGGTATGGAAAATATATTTTTAAATTTATCGATCACTGCTCAGTTACCGATCCACCTGCTTTTTCAATTTTTTCTTTTGCTGAAGCGCTAAAAGCATTCGCAGATACATTCAACTTTTTCGTCAATTCGCCATCACCTAAGATTTTAATAGGACGCATGGCATATTTTACTAAGCCATTTTCCATCATAATATTAGGGTCAATTGTATCCACATCTATTTTTTCTAAATCTGATACATTAACTAATTGAAATTCTTTTTTAAAAATATAATTAGAAAATCCACGTTTAGGTAAACGGCGGTATAGGGGCATTTGCCCACCTTCAAACCAAGGACGATGTTTCGATCCCGAACGAGAATGATATCCATTTTCTCCACGACCAGCATCTTTCCCCCATCCTGATCCTTGTCCGCGGCCGACTCGTTTTTTGCTATGCGTCGCACCCTTTGACGGTTTTAATGCTCCAAGTTTCATTTCTATTCCTCAACCTTTACAAGATAATCTACCTGATTAATCATTCCACGAAGCACCGGAGAATCCACTTGTTCTACTGTCTGATGCATTTTGCGCAAGCCCAATGCAATTAGCGTTGTTTTTGCTTTTTTCTTATATCCGATAGCACTTTTTATTTGAGTTATCTTTAATATTTTTGCTTTGGCCATGATTAATTAAACAATTCCTTAATTGTCATTCCCCGTTTATTTGCAACCGATACAGCGTCTTGTAAATCCATCAATGCCTGCATCGTCGCCTTTGTAAGGTTTGTAGGATTATTTGACCCAAACCGTTTGGTTAGAATATTATGAATACCCACCTGTTCCATAACAGATCGAACAGCTGCACCCGCAATAATACCGGTACCGGGCGCGGCTGGTTTCAGCATTACCTTGCTGGCACCATATCGAGAAATAATCTTGTGAGGGATGGTCCCATTAATTACAGGTATCTTCACAATATTTTGCTTCGCATTTTCTTTAGCTTTGTTGATGGCAGACATCACTTCACCGGCTTTTCCTTGACCGATTCCCACATGGCCTTTTCCATCACCAACGACTACTAAAGCGCCAAATCGAAAGTTTCTTCCACGGGAAGTGACCTTCGATACGCGAGAAATTCGAATGACTTCTTCTTCTTTAAGATCTAATTCTGCAGGATTAATCATAACTCTCTATTCTTTAAAATTTTAAACCGGCTTCTCTCGCAGCTTCAGCAACTGCTTTCACACGGCCCTGATAAGGATACCCATTTCTATCAAACACAACCTTACTCACTTTATTTTTAACAGCCAGTTCTCCAATAGCAGTTCCAACGATCGTGCTGATCGCTTTTTTAGAATCTGCTTTGGCCACTTCCTTTTCGATACTCTTATCTAAAGAAGAAGATGCCGCAAGCGTGTTTCCACTTAAATCATCAATGACTTGGGCGCTAATATGTTTATTTGAGCGATAAACAACCAGACGCGGCCGTTCAGGATGACCGAGATTATCCCGTTTACTTCGGTTACGCCTACGTTGATTACGCATTTCTGTTGCTGATAATTTTCTCATTCTGTGCCACCACCAACTGTTTTACCTTGTTTTGATCGTACATATTCATCTTTATATCGAATCCCTTTACCTTTATAAGGCTCCGGTTTGCGAAAAGATCTAATTTTTGCAGCCACTTCACCCACCAATTGTTTATTGATTCCAGATACATTGACTTCTGTACGATTGGTTTTAATCTCAACACCAATAGGTGGTTCAAAATATATATCATGAGAATAGCCAAGTTTTAGTACGAGGAATTTTCCCTCCATATTTGCCTGGTAACCCACGCCTCTAATTTCTAAATCCTTTGAATACCCTTCAGAAACGCCCTGTATTCCATTCGCAATTAACTGACGTGTAGTTCCATGGAGAGATCTATGTGACCGTGAATCCGATGGACGCTCCACAAGGATTGCACCACTTTCCAGTGTCACGGACATATCGCCATGAAAGGGTACATCCAAGGATCCTTTAGGACCTTTTATGCCCACCAAACCTGTATTCACATTCACAGTGACATCTTTTGGAACTTCTATAATTTTTCTACCAACTCTTGACATACTATTTTACCAAACGTTGCATAATATTTCGCCGCCAACACCCAATCGTTTCGCAGCTTTATTTGAAATAACACCTCGTGATGTGGAAAGAATGGAAATTCCTAACCCATCTAAAACACGGGGAATATCATTACGGCCAACATATAACCGTCGTCCAGGTGTACTCACCCGTTCGATACATGTGATCACTGCTTTCCCGTGATGATCATATTTTAAGAAAACGCGTATAGAAGATTTTATACCATCATTGATAAACATAAAATCTTCAATATATTTTTCTTCCTTTAAAACAAATGCAATCCGCTTTTTCAGGTTGGAAGACGGCATATCTACAAATCGTTTGTCCACGGCCATCGCATTCCGAATTCGTGTAAGCATATCTGCAATTGGATCGGTCATCGCCATAATATTATTCTCCTACCAACTTGCTTTCGTGACGCCGGGAATTTCACCTTTTAACGCCATTTCTCTAAAACAGATTCGACAAAGTCCAAATTTTCTCAAATACCCATCAGGACGACCGCAGTTGAAACAGCGATTATATCCTCGCGTACTGAATTTTGGTTTTCTCTTTGCCTTAATTATTAATGATTTTCTTGCCATTAAGCGGCCTCATTTATTTCATCTTGTTTCACTGGTTTATCCCGTAAAGGCAAACCCATTAATTTTAACAAATGATATGATTCATCATCAGTCCCGGCTGTGGTGATAAATGAAATATCCATGCCGCGAATGCTATCAATTTTATCATAGTTAATCTCGGTGAAAATAATTTGCTCTTTCACACCAAATGAATAATTACCGCTACCATCGAAAGATTTAAATGATAACCCTCTAAAGTCACGGGTCCGGGGAAGCGCAATACTAATTAGCCTTTCCATAAAATCATACATCCGGTTACCGCGTAGTGTAACTTTACATCCAACGGGAAATCCTTTTCTGATTTTGAAATTTGAAATATCCTTCCGAGATTTTGTCACTACCGGTTTTTGACAGGATATAACCGTTAATTCCTGGACTGCACTTTCCAATTTTTTTGGATTATCCTTTGCATCTCCGATTCCCATATTAATGGCAATATGACTCACCTTCGGAACTTCCATCACATTCTTATAATGAAACTGTTCCATCATCCCAGTCACGACAAAATCTTTGTATCTCTTTCGTAAATTTGGAATATGTTTTGTATTCTGTTTATCAGCCATTTATCTTAACCAATCTCTTCACCCGTTCTTTTTGAAATTCTCACTTTTGAACCATCTTCTAATTTTTTATATCCAATTCGAGTCGGCTTACCACCATGGACAACCATTACATTCGAGACATGCAATGTTCCTTCTCTTTCAACAATACCGCCTTGAGGATTATCTTGAGATGGGCGCGTATGGCGTTTTATCAAGTTGACACCTTCTATAATTATACGTTCTTTTTTCGGGAATACGTGAAGAACTTTTCCTTCTTCGCCACTATTATTTCCACTGATGACACGTACAGACATACCTTTTTTAATATGCATTATAAAACCTCCGGAGCCATGGAAACAATTTTCATATAACCACTGTCACGAAGTTCTCGAGCAACAGGACCTAACACACGGGTACCACGCGGTTCTCCGGCGGCTGTGAGTAATACAGCTGCATTATCATCAAAACGAATATAGGATCCATCTGATCGTCGTACTTCCTTGGTGGTTCGCACCACGACAGCTCGAGATATATCCCCTTTTTTAACCATTCCACCGGGTATAGCTTGCTTCACCGTGACGACAACAATGTCTCCAACGGTTGCATAACGGCGTCGACTACCCCCCAATACTTTGAAGCATAATACTTCTCTTGCGCCAGAATTGTCTGCAACTTTTAGTCTTGTTTCCTGTTGAATCACTTTATTTATCCAATTTTAACAGATTCGCGGATTATTTCTTTCACCCGCCAACGTTTTCTTTTACTCATTGGGCGCATGGAACTAATCTCCACAATATCGCCAACTTTTGGTTTAACTGCCTCAACATGGGCAAAATATTTTTTAAATCTTTTGACAAATTTTTGATAAACCGGATGAGGAATTTTTCGCATGACCTGGACAACCACAGTCTTATCCATTTTGTCACTCACAACTTCTCCCACCAATGTTTGTCTTTTTCTTTCAGCCAAAATTAATCCTTATCCTTTCCGCCTCGTAGGCCAAGATCAAATTCTTTTTTCACCGTTTTCAATTGGGCGATTTCCTTTTTCAAGTGTGAAATACGAATCGGATTCTCAAGCTGCTGCAATGCCTTTTGGAAACGTAAATTTTGTAAATCTTCCAGATTGTCATGCAGCTTTTCATCTACATCAGAAATTGATAATTCGTTTAATTTTTGTTTTTTCATCATATTTCCCGTCGACCAACTATTTTTGTTTTTATCGGCAATTTATGGGATGCATTATGAAATGCTTGTTCTGCCCCTGCCCGATCAACGCCTTCAATTTCGAATAAAATCCGACCTGGCTTCACAACAGCTACCCAATATTCTGGAGTTCCTTTACCTTTACCCATACGTGTTTCAGCGGGTTTTTTTGTAATTGGTTTATCAGGAAACACCCGTATCCACATTTTTCCAATTTTTCGGACTACCCGAGTAATTGACACACGACATGCCTCAATTTGGCGACTGGTAATCCAGCCTGGTTCTACTGCTTTTAAACCATAACTACCAAAAGCAACATAATCGCCGCCTTTTGCCATTCCCCTGCGGTTTCCTCGATGATGTCTGCGAAATTTGGTTTTTTTAGGTTCTAACATATTTTATTTCCTGGATGAATCGCCGTTGCAAATCCATACTTTTATTCCAATGATTCCATATTGTGTATGTGCTTCAGTCAAAACGTAATCAATATCTGCACGCAATGTATGCAATGGCACCCGTCCTTGTGAAAATTTTTCACTTCGGGCAATTTCTGCACCACCTAAACGACCCGCAACATTAATACGAATCCCATCAGCACCCATGCGCATGGTAGATTGGATCACCTTATTAACCACACGACGGTATGAAACTTTTTTTGTCAACTGATGCGCAATATTTGACCCTACAAGCGCTGCATCTAATTCAGGGCGTTTGACTTCAGAAATATTTACTTGAACATTTCGCTCTGTCAACTGTTTGATCTCATCTTTCAAACGATTGACTTCCTCACCACCTTTTCCGATGACAATTCCGGGTCGCGCTGTATGAATGGTCACCGTTACCGTTTTGGAAGTTCGACTAATCTCAACCCGAGAAATGCCTGCATTTGGCAAACGCGCTTTAATATACTTACGGATTCGAACATCTTCTTCAAGCCCCGCGGCGAAAGATTTACCAGCAAACCATGTTGAACGCCAATTTTTATTTACTTGAAGCCTATACCCAATCGGATGTGTTTTTTGACCCAAAGGTCCTCCTTAATTATTTTCGTCGGACACGACGATTGTTAAATGGCTTGTTGGTTTATTCAATTTAGAAATGCGACCCATTGATGCAGCACGAAATCGTTTCATATGAGGCCCACCATCTGCATAACATTCTTTAATGCGTAAATCTTCTGTATTTACATTTGTGTCCGTATCGATATTCATCAAATTCGCCACAGCAGAACGAACAGTCTTTTCAATTTGAGTTGCGGCTTTCGCCTTAGAAAAATGAAGAAAATTTAATGCATCTTCCACATCGCGTCCACGAACTTCATTGAGTATTACCCGGATTTTCCGAGGAGACTGGCGTATATGACGCGTAATTGCTTTAGCTTCCATCGTTACTACTTTCTATCACCGGAATGTAATCTAAAAGTTCGGGTGGGTGCGAATTCACCAAGTTTATGTCCAACCATATTTTCATAAATGAATACTGGAATAAATTTATTTCCATTATGAACTGCAAAAGTATGACCCACAAAATCAGGTGTAATCATTGAACGACGAGACCAGGTTTTTATAACCTTTTTCTTTCCCCCCTCATTCATTTTTTCTACCTTCTTTTCAAGTTTGGCATCAACAAATGGTCCTTTTTTCAGTGAACGGGCCATCCTACTTTCTCCTTTTCACAATATATTCATTGGATTTTTTATTCTTTTTCCGGGTTTTATATCCTTTTGTTGGCTGTCCCCAGGGTGATACCGGATGGCGACCTCCAGAAGTTTTTCCTTCACCACCACCATGAGGGTGATCCACAGGGTTCATTACAACACCTCGAACCGTTGGACGCTTGCCCAACCATCGACTGCGGCCTGCTTTCCCGGAAACGACCTGTTCATGAGATTTATTTCCGACTTCACCAATAGTAGCTAAACAATCTTTGCGCACCTGGCGAATTTCACCTGATGGCAATTTTAAAGATGTAAATTTATCATCATGTGCCATTACTTGTGCACCAGCACCGGCACTTCGAACCATTTGTCCACCCCGACCGGGTTCTAATTCCACATTATGCACAAACATCCCTGTGGCTATTTTGCTCATAGGTAATGCGTTCCCGACTCTAAGGGGTGCATTTTCACCCGAAATAATATCATCACCAACTTTAATACCGAAAGGCGCAAGGATATACCTTTTTTCACCATCAGCATAAAACAATAGCGCAATATTTGCCGATCGATTTGGATCATATTCAATCGCCGCTACTTTCGCTGGAATATCAACTTTATTTCTTTTAAAATCAATGATACGATATCGACGGCGGTGTCCACCTCCTCTGTGGCGGACAGTGATTCGTCCCATATTATTTCGGCCGCCATTTTTTCGCAGTTCCCGTGTTAAACTTTTCTCAGGAGTACTTTTTGTAATTTCAGAAAAATCTGGTCGGGTTGCAAATCGATTCCCCGGTGTAGTTGGCTTTATTGTTCTGACACCCATTATTCAGCCGCTTCCCCTCTGATTAAGTCTATCGCATCGCCCTCTTTTAAAGTAACAACAGCCTTTTTCCAACTGGAACGAAATCCTTGGGTACGAATCGTTCGGCCACCGCTGCGAACCGTCATATTTTTTTCTTTACCTAACCGATTCATGGTGGCAACTTTTGTCACTACCACATCAAATTTTTCTTCAATTGCTCGTTTAATTTCAATCTTATTCACACGTTTATCTACCTGAAAAGCGTATTTCCGTTCTTCATCTTCTAAACGACTCATTTTTTCAGTAAATAAAGGGCGGACAATTATTTTTTGATAAGACATTATGACTTCACCATTAATTGATCATTTAACAATGCTAACCCTGGTTTTTCTACAAGTAGAACTTCGCAGTCCAATAAGTCATAAGTACTGGCAGAAGTCGCTTCAACAACATAGATATTAGGAATATTTCGAGCGGCCAAAAATACATCATCATTATAGGAAGCAACCATTATGGTCACCTTTTTACCCTGCAAACCTAATCCATTTAAAAGTGATATAAATTCTTTCGTTTTTGGAGCTGACACAGAAATTTCATCAACAATAATTAATTCTCCTTCACTCGCACGTTTTGATAAAACAGAACGACGTGCCAAGCGTTTCATTTTCTTGGGCATTCTGTTTTCATATTTATGCGGTTCCGGACCAAACACGACTCCGCCACCTTTCCAAAGTGGAGAACGAATGGTTCCAGCTCTTGCCATACCACGCCCTTTTTGCTTGAATGGCTTTTTACCACCACCACTTACAGCAGATCTGTTTTTTGATGAATGGGTCCCTTGTCGACTGTTTGCTAATTCGGCAACAACCGCTTGATGAACCACACTTTCATTGGGTTTAATTCCAAACACAGAATCGTCCACAGTTACGGTCGATCCTTTCCCACCATTCTGATTGATAACTTTTAACTTCATTTTTACTTCGTGATGAAAATAATTCCGTTTTTGGCACCAGGTACGGCACCTTTCAATAAAATATGATTTTTTTCTGAATCGATAGAAACAACTTCAAGGTTGCGAACAGTCATTCGTTTATTCCCATATTGTCCAGCCATTTTCATTCCCTTAAAAACACGGGATGGATCTGAAGCTTGTCCAATAGATCCTGCTGACCGCGGATGCTCTCTTTGACCATGGGTTTTCGGACCTCCTTTAAAACCATGACGCTTCATTACACCAGAGAATCCTTTACCTTTCGTCGTACCAGCCACATCAACATATTCACCTTCTTTAAATAATGAAACGCCGAATTTTTGACCTGGTTTATATTCGTAATCTGGAACGGGTACAAATTCAGCCAAAACGCGTTTCGCATCTGTTTTTGCTTTTTCAAAATGTCCGTTCAATGCTTTATTTGAGTGTTTCAGCTTCCGTTCTCCATACCCAACCTGTATCGCATCATAACCATCCGATGCTTGTGTTTTAATTTGGGTCACCACACATGGACCGGCTTCTACTACTGTAACTGGAATAGCTTGACCACTATCACTGAAAACTTGTGTCATTCCTATTTTTTTACCAATCAAACCGCGCATGATTAAACCTTAATCTCAATATCTACACCGGCAGGTAGATCGAGCTTCATTAATGCTTCCACCGTTTTGGGTGTCGAGTTTAAAATGTCGATTAATCGTTTATGAATTTTAGTCTGAAATTGCTCACGGGATTTTTTATCCACAAATGGAGATCTTAATACGGTATATACCGTTCTTCTTGTTGGCAATGGGATCGGACCCGAAATGATTGCGCCAGTTGATTTTGCTGTTTTAACAATTTTTTCTGTGGACTTATCAATCAATGAATGATCGTAAGCCTTTAAACTGATTCGAATGGTTTGTTTAGCCACAGTTTTTCCTACTCTGAGATCTCAGTTACCACACCGGCACCTACTGTATGACCACCTTCACGAATGGCAAATCGCAGTTCCTTATCCATGGCAATTGGGGTAATCAGTTCTATATCCAGCTCCACATTGTCTCCCGGCATCACCATTTCTGTCCCTGAAGGTAATGTGGCCACACCCGTTACATCCGTTGTCCGGAAGTAAAACTGGGGACGATATCCATTGAAAAAGGGCGTATGACGGCCCCCTTCATCCTTCTTAAGCACATATACACTGGCCTTAAACTTTGTATGGGGTGTAATTGAACCCGGTTTCGCCAATACCATTCCACGAGTCAGGGATTCTTTATCCACGCCACGAAGTAATAATCCTGCATTGTCCCCGGCTCTGCCTTCATCCAATAACTTCCTGAACATCTCCACGCCGGTGACTGTGGTCTTCCTGGTATCTCCCATTCCGATCATTTCCACTTCATCACCTACTTTAATAATACCGCTTTCTATACGGCCTGTTCCCACCGTACCGCGACCCGTAATTGAGAATACATCCTCTACAGGCATTAAAAATGGTTTGTCTATATCACGCTTTGGTTCAGGGATAAAACTGTCACAAGCTTCCATCAACTCTGTAATACAGGCCGTGGCCGCTTCATCATCTATGTTGTTTAGTGCGTTTAAGGCACTGCCTTTGATTATGGGAATATCATCACCCGGAAAGTCATATTCATTTAATAAGTCTCTCAGTTCCATCTCAACCAGTTCGATTAACTCTTCATCATCCACCTGGTCTGTCTTATTCATAAATACAACGATGGAAGGTACATTAACCTGACGGGCCAGAAGTACATGCTCCCGGGTCTGGGGCATAGGACCATCCGCAGCGGATACCACTAAAATACCGCCATCCATCTGGGCCGCTCCCGTAATCATATTCTTAATATAGTCTGCATGACCAGGACAATCTACATGGGCATAATGGCGATTCTCTGTTTCATACTCAACATGAGCCGTCTGAATTGTTATACCACGCTCCCTTTCTTCTGGGGCATTATCAATACTGTCGAAAGATCGGGTCTCACTTAAACCCTTTGCTGCCTGCGTCATCGTGATCGCTGCGGTCAGTGTTGTCTTCCCATGATCCACATGGCCGATCGTCCCAATGTTTAAATGGGGTTTATTACGTTCAAATTTTTGTTTTGACATAATTAGCTTCCTTCTTCTTAAGATGCTTTTCCATGAACCTTTTCAATGATATTTTCCTTCACTGATGCAGGTACTTCTTTAAATTTAGAAAATTCCATATGGAACACGGCACGACCCTGCGTAATTGATCGCAGATCTGTGGCATAACCAAACATTCTTGCCAGTGGTACAACAGCATTCAATACATGTGCATCTTTACGTTGTCCCATATTCTCTATATTTCCACGACGTGAATTTATATCACCCATAACATCACCCAAATATTCTTCAGGTACAACCACTTCAACCTTCATCATGGGTTCCATTAATACGGGTCCTGCTTTTTTGCATGCTTCCTGAATAGCCATTGAACCGGCAATTTTAAATGCCATTTCTGATGAATCAACATCATGGTAGGAACCATAAACAAGTTCAACACGGATATCTTCGATAGGATACCCGGCTAAAATCCCATTTTTAATAGCCTCCTGCATTCCCTTACTTACGGGCTGGATATATTCTCTAGGGATAACACCCCCTACAATTTTATCATCGAAATGATAACCTTTCCCAACTTCATTTGGTTCAACATTAATGACGACATGGCCATATTGACCCCGCCCTCCAGATTGACGAGCGAATTTAACATCAATCTTTTCGACTCGCTTCGTGATGGCTTCTGTATACGCAACTTGCGGCGTACCTACATTGGCTTTAACATTAAACTCACGGAGTAATCGGTCTACTAAAATTTCTAAATGAAGCTCTCCCATACCAGCAATAATTGTCTGACCCGTGTCAGGATGGATAGATACCTTGAAAGTAGGATCTTCTTCTGATAGCTTTCCTAACCCTTTTGATAATGCATCTTGATCAGCCTTTGTAGCAGGCTCAACAGATACTTCAACAACTGGTTCGGGGAATTCCATTGATTCTAAAATAATTTCCTTTTTCTCTTCGCAAAGCGTATGGCCTGTATGGGTATTTTTCAAACCCACAGCAGCGACAATTTCCCCAGCGGATACTTTTTCTAATTCTTCTCTTTTATTCGCATGCATCAATAAAATACGACTGATTCTTTCCCGTTTCCCTGTGTTGGGGTTTGCAACATAAGACCCAGCATTTAAACTACCGGAATAAACACGTATAAAAGTAAGTTTACCAACATATGGATCCGTCATAACTTTGAAAGCCAATGCGCTAAAAGGTGCATCTTCGCTGGGCTCTCTGATCATAACTTTGTCAGAATCATCTGGATTGAATCCATTGATGGCACCAATATCAAGTGGAGAGGGTAAAAAATCATTCACAGCATCCAAGAGTCTCTGCACACCTTTATTCTTGAATGCCGATCCGCAAAGTGTAGGTACAAAAGTATTATCTAAACAGCCTTTACGTATAGCAACTTTTAATTCATCTTCCGTGATGTCTTCCTCTTCTAAATATTTTTCAAGAAGATGCTCATCATAACTGGCCGTCTCTTCTATGAGGTGATGCCGCCATTTTTCAGCTTCCTCAACCATATCGATAGGAATATCTCCAACTTCAAAATGGGCGCCCAATGAAGACTCATTGTAAAGAATGGCTTTCATTGTGATTAAATCAATAATTCCCGTAAAAATATCTCCGGCACCTATGGGTAAAACGATTGGAAGTGGGTTAGAGCCTAATCGCTCTTTTATCATATCCAAAACATGGTAAAAATCGGCTCCAACTCGATCCATTTTATTTACGAAAGCAATCCTGGGCACTCCATATTTATCCGCTTGACGCCAGACAGTTTCACTTTGAGGCTCCACGCCGCCAACTGCACAAAACACTGCACAAGCACCATCCAGCACACGAAGGGAACGCTCTACCTCTACCGTAAAGTCAACATGTCCCGGTGTATCGATAATATTTATTCGATGATCATTCCAAATTGCCGTTGTAGCAGCAGAAGTAATTGTGATGCCTCGCTCTTTTTCTTGTTCCATCCAATCCATGGTTGCCCCACCATCATGAACTTCACCAATTTTATGGGTACGGCCTGTGTAGTATAAAATACGTTCAGTTAACGTGGTCTTACCCGCATCAATATGCGCCATAATACCAATATTCCGAACGTTTCCTAATGAGATTTTTTTCATGGAATGATTTAAAGTTTATCTAAAATGGGCAAACGCACGGTTCGCTTCGGCCATCCTGTGCGTATCTTCTTTTTTCTTTATAGCGCCGCCCTCATTATTGGCTGCGGAAATCAATTCTGCGGCTAATCGTTCTTTCATTGCTTTTCCAGAACGACCTCGAGCCGCATTAATAATCCAATGAGAAGCAAGAAAAAATTGTCTGTGTTTAGCCACCTCAATCGGCACCTGATAGTTTGCGCCACCAATTCGCCGAGTTTTCACCTCTAACATGGGTGCCGTATTCTTTACAGCTAATTTAAAAATTTCTACACCGTCTTTTTTTGTGCGAGATTTAATCGTATCCATAGCGCCATAAAATATTTGTTCTGAGACTCCTTTTTTACCCCCAAGCATCAAATAATTCATAAACTTGGCCACTTCCAAATCATTATAAATCGGATCGGGTAAAATTTCTCTTTTTTCTGGTCTTCTTCTTCTCATAATTATGCTTTTGGACGTTTTGCGCCGTAACGGGACCGGCTGGTTCTACGATCTGTCACACCTGCAGTATCCAATGTTCCCCGAACAATGTGGTATCGCACTCCCGGTAAATCTTTTACACGACCACCCTCAATCAATACAATGGAGTGTTCCTGTAAATTATGACCTTCACCTGGGATATATGCAGCGACTTCAGCCCCATTTGTCAATCGAACCCTGGCTACTTTACGAAGTGCTGAATTTGGTTTTTTAGGTGTAGTGGTGTATACACGGGTGCATACACCCCGTTTTTGGGGACTACCTTTTAACGCAGGTGTAGAAGTTTTCTTTTGCACCCGCTTTCTTCCTAAGCGTATTAATTGGTTTATCGTCGGCATTTCATTTCCATAAGAGCCGACAAAATTACACCTGAATTGAAATGTGCGGCAATAATATTTTGTTTCATTTCCATTTTATTATACAACCTCTTTTTCCGGCTCAATTTCAGAAGCATCTTCTTTTTGTTTCGATGACATTTCAGGGTCCGTAACTAAAATACGTTTGAGATGCGGTGATCCTGATCCGGCAGGAATCAACCTCCCTACCGCAACATTTTCTTTTAAACCACGAAGATAGTCCGTTTTACCAGACGTAGATGCATCTGTCAATACTCGCGTCGTTTCTTGGAAAGAAGCGGCCGAAATAAAACTTTCCGTATTTAAGGAAGCCTGTGTAATCCCCATCAATAATGGATTAAAAGTAGCCGGTTTTGATTTTCGGGATTTTGATGGTTTCTTTCCATCCGCTTTTAATGCTTTATTAATTTCGAGATATTCTTGTTTATCAACAAGAATATCTTCCTCTAATTCGGAATCACCGGAATCGGTAATCACAACCATCGATTGAAGTTTTTCATTCGTTTCAAAGAAATTGGCTCTGTTAATACGATCCTGAGGTAAGAACTGGGAATCACCCACTTCATCTATGCTAACCTTTTGCATCATTTGACGCACAATGACTTCAATATGCTTGTCATCAATTTTAACGCCTTGCAATCGATACACTTCCTGAATTTCGTTCACGAGATATTCACGAACCTTTTTCGGTCCTAAAATATTCAGGATATCCGCTGGAGATATACTCCCTTCGCACAAAGAGGTACCTGCTGTAATCTTATCTCCCTCATGAACTACAACATGCTTACCATAAGGAATAGAGTATTTTCGCACAGTTTCATCAATTCCTTCAACCAGAATTTTCCTTATACCACGTTTGGTCTCACCAAATTTTACAATGCCGTCAATCTCAGAAACAACAGCAGGATCAGAAGGCTTTCGTGCTTCAAAGAGCTCTGTCACTCTTGGAAGACCACCGGTAATATCACGGGTTTTACCAATTGCTCTGGGAATTTTTACCAAGGTTTGCCCACGGGTAACTTTATCACCTTTCCTTACGACAAGATTGGCATTCACGGGGAGGATCGTTCCTCCCGCAATGATTGTGCCCTTTTTGTCAATAATTTCTACATGAGGGCTGAGGTTTCGATCTTTTGACTCCACAATCACCATCTGTTTTTTACCACCCTCAACTGCTTCAACCTGGTAGGTTTCATTCTCAATAAAGTCTTTTAATTCCACAAGCCCTGTTTGACGTGCTAAAATAACATCCGTATATGGATCCCATTGAAATAGAATAGTCCCTGCATCCACTTTTTCTCCATCATCTACATGGAGATTTGCACCGTAAGGAACATTGTATTCGGTTGTTTTTTGACCATTTTTACCCATTATTGCAATTTTTGCATGGCGAACCATACACCGAGTAACCAAGATACCGGATTCATCCTTTGCATCTGCTACTTCAAGGTTTTCAGAATATTTAATCGCACCTGCTCGTTTAGTATGCATTTCGGATTGTTCAATAATTCGCGTTGCTGTACCACCTATATGGAAGGTCCGAAGTGTAAGCTGAGTCCCTGGTTCGCCGATACTTTGGGCAGCTTGAATCCCGACAGCCGTACCCAAATCTACCAAATTGTGATTCGAAGGATTCCAACCATAGCATTTAGCACATACACCGCGCAATGATTCACAAGTAAGTACCGATCGAATTTGTATAGATTCAATGTTACTATCAGCAATTACTTGACCTTCATCATCCCGAATCATGGTACCCGCTTTAATGACTACTTTTCCATTTTCAACGAAATCTTCCAAGATTGTTCGACCGAGAATTCGTTCAGCCAAGGGTTCAATAATGTCTTCGCCTTCTTTCAAGTCGTCGGCTAAAATACCATTAATTGTACCACAATCTGTTTCAGAGATGACCACATCCTGTGCCACATCCACCAAACGACGTGTAAGGTACCCTGCGTCAGCTGTTTTTAAAGCAGTATCCGCCAATCCTTTTCGAGCTCCGTGTGTGGAAATAAAATATTCCTGCACAGATAATCCTTCTTTAAAGTTGGAGGTAATCGGAGATTCTATAATTTCACCTTTTCCTCCCGTCATGGATTTTTTTGGTTTCGCCATCAGACCACGCATACCAGCTAACTGCTTAATTTGGTCCTGACTACCCCGTGCTCCGGAATCAGCCATCATGTAAACAGGGTTAAATCCTTGATCATTGGATTCCATCCCATCCATCATGCTGGCGGCCACATTATTAGTTGCATGAGTCCAAATATCAATCACTTTATTATACCGCTCTCCATCTGTTAAAACATGACGTTTAAATTTATCTTGTATTTCATCCACTTCATGTTGCGCCGCATCTATAATTTCGTGTTTTTTATCCGGTATTAAGATATCGCTAATTGCGATGGATATTCCCGCTTTGGTTGCTGCATTAAACCCAAGATTCTTCAAATTATCTAAGAAGGTAACTGTCTTTTTATTTCCAGCAATAAGATAGGTTTCATTTACCAATTTACTCAGACGTTTTTTATCAATCAAATCATCAATGTAGCCCATTTCTTCTGGAAGAATATTATTAACAATCACCCTTCCTACCGTCGTATCTTTATGCCAAATCCCATTCCGACGAACATTAATAATTGCATTAATATCAACGGATTGGTTTTCATGTGCTAACAATACTTCTTGAAAGGATCCAAAAGATTTTCCTTCGCCTTTTGCCCCCTTGCGCTTCCGAGTAAGATAATATGTCCCCAATACCATATCCTGCGATGGCAGTGCCAAAGGTTTCCCGTTTGCTGGGTGTAAAATATTATGACTTGAAAGCATTAATATTCGTGCTTCCATTTGTGCAGCTAAAGATAAGGGAACGTGTACTGCCATCTGATCACCATCAAAGTCAGCATTAAAAGCTGCACATACTAATGGATGAATATGAATTGCTTTGCCATCAACTAAAACCGGTTGGAATGCTTGGACACCTAAACGGTGAAGTGTTGGTGCACGGTTTAGCAGTACTGGGTGATCCTGAGCTACATATTCAAGGACTTTGTAAACAATCGGATCTTTATCTTCAATCAATAGCTTTGCGCTGCGGGGCGTCTGTGCGTAACCCCGGGCAATCAATTCACTGATCATGTGCGGTTTAAAAAGTTCTAGAGCCATGTTCTTTGGTAGACCACATTCATGAAGTTGAAGTTCCGGTCCAACTACGATAACTGAACGGCCGGAATAATCAACACGCTTACCCAATAAATTTTGACGAAAACGACCTGTCTTACCCCGAATCATATCAGAAATTGATTTCAATGGTCGTCTTGTACCACTTCGAATAGCCGTTTTACGACGGCTGTTATCAAACAATGCATCCACAGATTCCTGAAGCATCCGTTTTTCATTTCGCAAAATCACATCTGGAGCTTTGATTTCCATTAATTGTTTCAATCGATTATTCCGAATGATAATACGACGGTAAAGATCGTTTAAATCACTGGCAGCAAAACGACCGCCATCTAATGGAACCAACGGCCTAAGCTCTGGCGGAATAACCGGAAGAATGGATACAACCATCCATTCTGGTTTATTAATCTTTTTAACAGTTGACAAATCTACCAGAAATGACTTGACTACTTTTAGACGTTTAAGAGCGTCTTGGCGTTTCTGTTTGGACTTGGAATTTTTAAGAACATCCTCCAATTCACGACGAAGCTCAACCAGATTCATCCTCGCTAACATTTCCTTGAGTGCTTCACCACCCATGGTGGCATAGAAAAAATCTTCATTATCACGCTCTTCTTCACTCACTGCATCAAATCCATACAGTTTTTCCAACTCTAAGTATTCTGGCTCATCGATCATCTCGAATTGTTCTTTATCACTCTTCCCTGGATCAATGACCAAAAATTGCTCATAATAAACAACTCTTTCCAAATTCTTCGTACTGATCCCTGCAAGATAACTGAGTTTGGAAGGAATAGATCGTAGATACCAAATGTGAACCACCGGGACAGCTAAGGTTATGTGACCCATCCGTTCACGCCGTACCTTTTTACGCGTCACTTCTACACCGCATCGGTCACAGATAATACCCCGATACCGAATACCTTTGTATTTACCGCAGTGACATTCATAATCTTTTACAGGACCAAATATTTTTTCGCAGAATAAACCATCTTTTTCTGGCTTATAGGATCGATAATTGATCGTTTCAGGTTTTAAAATTTCACCATAAGATTTCTGTAATGTACTCTCGGGTGATGCTAATCCAATCGTGATGGCTGAAAAGCCTTTTGATGTATCTATTTTATTCGTTTGAATGAAGGTCAAAGTAATTCTCCCTTAGTCTAATTCGATATCGAGGTTAAGTCCCTGTAATTCCTTGATGAGCACATTAAAGGATTCAGGAACGCCGAATTGCGGCAGAGCCTCTCCTTTTACGATTGCGTTATATGCTTTTGAACGACCATCAACATCATCTGATTTGATTGTCAAAATCTCCTGCAAAGTATGTGCTGCACCGTATGCTTCTAATGCCCAACATTCCATTTCACCAAAACGCTGTCCACCAAATTGCGCTTTACCACCAAGCGGTTGCTGGGTTACTAATGAATATGGCCCCGTAGAACGTGCGTGCATTTTGTCATCTACCATATGACTTAGTTTCATCATATAAATAGTACCAACTGTTACAGGATTATCAAGCTTTTCGCCTGTACGACCATCAATCAATGTCGTTTTTCCCGTAATGGGTAATCCTGCCTTTTTGAGCTCCCCTTCTACTTCGTCAGGTGTGGCACCATTGAAAACAGGTGTAGAATAACGAACGCCCAATATATCCCCGGCCCATCCCAGCATCGTTTCATATAACTGTCCAAGATTCATTCGAGAAGGTACACCGAGGGGATTTAATACAATATCAACTGGGGTTCCATCTTCCAGGAAGGGCAAATCTTCTTCAGGCACAACAGTAGCCACCACTCCCTTATTCCCGTGGCGTCCGGCCATTTTATCACCCACCTGTATTTTACGTTTATTCGCAATGTCTACTTTTGCCAGCTTAAGAATCCCCGGCTGAAGCTCATCTCCAACACGCAGTTTAAATACATTTTTTTCTAATGTTTCTTCTAAAACTCGCCATTCTTTCCAGAATGAACGCCAAACGGCTTTTATTCTTCTCCATGCCTGTTTGTCTTCTACCCAGGATTTATCTTGAGAAAAGCGCTCTAAATTGTAACTTTTTAATCTTTTGGCAGTGAGCTTTGTCCCTTTTTTAATTAAGGTACGACCTGAAGAAATATCTCGAATACCATCAGAGACCTGGTCTTTAAGAAGCACGGTCAATTTTACATCTCGCGATTCTTTCAATTCTCTTTTAAGAACAGCTGTTTCTTTTTGGATAACGAGAATGTTTTTTCTTTCTTCACCTCTGGCAGTTTTACTGCGCTTTTCAAACAGTTTTGTGCCAATTACAACTCCTTTTACACCAGGGTCAGCTCGCTTGGAAGCATCTTTCACTTCACCAGCTTTTTCACCAAAAATGGCGCGAAGTAGTTTTTCTTCTGGTGTTGGATCTGTCTCACCTTTGGGTGTGACTTTTCCTATTAAGATATCACCATCACGCACTTTGGCACCTATTCGAATAATACCGCGGTCATCCAACTCTTTCGTTGCATCTTCACCCACATTCGGAATCTCAGCTGTTAATTCCTCTTCCCCACGTTTCGTGTCCCGGACTTCAAGTTCAATTTCATTGATATGGATGCTGGTAAACATATCTTCTTTTACCAGACGTTCACTAATTACAATGGCATCTTCAAAATTATATCCTCGCCAAGGCATGAAAGCCACGGTAATATTTTTACCCAATGCAAGTTCGCCTTTCTCAGTAGAAGTACCATCCGCAATGGGCTGTCCCTTTTCTATCTTTTCCCCTTCAACTACAATGGGGCGTTGGTTTTGACAACTGTTTTGATTGGTTCGTTTGAACTTTCTCATCTCAATTGTGATAAGGTTTTCCCCTTCAACCAATGTTAAATCTTCTGGTACATCATAAGATCGAATGATTATTTTTTCAGAATCAACGTAATGCACTCTACCACCGACAGGTGCAATGACGGCAGATCTGGAATCTACAGCCACCTTAGTTTCAAGACCCGTGCCTACAATGGGTGCATCAGGTCGAATTAAAGGAACACTTTGCCTCTGCATATTTGAGCCCATCAATGCACGATTTGCATCGTCATGTTCCAAAAATGGAATGAGCGATGCGGCCACAGATAAAATCTGGTTTGGAGCCACGTCCATAAATTGAACTTGGTCCGGAGTTACGATTGGGAAATCACCTTTTATCCGTGCACGAATATGCTCACTGGTCAACATTTCATCCTTACCCAATTCTTCATCAGACTGGGCGATCATGACACGATCTTCATCATCAGCGGAAAGGTATTTAATTGAATGGGTTGCATAAGCATGACCATTTTTAATTTCTACTTTTCTGTACGGAGCTTCAATAAATCCATGTCGGTTCACAATGGCCAACAAGGCCAGAGAGGAAATTAATCCAATGTTCGGTCCCTCCGGTGTTTCAATTGGACATAGACGGCCATAATGCGTATAATGCACATCTCGGACTTCAAATCCTGCACGCTCCCTCGTCAAACCACCGGGTCCTAATGCGGAAATTCTCCGTTTATGTGTTACTTCCGCTAAGGGATTCGTTTGATCGCCAAATTGAGACATTTGGCTGGTACCGAAAAACGTATTTATGACGGTTGTTACCACGCGAGAGTTAATCAAATCCTGAGGTGTTATTGATTCCTGCTCACGCAAATTCATTCTTTCATAAATCGTACGAAGCATTCGACTCAGGGCAACAGAAAATTGATTGGTTAACTGTTCACCAATAGATTTGACACGGCGATTTCCTAAATGATCAATATCATCAGATCCCCGCTCACCTTTTCGCATATCCACTAGAAAATTCAACACTTGAACAATATCATCCATAGTTAAAACAGTATCTTCTACAGGTACATCTAAACCAAACTGTTGATTTAGACGATAACGCCCAACTTCACCTAAATCATATTTTTTGGGATTGAAGAAAATTCTTTCTATAAACTTCTGTGCTGTTTCAAGGTTTGGCGGTTCACCAGAGCGCAACAACTGGTAAACAACACTTAAAGCTTCTTCCGTATTATTTGTTGGATCTTTTATCATTGTATTTTGAAGCATCATGGAATGGAAGTTCTTATTAGGATCTACAACTTCTATTGAACCGATTTTTGCTGCTTTTAATTCATCGATGGATTCTTGGGTGAGTTCAGCACCACCTTCCATATATATTTCACCAGTTTTTGTATCAATCACATCTTCAACAATGATACAGCCAATGGCATTTGAAACATTCTTTGACTTTAATTTGATTTCCTTAATACAACCAAAAGCACGGAAAATATCTGCATTGGTTGAATATCCAAGTGCACGGAGAAGCATTGTGACGGGAAATTTTCTACGGCGATCAATAATTGAAAAAATACAATCATTTATATCAGTCGTAAAATCGACCCAAGATCCACGAAATGGAATAATCCTCGCTTGGTATAATTTTGTTCCATTTGGATGTATGGAACTATCAAAGAAAACGCCAGGCGATCGTTGCAACTGAGAGACAATTACCCTTTCGGCACCATTAATAACAAATGTCCCTTTCGGAGTCATATTTGGAATATTACCAAAGTACACTTCCTGCTCAATGGATTGATCATATTTACTACGATCATCTTCATTCGTAATATGAAGAATAAGACGAACTTTCAAAGGGACTGAATAAGTCAATCCCCGATCAATGCATTCTTCAGGTGTGTATTTAGCTAATCCCAGAAAGTAGTTTTTATATTCCAGAACATAGTTTCGATGTGAATCTTCGATGGGAAAATAATTCGAGAATACTTCTTCAAGCCCGACATTTAGTCGTTCATCTTCTGGAACATTTTCTTGAATAAAAGCTTGAAAAGCATCAACCTGAACAGATAATAGATCAGGAAATTCAATTTCGGATTTAGTTTTCTCGAACGATTGACGCTCGGCGTACGGATTGGGTATGGCAGCCAATTAAGCCTCCATTGTAAAAGTGGAAAAGGACAGAATGTTTTCTTTTAAAAAGATTGGTGTTTTCGTCGAATTATTTCAGTTCGACTGAAGCACCAGCTTCTTCGAGTTGAGTTTTTACTTCCTCAGCTTCGGCTTTGGATACACCTTCTTTAATTGCCTTTGGGGCACTATCAACTAATTCTTTCGCTTCTTTCAAGCCTAGGGCTGTCATGGTGCGAACCGCTTTGATTACACTTATTTTTGATGAACCGGCAGATGTTAACACAACATCAAATTCATCTTTTTCTTCTGCAGCGGCTTCTCCGCCACCAGCAGGCACTGCTGCGACAGCTGCAACGGGTGCTGCAGCAGTTACACCAAATTTTTCTTCGATATCACTGATTAAATCAGAGATTTCCATCATATTGGCATTTTCAAGATAGGTTAGCACTTGGGCTCTCGTAGTATCGGCCATTGTCATAGCTCCTTATTATTTCTTAATTAGATTTTTGTTCTTTTAAATTACTCAAAGCGTATCCCACATCAGCCATAGGCGCCTGGAGGGTCCGGGCTAATTTGGTCATTGATGAGTTCAATAATGCCGCGAGTATCGATAGCAATTCTTCTTTAGTCGGCATTTCAGCAATGCGCTTTAATTCACTGCCATCCAGCAAGTCGCCATCAAAATAAATTGCTTTTACTTCTGGCAAGTCATGATCATTCGTGAAATTTTTCAAAACCCGGGCAGGGCTGGTTGGATCTTCATAGGATAAAGCAATTGCTGTTGGACCGTTTAGGTATGAATCCATTCCTTCCAAACCATTATTCTTTGCTGCCAATTTTAATAAGGTATTTTTTGCAACTGCATATTCCACGTCGCTTTTGTGAAAATCACGACGAAGTTCTGTAATGTCTTCCACATTTAAACCGAGATATTCTGTAAAATATATGGCTTTCGCTCTTCCGAGTTTTTCTGTTAATACTTCAACCTGTTGAATGTTTTTTGTATTTGGCATTGCTTACCTGATAGTTCCTTGATCCACTTTAATCCCAGGGCCCATAGTAGAAGAAACACTTATTTTTTTCAAATAAGTTCCTTTCACAGATGCGGGCTTGGCTTTCATAATCGTATCGTAAATTGTTTTTATATTTTCTATTAATGCATTCTCTTCAAATGAGCTTTTACCGCATTGCGTATGAATGATCCCAGTCTTCTCTACTCTGAGTTCAATTTTCCCTGCTTTCAATTCTTTCACTGCCGATGACACATCCATTGTTACAGTACCACTTTTAGGATTTGGCATTAAGCCTTTTGGTCCTAAGACCTTTCCCAATTTTCCTAATTCTGGCATCATATCCGGTGTGGCAATTATTTTATCCACGTCATCCCATCCAGCTTTAATCTTTTCTAAGTATGATTTACCCACATAATCTGCACCTGCATCTTCGGCCTCTTTTTCTTTTGGACCTTGGGTCACGACCAATACTTTTACGTTTTTTCCTGTACCATAAGGCAAAGAAGTAGATACGCGAATATTTTGGTCTGCATGACGAGGGTCAACACCTAAATTCATAGCTAAATCAACGGATTCATCAAATTTTGTAAATTTCAATTCTTTAACCATTTTTACAGCATCCCCCAGAGAATACTCTTTCATCCGATCTAAGTCGGCGTTTGCCTTTTTACGATTTTTAGACATCTTCATTAACCTTTGACCTCCAGCCCCATACTCCGGGCGGTTCCACGAATCATTTCCATTGCCATTTCAATCGAATTGGCATTTAGATCTTCCATCTTTATTTCTGCAATATCCCGTAAATCATTTTCAGTTACTTTTCCCACTTTTTCCCGATTAGGCTCACCAGATCCTTTGGGAACACCTGCTTTTTTCTTAAGTAGCACAGCAGCAGGAGGCGTCTTTGTAATAAACGTAAAGCTTCTATCAACATAAACGGTAATCACAACAGGAATAATCATTCCTGCCTGATCCTGCGTTGATGAATTGAACGATTTACAGAATTCCATAATATTTACGCCGTGCTGACCCAGTGCTGGTCCAACCGGTGGCGCAGGGTTTGCCTGCCCAGCCGGAATTTGCAGCTTAATATAACCTGAAATTTTTTTTGCCATTATTTAGCCTATTTCTCTAATTCAACCTGTAAAAAATCTAACTCTATAGGCGTGGGTCTTCCAAAAATACTCACCGACACCTTTACTTTTTGCTTGTCCTCATTGACTTCATTAACATAACCGGAAAAATCTGCGAAAGGACCATCCGTCACTTTGACCGCATCGCCCACTTTATAGGGCGCTACAACCACTTCACGGCCTTCACGGCCTTCTACTTCCCCAAGAATTCTTGTTATTTCTTCTTCCTTAAGAGGCTGAGGCTCTCCTTTAACTCCGACAAAATTCATGACGCCTGAAATATTTTCCACCAAGTGACGCGCTATTTTGGATTCACTCATATGTATCAATATATATCCGGGGAAAAAAACTTTATTTTTTACCTTCTTTTTGCCTTCCTTCATTTCTATTATATTTTCGGAAGGTACAAGAATCGCTTCTACTTCATCAGCTAATCCCTCATAATCCAGTTCGAAAAGAATGTTTTCTCGCACCTTCTTTTCCTTACCGGAAATGACTCTTAGGGTGTACCAATTCATGAGTTAAAGAATAACCTGCATAAGTGTGGAGAGAATTCTGTCAATAAAAAACAGAAACAAACTGACCATAATGGAAAATGAAATAACCACAAAGGTTGACCCTTTTAATTCATCCCATTTTGGCCAGGATACTTTGTTCATTTCAAATTTTACGTCGGAAAAAAATTTCGTAATCTTATTCATTCTAACTTAACTAAATCGATTCCTAAATTATTATTACTTTTACTGCAGGAGTGACAGGAATCGAACCTGCAACCCCCGGTTTTGGAGACCGGTGCTCTACCTGATTGAGCTACACTCCTATGAATTCTCTCAGTCGAAAAACGACTGAATAATCATACTGGTAATCCTACTTGGTCTCTTTAAAAATGACGTGCTTACGAACAACTGGGTCGTACTTACGATACTCAACCCTGTTCGGATGCAGCCGTTTACTTTTGGTCACCGTATACCGGTAACCCGTACCTGCTGTACTCTCCAACTGAATGATTGCCCGTTTACTATTGCCAGCCATATAAAAACCTACTCTGAGATCTCAGTTACCACACCGGCACCTACTGTATGACCACCTTCACGAATGGCAAATCGCAGTTCCTTATCCATGGCAATTGGGGTAATCAGTTCTATATCCAGCTCCACATTGTCTCCCGGCATCACCATTTCTGTCCCTGAAGGTAATGTGGCCACACCCGTTACATCCGTTGTCCGGAAGTAAAACTGGGGACGATATCCATTGAAAAAGGGCGTATGACGGCCCCCTTCATCCTTCTTAAGCACATATACACTGGCCTTAAACTTTGTATGGGGTGTAATTGAACCCGGTTTCGCCAATACCATTCCACGAGTCAGGGATTCTTTATCCACGCCACGAAGTAATAATCCTGCATTGTCCCCGGCTCTGCCTTCATCCAATAACTTCCTGAACATCTCCACGCCGGTGACTGTGGTCTTCCTGGTATCTCCCATTCCGATCATTTCCACTTCATCACCTACTTTAATAATACCGCTTTCTATACGGCCTGTTCCCACCGTACCGCGACCCGTAATTGAGAATACATCCTCTACAGGCATTAAAAATGGTTTGTCTATATCACGCTTTGGTTCAGGGATAAAACTGTCACAAGCTTCCATCAACTCTGTAATACAGGCCGTGGCCGCTTCATCATCTATGTTGTTTAGTGCGTTTAAGGCACTGCCTTTGATTATGGGAATATCATCACCCGGAAAGTCATATTCATTTAATAAGTCTCTCAGTTCCATCTCAACCAGTTCGATTAACTCTTCATCATCCACCTGGTCTGTCTTATTCATAAATACAACGATGGAAGGTACATTAACCTGACGGGCCAGAAGTACATGCTCCCGGGTCTGGGGCATAGGACCATCCGCAGCGGATACCACTAAAATACCGCCATCCATCTGGGCCGCTCCCGTAATCATATTCTTAATATAGTCTGCATGACCAGGACAATCTACATGGGCATAATGGCGATTCTCTGTTTCATACTCAACATGAGCCGTCTGAATTGTTATACCACGCTCCCTTTCTTCTGGGGCATTATCAATACTGTCGAAAGATCGGGTCTCACTTAAACCCTTTGCTGCCTGCGTCATCGTGATCGCTGCGGTCAGTGTTGTCTTCCCATGATCCACATGGCCGATCGTCCCAATGTTTAAATGGGGTTTATTACGTTCAAATTTTTGTTTTGACATTTTTTATTAATCCTCCTGAACTAATTTAATCCTTAATTGAAAGAGAGCCTACGGCCGGGGTTGAACCGGCGACCTCTTCCTTACCAAGGAAGTGCTCTACCACTGAGCTACGTAGGCACTTCGAGCGGGTGATGAGACTCGAACTCACGTCACCAGCTTGGAAGGCTGGGGTTCTACCGTTGAACTACACCCGCAGCGTGGGGAGAGAAGGATTCGAACCTCCGTAGACATTCGTCGGCAGATTTACAGTCTGCTGCCTTTAACCACTCGGCCATCTCCCCTCTCAGCATCATTTAACCTTGTTAAAAAGCATCTCATCTTTTTTATCGGCACAATATGAGCCGGCGAAGGGACTCGAACCCCCGACCTGCTGATTACAAATCAGCTGCTCTACCAACTGAGCTACACCGGCAAGTCGGAACTTAATATTTTTTTTAAGTTTCCTGATTCGACCCGCTGCTTGGATCGTTTTATCGTCAATTATCAACACACATGGCACAGTTCTTGTATGCACTTTGCCATACGACAGCCGAAAAAAGCCTTGTAAATTAGACTATAATTTTATCAATGACAATAATATTTGAATAAAAATCAGAAAGAAATTAAATATTATTTTGGAGTGAGTTTCGGACCATCGTTTGTATCCTTTACCATCCAACCCATTCCTGAAATCTGATCTCGTAATTCGTCGGATTTTTCCCAATCTTTATTTTGACGGGCACCCTCTCGTTCTTTTGATAAATCTAACACACCCTGAGGCACAGAATCTGTTTTTGGCAATATGCCATAAATGGAATCAAAATAGGAAATGAATTTTAATCCTTTGGATGCTTCTTTGTTTGAAAGTGTTTTTTCATCCATTGAAATATTAATACGCCGGATCCAATCGAAGAATACCGCCAATGCTTTTGGTGAATCTAAGTTGTTTTCTAATGCGTCGTTAAATTGCTCAACTTCCAATGGAAAATCATTGCACAGATCAGAATCTATTTCGTTTAGTCGAGATTGCAACTCCATAATTCGATGAATACTTCTTTTAGCTTCATGCTGTTTTTCCAAGGTAAAATTGACTTTCGTCTGGTAATGGGCACTCAAAAAATTGTATCGAATTTCTTCAGAAGTCATTCCTTTTTCAAGTAAATCGGATACACAATAATAATTGCCGATGGACTTACTCATTTTGCCCCCGTCCACCAGTAAAAATTCTGAATGAAGCCAATAATTAACGAATGGTGTATTCACGGCACAAACCGATTGGGCAATTTCATTTTCATGGTGAGGAAATTTATTATCTACTCCACCGCAATGGATGTCAAAATGATCTCCTAAATACTCCATACTCATGGCAGAACATTCCATATGCCAGCCTGGCCGACCCTTGCCCCAAGGGGATTCCCAGAACACCTCACCATCTTCATCTTTATATGCTTTCCATAAAGCAAAATCCTGAGGATTATCCAAGCTGTATTCATCGGTAGAAACGCGATCTGAATGTTGCATTTTATCCATATTTAACCGCGTAAGTGCACCATAGTTTTTATAAGAATCAATAGAGAAAAATACTGACCCATCCTTGGTAACATAGGCATGGTTTTTCTCAATTAATTGTTCAATCATTTGAATCATAGCATCTACGTGTTCCGTCGCTGCAGGATATACATCAGCTGGAATTATTTTCAAGGATGATAAATCCTGTTTAAATAAATTGGTATAGTACTCAGTTATTTCCGAAAGGGGTTTCCCCTCTGCCACAGATTTTTGAATTGTTTTATCATCCACATCTGTAATATTCATTACATGATAGACCTCAAATCCCCTGGCCAATAACACGCGTTTTAAAAAATCTTCGAAAAGAAATGTTCGAAAATTTCCGATATGAGCTGTATCATAGACCGTAGGTCCGCATGTATATAAAGAAACCTTCCCCTTAATTATGGGAATAAAATCCTCTTTTTTCCGGGTGAGTGAATTATAAAATCGGAGCACGTTTTTTCCCGGCCGATTGTAAAAACCTGGTTTCAATATGTACTGCTATCGCTTGCTGTAAAGCATCAATCTTAATGATTAATTTTTCTTCACCCTTAACGTCAGAAACGATACCTTTCGTTCCTTTCATAGGACCTTCTATGACCACAACTTCATCACCTTTTGTAAAATATTCTGTTGGCTCCAGTGCGTACCCACCCTCTAAAGCTAATCGAATTGATTTCACCACACTTTCATGCACCACTGCAACTTCACCCCCAAATTTTACCACAGTACTCACACCGTAGGTTTGCAATACAAAAATCGAGTTTTTTAACTCTACTTTAGCAAATAAATATCCTGGCAATAATGGTAATTCCACCCATTTCATCCGATCAGACCATTTTCGTTTTTGACGTACTAAGGGCAAGTAAGCCTGAATGCCTTTCTTCTCTAACTGTTCAAATGCAACTTTTTCTGCTCGGGGTTTTGACCTGACAGCAATCCACTTTTCCATTAATCTTGCATTGCCTCATCTAAAATTTTTTGGATCAAATCAGGGAAGGTTAATCCAGTTGCCCTTGCAGATTTAGGCACCAGACTGGTTTCTGTCATTCCCGGAAGTGTATTAACTTCTAAAAACCATGCTTTTTCATTTTCATCCAACCGAAAATCCACACGAGAATAATGGCGGCAACCAAACAATTGATGAATTTTTACTGATGATTCCTGAATCGACTTTGTTAATGATTCCGGCAGGTCCGCGGGACAAAAATATTCTGTCAGTCCTTTCGTATATTTACAGTCATAATCATATAAATCATGTTTAGGCACAATTTCAACAATTGGATAGGAGGAGCCACCAATCACTGTAACCGTTAATTCTCTGCCTGCAATAAATTCTTCTAAAAGAATGACATTTCCGTACTCCCGAGCCAAGGTGATCGCAGCTTCTAATTTAGATGCATTTTCGACGATAGTCAGCCCTAGCGTACTCCCTTGATCATTTGGCTTCACAACAATTGGATAAACCAAATTATTATCGGTCGGAATTTTTTCATTTTTCCCAATGGATATCCAATCGGGCGTGGAAATTCCTTTACGATGAACCAAGGCCTTACTTACCCGTTTATCCATGCAAATGGCTGAAGCTTCATTCCCGGATCCGGTAAACTTCACACCCAAAGATTGAAGGAAGCCCGGAATTACACCATTTTCCCCATCACCGCCATGAAGACCATTAAAGACCAAGTCGACAGATAATAAATCTGAAATCATCGTCTCCATTCCATTAGCAGGATCCAATGCAACCACATCATGTCCTAATACATTACATGCGTCTATCACCGCTTTTCCTGAGGACAGGGATACGTCCCTTTCAGCAGAATTTCCACCATATAATACAGCAATTTTCATGAGGAAGAATGCTCCAATAATAAATTTGCTCCATCCAAGATATTTTCAGCAATAAAGTTAGGACGAAGTTTTCCCAAATGATCCGCCGTCTCTTTGCCCCTGCCGGTTAATAACAGCATTGTATCCATCCTTAAATTTACACCGGCTTGAATATCAGATAAAGCATCACCCATCATTAAACATTTAGTGATTTCAATATTGTGATCTTTTGCTGCTTCTAAAAACATTCCGCTACCGGGTTTTCGAAATTTTGTTGCTTTATCCGGATGGTCCGGACAATAATAAATTCCCAATAATTCTAAATCATTTTTATAGAATGAATTCAAAATATAATCATGGATTTCACTTAATTTATCCATTTCAATTATTCCCCGGCCAATACCGGATTGATTAGTAATAATGCAAAATCGATTTCCGTATTCTTTCAAGCGTTTGAGTCCATCTATAGTAAAATCATAAAACTCAAATTGACTTAGATCATTAATATATCCAGGGTCGGGGTTTAGAGTTCCATCACGATCAAGAAAAATAGTATCGTACTTTTTCATTCCACAATATGCTGTTTTGAAATATCCCTGATATGAACTGAGCTATTTAAAAAGTAAATAAACCCAATGATAATTAATGGAATAAACCCAACTGCATGCAAGAGAATCGCAAAAGCTTGAGATTCTGCTGAACCAACAGAAAATAAAACTGTGAGCACATAAACTGCAGCGGCGTGATATGTTCCTACAGCACCGGGAGCCGCGGGAATCGCCACGGCCAGAGATGTGGAAATGAGAACCACACCCACCTCAATCCATGAAATATTGATACCCGTGGCCAGAATGACGGTATAGGTTATGGAATAATAAACAACCCACATGAAAATGGTATGTATCACAATCTGCCCCACATGTTTTGTCGCACGAATAGAGGTCAACCCATCCACCAAACTATTCATTATGGTCAATAATCGATGGGCAAATGGTTTTTCGAAAATTGGCCATTTTTCAATGCGATCCATTAAATGAGAACGAGCACTTCCCAAAACCATAATGAATCCAAATCCTAAAAGGGTAACAACCACTACAGCAATCATAATATTTCGACCTCCCGTATCAAACGGGAATAACCACCCAAATAATATTATTGTACTTACCAATCCAAGTAAATCTAAAATTCTTTCTAAGATAATCGTCCCAAAGGCTGCAGATGTATCCACTTGATGATTTTCGGAAATTGAATATGCACGAAGTAATTCGCCTAATCGAAAAGGAAGGACTGCATTACCAAAATAACCCACCATTGTAGCGCCAAAAAGCGAACGAAATTGAATATTTTCAATTGGCTCCAACAACATTTGCCATCTTTCTGCCCGAATGGCAACCGAAAAAACCAATAGAAGTGTGGCCACTGACATCCACAAAACATTGACTGATTTTAAATGAAACCATAATTCATTAAAATTCACCTGACCAAATGCGTAATAAAGTCCCACAGCACTGATAACCAGACTCAAGACCAACTTAAGCCACTTACTCACGGAGATCGATCACCTCAACCTCAGACGGGTTGAATTTATGGTACAGTGATAAGTTACCATGATGAAAAGTAAGAACTTTCATCGTCACATATTGATTGGATCCATATTGTATTTTTAATTCTATTGGTTGTCCATTTTTTTTAATATTTATCTTTCCTTTATACCCCATAGTTGGAATATTATAATTCATGGAGACTTGGGTTTCTTGCACATTTGGTTCCCTGAAAACAACGGAATCAAACCCGCCTGTCAATAAATTAAAAATACTGAAATCCCCTTCGATGGTTTGATCAATGATGAGTTGATTAGATTCTTTGTTCCATGTTTGAATCGTATCCCCTGTAACAACCACTGTTTCGGATGGGGTATCCAAAAGATAATGATCCTTTTTCAATATTTCAATTGTTCCTCGTTCAACCGAATTGGATTCAAATTGTTTCTGCTCAATTTCTACGGTGATTGATACACCTCTTGGGTCATTCATTGCTGTAATAAATTTCTCTTTCCAAGCGTTAGATTGGGAGCAAATCTCTGTTGTCAGCAGGATGATATAAAGTAATGTGTGATACATTATTTAATTAGTCGAGAGAATCCAGATAGGAATCATCTACAAGTACTTCACGGGCTTTGCTACCCGTAAAAGCGCCTACAATCCCCGCCTGTTCCATTTCATCAATGAGCCGGGCCGCGCGGGAGTATCCCACCTTAAGTCGACGCTGAATCAGTGAAATGGATCCCTGCTGATGCATCACCACCAAACGCACTGCTTCATCAAATAAATCATCAAATCCACCTGTATCTTCACCAATCAAACCAGCGGCACCCATGGTTTCACGGGGGCTGGATATAACAAGTTCATCCGGTTTTGGCTGTCCGGTTACATGAGCCATGAGTGCCTCAATTTCTTCCAAACTTAAAAATGCATTATGGAGCCGAGTGGGTTCTGAGGAACCGCTTCCTAAATACAGTAAATCCCCACGACCAATGAGCTTTTCAGCACCCGGTCCATCTATTATGGTACGTGAATCAATTTTTGTAGCCACTTGGAATGCGATACGAGATGGGAAATTCGCTTTAATTATACCCGTAATTACATCCACGGATGGTCGTTGAGTTGCTACCACAAGATGAATACCAACAGCACGAGCAAGTTGGGCTAATCTGGCAATGGGTGCTTCTACCTCTTTCGCATTCATCATCATTAAATCTGCTAACTCATCTATCAGGACAACAATGAATGGCATTATACCTTCACCTTTATCCCGCATTTTTTTGTTATACTCATCGATATTCCGAACCACATTGTCCGCCAGCACATCATACCTGCGTCCCATTTCTTTTTCTACTGCCCGAAGCGCCAATGTTGCATTATCTGGTGTGGTGACAATGGGTTCGTCTATATCTTCAATTTTCAATAAATGATAATCCGATAAATCGCGATATAAGGTCATTTCTACCTTTTTCGGATCAATGATAACAAATTTCACTTCGTCTGGGGATGCTTGGTATAGCAAACTAGCCAAAATCGTATTCATGCAGACGGACTTTCCCGATCCCGTAGTACCGGCAATGAGTAAATGGGGCATTTTCGCCAAATCAAGGGTTGCAATTTCACCTGTGGTTGTTTTCCCCACAGCGATGGTCAGCATAGAATCAGATGAGGTAAATTTTTCCGAATTGATCACTGACTTAAAGTAAACCATATCTGGATTGCGGTTTGGAATTTCTATGCCCACAGATGATTTTCCGGGAATGGGTGCAATTACCCGGACCCGGCTCGCTTCCATCACCCGGGCTAAATCATCGGATAGTGCAACAAATTTATTCACACGAACCCCTTCAGCCGGTTCCACTTCAAAAAGTGTAATGACGGGTCCTGGGCTAACATTCACCACTTTCCCCACCACTCCAAATGTTTCTAACGATTGCTGGAGAAAGTTTGCACGCTCAACCAATTCATCCCGGCTCATCCCACCTTGAATATTAATGGGATTAGTTAATAATTCTGCAGAGGGTAATTGATAAGATTTTTTGGGTGCTTTTCTCTCTTGAACAGAATCAATATCTACTTCCGATTCTTCGACGATTTCCCCCACCTCCAAATTTTCTTTATCTGACCTTTCGGGAGATTCAGTCACCTTTTCCACAACCGATTCTTCTGCAACTTCATCCTCAATCTCTTCGGATTCTTTAGAGATATTATCCGGGACAATTGAAATTTCTTCAAAGTCTTCCGTTGAATCTTCTTCTGATGAGTCTGCTTCGTCAACTGTCTCTATAATATCTTCATTATCCTCTTCGGATTCCGGACCCTTAGGTGCATCCAATATTTCATCGCGCTGACGCTGTTCATCAATCTTTGAAATTAAACTTTGAGTATGACGGCGTTTTTCATCTTCAATTGATTGTTGCTCTGTTACAAGATTTCGCTCTTCCTTCTTTTTTTGAATGCGAGCCAATAATTTTTTGATCGGTTCATAATAACTAAATCCAAAATAACCCCGTGCGAGGATGAGCCAAAGGGCCAAAAGAACTATAACTATTCCAATTCCCCCGACAAAATCATAAATAAACAATGAAATTAGTCCGCCTACTAACCCACTGAATCGGAAAGTTGCATCATCAAACCCATAACGAAATATTTGTGCCGCACCCAACGTTATCGAGGATAGAACCAACACACCCATCAAATATCCTGACAAACGACTGATGGCTTCAAATTCCTTATGAGTAAAAAACCAAATTCCCCATGAAATCGCCAATAATGGTAAAATAAAGGAACTGTATCCGAAAGTCAGTTTAATAAAAAAATAGGCGATCCATACACCCAGTATTCCCATTGGGTTTTCCACGCGAACGTTTGGCGAAATCCCCGGATCTTCATTTGGGTTGTAACCCAGTAAACTGATGAAAACAAGAAGCGACACTGCCACCGAAAGTATTCCTAATATTTCTAATCGTCTTTCTTTCATGAATACAATTCTCCATGTGAGGTGACCATATCATCATACCATTCAATAAATTGAGAGATTCCATCATCAATACTGACATGTGGTTCATAATCCAACCGGGATTTTGCCCGGGATATATCTGAAAATGTTTGAATGACATCACCGGCTGGTAATGGTTGGCGGTCTAATATTGGATCGCATCCGGATCGCTCACCAATCACATAGACTAATTCATTCAACTTTACCGGTTTTGAATTCCCCAAATTATAAATTGCAAATTGGTCTTCCTTATTCATGGCACCAAATATACCATCTATTATATCGTCGATAAATGTATAATCACGTGCCGTAGACCCATCTCCAAAGAATGGGATCGGTTGATTGTTTTTCATTAATCGAGTGAATTTATGAATAGCCATTTCCGGTCGCTGTCTGGGACCGTACACAGTAAAAAACCGCAAACATGATGTAGGTATTTCACTCAAGTGATGATAGGTATAACACATTATTTCACCCATTTTTTTGGTAGCGCCATAAGGTGAAATTTGAAAATCAACTACATCACTCTCGGAAAAGGGTGTTTTTTTATTATTTCCATATACGGAAGATGAGGAGGCGAAAAGAAATTTCTGAACACCCGAATCGTTCATGGCTTCAAGTAAATTTTGGGTACCATTTATATTTACATCTGTATATAGTTTTGGATCTTCAAGAGATGGCCGAACCCCTGCCATGGCCGCCAAATGAATCACCACATTTATATCATTATCCTTAAATATTGTATTTATTAAATCTTGATCTCTAATATCACCTTTTACAAAAGAATACTGGTCAAAATCATAATGGCTGGAGCGGTTTAAGTCTTTTATACGAGGATCATAAAAGTCATTCAAATTATCCAAGCAAATCACTTGGTTTCCTTCTTCCAATAAGCGATCGATTAAGTGGGATCCGATGAAGCCGGATCCACCCGTTACAAGAACTGAGTATTTTGTTATATTGGTCATAATGTTATACTTTATATATTTGCGCTACCTTCTTTATATAGCGGCGCTTGTACTATAATTCCTTTTAAATTTATTCCTCGAATTTCCACCATAATATTTGTCCCGATTTTATCAAATGGTTTCTTCACAAACCCCAATCCAATTCCCTGTTTCAATGATGGCGACTGTGTGCCACTGGTGACTTCTCCAATCACATTACCATCCAATTTAATCGGGTACCCTTTCCGAGGAATTCCACGATCAATCATTTCGAAACAAATCAAACGGCGCGTTGGGTTTGCTTTCGTAGCCACCAATGCATTTTTTCCAATAAAACTCTTTTTATTGAATTTGGTAATCCACCCAAGTCCTGCTTCAATTGGATTGGTTTTTTCATCTATATCATTCCCATATAGAGCATATTTCATTTCCATTCGAAGAGTATCTCTACATCCAAGTCCAACTGGCACAACACCACCCTCTTTGATGGCAAGGATTGCGTCCCAAATTTTGATTATTCCATTATAATCTGCATATATTTCAAAGCCCAATTCTCCTGTATAGCCGGTTCTAGCAATGGTTGCGGCAATTCCATTAATATTACCCACAGTGAAGCAATAAAAATCAATATTATTTAAATTAATATCCGCAATACGATTAAGGATATCTCGCGATTTTGGCCCTTGAATCGCCACTAATCCTGTCCTCTCGCTCATATCTAAAATATCCACATTTTTTGGTTTATGTACCATGAGCCAATCTAAATCTTTCTCCTTATTCCCAGCATTCACTACCATCATAAAATGATCGGGATATCGATAGATAAGAACATCATCGATTAAACCACCATCCTCATTGCACATTGCAGAATATTGGGCTTGCCAAGGTTTAAGAGTAGCCACATCATTAATGGTAACAAAATTTAAGAAAGCCTCACCCTCTTCACCGGAAATAATGAATTCTCCCATATGGCTCACATCAAATAACCCTGCAAAATTCCGAACTGCCTCATGCTCCTTTATGATACCGGTATACTGAATCGGCATCTTGAACCCGGCAAAGTCACCCAATTTGGCATCGAGTTCTATATGTTTATTATATAATGGCGTTTGTTTCATGAAAATTCAAAATATTCTTTCAACTTTACCATTCCTTCGTTGATATCATCTGTGGTAATACCCGAATAAGCAAAGCGTATAAAATAATCAGTTTCATCTGATGATGGTCTTCCGAAGTGTTCTCTTGTACAAAAAGATATATTCGCATTTTCCAGGGCACCCACTTGTAGTTGCTCCACACGATTAAATCCTTTGTGCTTCATAATCTCATTCACATTGGGAAATAAGTAAAACGTACTTCGAGGTGTGGGAATTTGAATACCATTAATCGCATTCAATCCAGCCACAGCGGCATCACGTCTTTCCTTTAACGTCGCCAATATGGTATCTGTTCCACTTGAATCACCCTGAAGTGCCTCTACCATGGCATACTGGATAAAATGAGTGGTACAGGATTCCGCATTTACATTCAGTTTTGATATAATATTCATTATTTTTTCTGGCCCAATTGCACCACCCACACGCCACCCGGTCATGGCAAATTTCTTTGAAAATGTATATAAAATTATTGTTCTTTCTTTCATACCTGGAATCGATACGATCGATCGTGCATCTCCTTCATAAATCATTTCATAATATGCATCATCTGCCAATACCCATAAATCGTTTTCAATTGCTATTTCGGCAATTGCTTCCATTTCAGCTATAGAGGATTCTGCTGTAATTGGGTTCTGGTAATTGTTATAAATCAAGGCAACTGTTTTATCTGTAATTGAAGACTTTAATCGATCCAGATCAATATCAAATCCGTCTTGGGTTTCAACATACCCATACGGAATTGCATTACCCCCCTGATATTCAATTTGAGATTCATAAATAGGATATCCTGGGTTCGGATACAATACTTCATCACCAGGGTTCATTATGGCGGAGATGAATTTTCCAATAGTGGGTTTACCACCCGGTTGAATCGAAACTTGGCTTGGCTCATAAACGACACTTCGTTTGGAACCCACATCATGAGCCAGTGCTTCCCTCAAAGGTAAAATACCATTCGCTGGACAATAGCCAGTGTAGCCATCTCGAATAGCTTTCAGGGTCGCATCCACAATGTTTTCCGGCGTTGCCAGATTAATATCACCCAGGTGAAATGGATATACTTTATGACCCTTTTCGGCCCACCTTGTTGCTTGAGCTGATACGGCAAATGCCGTTTCTGTGCCTAATTTGTGTAACTGTTTTGAAACTTGCATATTTCCCCTTTAAATCATTTTTGCTAATGCTTTACGAATTATATCTTCTAATCCTCCAGATAATTCACCAGAGCCCTCTAAATCTTTCATAGTCTTATTTACATGGGACTGTTTATACCCTAACGATAATAGTGCATTCACCGCATCTCTTACCATCGAAGAACTTTCGTCATCTACAAACCCAAGATCGTCTTTTCCATCCAGGTCTGATGCGAATTTTTCTTTTAATTCTACAATAATCCGTTTGGCGGTCTTTGCACCAATCCCCGGTATAACTGTTAATGATTTTACATCACCTGCAATAATTCGGCTTTTAAATTCATTTGGATTCGTACCAGATAAAATATTCATAGCTGACTTTGGTCCGATACCGGTAATTGTATTCAGGCTCATAAACAAAGAGCGTTCATCATTGTCTTTGAATCCGTAGAGATCAAGAATATCTTCCTTAACATGTAAATGGGTCAGTAATTCCACCGATTCACCCTTTGAGGGCAATCTTTCATAGGCAGAAATAGAAATACGGATTCGATAACGAATACCACCAATATCAATAATGGCTTCTGTTGGACTTTTTGAAAATAGTTTTCCGTTAATTGAATCGATTAAACTCATAAATATTTGTTCTGGTTAATGTGACACAGGCCAATCGCCAATGCATCGGAAACATCTAATGGCTTGGGTGGCTCTTTCATTTTTAAAATTTGCTGCACCATATACTGAACCTGTTTTTTATCGGCTGCACCATTTCCAACTACGGATTGCTTTACTTTTCGAGGCGCATAATCTATAGACGGTATTCCTTTTGAAGCTGCGGCTAATATTAAAACACCGCGCGCTTGACCTAATAATAATGCAGATTTCACATTTTGGCTAAAAAAGGTATCTTCAATTGCAAGTGCATGCGGTTCAAATTTTTCTAATAATTCAGTCATATGGCTGTTTAAATATTCTAACCGATTCGGCAGTGATTCTTTTGCAGGCGGCTTAATAGTTCCAAACGCAACTGTACGGATTTGTCCGCCTTTATAATCCAGAATACCGAATCCGGTAATACTTAAGCCTGGATCTACACCGATTACTCTTTGAATTTTTGCCACCGAGGATTATTATCACTTAAAGACTATATATCTTCCTCATCCACATCGAGATTAGAATATAAATTTTGAATATCATCATTATCTTCTAATGCTTCCATTAATGTCATGAGTTTTCTAACGTCACTGCCCTCAACTTTAATGGTTGTCTTTGGCACCATTTCCACAGCTGAGGAGGTAATGTTATAACCCTTATTTGACAACGTATCGGACACATTCACTGTTTCTGAAGGTGCGGTTGTAATGATAAACTCCCCATCCGAACTGTTAAAATCATCTGCACCCGCTTCTAATGCTTCCTCAAAAACAGTTTCTTCACTATGATCATTTTCGGGAATTGTAATTTGTCCCAGTTTTTCAAACATCCAGGCCACAGAACCGTTTTCACCTAAATTTCCGCCATGTTTATTCATAGCATGGCGAATATCCGCCACGGTTCTTTGTTTATTGTCTGTAAGTGCTTCCATATAAAGTGCCACGCCGCCAGGACCATATCCTTCGTAAGTAAATTCTTCGAAAGATACGCCTTCCAGCTCCCCGGTTCCTTTTTGAATCGCGCGATTAATATTGTCATTGGGCATATTGGCTGTTTTTGCAGTGGATACGGCTTGCCGAAGTCTTGGATTCGTTTCAGGATCGCCTCCTCCATCCCGAGCAGCAATCATCAATTCTTTTATCAGTTTCGTAAATATTTTACCCCGTTTTGCATCGGTGGCTGCTTTTTTACGTTTGATCGTCGCCCATTTGCTATGTCCGGACATAAATTCCCTTGTAACTGTGATAATAGAAATGCAAAATTACGACCATAAAACCCTGATTCCCAATGAAGGGATTAACAGAAATGACAAATAAAACCATTCAAATCACCCAAGATAAATCTTTAGTAAGGATTGCGTTTAATCGACCAAACGTTCTCAACGCACTCAGTGAAACAATGATATCAGAAGTGACAACAATTTTTCAATCAATAAATCAAGACAAGTCAGTACGAGTGATTATTTTAGAAGGCTTAGGCAAAGCATTTTCTGCTGGAGCAGATTTATCCTATATGAAGAATACAGGTGAATTGAATATTGAACAAAATGAACAAAGTGGAAAGAACCTGCAACTCATGTATCAGGCAATTGAAGATTGCTCAAAACCGGTTATTGCTAAAGTTCATGGATACGCAATTGGCGGCGGGTTTGGGTTTTTAACATTAGCAGATATTTCCATTGCGGAAACAAACACAAAGTTCTCATTAAGCGAAGTGAAACTGGGAATCAACCCCGCCGTGATTGGACCTTTTTGTGTAAAAAAAATAGGATTATCCCATTTTAAATCATTGGGGATTACGGGTGAACTCATTGATACGGAACGGGCACTTAGGATTGGCCTAATTCATGAGGTTGCCTCAGCCGAAACCATTGAAGATGTTGTGATAAAAAAAGTCAACCAATTACTATTGGCAGGGCCCAATGCCATCGCCTCATTCAAAACCTATTGCAACGATATGAATTCGAGCAATAGCGCCGCATTGATCGCCCAACTTCGTGCCAGTGAAGAAGGACAAGAAGGATTGGCAGCCTTTCTGGAAAAACGAAAACCCAATTGGTCAGAAACAATTGAATAAATATTTTCGAGTCAAATGATTGAACCTGTTAGAATTGTGGAGGTTGGACCTCGAGATGGTCTTCAGAACATATCACAACCAATTTCGTCAACGGAGAAAAAAAAATATATAGATATGTTGACCGAAGCGGGTTGTCCGGAGATTGAAGTCACCAGTTTTGTATCACCCAAATGGGTCCCTCAATTAGCGGATGCAAAGGAAGTATCCGCATCCATCCAACGCAATAATGATACCACATATACTGCCCTGATTCCCAATCGAAAAGGGCTGGAGGCTGCCATCGAAAATGGTTATTACTCCGTGGCAATTTTCACCGCCGCCAGTGAAACATTTTCCAAAAATAATACAAATAGTTCTATTGAAGAAAATTTTAAACGATTTGAAGAAATGATACCCATTTGGGAAGAAAAAAACCTTCGCGTTCGGGCATATATTTCTACCTGCTGGGTATGTCCTTACGAAGGTGATATTGGCGCTGAGGCGGTCATTAAAGTTATCCAGGATCTCATAGACCTTGGCGTTCACGAAATATCCCTGGGGGATACAATAGGCAAGGCCACACCTGATGATGTGGAATATCTACTGGAAATAATTTTGGATAATTGGCCACGGGAAATATTCGCCCTCCATATGCATGATACGTATAATATGGCGGCCGAGAATCTTACCATTGGACTGGGCATGGGGATCCGTATATTGGATTCAAGTGCCGGCGGCGTGGGTGGGTGCCCTTTTGCCCCAGGAGCCAGTGGAAATATATCAACTGAATCAGCCATTCGAATTTGCAAAGAACAGGGGTTTGAAACGGGAATTGATTCTGATAAATTGAGGTTAGCTGGAGCGTATATTCAATCCATAATTCAAGAATAAATCATGGCAATAATTAAAACACATATCAAACCTGAATCTGATAAATATCAAACCAATTTTATACACCATTCATCCTTGGCTAAGGATCTTGAATCCGAGTTGGATGCTATTAAACAAATGGGACCGCCCAAAAGGGTAGAAAAACACCAATCTCGTGGAAAAATGACAGCAAGAGAGCGGATTGACACTTTGAGAGATACTTCATCACAATTTTTAGAATTCTCTCCATTTGCCGCATATAACGTTTATGAAGATTATGTCCCTGCCGCTGGCATTATTACCGGCATCATCACCATCCAAGGACGCCAATGTATAGTAGTCGCTAACGATGCAACTGTCAAAGGCGGTACTTATTACCCCCTCACAGTCAAAAAACATTTACGTGCACAAGAGATTGCCTTAGAAAATCACCTCCCGTGTATTTATCTGGTCGATAGTGGTGGTGCATTTTTATCAAAACAGGACGAAGTATTTCCTGATAAAGAACATTTTGGCCGAATATTTTATAACCAAGCTCAGATGAGCGCCAAAGGCATTCCTCAAATTGCGGCGGTGATGGGATCATGCACTGCCGGTGGTGCGTACGTTCCGGCCATGAGTGACGAAGCTATTATAGTGAATAAAACAGGCACCATCTTTTTAGGTGGGCCACCTCTCGTGAAAGCTGCTATTGGAGAAGATGCAACTGCGGAAGAACTGGGCGGTGCAAAAATGCATACCCAAATCAGCGGTGTGGCAGATCATTTTGCTAAAGATGACAATGAAGCAATAGAGATTCTTCGAAATATAATTAATCATTTTCCAAATACAGCGAATGAAACAATTGAATTTGAACCACCAAAATATAATGCAGATGAAATTTTAGGTGTTGTATCAAAAGATTATCGCACCGCTTTTGATGCAAAAGAAATTATTGCTCGCATTGTAGATGGATCTGAATTTCAAGAATTCAAATCTGATTATGGAAAAACATTGGTGACTGGTTTTGCGAAAATTGAAGGGCAACCCTTAGGCATCGTCGCTAATAATGGTGTTTTATTTAGTGAACCCGCCATCAAGGGAGCTCACTTTGTAGAATTATGCTGTCAGAGAAAATTACCCATTTTGTTCCTCCAGAATATTACAGGATTTATGGTAGGAACTAAAGCAGAACAGGGTGGCATTGCTAAAGATGGTGCCAAATTGGTTCAGGCTGTGGCTTCTGCCAATGTACCTAAATTAACCATTATTATTGGCGGTAGCTTTGGGGCAGGGAATTATGCCATGGCAGGGCGAGCGTATCAACCGCGATTCTTATGGATGTGGCCCAATGCACGAATATCAGTCATGGGTGGAAATCAGGCTGCGGATGTGTTGGCAACGGTGAAAAAAGATCAATTTAAGTCCCATGGGAAAGAATTAAGTTCAGACGAATGGGATAAAATTCGAAATCCAATCTTGGAAAAATATGAAAAAGAAGGTCATCCCTACTACGCCAGCGCACGCCTTTGGGATGACGGTGTGATTCATCCCACGGATACGCGTCAAGTGGTGGGACAAGCGTTACGGGCGGTTATGAATGCACCAATCGAGGATCATCAATTTCCCGTTTTTAGGATGTAAAATGCGATTAGGTAAAGCAATTTTAATTCTTTTATTTCCTATTGTTCTTCTCAGTCAAACTGACACCGTCTCCTATGATCAAATCAAAATTATACCCGGTTCAACTGTGCCCGATTTTTCTGCATTGGATGAGACTGAAGAAATTCGCCAATTATCAGAACTCAAAGGGCGAAAGAATCTTATTTTGATTTTTTTCCGTGGATATTGGTGACCTCATTGCCGTCGGCAGTTGGCCGAATTATCTAAAATGAAACTTCCGAAAGACACAAAACTTTGGGCTATAAGTGTTGAAGGTCTTCGTGCCAATGCTAAATTCAAAAAACAAAATGCAAAAAAAGGCCATCCCATAACCTTTCCTTTACTTTGGGATATGGATGGTGAAATCATTCATGCATTTGGACTTAAAGATCCCCGATATAAAGGTCATAAATATGAAGGTATTCCCTACCCCAGTACCTATATCATTGGAAAAAACGGCAAAGTTGTTTTTGCCCATGTGGCTTTAAACTATACTAAGCGTCCAAAAAATGACTCATTATTATTTGTACTATCCCAATTGAACAATCAATAAGTGGAATATTTAATAAGTTTTAAAATTTTGGATTAAGTTTGAAAAGAACTAAATAATTAGTTTTATATCTGTTGATTTAATTTTTCGATTAGAAATTTTGGGGCGCGTTTTGGTTTGCCATCCTTTTTATTGATAAAACCATGAATGGTTTGGCCAGTCACCAATAACTGATTATCTTTTTTTCTGTAAACTTCATATTCTATAGTCATTCTTGCCTTGGGTAATTCTTTTATTCGGGTCCGAACAATTATTTCATCTTCAAAACGGGCACCTTCATTATAATTTGCAGTGGCCTTCACCACAGGCATATAGTACCCTGCATCTTCTATTTTAGTGACAATCAGACCCATATCATTCAACAGCTCGGTTCTCGCTTGTTCGAAATATTCTAAATAACGGGCATAATAAACCACACCCATTTGATCAATGTCCTTATAATATATTTTGGTATGATAGTCGAATGTGACCATCAGGATTCAGTATAAACACCCATTTTATCATAGCGATCTATACGCCGTTCTAAAAATGTATCTGGATCAATTTCTTTTAATTGGGCAATTTCATCTAATAATACATTTTTGAGGATAGCTGCCATTTCAACCGAGTTTCGATGAGCGCCACCCAGTGGTTCTTCAATAATCCGATCACAGATACCCATATTCATTAAATCATCCGGAATCACTTTCATGGCATCGGCTGCATTGGGCGCTTTCGTTGCATCATGCCAAAGAATGGATGCACAGCCTTCCGGGCTAATGACAGAATACCAAGTATTTTCCAACATAAGCATTCTGTCGCAAACACCAATGCCCAATGCGCCGCCACTGGCCCCTTCACCAATCACGATAGAAATGATCGGAATTTTTAATTTAGACATTTCCCATAAATTTTTCGCAATCGCTTCTCCCTGACCCCGCTCTTCTGCACCAATCCCAGGATATGCACCCGGTGTATCAATAAGTGAAATAACGGGTAAATTAAATTTTTCCGCTAATTTCATGATTCGGAGTGCTTTTCGATACCCTTCTGGCCGCATCATGCCAAAATTTCTGAAGAGGTTTTCTTTTGTATTCCGACCTTTTTGCTGCCCAATGAATGCAACTTTTATATTATCAATAGTGCCCAAGCCACAGATGACAGCTTCATCATCCCCGTAGTATCTGTCTCCATGGAGTTCAATAAAATCCGGCGCCATCGCCTGGATATAATCCAGGGTGAATGGTCGTTGGGGATGTCGGGCTAATTGGACACGCTGCCATCTGGACAAACCTGAAAATATCTTTTTTAAAGATGAATCACGCTTGGTTGAAAGGTTGGCTAATTCTGTGGAATGATCTACAGAACTGGTATCTGCTTCAAGGACCAATATTTTTTGGTCAATTGCTTCAATAGGCTTTTCAAATTCTAAGTAATAATTTGCCATTATGTTTTAAAGTTAGGGTGGGAATTTATAAACGATAATTGATCGATTTGATCAATTGTTTGTTCGTACTTCTATTGTAAGAAAGAAACATCCTTGATTTGAAATTATGAATGGCAAACTACCTTTGCCTAATTATTGATTATTGGTGATCAATCAAGATTAATTTCAAACCCATTGTAAATGGCATCGGGTAAAACCCTGGGAAGGTTTAATTCAGGGCGCTTTCTCATAATCTCATAAACAGTTGGGTCATTCGCTTTGAGTAATTCCGGTATGTTATATTTCCATTCATGCTGAATTTCTACCTTCCGTCCGGAATAACTCTGGGCACCCAAAAAAGTTGTGAGAGACCAGTAAAAATATTCTGTAACCATGCAGTCGTATTCGCAAGACTCATCCTGGTAGGTATACCATGCCCCGTCTGGATAGTTGGAAGGAATATTTTCAAAATAGCCGCCCCTGGCCGCATCCATCGCATTGGCTAAATCAGATCCTTTTTTCTCCCCTAGCGCATGGGGATAGATAACGGAAAAACCCTCGTGTGTAACCAAATGGAGAACTTCCTCCAAGGATGCATCAAATCGATTGTTAATTCCATTCTTGTTGAAGGAAGGGATTGTTTCCTCACCATATAAATCTTGAATATGGTCGTGCGCCGGCATATTATAATTGGAATTATCAGCATCAGATTCATTTTCAAACATGACAATTGTGGCTCCAACAGATACTAACTTTTCTGTTACAATAGGATTATCCACGTTTCCATCTTCATCATTATCTAAATATTGTGCCAGAATTTTAGCAGCATGAAGCACTTTTGATTCGGAAATCTTTTCTGAGCCTAAAACCTTTACGCCAAAGACTGTTACCTGTTTTGGAAATTCTCCGGAACCGCCGCCATTGCCATCATCTTTTACCTTTTCACAACCATAAAATAAAAGTCCAACCACCGTAAATGTAAATATTAAAGTGTAATTTAGTATCGATCTAAATAAATGAATTCGTTTTATCATTATTTATTCCAACCAAAGATTCTCCAAATACGAAGACGCCAAACCACCCAGACCGCTTCAAACATAATGGAACGGCTCATTTTTGATTCGCCAATGGTACGGTCTATAAAAATAATGGGATGTTCTTTCAAGCTAAACCCTTTTATCCATGCGCGGAAATTCATTTCTATCTGAAAGGAATATCCTGATGATTTAACGTCATCCAGATTGATAGACTCTAATACTTTCCTGGACCAGACTTTGTATCCACCCGTAGCATCTTTGATCGGCATCCCCGTGGCAATTCGAGAATAGAGGTTCGCCCCATAACTCATAACCAACCGTCGAATGGGCCAATTTACCACACTCACGCCATGAATATATCGGCTACCGATTACAAGGTCGTGTTTGTTTAAATAGGCTATCATTGCAGGGATTTCCATGGGATCATGGCTCATATCTGCATCCATTTGGGCGATAATATCATAGTCCCGGTTTAAAGCCCAGTGAAAACCATGAATATAGGCACGACCGAGGCCGTCTTTTTTCGCCCGAACCTCCAGATTCAAATTTGGATATTTTTTCTGTAAATCACGAACAATATCCCCGGTCCCATCGGGAGAACTATCATCTACAATGAGCAAATGGTATTCAGAATTGATGGTGAATACATGTTCAATCAAAGCAGCAATATTCTTCTGCTCGTTATAAGTGGGTGAAATGATGAGTGTCTTCATGGTGCCAATTGGTTACGAATTTCCTGCAAACAAGTTTCAACAGTTTTGGGACGAATGCCAAGAGCCTTTTCAATTTTATCCGTTTTCATTCCGCTCTTTAAGGGGCGCGGTGCATCTTGATTTAATTCAGCTGTTTTTATGGCGTTGATGCGGGAAGAATCCAATTCAAATATGTCAGTAATAATTTGAGCAAATTCAAACCGATTCATGACCCGATCGCCCCCATAGTGAAAAACACCTTTTAATTTTTTATCGATCCCTCTTTCAATAACATTCGCTAACTCTTCTGTCCATGTTGGGTTATTCCACTGATCATCGACAATATTGATGGTTTTTTTCGCTGTCAGAGAATCCACCACCCATTTCACAAAGCTGGCCTTGGTGTATTTTGTATAACCATATACAACATTGGGGCGAAAGGTTGTGACCATACATTCCGTCGATTCTAAATATTGATCCGCTTCCCATTTTGTTTGTCCATAGACAGAAATTGGGTTGGGAATATCTGTTTCGGAGTAAGGTCCATTATTTCCGTCAAATATATAATCTGTAGAAATTTGAATAAAATGCCCTTTAAACCCATCCGCTAAATATTGAACAGCATCCACATTCGCCGATTGTGCCCCTTCTGGATTTCGTTCACAACCATCCACATTTGTCATGGCAGCTAAATTGAGAATCACATCCGGTCGGAATTTATTTTTTACCTGTGCCACCGCGATCCGATCTGAGATATCCAAAGCCAAAGTATGGTCACTTTTTCTATCATCTGGTACAAATAAGTCCACCGCTAAAATATTAAATCGATGAGAAAGTTGCTTAATGCACGCCTCTCCCAATTGCCCAAAAGCACCGGTAATCAGAATTCTTTTCATCTCAGATTGTGTTCCATGTTTTCAGTTTAATTTTCTGATATTTAGATGGCATTTATGACCCCTCTTTTATTCTCCCCTGTTACAGGGGAGATAATAATGGAATAATCTCGAACATTTTCCCCTGTCAAGGGGAAAGTACCAGCCGACTCCTGATTTGCCAGACTTGAAAAAAGGGCTGGCAGGCAAAGGGGTAAATTAAATATTTTCATTAGAAATATTATTGCACAACTTTAAAAGAATGAGCCACAATATCCACCTGTCTCAGGAGCATATATTTATCACGACCGGGATGAAACACCATTAAATGGATAAAATAAGTTCGATCACTTCCCTCATCGTAAAATAAATAAGAAATAAATGGACCGCCTTGCGCTTCCTTAATACTTTCCCATAGACCCGTAATTTTCCATGCGCCTGTATTATTAAATACGCTGGGCTCAATGTTAAATAGATAATCGGAATATTGAATATGGCCAAAATTCTCGATTGGAATATCTTTCACATAATCATGGACAGATGCGCTGTCTTGAAAGACCAATCCATGGGCCCACTTCACCGCCAGCCATCGGTATGGCATATCCCGTCCCATCCAAAAGAAATTCTGTTCCGCACTGTCTGCAATCACCGTATATCCCCAAGGGATTTTCATGGTCCATCCATATTTATCCGCCAGTTCTTTTGAGAGGTCTTTTTGCAGGGTGGATCCCTCAAATAAATGTTTACTTTGCCGTTTGAAAAATAATTCATCATATTGTTTCTTAAGCCACGGCCCTTGATCTTCTGCCCGTTCAATAATTTTGTCTAAAGTAGGCCCATTTATAATGAGGTAGTTTTGGTTTCGGGCATAAATATCCTGAGCAAATATGAGCTGATTATCTCCCTTCATGGAGGAGGCGTATTGAGAGGGTGATAAAATTTGCTTGACCAATTTCGCACCCAAATTCCGAGGATGATCTCCTAGGGCTGCCACAATCACATTCACATGGTTATTCACATCATTGAAATTTTCCGGGTCCACCCAAACGGTTCGGTAATATGGCTCGGGCTGGGGTGTGTATAATGTATCGTTAAAAATAGTGGTGAGGACTTTTTGAATCTTATCCCTATCCCCCAAAGAAGCCACCACCACCAATTCATTATCTGCCCCCATGGCCCGGGGTTTGCCTAAATCGCAACCGTTCCATAAAAATAATAGTGATAAAAAAATCCCAAACTGTTTCATGATAAATTCCTATTGGTTTTCAAGTGCGAAATTAGCCCGTTGTTTCTCAAAAAGGACGGCTATAACCTTGAGTTTAACCTTATCACCCATACGATATTCATGTCTGGTTTTCCGTCCCCGAAGGCAATATCTATCTTCATCATAAGTATAATCGTCATCTTCCATGGTATCAATATGGATTAACCCTTCGGCCAAAGAGGATTGCAATTCTACAAAAATCCCAAAGTTAACCACACCAGATATTCGCCCTTCAAATGTTTCCCCAATTCGTTCATTGAGCCAACGCAATTGTTTCAGTTTAATATATTCCCGTTCTGCAGACAATGCTTTCAGTTCCACCTCATTCGAAATCTGAATTGATTTTAGCATGCGTTCTTTCCACTCTCCCTGCTGCTGGATGGATTGATTACACACCATTTTAATCATGCGGTGAACCATAAGGTCAGGATATCGACGGATGGGAGAAGTGAAATGGGTATAATGCTCAAATGCAAGACCAAAGTGACCTTGGTTTTTCATGGAATATTCTGCCTTGCTCATGGTGCGTAATGCTACATTTTCGATGAGAGAGCGATAGGGTGAATCTTCTACATGTTTCAGAACATTTTTAATATCATTTGGAGCAAGTTCTCCTTTGGGTATTTGAATACCTAATCTAAGAATTTTGAGAAGATCTGTGAATCGAACCACATCCTTTTGATCTGGGTCCGCATGGACGCGATATACAAATGGATATTTTTTCGGCAGCTTTTTGGGCATCTCTGCTGCCACCACCCGATTCGCTAACAACATACATTCTTCCACAATTCGATGGGATTCCATCCTTTCGCTGGGGCGAATTTCATGTGGAATTCCTTTGTCGCCCATTTCAAAAATGGGTTCTGGAATATCAAAATCTATACTTCCCGCATCAGAACGATTTTTGAATAATCTTTTGGCCAATCGCTTCAAAATGAGGATATCATCCTTAAACTTGTGATTCTTCCCCTCAACAATATCCTGGACATCTTGATATGTGAACCGTGCTTTGCTATTGATAACCGTGGGCAATATTTCCGTTTCAGTTATATTAAAATCTTTATCCATTTTCATGATGGCGGATACGGCCAACCGATCTACATTCGGCTTGAGTGAACAGAGATTGGCAGATAATGCTTCCGGCAACATATGAACCACACCCTCTGTGAAATAAACAGATGTACTCCGCTGGATGGCCTCTCCATCAATAAATGTGTTTTGTTCAACAAAATGACTCACGTCCGCAATATGGACACCCAAATCATATCCATTCCGATTTCGTTTAATTGAAATAGCATCGTCAAAATCTTTTGCATCCACAGGATCAATGGTGAAAGATGTCCACTTACGTAAGTCCCGCCGATTTGGGATTTCTTTGTCAATCGACTTTTGACTGAAATTTTTCACTTCATTCATCACTTTTTGTGGAAATTCTTGCAGATAATCATATTTATTCAGAATCATTTTCATATCGTTAACCGGGTCTTCTGCATTCCCAATAACAGTTTCCAATTCTGCAATAATGGGTCCTGTAGGGCTACCCCAATCTTTGACCCGAGCTTTGACAATCTGCCCTTCACCCAAATCCTTTTTGGCTTTGATGAGCCGAATACCTCTACCCGGATTCACAGGAGAAATGGACATAAATAATTTGCCCGTATATTTATAGGTGACACCGATAAAAGAGTTTGAACCACGCTCTAAAACTTTTTGGATCCGGCCTTTCAATCCCTGGGGACTTGGACGTCCTTGCAATTTTACACAAACTTGATCCCCATGAATGGCATCAGCCATGGAACGACGACCAATGAAAATATCTTCGGAATCGTCATCAGTAATGACAAAACCAAATCCCTTTTGGGTCACGGTGAGGCGACCTTCAAATTGATTCCGCTCTCGAGGGAGTGTATATCGATTCCCTTTTATCCGAGCAATTTCTCCGGACTTGACCAATTCATTGAGTAATATTTTAACTGCACCTATTTCGTGCTGTTTCACTTTCATTCGATGAATAATATCTTTTTGTCTGAAAAGTTTTTCAGGTGATTTGTTAAATATGTTAAGTAGTTTTTTTCGCATTGTTAAAGTTTCCCTACGAAATCATAAATTTTAGATAAATGATTATGCTGTTTGGTGTTTTTCATAGTGTTATTTTATTTTATAAGTTTGAACTGAATTTTAAATGAATTTTGGCGTTTGATAATGTGCCGGAGAATCCCGCAGCAATGTTAATCATAATTTTACCGTTATATTGACGGAAACCAATACCATATCCAGGCTGGATATTAAGGCTATCAGCAAATGGAATGTCTGTAAATAAAAATAGTTGTGACCGATTCATATCGCCAAATATCCATTCTGATGATTGTACAATGACCCAATCTGTATTGAATTGGTTTTCATGGTACCCCCGCAACGAACCGGCACCTCCAAATTTGACCTGTTTCGAATAGGGCAATTGTCGTCCGTCCACCCAATTGCCATGGCCCCACATAGAAAAATACAGGGTGGATTCTTTCCAGGTTTTATACTGTCCGAATTCCACCTCTAATTCCACTGATTTTTCTGCACCTTCACGATCAGACCATCGGCCTAAATTAATCATACTTTCCCAGTGATTTCCCCGAGAGGGAATCCAGCGATTATTTCGGCGATCAGCCGAGAAGCCCATCAAGATTGATTCTGTCTGATAAGTTTCATCCAATATTAAATCGAGGCTGGATTCCTTTTTGCCCCCAAACATCCAAATGCCCATTGGCCACAATCCTGTAACGGCTCCCATAGATGATTCGGACACATATGATTTTTCCACAAAATCCTGGTCAAAGCCAATTCGAGCTCCCAATGGAAGACTAAACATAAAAGGCGTTTCATACGCAAAATTAAGGTACCGAGATTTTGCATTAGGTTGCCGCCATTCTACATCCAAAGCTGTCCCCCGTTTACGCGAATTTTCTAAATGGATATCAAATTCGCCAGTGGTGATCCATTTTCCATCACTTCCCTTGCTGGCGCCAATGATGCCACTTATTTCACTTTTGAATTGAGGATGGAAGTCCACCACGACCGCAATTTGTTTTTCTCCAAATTGGGCAAATGATATATTCGTTTGGTTATTCATAAACAGATAGGCGCTTCGAATGGCCTCGAACTGACCCATAGCCTGATTTTGGTTTAATCTCCCCAACAAAGGGTCAAATAAGCGGCGCAATACCCCTGTCTCAATAGATTCATCCCCATGAAAAACAATGGAATCTATGGATGCGGATTTAGAGATAAAATCATAGCCCATTGATTCGTTTAATCGATAATAGCTTTTCCACTCCCCTTTTGCTTCAAGATTAGCAAAGAGTGTTGAGTCAATCCTCTGTCCAAATGTGATGGACAACATGGTGAATATTGCGATTATTTTAAAAGTGGGCACGGACTTCTCCCCGGAGTTTGATAAATCCGTTATACCGATCATCATCTATGTAAAACATGGTTGCATTGACGGAAAGTGATTTACCTAAAAACATAGATGCCATAATGTTCGCACGGATAGTTTGATTATTGGCAATCCCCTTCAATGCTTCCGGCGGCATGGATTCAAATCCATTGGCCTGATAATATTCAACATTCCCTTCGATTCGGCCATCATTACCAATAAACTGAGTCCAATTCATTTTCATGCCAATCGCATCCACTATTTGAGGTTTAAATGGTTTGAATTCAATATGATCCTGATAGTACACTACCCGTGAATCCCATTGGAAATTCCCCTCAGATTGCCCCTTTATCCCTAATTCTGAATTAAAGCCAATCAAGTCGCGGGGGGTAATACGATCATTTTCTGACCATACTGTAGCTTTGTGGTAATCCCCATCAAATATTAAATGGTTATTATGTGAAAGACTGATCTGAGATTCGAGGCCATATTCCATTCGATCCCGTAACTCCCATCCTCGTGGATCCAATCCGTTATAATTAAAAGTATTCTGATTCCAAATGCGATGTCGGTTTTTTCCTTTTCGTTTTTTGTGAATTAACTCATGGCGAAAATTATTTCGATAAACTTCTCCAACATCCATTTGGGCCTTTAGAATGGAAAATTTCGATCCATGAAAATTCAATCGATATAAATAACGATATTTCCAGTTTTTGAGACGATCAAATTTCCATTTGGAAAAATCGATTGAGAAACGTGTTAATCCATCCAACTGGGAACCATGTTTTCGGTCCCCGGTAAAAACCGTATGGGCCACGTAGGCGCCGTTGGCATCGGAAATGTATTCATTTAATTTGGAATCGTAACGATAATAGCCGAGACCCACACCAATCGAATCATAAACCACTGCCCGAGTTTCACGCATGGATATCTGAGAGTTTAAAACCAGATCCAACTGAAATGGACTTTTTCGATCCCGAAAATTCACCGCTGCCCGCATGGAATTAAAATCATTCTGTTTTTCGCCTTCGTCATTTTCTTGAATTCTCTGACGGTACATCCATTCCTGCCGCCACCCTGATTTTTGGCGGGACTTATAATCAGCTTGGAGGATTTTTCCAGTTTGAGTCGTTTCCATTTTTGTAGGATCATTGAAAGAGGCCAATTGATCTTCCCGTTGACCGACCCCCAAAGAAAAAGAACGATTAATTCCAGCAAAATCCAACCCCACGAGCATATCATCAAAACGATACGATTTTTCCCGCATTTCGTGGACCAATGTTACAAAGGGCTTCAACGGTCCATTGAATAATCGGATATGACCATCCAACTCTTGAAATCCAATTTCTGATTGAACTTTATTCCACCTCACCCGAGCGTTATTAATCAATTTCCCATTATAATTCAAATTGATCTCAGTTCGATCTCTTTTTGTATCTCCCCGAGCCAATCGAGATAGGTCAATCTCACTCTTTAGTCTATTCCCAATCTCGATTTCGGTTTTGAGAGACGACATGGATTCTCCACTCTTTTCTTCCAAATTCGTCACATCCCATGATTCATTAAAATTGACACTTCTATCTCGGCTTAAGGATTGAAAGTCAGATGAATTCTGCCAATACTCCAATCCAAACCCCAATTGAATTTTACCCAGAGATATTTCCTTTTGGTCTAAAGCCATTCGAAATGCATTCCCATTGTTTTGGGACGCCGACCGATTGGAATACACGTTATTTTCCTGCACAGAAAAGGCACCTTCTGTGGATAGAGACATACCCTGTCTTAATGATATATTAGAATCAAACTGAAGTAATTGGTGACTCACCGGAGCCCTCAGTGACCGGCCCGGAGAATAGCGTTGGCGGTTATCAATTTCGTCTGTGAAAACAAATGCATAATATATACGATTTTGTTCAGAAATTTTTCGAACATACTCTCCGGCGGGATCAGGACTGAAGGTGACAGTATATCGATCTTCAGGTAATACATAATATGCTGCATGCATAAATAGATATGTACCATTGATTAACGCATAATCCCCCAAAGAATCTTGAACCACACCCGATTGGTAAACAATATCATTTTCTTTAAAAGCAGTTTTCTGCTCAGAAGTTAAAAATGAAACAGATGTATTGTCCCGTTCATCAATATAAGAAATACTGTATTGCCCCTTCTCACCAATGGTACCGTCAAGCCCCGCCCCCATATAATTGGATGTGTACGTGGATTCGGAATACTGGTATTCAATATCAATGTCTGAATCGAAATAGATTAAATGTTTTGGTGTAAATGTTAATTCAGCGGAGGCATAGTCAATGGTATAATCTCGATCCTCCCCTCGCCCTAATTTTTGTCCATTGAGCCATACCGTTTCGGAACCGGCAGAAATAATAACATTCCTTTGTCCATCCTTCGATGTGAGAAAGTAAGGCCCTTGTCTCCCATCGCTTCCTTTCAACTCAACCCGATTATATTTCCCTTTAGATTGTCCTATTATCGTTCGGATTTTCATATTATTTTGTTTAATGCTATTCTTTATTCCTACTATATTTCTTTTGTTATTATTAAACTTACCAGATTTATTTGTTACAGTTAAATCTCCCGCAGTTAAATCCCCAGCCGGATAAGATACATTTAAATAAACTTTGTCTAATTCATCTAAAGCGGCTGTATTTCCTTCTGGTTGAATGGGGAATGATTCATCGGTGACGGTACCGGATACACGAATGTTTTCGCTCAGTTTTCCCGCTAACTGAAAACGAAGTCCACCGTTTAAACCACCCATTCCCTGGCTGGACATTTCAATCCCCCGGAAGAATGTGCCGGATGCATTTATGGGAAAAAGATTGGGTTGATTGAGTGGTTGAACGGCTGAATGATTGGGCGATTCGTTTTTAGTCTGAAGTGTATCCACCCATAAGCTATCTAAAATAGGTAATGAATCAATAATGGGTCCAATCTGAGACGGTAATCCTAATTGAGTTGAATCCTGTGAAATCAGGAATCCTGTCAACAGACCCCAATAAACCGCTTTATGGCTGGTCAAGAATATCATAAATAATCAAATGAGAATCGGTCAAAATATTGAGGAAGCCATCATCCGCGATTGCATCCAGAATTAATAGGTCCTTTAATGGCAGATTCAATGGTTTTTCACCCAAATACTGAAACTGACCATCTCCATTAATTACAAGCCATTTTCCCCCTAGTTGAATTATTGTAATGGAGTTGTCAACTTCGATACTGAATCGTCGTTCCAATTTCCCTGATCGTGAGTATAAATGAACCTCTTTCGTACAATCAAATAGAATGGCCAATTGATCTTGATTCCCAAATGCCAAAGACCGGATGCATTCATGTGCATTTGGGATTCGATTTAAATCAATAAATGGATTCAGTCGATTTGAACCCGGATCCGTCAAATATATCTCTTGAGTTTCCGGGGAATAGACTGCCATCCTTCCCCGTTGATCCACGCTGAACACTTCTGGATATAAAGGAATTCCTTCAAATATAATGGGTTGGGCGTATATAAAGTTTAATTGGGCATCCCACCGGCTGATTTTGCTTTCCGATTGATCTAATATGTATATATCCAATTGATTGGACACAATTCCAACAGGGTCAAATAAACCGGATTTTCTTGAGCCAAATCCCCCTTCGATAACTAATGAATCAGATCCCCATCGTCCAATCCGGCGGCGGTCAGAATCCAGGAATACTAAACCATTGGGAACTTTAACAAATTGATCGGGCTGAAACTCAGCATTAAGGATGTTTACCGTAAGATCAATGCGGCCTACTTCATGGGCAGTTTGGGAGCAGATATCCCCAATAAAAAGCAGAAAAAAGAGGAGAAAAAATGGTCTACTATTCAGATGGCGCTTCCGAAGGTGGTTTTACTTGATGAGTTAAAAACCATGACCCAATTGCAATCATGCCTATAGAAATGAGCTGAGATCCGCTTAGTCCAAATAAGTATTTGGGATTTACCCGCAAAAATTCAATGATAAATCGTTCTGTACCGGCGAAAATCAGATAGGTAAAAAATAGACTCCCCACCACAGTGATTGTTTTTCGTTTTTTATATAAAAAGTAAAATATCCCAAACCCCAGTAATGTTTCATAGATTTGCGTGGGATGAACTGTCAGAACACCGGGATCAAATCCTTCTAAATTTATCCAAGGATAATAAGTTTGAAAAACACGATAGGTGGAAGGCGGCAATCCATCCGGGAAGGCAATTCCCCAGGGCAAATGAGTTGGTTTTCCATAATCATCACCTACCAACAAACAACCAATTCGACCAATTGCGTAGCCAAGTATCAATAGAGGTGCGACTACATCCGCAAATTTCAACCATGGTAGTTTATTCTTCTTTAATACCCAGGTGACACCTAAGGTCCCCCCCATTAGACCGCCTAGAAATACCAGTCCAGCCCCACTAAAAATCATACCCATGGGATCGGCCATCACGCGATCAAAATTCTCAAGTAAATAGTAAATCTTGGAACCAAGAATACCCCCAACTGCTGCGGCAAATACCATATCTGCAGCCAACTTGGACTCATACCCCATTTCTTTTAAATCTTTATTGAGAAAATAATAACAGGAATAGAATGCCATCATGAGCATAAACCCATAGGAGTTAATCACAGGATGGAATTCGAAACCAAAAATACTCACTTCCCCAAAGTCAATAATAATAGGCCACATTTAAAGCTGTCCCCCACAATTTGCACAAAATTTATGATCCGATTGAACGACGGATCCACATTGAGGACAATAATTCCCCTGAGCATTTTCAGATTTTTTCATTGGTGTTTGCTTCAATTCAGATTTTTGCTGAGACCGAAACATTAAACCCACCACTACACTCACGATTCCTAGGACAACCAAGGGCTGCCAAAGAGGGAGTTTATGTCGAATAGGCGGTGCATTCACAGTTCCTTGACTTGGTTGGGCAGTTCCAACATTACCCCCGGATAACATTTGCTGTAATTTATTGATCGAAATTTCTCCACTTGGATTCTGATAATTAAACGTAATAGTTTTCGTTGTATTTGCGCGGTAATCATGAATATGAATTCGTCTAAAGTTTAATCCATGTTGATCCTGAAAAGTTTCCGCATCTTGTTCTGAAAAAGTAAAATTTTCTGCAATAAGCGGTTCCTGGACAACAATGTGGGCATCGTCAACGTTTTGATTTATTTCAAGATTGTATTCACCTGATCGGTTTATTCCATCTTTCCTCACAGGATAAAAAACGAAAATCCGAAATATAGGTTCGAGTACATTTATCTGAATAAAAGATCGATTATTTGATTTCAAGACAGAAAGATGCTTTACCTCTGACTCCGTTTCAGCTGATCCACTTACAAAAAAAACACTGTCGGTGCTGGCGGGTACAGCCATTTCCAGGTTTAATGGTAAACTTTCGTTTTTGACCTCTCCATTTAATTCAACCATAATACCATCATAATAGTATTCAGAATAGACCACCGCATCGAACAAATCAAATGGTGATGATTGAGACACAAGTACTTTTAAAAAGAATAGAACGAGTATTGATTTTTTCATTTTGATATTTTTCCCCAAAAATAGACGATGAAATTACTGATTTTCATCATGAAGATGTGGTGAATTTTACTAATACAAATAAATCATAAATCGTATGAGTATAGGCTGCCACACCAAATCCACGGAGCACATAGATAGCACCCAATACGATTCCGGCTACCATCCGAACAAAAAATATATACATTGAGGGTGGTTCTCCAAACGCACCCACAAAATGGAATCCCGAAAATAGCATGGCGGCTAAAATCACTGCGCCTACTTTCTTACCTGCCGGACCCCATTGAAAAATAAATTCAAGGACAGCCGCCAGACCCGTAATCAAAATTACACGAAAAACGAACTCTTCATATATCCCTGCACCAATTGCCAATACAACCTGTTGGAGTAACCGACCATCTTTGCCATTCATGAGCAGTATTGGGAACCATATCATTACAATTGTCAGAATAATGGCCCAGCCTATGCTTTCAAACAACATGGTTAATAAATATTCACCGCGAATAGCTGTGGACATTAACTTTTTCTTCTGCCGAAGAAATGCAATCATAAAACCAATCAAAAATGAACCGCTGAATCCATATGGTCCAAAGACGCCAAGCATTTCCATCATTTGGCGCATAATTACATCGGCCCCATTTCTTAATAAAGGTAAATCACTCGTAGCAATGGAAAATATTCCAATTTCGTACACCAGAAATAACGGTAACGTAAATATAAAACTGTAAAGAGGCGTGTGGGTTTCTTTCCAGTAATTTGAATGATTCATTTGTGATCGTTAGTTAAAAGGAGGATGGACTGGCTATCCTATTTGCCATAGCTTTAGGAAAAGGAGATATTTTATAAGATTTAATCTGAGTCAATTTGAAGTACGGCCAATAACGCTTCCTGTGGAATTTCTACCCTTCCAATTGATTTCATTCGTTTTTTTCCCTCTTTCTGCTTTTTCCATAATTTTTGTTTTCGGGTAATATCTCCCCCATAACATTTAGCTGTCACATTTTTCTTAATGGCTTTAACCGTAGATCGGGCTATTATTTTATGACCCAATGAAGCTTGGATAGGTACATCAAACATTTGCCTGGGAATCAATTCTTTTAATTTGGAGCATAAAGCAACCCCGCGATCATATGCATCATTGGAATGGGTAATCATAGATAAAGCATCCACAGTCTCATTATTGATCAAAATATCTAATTTTTTTAAATCACCCGATACGTAATCAGAAATGTGATAATCTAAAGATGCGTAACCCCTTGTAGTGGATTTTAGTTTATCATAAAAGTCAAAAATAATTTCTCCCAAAGGTAAATCATAATGTAACTGGGCTTTGTCAGCCGTGATATAATTCGTATTTTTATATATACCCCGCTTCTTTTGACAAAGGGTCATGATGCCCCCAATGTATTCTTTTGGGGTGATTATTTCTGCGGAGACATGGGGTTCTAAAATAGATTGAATGTCGCCTGTTGACGGCATTTTTGCTGGAGTATCCACCTCTACAATGGACCCATCTTTGAGTTCAACTTTATATTGAACATTGGGAGATGTGGTCACCAATGCAATATCAAATTCACGTTCCAGTCTTTCTTGAATAATTTCCATATGAAGTAAACCTAAAAATCCGCACCTAAAACCAAACCCTAATGCTTCACTGGTTTCAGGTTCAAATAGTAACGATGCATCATTCATTTTTAGTTTATCCAAGGCAGATCTTAACTGGTCATAATCATCCGCATCTGAAGGATACAAACCCGAAAACACCATGGGCTTTATTTCTTTATATCCAGGCAATGCTTCCGGTGCAGGATTAACTTTTGTTGTTATCGTGTCTCCAGGGAGAATATGAGAAACATTCCGTATACTACCCAACAGGTAACCGACATCACCGGCTCGCAATTCCTTCGCCGGGACCTGCTTTAAAATAAAATGCCCCACTTCCGTAACATCGTATTGACGGTCATGAGCAAAAAAGTCAACCGTGTCTCCCGGTTTGAGCACACCATCAAACACGCGAATGTACGGAATTGCACCTTTATAGTTATCGTACATAGAATCAAATATCATGGCTCGGAGCGACATGTCCGATCGATCATCCGGCGGCGGAATTCGATCTAAAATGGCATCAAATACATCCTGAATTCCAATTCCGCTTTTTGCACTGGCAGAAATTATTTCACTCTCATCACAACCAATTAATTCAATGATTTGATGGGTCACCTCTTTGATGCGTGCACCATCCAAATCGACTTTGTTAATGACGGGTATAATAGTTAAATCATTTTCGATCGCTAAATAACTATTACTCACTGTTTGGGCTTCCACACCTTGCACCGCATCGACTAACAGCAAGGCTCCCTCACATGCAGCTAAAGATCGAGACACTTCATATGTAAAATCCACATGCCCTGGTGTATCAATTAAATTGAAAATATATTGCTGCCCGTTGCTATGAGAATACTTCATCTGGATCGGATGACTTTTAATCGTGATGCCTCTTTCCCGTTCCAAATCCATACTATCTAACACTTGTGCTTTCATATCTTTTTTTGCAAGTGTATGGGTTTCTTCTAACAGGCGATCTGCCAAGGTAGATTTACCGTGGTCGATATGTGCAATGATACAAAAGTTTCGTATATGGTCGGTTGACATAGGGCGAAAATTACCTTACCCACCCATCAAACTACGATTCAAAAATCAAGTAATTTCAATACATCCTTTGTAATTTTTGGAACATAAATCATTATAAATAATTAGAACACATTATGAGAAAAATATTATTACTCCTGATTCTGGGTCTTTTGGCCTGTTCGGAAAAAGAAGACGAAGAATTGAGTCCGTTTGTAGGCACATGGGTCGTGACCGAAATGGGGATTTACGAAATATCTGATTGCAAGGGTGAAATCGACGACACAGAGTGGCGTGGGTTAAAGGGTAAAGGCTTCACCATTACACTGGAATTGAAAAAAGATGGGACTGGAATTGAGACGATAACAGGCCCCGGTGCAAAAGTGACAACATTCACATGGTATGATGCGGGTGGAACCATTTGTATAATAGATCAATGCAACCCCTATGATATGCCAAATAACCAACTGTCATTTCATATTGATCAAGTTAAAGACCCTTATTGTATCGACGAGAATTATGCTGTGACTGGTCATACCTCTAAGCGGGATTGTGAAAATGCCAGTACCGGTAATGAGTGGTTTCCAAAAGAATGCCATAAAATTAAATATAAGAAGCAGATATAAACTGTTCCACAATAGGTTGATTAATCTTCAAAGTTTTTAGAGTCGTTTATGACGATTAATATTCTCATTCTTTGAGGATTGCAAACGATTATTTTGTATTAATTTTGTCTATATAATTTGTCTGTATTATGACAAATTTGTCTTCCTGACTTGTATCTTAATCTTGCAAAGGGTAATCTAGCATGAATGAACCCTGATCAAAATTTATCTTTCCATCGAATTAGTCCTCTTTTGGGGCTAATCTCTCTTTTGATTGCTTCATGCACCCACTATTCAGCATTCAAACCAATCCCCATAGGAAATCAATCCGTTCACCCGTCCGGGAAATATAGAGCGACTGTATCAATAGGAGAAACTACGGGCGTAGGTTCCTATTTGTACTTTGATGAAAATAATGACCTTGCCCTCCATCTGATCTATTCAAACCGTTCTGGTAAACTCTTAATTCTCCATCCGGAAAAAATAACAATGGAAGGTATATCGTTTAACGGGGAAAAACAGTTTATGGAAATATATTTAGCCGATGAATATGTTCAAAAACTCAAATCGGACATTGCCATGGCCCAAATCGAATCCACAATGGACAATGCCATGGAATCTCCCCTTCAACAATTGCTGGCCAAACACCAGCGATACAGTCAAAATATTACCCAGTATGTAAAAAACCCAGGCGCTGAATCTGAGATAGGGCAACCCATAGGCAAAAAACAATTTGATATTGAAAAATCGGTCGTACAAACCCAAATCATGCAGGGGATTCAACAACCCTTATTAATCAAAAGGCCGCTCTTCCCTTACCAATATGCAGAGGGTAATGTTATGGTTAAATATGAAAGAGCAATTTCATACATAATTACGGTACCGCTGGGTAATGAAATCCACACATTTCATTTTTCTCGGAAATAGAATCAATCGAATTCACGTTCAACTAATTATCTATTCATATTAAAAGAATTCATTTCTAAATTTTATCCAATGAAATGATTTACTTTTAGAAGGCTTTGCAAAACCCTGTGTGTAAAGCCTTCTTTTAATAGGAGGACTTACATAATGAAACAAATTATACTATTATCGACGCTTCTTATATTCATGGCATGCGATGATAAAAATGATGAATCCAGTCCATTGGTTGGTACATGGGAACTGTCTAATCTTGGTGAATATGCAAATAGTGACTGTACAGGAGATATAGATTATACTGCATGGGGATTTATTCAGGCATTTGGCATGATGGTTACCATCGTTATAAATGAAGATGGGACAGGTACATTTACGCTTACTTTTGGGAGTGAAAAGGAAGAAGCAGCCTTAACCTGGGATGATCGCAAGAGTCAACTTTGCATTACAGGTGATTGTATAACCTATAAACTGGATGGAGATTCATTTACTATTGATCAACCAGAAGAAGCCTATTGCGAAGATGATAATTTTGAAGAAACAAGCCACGGAACACAAACTGAATGCGAAACGGCAGGAAACACATGGAACGAAGCATCCTGCTCTGTGATGACATTCACCAAAAAATAAAACAAAAAATCGCTCTTCCATCCGTCTCCAAGCGGTCGGATGGAGGATTTCATATCTATTTAAATTTTAGGCCTGCCCGTTAAATTTAACCGAGACCAATTTCGAAACCCCTTTTTGCTCCATGGTGACTCCATATAAATAATCTGCTGCTTCCATGGTGAGTTTGTTGTGAGTCACTACAATGAATTGTGTTTCATCTGCAAATTGATTAAGTACCCGCTTAAATTTTTGAATATTCACATCATCCAGAGGTGCGTCCACTTCATCTAAAATGCAATAAGGGCTGGGCTTGTATTGGTAAATGGCAAACAGCAAAGCAATGGCCGTCAAAGATTTTTCGCCTGCCGAAAGCATGCGTAAACTTTGATTTTTTTTCCCTGGTGGCTGGGCATGAATTGCAATATCAGCTTCTAATGGATCCGGATCACCTACCAATGATAATGATGCATTGCCGCCCTCAAAAACCAATTGGAATAAATTCGTAAAATTGAGTTTAATCTGATCGAAGGTTTCCTGGAATTTTTTCCGGGCGACCTGATCAATTTTCTGAATGGTTTCCCGCAAATTATTCTCAGAATCTGTAAGGTCATCCCGCTGTTCCATCAAAGACTGCAGTCGAAATTTCTCATCTTCATACTCCTGCTGAACAGCCATATTAATAGGTCCAATACTTTCAATACTCCGCTGAATCGAATCAATCCGCAATTCTAAATCGTCTCTATCTTCATTTACAATTAAATCGGTCGGTATTTCCATTTCATAACGATCGCGGATTCGTTCTCGTATGATATTAATTCGCTGTTCCATCTCTACGATTTTCAATTCATTCGACTTCAATTCTTCTAAAAGCGATTCTCGAGAATGTTGTTCCGAGCGAATCATTTCCTGGATTTTTTCCATGGATTGATATGTATCATTTGTTGCGCTTTGTTTTAAGTCTATGATGGATTTTTCTTTAGCTAATTTCCCGGTGATAGATTCAAGATCGCTCTCTCCTTGGGATATTTGTTTTGACAATACCTCACGATTACACCCTATATCTTCAACTTCCTGATTGATTACTGTAGATCGATTATCCAATTCCTGTATTGTTTCTTCTGCCACACGTTTTTGGAAATTCAAATTATCTCGCTTATTCTCAAAATTGAGTAATGATATTCTCAATTCCTGCACTTCCTGTTGGATATTATCCCGTTCTGCCTGCACTTTGACCAATATTTTCGACGCTTGTTCCGCAATCGATTTGAGTTTTTCAACGACCGCATTTCCCTTTTCTAATCCAGGTTCCAGTTTTTGAATAGATGCTTTAAGGTCCTCAATCATTTGAACCGTATCATTCACTTCATCATGATGTCCTTTTAATGTTTCTAATGCCTGGGATTGACTATAGTGATTTCGAATCAAGGCTGTTTCAACGTTGTTCAGTTCAAAGGATATATTTTCCAGTTCGTCCCCCAGTGATTTTGACTGGGAAGATTGAGCTTCAACATTTTTTACAAGTCCAACAAGTGCTTTTTCTTTACGTCCAACCATGTTGTCAATTTTTTCCATCGACTGTTTGATAGCTTCAATTTTATTCTGACGGCCAAGGAGACTGCCTTCCCCATTTTTACCGTGATATTTCAGGACATAATTTTTCCCTGAAAAGGCACCATTCAAATCCACTATATCCCACCCATCTAAATCATGGTTTTTTAAGGCTTCATTTAGATCGTCAACAACCAAAAGGTTTCCTAAAAGGACATTGGCAAGATCTTTTGCTTTTTGAGCAGCACCGCATAATCCCGCGCCACTCCCAACAATTCCATTTCCGCTGGGCACTTTGGTTTGTTTAGATGATAACTTGCTTAATTCTTTCAGGGGTAAAATGGATAGATTTCCAATTTTTTGAGAACGAGCTAAATCCATAACTTCTAAGGCAGATTCCCGATTCTCAGCCACCAGACATTGAGCCCAATCTCCTAAAGCACTTTGAAACGCGGCGTCATATTTTTCTTCTATCTGGAACAGCTCTCCAACCGTCCCGATAATGCCCGGGTAATCGTTTGGTGATTTTAATACAGTTTGGACGCCTTCAGGATATCCCTCTTTTTGTTCAACCAACTCTTGATAAAAATCAGCTTGAGACTGGAGGGATTCCAGTTTGGATTTTCCGCCATGAATTTCCATGATCAATGCGGATTCTTTCTCTTGGTTGGCTTTGAGTAATTCTCGCGCTTTATTTAGTTTTAATTGAACTTTTTCAACTGTTTTTTTCAGATGGGTTTTTCTTGATTCTAATTCTTTTTGTTCCTTGCTTTGATCCTTTTGACTGATTTCAATTTTTGATATTTTATCATTCAATCGCGAAATTGTGTTATTTTTCTCTTTGACCAGCGATAAGGTGCGATCTAATAGAGATCGATCATCAGCCAATTTGCGCTGAGCTTCCCATCGATCAGATTGAGATTTTTCTACGGATTCCTGAGATTTTTTATACCGACTCTCACCAACTTCAAATTCCGATTTTTTGGATTTGTATTTTTTTAACTGCGCATCAACCTGGGGGGCTAAAATTAATATTTCATTTTCATGATTTTTGATTTGACCTTTAAGTCGAACTTTTTTCTCTGCATTACTTTCGGACTCCCGATTTAATCGTTGAATCGTTGCGTCTTTCGCTTTATCCTGTTCGGACCAAATCAAAACGTTATTTCGAACGGATTCACGTTTTTCCTCCATCTCCCGCAATGCGGATTGAAGAGAATTCAGTTCGATTTGCTGTTGGCTATAAATATTCTTAAGGCGATTTAATTCCTTTTCGTGTTGGGAAGTATCCGAAGCTTTTTCATCCTTTAGGTGTGTGAATTCTAACACCCGCTGGCGCAAAGGACGCATTTCTGAATCATAGTCATGAACTCGAATAAAAGCTAACCCTAACTCTTTTTCTTTGAGTTCATCTGATAATTTTTCATGACGTTTGAACCGTTTCAATTGCAGGTTTAGCCCATTCACTTTTTGTTCAACTTCCATGGCAATATCATCCACCCGTTCCAAATCCTGTCTGACAGCATCAAATTTTCTTAAGGCAGATCGGCGCTGCTGTTTGTACTTATTAATCCCTGCCGCTTCTTCAAACATGCGCTTACGGTCATCATCCGTTTCGGAAAGAATTTGCTCAATCATTTTTAATTCAATAACGGAATAAGCATCAGCGCCCATGCCCGTATCCACAAATAAATCGTGAATATCTTTTAATCGGCACGGGGTTCGGTTCAAGAAATATTCCGAATCGCCATTTCGATAAATACGGCGTCCAATTTCAATATCATTATATTCTACAGGTAGTTTCCCTCGATTGTTATGAACGGTAAGAGATGCTTCACAAACAGAAAGTGGTTTTAATCCATCTGCGCCATTAAAAATCACATCCCCCATTTTGCTGGAACGAAGTACAGAATATTTCTGTTCACCCAGAACCCAGCGAATCGCATCTACAATATTGGTTTTACCACAACCATTGGGTCCAACAATAACGGTTACACCTTCACCAAATTTGAGTTTTTCTTTTTTGGCGAAAGATTTAAAGCCATGAATTTTAAGTTCTGATATATACATTTCCGAGGATAAAGAGGTCGGGGAATCTAATGATTTTCTAAGGGGAAAACTATAGGGATCGGTTCAAAAAAGTCAACCCGGCGGCCAGGTCATTTTCCGGCCACCCAGAATATGCATATGGATATGAAACACCGTCTGGCCTCCGTCTGAATTTGTATTAAACACAGTGCGAAAACCGGATTCATCAATTCCTTCATCCTCAGCTATTTTTTTTGCAGTCAGTAATAATTCTCCTGCCAAATTTTGCTCCGACTCATTCAGTTCATTTATGGATCGAACATGCTTTTTCGGAATCACCAAAATATGGGTGGGTGCCTTTGGGTCAATATCCCGAAAAGCCAATATAGTTTTATTCTCATATACAATATCACAGGGAATATCTCCTGCAATCATTTTGCAAAATAAACAATCATTCATCATCAATTTCCCATAAGTTGATTCAAGTTTGAAATAGCCATCAAAACTGCAGTCTCACTCCGTAACCGCCTCGAACCCAATGATGCAAAATCCACTTGGGCATGGGCCATTTGATTCAGTTCCCTTTCAGAAAAATCGCCTTCAGGTCCAATCATAATACAACAATTTTTTCGTTCTTTTCCCAACGCATTTAATAATGATTTCTTCCGCGAAATATGGCAAACTATTTTATGGCTGTCCCTGTAATAATCAAGCCAATGTGTTAAGTCAATGGGATCATGCACATGTGGAAAAAAGCTTCGACCTGATTGTTTAGCTGCGGAAATGACGATTCGATTGGCACGATCCATATTCAGTTTATTTTTCACACAGCGATCCAGTAAAAGGGGCTGAATAGATTTCACGCCCAATTCAGTACCTTTCTCCAGTACGAAGTCCATTCGATTTCCTTTAATAAGACCAATGGCCAAATGAATCTCGAAATCCGATTCACCATAATTCGGATATGTTTGCTGAATCATACCCGTAACAGATTGACCATTGATTCGTGAAATGGTCCCTTCATATGCTGTTCCCTGCCCATCCAATAACCATAAGCTATCCCCTTCTTTTCCCCGGAGGGATTTCAGGCAATGTTGTGATTCTTCTTTAGAGAGGGTGAATTGATTTTGGTTTAAATATTCCGAGGGGAGGTAGAAATAATGTTCTTCCATCAGCGGCGGCTGTTTCCAAATGTGAATGTAATATTTACAACCGTACCATTATAATTATTGCGTCCATCCACTTCTTGCCCCATGGGAAGGTATTCGAACCCGATGGATGGGGAAATAGTACTCCCACCCATTTGAAGAAATGAAACACCAAATGCAACCTGCACTCCGTAGGTTACAATCGTGCCGGCTTTCCCCCATCGTTCAGAAAATTTCCTGGAATCTTCTTTACCATCCACAGCCAAAATGGGGCCAAGTTTTATACTGGTAAACGGGGAAAAATTATTCGCAATTTTCCCTTCGAAGGGTAACCATTTTATCGTACCGAAAATAGGTAGCATAAATAATGCTTTGTCACCCACATTCAGTGTTTGACCCGTAAATCGATTATACCCCGGAAGTTCTGAATCATTCTTAATATCATAAAACCGTGTTTCAAATCCGGTTATTATATTTGGTTTAATTTGCCATTGGCCTGAAAAAATAATACCATATCCCCGGGTTCCCAACATGGGCCCGATTCCTTTTTTCATTTGGGCATTTCCAATGGAAACCATAAATCCAAAACATGCAATTAAAATTATTTTTTTCATTTTTCTACCCGCTATTTATTCCTGATACGTTTCAATTCGTCCCAAGTTTCCTGTGTTGAGGCAATTCGATCAACTATTTCGTCGCCCAACACTGATGATTTAAAAATTTCCTCCACATCTTCTAATGCTACTTTTGTGTACCATATCCCCTGGGGATAAATTACAACTGCAGCTCCCATTTCGCAGGCATCCAGACACCCACTTTTATTTGCGCGAACTTTCCCTTTCAAGCCATATTTATTAATGAGTTGGACAAAACGCAGGCGAATTTCCTGACCGCCTTTCCGGGTACAATCACCCTTGGGACTATCTTTACTTCGCTCATTGATGCAGATAAATATATGTTTATTGTATTTCAATCCGGTAACAGAATGACTTTACCAATTTGTTCACTCTTTTCCAAATATTCATGGGCCTGTTTGATATCACTCAAAGAAAATACTTTATCCACAATCGGTTTAATTCTGCCATCAGAAACAAGAGATAAACAATCATCAAAAGCAGCAACATCACCCATGGTTGATCCTAGTATTGTATGCTGCTTAAAAAACAAATGGCGAACATCGATTTCAACTTTTGGTCCCGTGGTTGCACCGCAAGTCACCAATCGACCCCCCTTTGCCAACATACGTAAACTGGCCTCCCATGTGGCTTTTCCCACATGTTCAAACACAACATCTGCTCCACAACCATCCGTGAATTCTTGCACCAATTTTGCAATATCATCCTGATAATGATCCAATACCAAATCAGCACCTAAATTTGTAGCGTGGACACGTTTTCCCTTATGCCCCCCCGTAGTAATGATTCGGCAACCTTTTGCTTTAGCAATTTGGATGGCCATGGTTCCCACACCTGAACCGGCACCCCATATAAAAACAGTCTCCCCCGGTTCTATTTTAGCTCGGCGAACCAGCATGGTATAAGCCGTTTGGGCGGTTAAGGGAAATGCTGCGGCCGCTTCGAAGGATAAATGGGCCGGTTTCAACCGGACATTTCTTTCAGGTACTGCAATATATTCGCATTGGGTTCCATCCTGGCTCTCTCCCAAAATGCCCATATTATCACAATAATTTTCCCGCCCACGCTTACAAAAACGGCAATGACCGCAATAGGTTAATGGTTGAATACAAACTGCATCACCAATCGAAACCTGTGTAACACCGTCACCTTTCGCTGAAATTACACCCGCACCATCACTTCCCAAAATCATGGGTAATGGTACGCCGGGAATTCCCCGGCGGACCCAAATATCTAAATGGTTCAATGCGGCTGCTTTGATTTGAACGATCACTTCCCCAGCCTTCGATTCCGGTTCGGGAATGGATTCAACCTGAAGGACTTCAGGGCCGCCATGCGAATGAATTCGGGCTGCCTGCATCAGTCCTCAGTCTTTGAGAGGAATATTTTGTCGATGCTATACTTTCCCGGCCCTGCGGCTGCAATCGCTGCGAAAATAGTCATATAAATTAATGCACTTTCAGGATTACCTGTCCCCGTAATGTGATACATCGCCGCAAAAAACATGGTACCAGCCGCCAAGACCGCCGCCGGTTGTGTGAATAACCCAATCAACACCAATCCCGCGCAAACAGATTCAGAAAATGCGCCTAAAAATCCGAACGTTGGACTTAAAAAATCGATAACGCCAAAATACTTCGTCACTGCACTTCCCAAGCCGGCCCATTTTTCTGGGTGAGTTATTTTGTCCCATCCATGATTGGTTAATAAAAAATATCCCGGGAGTATCCGCAATATCAATAGGCCAATCTGTGTACACTCACAATTTCCCTTTAAAAATTTTACTAAAAAACTCATTCATCCTCCTCTGTATTGATATCTTCAAAATCAGCATCCTTAATATCCAAATTTTTATATGACTCTTTTCCTTTTACGGAATTTTGATTTTGCTTTGAAATCAATTTCGTTTTTTTAAACAATACGTAAGCTAAATAAGCTAATGTTCCATAAATCAAAATTCGGATCATATTTATAAACCGGTGGTTGGGTTGAAAAATTTGGTTCCGGTCACCGGTTGCCTGATATAATTGATTACCTCGTCAAGATCGCCATCATTATGGACAAAATCAATATTGTTGGTATTGATAATCACCAGAGGCGTATCCTGATAGCGAAAGAAATATTCGTTATACACTTGGTTCAATGCATCGATATAATCTTCGGATATATTTTTTTCATATTCCCTGCCGCGGCGGGAAATATTCCGCATCAAGGTATCCGTATCTGCCTGCAGAAAAATTACCAAATCAGGATGAATCACATTCCGCTCCATCATATTAGCCACGGTATCATAAAGCGACATTTCTTTTTCCTGTAAATTTAATGAAGCAAAAAGACGATCCTTTACAAACATATAATCTGTAATAATTAAATTATGAAACATATCCACTTGGCGAAGATCCTGCTGCTGTTGATACCGTTGAAGTAGGAACCATAACTGGGTCTGAAATGCATGTGCTTCCGGATCTTCGTAAAAGTCAGCCAAGAAGGGATTATCCTCAAATGTTTCTAAAATTAATTTGGCACTTAACCGGTCTGCCAGCAATTTAGCCAAACTTGTTTTTCCCACACCGATTGTACCTTCTATAGCAACATAGTATAAATTTCTCATGCAGTTTTTTCCAAATGATGAAGCCGAACATTGGAATTATCCGGACATAATAATTGTAATTCTGAAACAGTTTTTCCACTTCCCTGGACCGTGAATTCCGGTGCCAGTTCAGCCCATGGAACAAGGACAAACTTACGGGAGAATAACCCAGGATGTGGAATGATTAAATGGCTTAATTCAACCATTTTCGTTTCATAAGCGAGAATATCTATATCAATGACCCTGGGTGTATTTTTTTCATGATTCTCAGGACGGCCTAACATAAGTTCAATTCCTTTACACACCTGCAGCATTTCTTCCGGATCTAAACCGGTCGAAAGTTCCACAACCGTATTCAAAAATAAGGGTTGATCTGAATTATACAGTGGATCGGTTTCATATATAGAAGCTGTTCTTTTGACTTGGATATCTTCTCTTACATCTAATGCGGTTATGGCTGAAAATAAATATGTTTCACGATCACCTATATTAGACCCTAATCCAAGGTAAACGAATTCAGACATAATCTTTTTGGGTCCGCATAATCTCTACCTCTACCGTATCAAGTACGCCCCGAACTGGTGCATGCGGTTTCCGGACCTTGACGATTAATGAATCAATGGGATGGTTTAATAATATATCGTGTGCGACAGAATTCGCCAATGCTTCAATCAGGTAGAATTTATCCTTTTTTACGCAGGCATCCACTGTCTGGTAAATCGATTCATAATTTATGGTTTTTGTTAAGTCATCTGTCGTACAAGCTTCTTTCAAAGATAGATTCATTTCTAAGTCTATTTCGAAGCGCCCGCCCAAATGTTTTTCAGATTCACTTACACCGTGGAACCCATAAAACTGCATATTTTTTAATCGAATGATGCCCATTAGACAAAGAATTTACTCGAGACTATCTTCGTGAGTCAAGGCAGGGAATAGATATTTTTCAATATGGATTGAAAGATATAAGGTGGGAAACTCATTAACCTAATTGCCCGGTCGGATTTACATTATGAGGGTTTCAGATTTGAACATCACGGACACAACAATTTACGAGTATTTCACGATCAAGGATGATGGCCGATCTTGATTTTTAAAAATAAAATGGGCCCTATCATTACTCTAACAGGACGACACCTCCTGTAATGAGAAGTTAAATAAAGAATAAAAAAAAGCCCCTCTCGGTTTCCCGAGAGAGGCTTTTCAAGAAAAATGAGGATATCCTCAAATTACATCATACCGCCCATGCCGCCCATGCCTGGGTCCATCGGAGGCATTGCTGGCGCATCCTTTTCAGGAAGTTCAGTCACAGCTGCTTCCGTCGTCAGGATCATTCCAGCTATAGAGGAAGCATTTTCCACAGCGACTCGAGCTACTTTAGTCGGATCAATAATGCCAGCATTGAACATGCTAACATATTCACCAGTACGAGCATCATAACCATAGTCACCCTTACCATCACGAATCGCTTGCGCAATAATGGAAGGTTCAACGCCGGCATTTTCACAAATCTGACGAAGGGGAGATTCTAATGCACGTCGCATAATGTCCACACCTACCGCTTCTTCATCATCCACTTTTACTTTATCCAATGCAGGAACAGCCCGAAGCAGCGCAACACCGCCACCAGGAATAATACCTTCTTCTACCGCTGCGCGAGTTGCGTGTAATGCATCTTCAACACGTGCTTTCTTTTCCTTCATTTCCACTTCTGTGGCAGCACCTACATTAATCACCGCAACACCACCGGACAATTTAGCCAAGCGTTCTTGCAGTTTTTCACGATCATAGTCAGATGAAGTTTTTTCGATCTGAACTTTGATTTCGTTAATGCGACCTTTAATGGCATCCGAAGCACCGCTACCACCAACGATGGTAGAGTTATCTTTATCCGAAACCACTCGTTTGCATGTACCCAGATATTCTAATGTGGCATTTTCCAGTTTATAACCTGCATCTTCAGAGATGACAGTTGCACCGGTTAATACAGCAATATCTTCTAACATAGCTTTACGGCGATCACCAAATCCAGGTGCTTTCACAGCCAGAACTTTAAATGTGCCGCGTAATTTATTCACAACCAACGTAGCCAGAGCTTCCCCTTCTACATCTTCAGCAATAATCATCACTGGTTTACCCGTTTGAACGACTTTTTCCAATAAAGGAAGTAAATCTTTCATATTGGTGATTTTCTTGTCATAAATCAAGAGGTATGGATCTTCCAATTCAGCTTCCATATTATCAGAATTTGTCACAAAGTAAGGAGACAAATAACCACGGTCAAATTGCATCCCTTCTACTGTTTCCAAAAACGTTTCAGCTGTTTTGGATTCTTCTACGGTGATGACACCATCTTTACCCACTTTGTCCATGGCTTCGGCAATTTTATCACCAATTTCACGGTCATTGTTGGCAGAGATAGAACCGACATTTGCAATTTGTTCTGCATCGGGAAGATCTTTACTTTGTTTTTTCAAAGATTCAATGACAGACCCTGCTGCTGCATCAATACCCCGTTTGATGGACATTGGATTTGCACCTGCAGTTACATTTTTTAGACCTTCAGCAACCAATGCTTGCGCAAGTACAGTTGCTGTCGTGGTTCCGTCACCGGCCACATCTGATGTTTTAGAGGCCACTTCTTTAACCATTTGTGCGCCCACATCTTCTAATTTGTCTTCTAATTCAATTTCTTTGGCCACTGTAACACCATCTTTGGTAATGGTGGGTGCACCAAACTTTTTCTCAATAACAACGTTACGTCCTTTAGGCCCAAGTGTGACTTTTACCGCATTGGCAAGCTTGTCCACACCGGCTTTTAAGGCTGTACGTGCCTCAATATCATATGAGATTGTTTTAGCCATAATTCATCTACTCCTTATAAGATTGCGAGAATATCGCTCTCGCGCATGATAAGATAATCAGTTCCTTCAAAGGCGAATTCTGTACCGCTATATTTACCGTATAGAATTTTGTCACCCTTCTTTACTTCCATTGCAATGGTTGTTCCCGCGTCACTGACTTTTCCGGGACCCGTTGCAACGATTGTACCTTGTTGTGGTTTTTCCTGAGCTGTATCGGGAAGAATAATGCCACCAGTGGACATTTCTTCTGCCGGAGCAGATTCAACAACAACACGGTCAGCCAAAGGCTTAATGTTTAGAGCCATTTCGCTTTCTCCTATTTTTTTTATTAATTAAAATCTTCTTTTACTGCATTTATGCAGCACGGAATTTATATATTATTTATAAGATATTTCAATCTATTTTAGCAGTCACTCTATTAGAGTGCTAATGAGTGATTTTATTCACAAATTCTATATTTTCAGTTTTCATCTTTCCCCAACTTATACCATTCCATTGAAGTTTGTTTTGAGAAAAAACAATGGTAGTCTTGGATACTCCGCCTATTTTCTCGACAACTCACCCATTCTTTCAGGCTGACGGTCGGACAGGCGGACATTTTCTTCGAAAATTCCGGTATGACAGTAATGAGAGGGTTATTGACGAAAACTCTAATCCTTACCACCATCTTTTGTCATCCCAACCTTTTGTCATCCCGGAATCTGAAAGATATCCGGGATCCAGAGTGACATTCGCTATTGTTCAATCACAAATGGTGTAGACAAAAAACTAACCTTGGCTAAGTCATTCCATTGAAGTTTATTTTGAGATAAAACAATGATGGTTTTGGATACCGGTTAATTTTTGCAAAATTTCCGGTATGACAGCGGTGAGAGGAGTGCATTTAGCGAAATTGCAACCCCTTCCCCCATTTTTTTGCCCCCCACTTTTGTCATTACAGCCTGCGCCCTACAAACGGGAGGGCGCAGGCCGGAATCTGAAAGATATCCGGGATCCAGACTGACATTAGATTTTTTTGGCTATGTTCTAACAATGAACTGTTTTTGAATACTGTTTATACCATTTTGTTGAACCCCGATGGGGTTCTTTTTTTAAATCGTATTCTATAAACATATAATCCCTACCCCGATACATTCGTAAATTCATTACAGGGCAGACGGGATTCATTAATTGTAGCGGACTCCAGAGGAGTCTAATGTTTATAGAAAAGAATAAGAAAAGGAAAATAACGCCGTAGGTGTTGAATATCTTGGTGGATATTTATCATGACTAATTCAGTAGATTTATGGAACATAGCCACTTTTTTCAATCATTGTTGAGTCAAATAGAAACAGAGATCAGGAAAATATTATCATGGTAAAAAAAAGGAATGAATTAATGTTGGCTTATTTCTTGAATAACCAATGGAAATTCATTGTCAAACTCTCCTAAAATACTCAGATCTATAATGTTTAAACTTTTCAATAAGTGACTGGGGAAACTTTTTAATTTAATGATTAATTCATCTTGATTAAACTGTGCTTTTTCATGGGCGGATTCAAGAATTTCCATCCACGAAAAGGTATAGTATTTATGAATTAAATATATATCAAATATGTCTTTTGGGTTATCTCTACCCATAATGGCTGTAATTTTATTACTGAGTATATTTTCAACATTATCTATAATATAATTTTCTTCGGTCACAACCACATCTTTATGTCGCTTCGAAATATCATTTATAAAATCTACCTGTAATAAATTATCTACTTTAAATCGAATAAAGTCTTTTGAATCCACTTCGGTGAATATTTTAAATTTTTTATCCAACGCCTGTTTTATATTTTTAACTGCGAAGCTAAATCTACCCGACTGATGTGTAAAAAAGTCCAGATCATCAGAATATCTCATCTCTTTGTAAAAACGACTCAAACAAGTACCACCTGTCAAATAAAACTCATTTTCGACTGCAAAAACAGAGGCTAAAATATCATCCTGTAATTCATACAGTTCTTTATAATCTATATGGCCCATTTTAGCTCGTCGATTAATAATTCTTTATTGCAGAAATAGACATCTGCTAAATTTTTTCGCCTAAACACATATTCCCGGTTAAACGTCGGAATTTCAAAACTATTTAAAAATTCCTTTATATCTTCAATATTAAAATGATTGAAATCCAAAATCACCCTTGAACTATTGAGTAATATTTTTTCAAGAATGACTTTTTTCATACGTGTGTCCTTGCCATGAATAATTCGTTTAAATTCTGAGGCAGAGATATCCATATCCCAAAAACATTCTTTTTCTATTCTATTGTAATCCATTTCTATTCCCACATGAAAATTACGTAATTATGATTCATGTTTCAAAGAAAGGGGAAAATAGAATTGTGATGTGGGATTAAGTCTTCCCCCAGCCTGCTCCATACAAACGGGAGGGCGGGATTCATTAATTGTAGCGGACTCCAGAGGAGTCAAATGTTTATAGAAAAGAATAAGAAAAGGAAAATAACGCCGTAGGTGTTGAATATCTTGGTGGGTATTTATCATGACTAATTCAGTAGATTTATGAAACATAGCCATTTTTTTCAATACCAAATGGTGTAGACATAAAACCAAACCGCCTATTTTCTCGACTACTCACCCATTCTTTCAGGCGGACATTTTCTTCGAAAATTCCGGTATGACAGCAATGAGAGAAGTTAATGAAAAATAGGTGTCATACCGGGAGGTGGAGACGATCAGGTATGACAAGATGGAGGGGTTATTTCCCTGTACTGCCGAAACCTCCGGATCCACGGGTGGTCTCCGATAATTCATCCACCAATTCAAAATGAATGGGCGATCCATCCATGGCCACCAGTTGAAATAAACGCTGACCCGGTTCTACCGTATAATCTTCGGTCTTAATATTATCCACCGCCGCCATAATTTCACCGCGATAGCCACCATCAATCAAACCAATGGAATTACTTAACCGCAAGGGCGTTTTGGCAATACTGGATCGGGGCATGATCAAGTAAGATTTATTTTCCATATTTTCACATGAAATCTGCAAATGAATCAATGTGGATTCCCCGGCTATAATTGTTTGTTCATTAATGACGAATAAATCCAATCCTGCATCTCCATCATGAAAATGACCATGATTTTCGTACATAGCCTTTACTTCTGCATTAAATGGTTTCATTTTTATATGCATCAGGTTCCTTCCTCCCAAGATTCACTATAATTTATTTGCGCCTCTGTGGGTGCTTCTAATTGTATTCCCTGGGACTCCAGGGCGATTTTTGCTACTTCACAATCAATTGATTCAGGTACATCAAAAACGCCTGCTTTCATATTAGTCCCATTTTTGGCAAGATATTCCACACATAATGCCTGCACGCCAAAACTTCCATCCATGATTTCGATTGGATGCCCTTGTCCTGTGGGCTGAGCTAAGTTCACCAAACGACCATCAGCCAAAACAATAATGTTTCGGCCATTACCTAATTCATACTGTGCCACGTTTGTGATGACTTCTTTTTTCTTGCCGATTTTTTCCAGTCCATCCACATCAATTTCCTGATTAAAATGGCCTGAATTGGCCAACATGGCTCCATCCTTCATGTGCTGAATATGATCTACAGAAATCACATGTTTATTGCCCGTGGCTGTAATAAATAAATCCCCTAAAGGTGCTGCATCTGTCATAGACATAACAGAAAAACCATCATACATGGCTTCTAATGCCCTGTGATATCCCGAAGGACCTTCTGCAATAGAACCGGCGATTTCTACAACTATCACCCTTGCGCCCAAACCCTTTAATCGATCTGCTATACCTCGACCGCACCATCCATATCCCACCACCACCGCAGTCTTGCCTGCAATTAAAATATTGGTGGCATTCAAAATTCCTTCAATCACGCATTGCCCCGTCCCATATCGATTGTCAAACAAATGTTTAGAATATGCATTATTGACCGCCATAACTGGCACTTTTAACACACCATCTTTTTCCATGGCTTTTAAACGAACGATACCTGTGGTGGTTTCTTCACAACTGCCAATAACGGTGGATAGTTTTTCTGTATATTTTGTATGGAGAAGATGGATTAAATCACATCCATCATCTATGGTAATATTGGGCTTGGATGCAATCACTTCATCCAGGCAATTATAATATTCCGTTTTTGTTTGGCCTGTCCAGGCATAGACATTCATTTTGTCACTGAGTGCGGCTGCAACTGAATCATCCGTCGTCAAAGGATTGCAGGAAGAAATGGTAATGTCTGCACCGCCCGCTGCTAAAGTTTCTATAAGTACGCCGGTCTTTTTTTCGAAATGTAATGCGACACCTATTTTTAACCCTGCCAACGGTTTTTCTTTTTCAAACCGGCTGCGAACAGTGGCCAATACGGGCATATTCCCCTGGGCCCAGTCTAACAGTTTGCGACCTTGGCCTGCCAATGCACTGTCTTTTATTTTACTCATTTACTATCCATTTTTTCCATATGAAATAAATTATACTTCCAAAAACCAAAAATCCCAATCCCCAAACAGGCAATAGACTTCCCATAGATAAATGGAATTGAATTACGCCCCAACTAACAAAAATTGCACTCACGATGTAAGCCACAGGGACTAAGGGAAAGAATGGTGTCTTATAAATATCACTATTTCCCTTTAACCCACCTTTCGCATAATTCACCTTTATTAAGGTGGAAATTGAAAGGGCAGAGAACATAATCATGACCACCGTAGCAGAATCCACCAAACTTTCAATATCTAAAGCAAACATGAGGACAATCGCCCAAAAGGCTTGAACCAGAATGGCATTGATTGGCGTTTTATACTTTTTATGTGTCTGAGCTGTAAATTGAAAAAATACGCCCTGCTCACCCATGGCCTGAATCACCCTTGCTCCTGCAGTTTGAATCGTAATGGATAAAGAGCTGGCCACACTGATAAAAATGAGTAGTGATAAGAATGTCGTCCACTGCCCCGCACCCACAGCTTCTAAAGCAATGAGTGGCGCCATTTCTTGTCCTTGAATTCCTTCTAAACCCACGGATTTCAAAAATGCAAGGTTTACAATTACATAAATAATCGTTGTAATTAATGTGCCCCCAATCAAAGCTCGGGGTAAAGTTTTTCGAGGGTTTTTAATTTCTCCCCCAATATACCCGGCCACATTCCAGCCGGTATAGGCAAAAAATATAGGTATCAATGCACGAGAAAAACCCATAAATGGATTATCACTGGCCGATGAAGAGGAAGCTACTGGCACTGATGAGGCATCACCGCCAAATAAAAAATAAACCATGAGAAAAATACCCAAAATTTTAATCACAGTTAAAATGGATTGAAAACGGGAACCGACTTCAACTTTGAGACAATGGACTCCGGAAAAGAATAACACCAGGATTGATGCCAATAAGGGAACTGACAACGCCTGTGAGGCGGGAAAAAACTGTTGGGTATATTTAGCCGAAAAAAGAGCTAAAACTGCAATGGAGCCTGTTTCAAAAATAACCAAACTCATCCATCCATACAAAAATGCCGGGAATGGGCCATACACCCGATGAAGGTATAGAAAATCACCCCCCGTATCAGGAAATCGTGTCGAAAGCTCCGCAATAGCAAAAGCACCCAATAATGCCATTATACCACCGCCAACCCAAGCCATAATCAATGTAAATCCATCTGGGACTGGCGCAGCCGCATACCCAGCCAATAGAAAAATACCGGACCCAATCATATTGCCCGTCACCATAGATGTGGCGTCAAATGTTCTTAAAACACGTTTAGAACTGCTCATTGTTAAATGATGATTAAGATTTAATCAATCGATATGCGAGTAAAAGCCATCCAGCAATAAATGCAACACCGCCCAATGGCGTAATGGCGCCCATCCACCGAATACCCGATAAAACTAAAATATACAAACTGCCGGAAAATATCAGGATACCTACCGATAATAATACAGCGGGAATTTGAATCACTTCTGCTTGATAATGAAAACCCATAATACCCAAAAAAATCAATCCAAGTGCATGGATTGAATGATATCGAACGCCTGTTTCAAAAATGACTAAATCTTCCGGGGAGACCCTGCTTTTAAGTCCATGGGCACCAAATGCTCCCAATACCACAGCCAGCGCCATGAGAATCGCACCGGTTATAATCCATGTTTTCACTGGGGTTGGTTTTGGTGAATTAAGGTTCGAATTGGGAATGGAATAGTAATACCTTCGTCATCATATCGCTTATGTATCCGCCGAATAAATGTATCAATAATCGTATGTTGATCACCATATTTCAATCCACGGAAATAGACCTTTATATTCACACTGGAGTCCGCAAACTCAAAATATCGTACCACGGCAGGAGAATCTTTTTTCGCCCCATCCACATCTTGAACAACGCTTTCAGCAACCGCTTCAGTCACCTTGAGCACATGCTCCAAATCACTATCATAAGACACACCCAATGCAACACGGACAGAAAAACTGGGGTCGCCCTTATCATAGTTTTTAACAATGGCTGCAGATACCTTTGCATTTGGAATGGTTACAATATTATTAGTCCGTTCCATTAAAGTGGTATGGCGCCAGGTGATATTTCTCACATAACCCATATGCCCTGAGTCTATTTCTACAAAATCACCCGGTTTTACTTTTTGTGACAGGAGGATATGAAGTCCTGCGAAAAAATCCGAAAGGGTATCTTTCAATGCCAGAGAAATGGCCAAGCCACCCACACCCAGGGCAGTGAGGAAAGGGGTAATCGATAGACCTAATGATTGAAGAATGACCAGTACACCAACAGAAATAATAAGGATTCTCGCCAAGTTTACAAAAATCGTTGTGGATGGCAGGTTTGTTCCTTGTCTTTCAGCCCAATAATTCAAGAGCCCCACACCAATACGGGATGCAGCTAAGGTGACTGAAAGAATCAGGACCGCAATAATAATTTTACTTAAATAGGCCAGATAATTGTCACTGATATAAGGTAAACTGGTAGAAGCCATATTGAGTGAAGCTAAAAAGAACCACAATACAATGTGGGATTCGATGGCATCAAATATAACATCATCACCTTTCCATTCTGTTTTTTCAGTAATTTTTTTCAGGCGATGCTGGATGAACCTTTTAAACAGCCATCCGATAACAATACCCGCAATAATTGTTCCCGCAGGAATGATAAATAACATGATTTTTGCGATAATTGGTTTTTCCATAGGCGACGAAATTACACTAATTCATGAATTTTATTTACTGGTTTCATTATTTCCTAATAAATCATGACTAAAGAAAAAAAATTCCTAAATAACAAATATTAATATAAACGATGCCCGAATTAGAATAATTACTTATTCAGATTTATATTCTTTTAACATTTTTACTGTTTTAGACAATTTGGGTATAAACTCTTTTGCAGTTTCCCAAAGCAATTTATAATCAATTCCGAAATATGCGTGGATTAATTTATCTCTCATTCCAGCGATTTCTTTCCATGGAGTTTCAGGGGATCTTTGTTTTAATTCTTCTGGAATATTTTTAGATGCTTCACCGATAATCTCGATTTTTTGTACAACAGCACTACGTGTTTTTTCATCAAACAAAACCTGATCAAAATCAAGTCCATCAATAAATTTATTTATCCAATGACAAGATTCAAGAATATCATTAAGATACAAATTAGGATCACGCTTCATATAGCAATCAGGTCATTTTTTATATAAGGCTCAAATTCCTTTTTCATTGCTTTATCCGAAAGAATATCTACGTTACATTTTAATTTGGACTCCAAATACTGACTCATACCGACTAAGTCTATTAAGGTGGCATTTTCATTAAACCTTACCAGTATATCTAAGTCACTTTTTTGGGTGGCTTCATCCCTGGCGTAAGAACCAAATATACCAATGACTTCTCCATGAAAACGGCGCGTAAGTTGGTTCTTCATGGATTTAATACCTGAAATAATTGTGTATTTATTTTGTATCATGGAGGAAAATTAACACTTAAAGCGAATTAATAAAGGATTTAATGTGAAAATTAATTATTCAGTTTTTTCATCATTTTCCGATAAATCATGATTAAGAATTTTTTCTCCTAAATAATAAATATTGATTTGAGAGGGTTGATGATTTTCATCAAACCACCATTCTACGCCATGCTTTCCACCCCGTTTATAGGTGCATTCATATTTCAAAAAACCCGATAAATAAAATTCACTTTCCAATTTTGTACCGACAATATATTTTTCGTCTGTGGTTTCAACGCCCAATTTGTTCCAATTTCTTTCATAAATGGGTTCTGCATCTTTCAAAATACTTATCCGTTTGAACCTGCCATTATCATGATATTCAAATCGAACGATTTCCTCCCCGCTTTCGTAAAACAACTCCCGCTTCAATATGTTGGATAAGGAATATATTTTCATCACACCATCCAAAACACCCTTATCATATTTGGTGATGGATGCGGGGGCACCGGTTGTGTACCAACGCTCAACCATTCCATCCAGTTTATCATGGCTATAGCTGCCCATTTCTTCTGGTCTGGCGCTGGATGTCCACTTTTCGTAAGGACCCATTTTCTGCCCCGCCTGATAAGACATTTTCGTTTTAATCTGCCCCGATGCAAAATAGGAATGTTCCTCACCATGAAGTTCATCAGTCTGATAATAAGCCGATAGCTTTAACTGACCATTTCTATAATAAAATTCAGACAATCCATTTAATTGACCTTGCCTAAATGTTTTGAGTGAATCTAATGTTTTATTCTCAGACCACCACCGCCATTCACCATCTGGATTTCCCATCATGAAATTTCCTTTAATCGCCGGTTCACCATTATGGTACCACGCTTTGAAAGTTCCATCTAATATGCCATTATTATATGTGGCCAAAGAATCCAATTGCTTTTTGGAATGAACCCATTTCCATGTCCCTGTCTTTTGATCCGAATTAAATCCCCCTGATAAAGCTAACTCGCCTTCGCTCCAAACACGGATATCTCCATCCTTAACGCCTCGATTAAATTCAATGAGTCGTTCCTTCGATTTATCTTCATTCCGCCAAAGCCAGTTCCCGTGGGGTAGATTATTCCAATAACTCCCAGTAACCTTTTTATTCCCATTGGGATAATACTCCACAAAATATCCGTTCAATTTTCCGGACGTATATTCCCTCTTCATCATGATTTGGCCATCGGTGTAAGTCATAGATTTCCCATGGCGTATATTGTTCTTATATGTAAAAATTGAATCTATATTTCCTGTGAGTCCGGTCCATTCCCACTTCCCGGTTTTTAGTCCGTCTTTATATTTTCCTGTTGTAGAAATAGCACCATTTTTATAAAATCCAACAAATTTGCCGCTTTTACGTCCGTCTTTTATATCCGTTTCAGATTTTTTTACACCGTTTGAATAGTATTCAATTCGTTTAACGATTCGCCCCGAATCCTCTTTACCTTTCACAAGTTCTACAGTCTTTTTTTGTTCCGATGGATATTTGTCAATGACGTGTATCGTGGGGGCACAGGCGGATAAAAATAGGCCAACGACTAAGATAATACCATAAAATCGCATTCATAAAATTACCTATGGCAGACATTCATAAAAAATCCCGAAATCTATTTGCATAAAATGGATAAAGACGTCCTAAATTCGCCGACTGTTTTAAAAAGAAATAACAGGATTATAATATGATTGCAGCTATTTTAAAGGAAATTACACCCGGTGAAAAACGCGTGGCAGCCACGCCAAAAACGGTTAAAGAATTAATTAAAAGTGGATTAACCGTTCGGATTCAATCCGGTGCCGGAGAAGCTTCATTTTTTTCCGATCAAGATTACGAAGATGCAGGTGCAGAAGTCATTTCAGATATATCGTCTTTATACAAAAATGTAGATATTGTATTAAAAGTCGCACCCGCTACATTAGAAGAAATGGACGCGATTCCGAATGGTGCAGCTTATGTCTCTCTCATGCAAACCACACGGGAATTAGAACAGGTTCAGAAACTTGCGCATAAAAATATGACCGGTTTTTCTATGCACCTTATTCCCCGAACCACATTAGCACAAAGTATGGATGCGCTCAGTTCCCAGGCGAATATCGCCGGATATAAATCAGTCTTAGTGGGTGCGGCTCACCTTCCAGTTTATATGCCCCTGCTCATGACTGCTGCAGGGACCATTCCACCGGCAAAAGTCCTCATCCTTGGCGCCGGCGTTGCAGGACTCCAGGCCATTGCCACTGCCAAAAGATTGGGTGCGCAAGTAGAAGCATTTGATGTTCGCCCTGAGGTCAAGGAACAAGTTGAGTCTCTGGGTGCAAAATTTGTAGAGGTAGAATCAGATTCAGATGATGGCGTGGGTGAAGGTGGATATGCGAAAGAAACTTCCGATGATTATAAACAACGCCAACAAGCACTCATCAAAGATCATATTGCGAAATCAGACTTGGTCATTACCACTGCATTGATTCCAGGCCGACCTGCACCATTACTCATTCCTACCGACATGGTGAATGGAATGAAACCGGGATCGGCTATTATGGATTTGGCGGCAGAAAATGGCGGTAACTGCGAGTTAACTCAAGGTGATGAAATTGTGAATCACAATGGCGTGATTATTGATGGTACAATCAATTTACCCTCAACTATGCAAGTTCATGCTTCTCAACTCTATGCTAAAAATGTCTCTACCTTTGTCACTTATATGATGAAAGAAGGTGAACTCACATTCGATCTTGAAGATGAAATTATTTCCGGTGCCATGTTTACCCATGAAGGAAAAATAACCCACGAACCCACTCGCGATGCGGTGAGCAATTCTTAAGGAACAATTATGGATATGATTAATATTTTTACCGTATTTATTCTGGCACTTTTTGTCGGAATTGAAATTATTACGAAAGTCCCCCCTACACTCCATACACCCCTAATGTCAGGCTCAAATGCGATTTCCGGAATTGCAATCGTCGGCGCGATAATCGCCACAAAAGTCGGCGGCGAAATGGGAACGTGGTTGGGGTTAGTTGCTGTAATTTTTGCCACCATCAATTGTGTGGGTGGCTTTATGGTTACAGATCGTATGCTCAAAATGTTTAAGCGGAAATAGAATAATGGAATTTACAAATATCGCCTACGTCCTCGCCGCAATCCTGTTTATCCTGGGAATCAAAAAACTCAGTTCACCCAAAACAGCCCGAAAAGGAAATGCAATTTCTTCAGTAGGAATGCTTATCGCTATTGTGGCTACCCTTGTTTCGGACGGAAATATGGATTATCAAACCATAGCAGTCGGTATGATTATTGGTGCAGTCATTGGAGCATTTTTTGCCATCAAAGTTGAAATGACCCAAATGCCCCAAATGGTTGCCATCTTCAATGGTTTCGGTGGTGGTGCGTCTGCACTCGTTGCTGCGGCTGAATATTTCAACCCAGCAAACCCTTCCACCTTTAATGCGGCCACAATTGCCATTAGTGTATTTGTAGGTACCCTCACTTTTACCGGCAGTTTTATCGCCTTCGGTAAATTGCAGGGATTTATCAGTGGCAAACCCATTGTTTTCCCAGGGCAAAAAATAATGAATGCCTTCATAGCCATTTCTATCGTTTTACTCGGTATATATACGGTCATGGGGGGAGATACAGATCCCTATTTTTATGGATTGGTTATTCTGGCGGCATTGATTGGCATTACACTCACTATCCCCATTGGTGGCGCGGATATGCCTGTAGTAATATCATTATTAAACTCCTATTCAGGTGTCGCCGCAGCTGCAACAGGATTCGTCCTCATGAACAATGGCTTAATTATCGCCGGTGCCTTGGTGGGCGCTTCTGGATTAATCCTCACAAATATCATGTGCAAAGGCATGAACCGCTCCTTAGCCAATGTTATTTTCGGTGCTGTAGGACTTGAACAACCAATAGGTGATGGAGAAACCAAACAAATTAGCGTTAAGTCTTCCACCACAGAAGAAGCAGCCATGATTTTGGATGCAGCAGATAAAGTGATTGTGGTGCCAGGTTATGGGTTAGCTGTAGCTCAAGCTCAACATGCGGTTCGAGAAGTAGGCGAACAATTAGAATCCATGGGCAAAAAAGTTTTGTATGCCATCCACCCTGTGGCTGGACGTATGCCGGGTCATATGAATGTGCTACTTGCTGAAGCCAATGTTCCTTACGAACAGCTGAAAGATTTAGATGAAATCAACGGTGAATTTGAAACATGCGATGTGGCCATTGTGTTGGGTGCCAATGATGTGGTAAACCCTGCCGCACGTCACGACACATCCAGTCCAATCTATGGTATGCCAATATTAGATGTGGACAAGTCTAAAACTGTATTGGTTAACAAACGAACCATGAATCCCGGGTTTGCAGGTATCCAGAATGAATTATTCGGTTTTGAAAATACATTGATGGTTTTCGGTGATGCAAAAGATATGCTCACTACCCTTCATAAAGACCTCAAAGAATTATAATTTAATATCGTATAGACACGGCATGTTTACCCGCCGGTTGTCGTGGCCGTGTCTATACAACAACATTGATGTTTGTTGAGAAATTGCGTCTTAACATTGTGATTTATATCATATCCCACGGAACGAAAAGTGGGTGCTTTGCGTTTATTTCTTTAAATAAGTTCAAGGCACTCTCATGAAAAAAATAATCATTTACCTCCCGATTTGTATCCTGTTATCTATATCTGAAATTAATTCCCAAAAAAAAGGAAATCAAAAAATGTCTGAACAATCATTAGAAGTTGCCACCCTTGGCGGCGGGTGTTTTTGGTGTGTTGAAGCGGTTTACGAACGAGTGGAAGGCGTCCATAATGTCATCTCCGGTTATGCAGGTGGACACCTGAAAAACCCAACATATAAAGATGTTTCCCAAGGGGATACGGGGCATGCAGAAGTATGTCAAATCCATTTTGATCCGACTATTATCAGCTATGAAAAAATTCTGGATATATTCTGGCAGGCCCATGACCCCACTACCCTAAACAGACAGGGAAATGACCGGGGCACCCAATATCGGTCAGCCATTTATTATCATAATGATCCTCAAAAATTAGCCGCAGAATCCGCACTAAAAAATGCAGCCAAATTGTTCAAAGATCCTTTAACCACTGAAGTGGCATCTTTGGATGAATTTTATAAAGCAGAAGTGTATCACCAAGACTACTTCGCCAATAATCCCAATGCACCCTATTGCACTTTCATCATAGACCCAAAAATTAAAAAACTCCAAAAAAAGGGAACCATTTGGGATGATTAATCAAAAATGGTAATTGAAACCGAACGGTTAATACTTTCAGAACTTCAATCTGAAGATGCCCCTTTTATTCTTGAATTATATAATGATCCGGATTTTATCAACCATATTGGGGATCGGGGCATTCACTCAATTTTTGATGC
>JACNKN010000035.1:21478-22812 GCA_014382015.1 Fidelibacterota bacterium | reverse complement strand
GATAAAAATTAATAAACTGGGTTTAGTAGATGATGTTATTGCAGATACCAAATATCATGGCGGCAAAGATCAGGCCGTTTATCTCTACAGCCAAGTTGACTATGACTGGTGGTCAACAAAACTAAATCATGACCTCCTACCCGGCACATTTGGTGAAAACTTAACTTTATCCAGTTTTTGTTCTTCTGATTTAAAAATCGGTGACCGTTTCCACATAAATGACATCATTTTAGAAGTGTCTGCGGCTCGGATCCCCTGCGCTACATTTGCAGCCAGAATGAAAGATTCAGGATTTGTTAAGAAATTTAGACAGGCCCAAAGGCCCGGCGCCTACGCCCGCGTGATAAAAGATGGAGTATTGCAGGCTGGTAATACTGCTATTTTTGTTCCAATATCAGAAGATTATCCGACCATTTTAGAGCTTTTTGAACTTTGGTATTCGAAAGATGTTGATTCGCCTATATATGAGAAGGCACTTAATGCACCCATAGCTGAAAGAACTCGGGCTGCGATTATTAAATATAAATAATATTAAACTGTATAATCTTGCATTGCCTGAATCAATGCATCTACGCCCGCTTCCGGCATCGCATTATAAATTGATGCTCTGAAACCCCCAACCGACCGGTGGCCTTTTAATGTTTTTAAGCCGCGATGGTCACAAAAAGATAAAAAGCCTTCTTCATCCCCCCCATCTGCAAAAACAAAGGGTACATTCATAAGGGATCGGTCTTCTTGTGGTATTGGACTTTTAAATAGAGGATTTCTATCAATTTCGTAATAAAGTTTTTCTGCTTTTCTTTTATTCTTTTCTTCTATGGCTTGGATACCGCCATTGTCTTTTAGCCAATGTAAAGACCGATTTACCCCATAAATAGACATAACCGGTGGCGTATTGAACATAGAACCTTTATCTATATGCGTTTGGTAGTTCATCATGGTGGGGATTTCTCGGTCTACTTTTCCCAATATATCGTCTCTAACAATAACCAAAGTCATCCCCGCAGGACCCATATTTTTCTGGGCACCGGCATAAATCAATCCAAATTGCGATACGTCAATGGGCCGGCTGAAGATATCCGAGGACATATCCGCTACCAAATATCCATTTGGATTTTTAGGAGTGGGAAAAGTCTTCCATTGGGTGCCATAGATTGTGTTATTGCTGGTTACATGTAAAAAAACTGCATCATTACTTTGGGGAACTTTTTTGGGAATATGATTATACATAGACTCTTTTGATGAGCCAACCACATTGACATTCCCAAATAGTTGAGCCTCTTTTATTGCTTTTGTTGACCATACACCTGTATCTGTGTAGTCAGCCGTTTGAT
>JACNKN010000035.1:0-21172 GCA_014382015.1 Fidelibacterota bacterium | reverse complement strand
CTAAAATTGTATATTTTTGTCATGATTCCTTCTTATTAACATCCTTGAAATTATGGATGAAACCCCTTTGATTTAAAATAATAAAAAGCCCTACTTCGATTTATTGAGGCAGGGCTTTTGTTTGTGGAGAGTAACTATTGTTTAAAGTTTAAAAGCGTTTTTTGCGTTGATTCATTCCACCTCGCTTGGGCGGTTGATAGCGATCCTGGATTCGCCCCTTTACTTGTTGCTTCATATGGTCTTCAAACATCAACAGTTTCACCTGTTGATTTGGCGTCAGTATTTTTCCCGATTTTTTAATAAAATCAACACGTGCTTTACTTTTTTTCTGTTCCAAGGAATTTATTTTCGCCAATAGTTTATCAACGTCACTTTTCTTGATTTCTTTCCCTTTATTGGCTTTTTTTCCCATAGGTTTAAAAAGGGTCATTTCTTCTTTTCTAATTTTTTGGACCCCTTTCCTATACTGACGAATGGTGGGAAAAAATTTTTCCGCTTGCGCTTCTGTAAGCTCTAAGTGATCCGTCAGTTTCCAGACCATCATCATTTCCATACGTTCGCTGTATTGTCCGCCGGGACCGCCTGGTCTTCCGGGTTGAGCAGCTAGGGTGCCAACTGTTAAAAGAAGTAATAGTGTTATTGTTGTTTTTTTCATTGGATTCCTCCGTCGTTCATTGTTGCGACCGGTTCAAATTCTATTTCATCTAAAAATGCTAATGTTTCCCAGATATCATCGCTACTATCCACCAGGTATCCCGCTAAATCATAGACATATTCTTCTGTTGCTTCATCCATGACTTCTAAGGGAATCAGATCATTGGATGCATAAACTGCAGGATCATCCGTTAATTGATTGAGGGTCACAAAACCAAATACTGCCACAATTACTGCTGCCGTAATCCCATTGATAAAACCCATTTTTTTCATGTGACGTTTTTGACGTTCCCCATGTAATTTTGCTAAAAAGGAATCACCGTCAAGTGCTTCATAATTAGACTGGGATATTTGCTGAAATCGTTGTTCAATATTCATGATACATCCTGTAATTGATCTTTGAGTGCCTGAACCGCGTGGTGATAATTCACTTTGGCCGAATTTTCACTTATCCCCATTATTTTTGATATTTCTTTGTAAGGCATTTCTTGAGCAATACGCATGGTTACGACCATCCTTTGGCGGGAAGGGAGTTTAGCCACCCCATCCCATAATTCTTTTTTCCGCCATTCATCTTCATAGGTCGTATCCATGTAGCCCTGTTCCGGGGCTTGATCCAAGTGGAGCATATTGCGCCACTTGTTCCGCCGGAGATATGTATTGGACATATTGACATTGGCACGGAATAAGTATGTTTTAAATTCTGATTCAAATCGAAACTTTTTAAGTGCTTTAAACATTTTGATAAAAACATCTTGCGCCAGGTCTTCTGCCTCCACCTCATCTGCGGTGAATTTGATAAAAAACCCGTAGGTATCAGGAAGGTGGCGTTTAACCAGTTCATCGAATGATGCTGTATTTCCATCCTGAAATTCCTTGATTAGTTCGTGGTCTGTTTTCATTCATTTGCTAATTAGACGATGGAGAACTTAAAAAGTTAAAAATGTTATTCAAAAAAAAAAGGCTAATCAAATTATTGAATTAGCCCTTTTTCCTTTGAAAAAAATATTAGTTATTTCCGCCGCCGGGACCGCCTTTTCCATCCCTCCCTTTGTTTCCACAATGACGAGAATACTGCATACCAAGTGCTGTATAAATTTGGATGATTTCCATTTGGGTATCGTCAAACAGCGCTTCAATATCGGCATTTCTATTTTGGATCAATTCTATCAATCCATCTTTAATGGCTTGACGATCCATATTTTCTGCCTTGGCTTTCTCAAACAATGCCTTAGTCGCAGAAACATAGTCTTGATTGATAGATTCCAAATCCGATTCCTGGGTTTCACTCATTTTTAATGCGTTCACCATGGCATCATGGGCGGCTTGCTTCATTTCAGCTTGTTTAGCCTCCATCTGAGACTTCAATTCAGTTATTTTTTCTTTTTGTTCATCCGTAAGTATGGCTGCAATCTCAGCTTTCATGGCGGCCATGAGTGCTTCTAATTCGGCTTGAGCTGTTTCTTTGTCCATAGATCCATCACGAACTTGCTCCTGCACAGCTTTCATTTTTTCGCCGAATGAATCCATAATAGATTTGAGGGAATCTTTCTGGTCATCAGTCAAAAACCTAAAAACAGTTCTTAAATCGAATCCACCGCTATCCCCATGAGGACCACCGCGACCTTTTCCCCCATCCATACCGCTGCTGAAAAGATAAGGAACCGCATTGTCATCCATCCACTCTAGTAAGCGGTCTTTCTCTTCAGATGTTATTTTATTCTGCAGTTCCACAGCAACCTTCCAGAGAAATGCAGGATCACGGCGATGATTTTTCCCGTGACGATTCAACGCGTCATTCAACGCATTGATGCTCTTTTTACTGAGCCCCACATCTGTATTTAATCCTTCAGAAAACGCCTGCAGTTCAGGATCATCCACAAGAATAGTTTCATCTTTCATGAGTTTATCACAGCCAAAAACGGCAAATAATAAAATTGTCAGGGGTATTGTTAGTTTTTTCATTTGGTTTCCTTTTCCTCAATAATTTTGGTGAATTGCATATTTCGACACTCAAATATAGTAGAAGTTAAATATTATTATAAAAAAGAAAAAGGGCCATCCTGTTTTACCGGAACGACCCTGATTCTTGTTACCATTACTTGGAGAGCAATTTTATCCGCTATTTCCACCTCGACCATGACCACCGCGACGACCACCATTTCCCATTCCCTGGCCATTTCCGCCACCGCGATGCTTGTTCATTCTTAACTGCAGTGCTTTATGGATTTTAATAATTTCAAGTTGATCATCCGTAAATAATGCCTCCAATTTCGTTGAAGCATCTGTATGCATTTGTACCGCTGCTTCACGAAAGGCATCTATATCAATATCCCCATTGGATAATTGTTCACGTAAAGCTACCATTGCTGCTTTTGTGTCATCTTGTATATTTTCGAATTCGGTAATTTGTTCAGCAGTCATTGCCAGCACTTCATACATGACAGCTTTAGAAGAATCCATATAGGCTTCCATTTCTGCTTCACGATCTGCTTTCATTTGTTCAAGTTCTGCTTTTTGTTCATCGGTGAGCAATGCTTCCATTTCTGCCTGCATGGCTTCCCGAAGTGCCTGAATCTGGGCCCAAGCTTCATCCTGAGTAAGTGTACCTTCGTCTACCTGATCCTTGATCGCTTGAAACTTTTCTTGATAAGAATCTATAATTACTTTAAAGGCTTCTTTTTGTTCATCAGTCAGAATACTATATATTCCACCGGCAAAGTTATTTCCACCATGACCTTGACCCATGCCGCCGCCACCGTGCCTTCCACCACGACCTTGACCCATGCCGCCGCTGTTTCTTCCACCACGACCGCCCATCATTCCGCCGCCGCCTTGGCCCATATTGCCTTTTTGTCCGCCGAATAATGAAATATCACTTTCATCCATTTTTTCAAATAAACGAGCCTTTTCTTCTTCAGTTAATGTAGTTGCCAGTTCGCCGGCGACTTTCCATAAAAAGCCTGGTTCACGATGTTTTCCCCCGCGTCCATGGCGATTCAGAACATCATTTAATGCTTCCGTCGATGACTTACTGAGACCTAAGTCTGAAGCCAATTCGGATGAAAAGTCCTGGAGTTCCTGACTATCCAGATCAATTGCATTTTCCTTCAAAGGATTATCACATCCAATGGTTAGGAATAATAGTGTTGAAATTGGTAAGATAATGTTTTTCATTTTCTTGTTCCCTTTTTTTGTTTGATTGAAATGTTTGATTTGCCCTATTAGATGCAGGATTCATTCAAAAGTTAAAAAAATAGTTAATTTGGTTTTGCCCTAACCTCTTTTGATAATCGTACTTCTACTTTACGCTCAAAATCATAAACTGAAACTCGGTAGTAATAAGTTTTAGAATTATCGAGTCCTGTGTGAATATATGGAGATTGAATATTCCAAAATTCATTATCTTTGGAAATATTTTCTAATGTAATCCCTTGTTGATTGCTCCAGTAAAGTCCATGAACTAGTTTACTACCCACTGCCGGTGTCCATGATATAGTGATCTCTCCATTACCAGGAGTAGCAACAATATTGGTTGGCAAATTGCCTAAGGTTATAGATGTTGTATCTGCTGGCACATTTGAATCAGGAGAAGCACTTACTTCTGGTGAAAGAATAGAAACATTTCCTTCAGCATCTTCAACTTCCAAACGGTAATAGTAAGTGGAACCATTCGTAAGGTTAGTATCAACATGAAAAGCAATTTCGTCATCAGTCACGCCAAGTCTCAGATTAGCCATTACAGTTGACTCATTGGTAACACCTGACGTTGTGCTGATATAGAGGTTGTATTTAGTGAAAAATGGATTCGGAGGAAATGCCAATACATTTTGTTCATCTTGAGCAAAAATTGAAATATTTGGTGGTGTTAATAAAATAGCCGATGAAAAAGCTACCGCACGAAAATTACCAATTGTACCTTTACCAAAATTTGACACTGGATTATATGGAGTTTGAGAAGCTACACTTACAAAACCTTTTACAATTTTTTCGTACATATTGTAATAATCATATGTAATCTTGTCAATTTCTGCAGTGCGGTGCCGTATATGCTGATTTGGCAATGGATCTAATGTTACCGTAAATAATTTTAATCCTTCATTTGCATTTACAACACGATTATCATCTATTGCCCAATCTTGTCTGATATAATGAACTCCATTTGCCCACCATTCAAAAAGATAACGGTTACGAGTTGCAGAAGGATCATTAATGATCCACTCATCAGAATATTTACTTGAGCCGCCGCCTTTATCAGTTGATCCTATTTCATATACCCAAGCTCCTTGATAACCAGGAGGTGAGAACATGGTTGATTTAGCAGTATAGGTCTCAGAGCCTATAGTAATAGTCATTGTATAGGTTTCGCTCACTTTTCCTTTGATCTCATTTCCAAAATAAACACCATCCCATCCATAGACAAGTTCCTCGCTTGTGCCATTACTGGTATTTATGGATACAGATGCATTTTTTTCATAATGAATAGGCGTGTTAATGGATGCACCTATATCTTCTGAATAACTGATCTGGACCCATGCTATTTCATTTTCCTCTATTTCACCATTAATAACCAATATTTGTCCAATGTCTTCAACTGATATATTGATCGGGACTATTTCTTCATTAAATCCATCACAAGAAAAAAGAACGAAGATTAAGACTAGAAACAAATTTTTATAAATTTTCATAGTCTAAAACTCCACATTAATATTTATACTGGGCATAAAACCATACGTACTTTGACCAATCTGTTCAAACAACCTGTTTTGTCCCTGATTATAATTGATCGTATGGATATTTCGTCTATCATATACATTATATAAAGCCACATCAATAGTAGTTTTAAGACCCCGTGTCCATCTGATTAAAAAATTTGGGGAATATTTGATACCAAGATCGAGTCGGTGATAATCCGGTAAACGATACTTATTCCTACCCTCCCAATATGGAAATGGGATACCACTGATATGATAATATCCTTCTGGCAGGGTTACCGGTCGACCAGTTGAATACAAAAAAGTACTAGAAATGGATAAATCTTTAGTGATTTGAAAATTAGAAAGCATAGTAAGGCTATGCGTTTTGTCAAAACGATAGGGATACCACCGTCCTTGGTTTATTACATCAATCTGATAATCACTCTTTCCATAATTATAACTTAACCGCCCATTAAACCGTCCAGACGGTTTTTCAATGGACATCTCAAAACCATATGCTAACCCTTGTCCAGTCGCAACATATGCTTCAAGGTTATCAACTAAATAATTATGTAAACCATCTTCGAAGTCAGCAGCACCATTCAATATTTTATAATATGTTTCAGCAGAAACTTTTATTTCATTATTATTAAAATTGTGAAAATATCCCATAGCAAATTGGTCTGTGAGCATAGGCTTTATATTTTTTGTCGTCGGCATCCAAATATCATACCATTCAATTTCTGCACCTAAAGACATTAATCTTAGATATTGCGCATTGCGATTATAGGATAGTTTAAATGAGTTCTTTTCTGACAAAAGATAGGTCATCGCTAACCTAGGCTCTAAACTATTATAAGAAGACATAATATCTGTTTTACCAGGAAAGAACTCCGCTTCGATGGGTTCATTACTTACCTCATCATAAGTGAATCGATCTCCTGGACCTAATTGATGATAAAAAGAATTACGTAGCCCATAGTATAAAGAGACTCTGTCACTTATTTTTTGATCGTTTTCTATATAAAGCGCACTTTCAATACCCTGCATTCCAGGCATGAATTTCCCTGCATCCTCTTGTGTCGCATCTTCTAATGATCCGTGGTTATAGTCTTGATATTCAAATGTCAAACCAAATCGAACCTCATTATTAGGATTTGGAAAATATGAGAATTCCTGTTTGAAACTTTGTGTGCTTACTCCAGAGTGAAAATGATAAATCCCTGCTATATTAGCTGTGTAATACCGGCTATAGATCAGTGAAGTGTTTGATAACCATTTCGTTGCAAAACGGTTTTCCCAGCGAAGCAATGCTGCTCGATTGCCCCATTCCGTAAGTCCGATTGTCTCGGCGCTGTCCTGACCTACATAAAAAGAAAAATTTAGATTTTGCTTATCATTAATATGATAAATGGTTTTCCCATTGATATCAAACCAACTCTCATTAGGCGCAAAAAACCGAAAATCACTGCCACTATCGCTGCTACCTTTGCCACCACTACTTTTGCCTCCTCCACCTTTATCACTATTGATACGTCCACCCGTCGTACTTCCTTCATTGATGATATCATAGAGACTACCACCGCTGAGCCTTGTAGATCTCCCGGATAGAAATAATGAAAATTTGTCCTTAATAATTGGTGCCTCTAAAGAAAATTTTGATGTGATAAGGCCCGAACTTACACTCCCTTGAAATTGCTCTATATTTCCATCTCTCATTTGTACATCCAGGACCGACGCACCTCTTCCGCCAAAACGAGCCGGAACTCCACCTTTATAGACTGTTAATCCTTTAACTGCGTCAGAATTAAATACTGAGTACAAACCTTGCATATGTGAAGAGTAATAGATCGGCATACCATCCATTAGGATGAGGTTTTGATCAATCCCACTTCCCCGAACAATATACCCGCTACGCCCTTCTGCGATACTGGTAATACCCGGCAAGAGTTGAATCGTTTTCATAATGTCAGTTTCACCCATCACTACTGGGATCTGCTCAACCTGGCGAATACTAAGCCTTTCAACGCTAATCTCCGTTGATTTTACATTATGATCAGGTGCAATACCGGATACATCGATCCGACTCATGGATATGGGATCTGGTATAAGCGCAAAGTCCAATACAATATTTTCATTAAGCGCTATATCTCGCTGAATAGTGTTGTAGCCGATATAACTTACTTTCAGTATAAAATTACCTTTTGGTAGAGATAATAAATACTGACCTTCTGCATCAGATGCCGTACCGCGTTCAGATTGTATTTCAAATATATTAGCACCAGCCAAAGCCATGCCCGTTTTGCTATCGGTAATTTTGCCACTAATAGTGAACGTATCTTGTCCCATCAGGGAATAAATCAATAGAATAAAAGTCAGATACTTTAATTTCATAAAATTAGAAGATTTTTTTTTCTGCTTATTGTACAATTCATTCCTGACTTTTTTTTATCCATATTTTTATAGTACTTCTTTTTATCCATATTTCCAAACTTATAGTTTTTTATACGATTATTGTTTCACTAATTTTTCATATGCTCTATTCCAATAGAAACTTCAAAGCCAATCCCAGTCAGAATTCTGCCATTACCCATCCCCCGGCTCCATTGATGATTTTGGCGGGAGCAGGCACGGGGAAAACATCTACCCTATTGCATCGCATCCGTCACCTGGTTACTTCAAAAATAGTTGATCCAAAACAGGTGCTTTTACTTACCTTTACAGAAAAAGCCACTGCAGAAGCCAATCATACCATTCATCATATTCTTGGCAATGAGGCTGAATCAATTTTTGTGGGCACATTCCACAGTTTTTGCCACTCCATTATGCGTCGGTATGGTCCTGAAAACCGTATGGATGATGTGCTATGGCAGGAAAGCGATATTCTCTACTATCTCATTCATCATTTTGATGAAATGGATTTTATACAGTCCCGGGTATTCTCCGATAATCCCGTTAAAGCCATTCGGGATTCATTCATTCCTTTTTTCAACAGGGTTAGTGATGAACTGCTTTCCCCCGCTGATCTGGAAAATAAAATTCAGAATATGGAAGATACCCAGGATTGTTTTGAAGAAAATTTTCCCGGTATCCACCCAGAAAGCACACGCTTTGATGACGTAAGAAATCAGTTAAATGATTTAGTGAAAGCATATGCGTTTTTCCAAAAAGGTAAGGTCAAAAATAATGCCCTGGATTTTGGCGATATGATTTTCGGGTGTTACGAAGTTCTAAAAAACAACCCTTCCGTTCTTACTCAAGTTAGAAATGAATTCCGGCATATTTTTATCGATGAATATCAAGATAACAATTACGCTCTAAATAAAGTTGTGAATCTCATTGCAGAAAATAATCCCAGCATTACAGTAGTTGGTGACGAGGATCAATGCATTTATTCTTTTCGCGGTGCGAATTATTACAATATTTCGGATTTCCGAAATCGGTATAAAACCCATCCGAATTATGCAGAAATTCCCCTGGTGGAAAACCGAAGGTCAACTCAGAATATTCTTGACCTTGCCAATGCTACGATCAGCCATAACCCAGATCGTACTCCCAAAAATCTAAAATGCCTCCCCGATGCTAAGACAGGACCGAAACCACAATGGATTCAGATGAATAAAAAGGAAACATTAGAAGCTTTGCCGGATTTAGTCCATTCTTTAGTCCATAATGGAAAAACACTCTATGGGGATATCGCCATCATTTGCCGTGGGTGGGCAAATGTTAGAGATATGGCCCATGCCCTGCAAAAATCCGCCATTCCTGTTGACATACATATAGAGAAATTTTTTGATGTACCAATCGTAAAAAATGTTCTTGCATGGGGACACTTACTTTCTAAAGATGATCATGCCCAAATTGCATTATACCGGATACTGAGAGAACATTTAGGCGAAGCATGGACAAGTTCATTTTTTCAATCCATGGAAAAAACCACGATTGACGAAAAACTCGACCACCTGAAGTCACAAGTTAAAGATTCAAAAGAGATCACTTTTGTTATGCAATCATTCGAAACACTTCAGAAATTATTAGAAAAAAAATTAAAGGCAGACGAAATGGTTTGGGAAATATTAACTGCTTTGAAAAAATCTCAATTATTAACTTCAATGCGAATGGCGTATAGATATTCCCAAAGGCTTAACCTTGCTAATTCAGGTGAAATTTTAAATCTTGCAGAACAATTTGTAAACAAAGACCCAAATGCATCCTTCACTAATTGGCTCGATTTTATGGAAGTCATGGCTTTGGCTTCGAACCAGAACGCTGCTCAGCCGGAACTCAAAAAGGAGAATCTTGCTGTGCAAGTAATGACCATCCACCAGAGCAAAGGACTCCAGTTCCCCGTTGTGATAATGCCTTTTCTCTACAGTGGAAGTTTTCCTTCAAATCTGAAGAAACATCCAACCATTAACCGATTACCGACCTCCTGGATGGCTTGGGAGCAGAATGCAGATACTCCATTTCGAATCCTCCACGAACGGGAAGAACGGCGCGTATTTTATGTAGGTATCACCCGCGCAGAAACATATTTATATTTATACGGACCTACGAAAAGACAATCTCTTTTTACAAAAGAATTAGAAAACCTGAAACCACAGCCCATGGAGATTAAGACCATGAATGCACATGAAGAAAAAACAGTTTCACTGAGTGAAAGACGCCAAAGACTTTTGGCAGATTTGAACCGGGAAATCGCTGCCAATCAATTGGAAAATGCGCGAATAATTTTGGAAGAGATGGAACGAGATGATCTCCCCAAAGATTTAACCGATTCAGGTCAACCGAAAGATGTCTCTGGTATACTCCATCTGTCCTCTACCAAAATTGATACCTATAATTCCTGTCCGTTGAAATACAGGCTAAAATACATTGATAAGATCCCTGAAAGAAAAACGCGTGCTACTGGAGAGTTTGGTTCTATTATGCACAGCATATTGGAAGAATTTCACGGACTTGAAGTTGCAGACCAAACAGAGAAAGTGTTATTTGATCTTCTGGAAAAACACTGGCGTGAGGATTCTTTCGAATACCGACAGCGCGGGGAAGAATTTCGCAAGCAGGGAGAAGAATTATTATCCGACTATTTCCGGTTTATACAGGAAAATCCTCCTACTGTTTTGGGACGGGAAAAACCCTTTTCTTATACCATGAATAATATTAACGTAAAAATTTCAGGGAAGATTGATCGTATTGATCAAGATGGTGATTTGCTTGGTATTGTAGATTATAAAACAAGTAAAAAGAAGGAAAAATCCGAAAATAATTTGCAAATGGCATTGTATTCGGAAGCCATTTTACGTGATGCCGTCCCCGGTATCAATGGTAATCCGGGAAATGCAAGTTTACACTTTTTACGGTATGGGGATGATCCCTTGTCATCCCACCATTTCTCTGAGGATGATTTAGAAATAAGTCGGGAAAAAATTCGTGAAGTTGCAAACGGCATTCGAACTGGTTCCTTTGAAACAAAAAAAAGTAATTTTAATTGCCAGTACTGCGACTATAAAGATTTCATCTGCCCGGCTTGGGAAGATTAATTTTTTTCTGTTACAAATAACGAATGACATCTAAATTGGCGGACTTTGTTTCCATAATGAGGAGGTAATTGTGAAAAAATATATTTTAGTTCTAACATTCATCGGATTTGGTTTCGCTGAATCAATCACTGATAAAACCAAATCCATGGACAAAATGGATGGATATTTTAATCTATATTGGGAAAATAAAACAGGCAAACTATGGCTGGAAATTTCCGATTTTAACCAGGAATTTCTCTATGTGAATTCACTCATGGCGGGGATGGGCTCCAACGACGTAGGTCTGGATCGGGGTCAGTTAGGTAATGGAAGAATTGTATATTTTCATCGCGTCGGTCCGAAGGTGTTAATGATTCAGCCCAATTATTATTATCGTGCAGTCACCAATGATCCGGTGGAAAAAAAGTCCGTTGAAGATGGATTTGCAAAATCTACCCTTTGGGGATTTACTGTAGAAGCAGAAGAGGACATCCGTGTTTTAGTTGATGCCACAGACTTTTTTCTAAATGATGCCCATGGTATTGTATCAAGATTAAAAAACCAAAAAATGGGAAATTATAAGGTGGATAAAAGTCGATCAGCCATTCACCTCCCTGCCACCCTTAATTTTCCGAAAAATACTGAGGTGGAAGCACTCATGACTTATACGGGAACAAAACCGGGGAAATATGTAAGACAGGTCACCCCGACCCCCATTGCCATGACGGTTAGACTTCATCATTCATTTGTTGAACTTCCAGACGACAATTATACGCCAAGGAACCATGACCCTCGCGCAGGATATTTTCCCATGACCTTCCAGGACTATGCTGCCCCATTGGACGAATCCATTTATAAGCGGGTGATTACCCGCCATAGATTAAAAAAGAAAAATCCAAATGCCAAGGTGAGTGAAGCGGTTGCACCCATTATTTATTATATAGATCCTGGTGTCCCGGAGCCGGTGAAATCCGCCATGCTGGAAAGCGGTCGTTGGTGGAATCAGGCATTTGAAGCTATCGGTTTTAAAAATGCCTTTCAGGTTGAAGTGCTCCCCAAAGATGCCCATCCTATGGATACCCGCTATAACATGATTCATTGGGTACACCGTGCAACACGAGGCTGGTCTTACGGTGGTTCAATTGACGATCCGCGCACAGGCGAAATTATTAAAGGAAATGTATCACTTGGATCACTCAGACTCCGTCAGGATTACCTCATTGCTACGGGATTGTTGGCACCATATAATAATGGCACTGAAGTGCCGGATCATATGCGTGAATTAGCTTTGGCAAGAGTCCGCCAGCTCGTGGCACATGAGATTGGCCATACCATTGGATTGGCTCATAATTATATCGCCAGCACCGTTGGACGTGCGTCTGTTATGGATTATCCCCACCCAAAAGTCACCGTTAATGAAAAGGGTCAAATAGAATGGCAGGATGCTTATGGCATTGGTATCGGAGAATGGGATAAAATATCTGTGGCATATGGCTATCAGGATTTTCCAAATGACATTAATGAAAAGGAAGCATTAGAAGAAATCATTCAAGATGGTATCCGTCGCGGATACACATTTATTACCGATCAAGATGCAAGGCCACTCGGTTCTGCCCATCCCACGGCTCACCTTTGGGATAATGGAAAAGATCCAGTATCCGAACTTAAAAATCTCATGGAAGTGAGAAAAATTGCACTCAATAATTTTGGTGCAAATAATATTCGTATGGGTCAGCCATACAGTGATATTGAGGATGTTCTGGTACCGATTTATTTTCTCCATCGGTTTCAAATTGAAGGTGCGGCTAAAGTGGTAGGTGGATTGAATTTTACATATGCGCTTCGGGGTGATGGTCAAATGGTTACAGAATTCCTCGACCCAAAATTTCAAATGAAAGCATTAGATGGTCTTATTGGCACTCTTAAACCTGAGGCGTTAACATTAAATGAAACATTACTTCAACTCATCCCGCCTCGTGCATCTGGAAGAGGTCGGACCCGCGAATCATTTAAATCACGAACAGGGGTAACATTCGACGGAGTGAGTCTTGCTGAAACAGCAGCCAACCTCACCTGCAGGATGATCTTTCATCCCGAGCGGGCCACACGATTAGTGGAATACAATGCACGAAATTCCAAACAACCGGGACTTGAGAAAGTATTAAACCAGATAATTAAAGAAACAATAATAGAATCGGCCCCTGCCGGTTTAAGTGGCGAAATTAAGCGAAATGTAGATTTTGTTGTATTAGATCATCTATTAAGTTTGGCCATCAACAAAAAAGCCTCTCCCGGTGTTCAAGCCATAACCATGGCTCAAATTGAATCTTTAAATAACCAATTGAGTAAACGTAAGCGGATGAAATCCTCCAGAGATAAAGCACATTTCAATATGCTTCAACATCGAATCAAATCCTTTCTGGATGAACCGGATGAATTTGAACCCATAAAAGTGCCACAAGCACCACCTGGATCGCCCATTGGTGCAGAATTTGGTTGTACTTTTGAAAGCCCATATCTTAATAATTCTAATTAAAAGGACCTTATCATGAAACGTAAAATATTACTAACATTGGTCATCATTTCTTCTGCATTATTGGCCGATGGACTGGACATGAAAAAATTAAAAGCCATGAAAGCCCGGAGTATCGGGCCTGCAGGTATGAGTGGTCGGGTTACGGCTATTGATGTGGTATTATCCAATACAGATGTTATGTATGTGGGTACTGCCTCCGGCGGATTGTGGAAATCTGAAAGCGGCGGCGTAAAATGGGAACCCATATTTGATGACCAAAAAGCAGCCTCCATTGGCGATGTAACTGTAGATCCGACTAACCCCGATGTGATTTGGGTAGGAACCGGTGAAGGAAATCCGCGAAACAGTCAATCGGCTGGATTTGGTATCTATAAAAGTATTGATGGGGGAAAAACCTGGGACTTTAAAGGGTTAGGAGAAACACGAAATATCCATCGTGTTTTGGTTAATCCCAAAAATAGTGATGAAGTGTATGTTGGCGCCCAAGGACCCGCCTGGGGAGAGACCGAGCACCGTGGTGTTTTCAAGACATCCGATGGAGGTGATACATGGGAAAAGATTCTCTATATTGATGAAAAAACCGGCATTGGCGAATTGGTCATGGATCCTCGAAACCCCGATAAACTAATTGCCAATATGTGGCAGTTTAGACGGTGGCCATGGTTCTTCAAATCCGGTGGACCAAGTTCCGGGATGCATATCACTTTTGATGGGGGAAAATCCTGGAAAAAACGAACCGATAAAGATGGACTCCCTAAAGGTGATTTGGGACGAATGGGAATTGCAATCGCTCCCAGCAATCCGAAAATAATTTATGCCTTGGTTGAATCTAAAAAGAATGCACTTTATAAATCAGAGGATGGTGGTTTTAAGTGGAAAAAAGTGGCGGATAAAAAAATTGGAGGTCGCCCCTTTTACTATGCAGAAATCTATGTGGACCCTGTGAATGAAAATCGAATTTATAATCTTCACACATATGTGACAGTTTCCAATGATGGTGGAAAAACATTTGAGTCTCTCATGACAGCGTATGGTAAGCATGGTGTTCATCCGGACCATCACGCATTTTGGGGCCATCCCACCAATCCAAATTTTATTATTGAAGGGAATGATGGTGGATTGAACATTTCACTTGACCGCGGAAAAACATGGCGTTTTGTAGAGAATTTACCCGTGGCCCAATTTTACCATATTAATTATGATATGGATTGGCCTTACAACGTTTATGGCGGTATGCAGGATAATGGTTCTTGGCGCGGTCCCGCGTATATTTGGCGAGCCGGCGGTATAAGGAATGCCTATTGGGATGAATTAGCGTTTGGAGATGGATTTGATGTGGTTCCCCATCCTGGTAACTCCCGTTTTGGATATGCCATGAGTCAACAAGGGTACGTTGGCCGTTATGATTTGGTTACAGGGCATCAACAGTTAATCCGTCCTGTTCATCCTGATGGAAAAGAACTTCGATTTAATTGGAATTCTGCCATTGCTCAAGATCCATTTGACGATGATGCGATTTATTTCGGAAGTCAATTTGTTCATTACAGTACAGATCGCGGTGATAATTGGACTATTATATCTCCAGATTTAACCACCAATGATCCTGAAAAACAAAAACAGGATAAAAGCGGCGGTCTGACATTTGATGCCACCGGTGCAGAAAATTTCACAACTATTTTAGTCATTGAGCCCAGTACAATTGATCGGGATATTATTTGGGTTGGCACCGATGACGGAAATGTTCATGTGACTAAAGATGGGGGCGAAACTTGGAAAAAAGTTTCCAAGAAAATATTTGGCGCTCCCGCTGGTAGTTGGGTTCCCCAAATAAACGCTTCTGGTTATAATCCTGGCGAAGCGGTAGTTGTAATGAATAACTATCGAAGAAATGACTGGGAACCCTATATTTTCCGCACGACGAATTTTGGGAACTCCTGGAAGTCAGTCGCGGATAAAGATGATCTTTGGGGGTATGTCCTTAGTTATGTTCAAGACCCCATCGAACCGAAATTACAATTTATTGGTACTGAATTTGGTCTCTATGTATCGATTGATGGATCAAAGTCATGGACAAAATGGACAAATGGTTATCCCACTGTTTCAACCATGGATTTGAAAATTCATCCCCGCGAACATGATCTAATTATGGGAACATTTGGTCGAGCTGCATACATATTAGATGATATTCGTCCTCTCAGAGAAATGGCTACTTCAAAAAAGGATTTGTTGAAAAAATCACTCCATTTTTTCGAACCACCTACAGCAGTCTTATCCATTAATCGACAAGCATCCGGCACACGTTTTGAGGCCAATGCCATTTTCACTGGTGAAAATAGAAAACGGGGCGCCATGCTTTCTTTTGTATTTAATCCATCTAAGAAAAAGGATGTTAAAAAGAAGGATGGTGCGGACAATGACAAAAAGAAAAATGGACCCAAGAAAAAAGATAAAGTCAAAATGGAAGTGTTGAATGATAAGGATAATATCATCCGAACAGTAAAATATGATGTAGAGCCAGGTTTTAATAGAATCTATTGGGATTTACGTCGGAAAGGTGTTCGATCTCCTAATGCTAAAAAGCCAACTAAGCCCGATGCCAAAGAACCGGGTGGTCCTGCTGTACTCCCCGGTGAATACACGATTCGCCTTTCAAATGGAGAAAAATCCGTTATCCAGACAGTGAATGTCATGACGGATCCAAGGGTAGGAATTGATGTGCGAAACATCAAACAGTTACAACCGATTTATGATCAGCAAATGGAAATAACTTCTCGGGTAACTGAGGCAATGGATCGAATCCGCGATTCAAAAAATACAGTCGATTCCATTAATAAATTGCTGGATGTAAAAAAGAATGCTTCCCACAAAGCATTGAAAAAACAGGGTAAAACCATGACCGACAGCCTGAAAGTATTGGAAGAATTAATTGTGAATCCAAAAGGCTTACAAGGCATTGTCAGATCACCCAACATTTTGAGTGCCACCATTCGGTCTATCAGTGGGTATCTCTATAGTAATCTGACAGGACCGATTGATAGTCACGACTATTTAATGGCAAAAGCTGAACAGGAAAGTGCTGCAGTATTAACTCGAATCAATCATTTCTTTGAGAATGAATGGCAAACATACAAGACCAATGTAGAAAATGCCAAACTGTCTATTTTCAAGGAATATGAATCAATCCAAATAAATTAAAGGCAAATCCACACCATGATTGATAGAAGAAAATTCATTAAAACAATTTCGACCCTGGGCATCAGCCTGCCGGTGATGGCGAAATCAATGGGGAAAAAATCTTTGACCGTTTCATCGAGTAAAACCAATCCAATTATTGTTTGCAGCCGTGGTGAAAAATGGGGTAAAAAAGTACTCAAACCAGGTTGGTCGATTCTTAAGAAAAATGGATCCCTTTTAGATGCAGTTGAGCGATCGGCAAATGTCACCGAATTAGATCCGGAAGATGGATCCGTTGGGTTTGGCGGACTACCCAATGAAAATGGGGTTGTACAATTGGATGCTTCAATTATGTACGGGCCAACCCATAATTGTGGATCTGTTGCAGCCATCGAGGGCATTAAAACACCATCATCTGTTGCGCGCCTGGTGATGGAAAGAACCGATCATATTCATATTGTGGGTAAGGGTGCCCAGGATTTTGCTCGAGCACATGGTTTTAAAGTTGAAAATCTTCTGACGGAACGTGCCAGAAAAAGATGGCTGAGATGGAAAGAAAATTTATCGGATAAAGATGATTGGTTTCCCCCTGCTGATGGGAATTACGATTCTGATCGATCCACCGGAACCATTAATGTATTAGGCATAGACAGTGCAGGTGACATTGCGGGCATCACCACAACAAGTGGACTGGCTTGGAAAATTCCCGGAAGAATTGGTGATTCTCCAATTATTGGTGCAGGATTGTACCTGGATAATGAGGTCGGAGCGGTCGGTGCCACGGGTCGTGGTGAAGAAATTCTTCGAACCTGTGGCTCCTTTTTTGTGGTAGAACAAATGCGGGCTGGTAAATCTCCACAGGATGCATGTGAAGCCTTATGCGAACGAATTATTTATATCAACGGTGGTAGAGACAAAGTCAATTTCAATGACAAAATTATTGCCGTAAATAAAAATGGTGATGTTGGCTGTGCTTCAATATTAGGTGGAAAAGGTCGAGAACCAAAACTGGCATATTGGTCAAATAATGGGTTTAAAGTCTTAAAAGGGACTTATATTATCGAAAATTAATTGGCCGTAACAGTCCAGGCGATTATTCCCGTGAATTTATTCCCTTTAATAATCGCTTTTTTAGGCGAAGTTATTGCCGATTGATCAATGGCTATTCCATTACCTGTCACTGTATATTTATATATTTGACTACCATTTACATCTTCAAGGTGAATAAAAGTGGTATCCTTCCCTTTCCAGTCAGTCACAATCAAAGTTGAAGCAAGGGATTTTCCATCAGGTACATTTAAAGACAGGGCTATACTTTCCTCAAAAGTATAAGTATCACCCCGAACGCTAAATGAAAATGCCGTGGGAGAATTAATCACAACCGGAAGATTTTTCACCAATCCATGATCGGGGTCAGGCGGTCCAACACAAGCCACCAAAAAACAAGTTACCCATAACCAATTTTTCATTCGTCTAATTCCTTGGGTTGATCTCCCTGCCCAAGTTGGAGTTCGTCAATTTTATCCATGGGTTTTTCCAATCCCCGGCGACGAGTTCCGGCTAATTCTTCATAATGGTTAGAAACGGTTCCCAATGATTTTCCTAATGCATCCAATTTAGCAATGAACTTTTCCCACTGTTCTTTGAATGTTACCACCAGTTTTTGCATTTCCCCTGCCCGTTGTTCCATATGAAAATTTGATACTGCTTGCCGGATAAGTGAAAGAATGGCATATAACGTCACTGGAGAGCAAAGAAGTATTTTCTTACCCAGTGAAAAATCGATAAGTTCGTGATCTTCCTGGTTCAAAAATGAATAAATACTTTCATTCGGTATAAACATTAAAACATAGTCTACTGTGCCCGCATTCGGATCAATATAGGAACGTTTGGATATGGCCTTTACATGATCTCGAACATCTTTTAGGAATGCTTTCTTTTCACTCTCTTGCTCAGATTCATTATCCGAAGCAAGAAAACCCTCATAATGGCTTAGGGGGAATTTCACATCCATATTAACATGTTTTCCGTCGGGAAGATTAAATTTAAAATCTGGACGATCCGATCCCTCCTGACTCTGTTTCTCGTAATTAATTCCTTCGGTCAATCCGATGAACGCCAGAATGTCTTCTACCATGCGTTCACCCCATTGCCCTCTCGCCTGAGAACTGGAAAGAATCTGACGCAATTGGGTAGTGGTATCGGACAATTCAGTAATGCCTTTTTTGGACTCCACCATTTGTCCGGTGAGTTCTGCCGTTTGCTTATTCAACCCTTCTAACTGTTTTTTCATTCCTTCGAGATTGGAATCAATAAGCTTCCTCTTTTCATCCATTTGTGAATCGGATGATTTAACCAATTCACCAAATTTATTTTCAGCCAATTTTAAAAATGTATCCAGATTCTGGTCCAATGCCTGTTTGGATAAATCACCAAATTCTGCTCTTACTTGTTCTTTATTTCCTTTTATTGATTCTATCTCTTTTTCCCGAAGAAACCAGATTAATCCTGCCCCAATTACAAAGCCAATTAAAAATAAAATAATTCCAGAAATAAATGTCATGTGGTTTCTACACTTCCTTTTAATCCCAATTCGTCTGCTTTTTCTTTCAATGCATCAATGACAAATTGAATATGTTCAGATAAATCAACGCCTAATTCCTCTATTCCTAAATAAATATCATCACGATTGACACTGGCGGCGAAGGCCTTTTGTTTCAATTTCTTCTTTACAGATTTTGGTTTCACTTCTAAAATAGACTTTGACGGACGTACATAGGTGACGGCAAAGATAAAACCCGTTAATTCATCTACAGCAAATAATGCTTTCGCCATATCTGTATTCCGAGGAACACCGCTATAGGTGGCATGCCCCATAATCGCTTCTGTAATTGACGCAGGATATCCTTTTTCTTTTAATATTTCATTACCACGGGCGGGATGATCTTCGATTGATGGATACATTTCATAATCAAAATCATGCATGAGTCCTGTTAATCCCCATTCTTTCGGATCACCATTATATTTTTCTGACATTTTCCGCATAGCCTGTTCTACACCCAAGGCATGGCGACGAAGGCTATCGGACTTTGTGTATTCATGAAGCAATTCAATAGCTTCCTCTCTGGATGGACAATTCGCCATTAAACGTCCAATAAATCCACCACCAGGCGAATGACCTCACCCGTAGCTGACCCTTTATCATGATAAGATATATCTCTATCTCCCCAGGCTGTGCCGGCTATATCAAAATGACACCATGGAATATCATCCCCTACAAATGCTTTCAAAAATGCACCACCGGCAATGGTTCCAGCCTGCATGGGTGCACCCACATTTTTTACATCGGCTATTTTTGATTTGACCTGATCCAGGTATTCGTCCCATAAGGGAAATTCCCAAACTTTCTCTGCCGTTGTTTTTGACGATGATTTAATCGAATCCATCAGCGCTTCATCTGTGCCCATAATTCCCGTGGCCACATGACCCAATGCCACCACAACAGCACCCGTGAGGGTGGCGAAATCAATCATATATTCCGGATCGTAATGTTTAGAAGCATAGGACAATGCATCCGCTAAGATTAAACGTCCTTCTGCATCGGTGTTTAACACTTCAATGGTTTTGCCATTATAGGCCGTGAGTACATCCCCGGGGCGATAGGCTTTATCGCCACTCATATTTTCTGTAGATGGAATAATGCCCACAATATTCATTTTCGGCTTCAATTCCGCCACCGCTTTCATGACACCCAAGACTACGCCCGACCCACACATGTCATACTTCATTTCATCCATTTTGGCCGATGGTTTGATGGAGATACCGCCACTATCAAATGTGAGACCTTTACCCACCAATACTTTGGGTTTTTGTTTTTTAGGACCACCCATATATTCCATAATAATAAATTTCGGTGGCACTTCTGTACCAGAGGCAACCCCAGCCAAAGCACCCATGCCCATTTTGGTGAATTTTTCCCGGTCAAAGATGGTCACTTTCATACCGCCTGCTTTACCAATCTCTTTTGCATTTTCTGCAAGATGAGAAGGTGTGGCTACATTCCCCGGTCGATTTTCGACATTTCTGGCGAGGCAAACACCATTGGCGATAATCGTCCCTTTCTCCACAGATTTTTTATTCCCACCAATAACCGTGGCATCCTTCATATCAAAAGGATCCTTATCAGTCGTTTTGAATTCATTAAACTGATAACTGCCGAGGACCAATCCTTCTGCTACCGCTTGGCTATCATATGCGTCCTTGGCACCCACGGGCATAAGAAAAGAAATGGAATCCACTTTATTTGCTACACAAGCCTTGGATACACCACCCCCTGCTTTTCGAAGCACTTCTGCATTAAGCTCACCCCGTTTGCCGAGACCAAATATAAAGGCAATAGCGCCTTTTTTCCCCACGACTGTTTTGACTTCCCCCACTTTACCTTTAATGAGATTCGCAGCTAAAGCATTGGAAAGTCCTCTACCTAATTCACGGTTCACGCCTTGAAATTGACGGGAAAGTTTTAAATCGTCATAAATTCCTACCGCTACTGCATAGGATTTGACCTTGCGCCAATCGCCTGAACTATG
>JACNKN010000081.1 GCA_014382015.1 Fidelibacterota bacterium | reverse complement strand
TTAACAGAATTTTTTAATTCCTGATATTTATGTGCTTGTGCTTGCAATCGTTTTTCATTGATAGTGTAACCCTTGACTAAATGATCCCGCAAGGTGTTGGTCGCCCAAATTCGGAATTGAGTGGCAGTGTTGGATTTAACACGATATCCAACAGAGATTATCATATCAAGGTTGTAAAAATTCATTTTTCTAACTTTACCATCGGCGGCAACTTGTTCCAAAATGGAACAGGTTGATTTTTTATTTAACTCTTTCGATTTATATATGTTACCAATATGCTTCACAATTGCTGGACGATTCACACCTAATAATGAAGAAATTTGATGAGCGTCCAACCATATAGTATCTTTATCTAACCATACATCAATTGCGGGTGTATTGTCTTTTTGTTTGTAAATGATTATTGAATTTTCTTTATTCATATTTTTCCTACTTCAATTACCGAAAAAACCTCGGTAGTTGATTGTGGTTAGCGTGTTCCAAAATGGAACTATCTGAACTTGAAAGAAATCTTTACAAGTTGCATTATCTTTCATTCTCACCTGCTAGCCATTCAGACAAAATAACTTCCCGTTTAGAAATAAACCCTTCCGAACCACCAGAATGACGAATGCCCAAAAGTCGTCCCGGGATTTCTCGTTTAAGAACAGCAAGAACTTTTAACGCTTCGCCTTCTTTTTCAATTTTTTGTTTGATGCGTTTGGTAATGTTTTTGGGGATGACACCTTCGTTATATTTTTCTAACACAATTTGAATAAATTCTTCGTCATCATCGGTGAATGATGTGCATCTTTTTATTAAGTCAGATTTTAAAGTGCCGATGACATATTGTTCATTCGATCTTCCACCACGGCTTTTTCCACCTTCTTCAATTTCGTCTGAAGTGATATGTTCAAACTGCTCTTTATTCTTTTTCAGAAAATCGTAGTATTCTTTAGGAATGGATTGACGGTTCACATCTGATTCACATTTGAAAATATTCACAGCATCAAAAAACGGAATTTCTTCTGACCGTTCACCATCACTGAACATAAACTTTTTTAGTTTACCTTTTCGGAAGAAAGTGATTAGACCATCATTTTCAATATTTTCCTTTTTACCAGAACGGGCTTTTTTCGGAAGTCGTTTTATTTTTTGAAATAATTTTGGATCGTTATCTCGTATATCCCGAATAAATGCTAAATATTCCAATTCAGATTTGTAACTGTCGTCTTCCTGTTCATAGGTTTTTTTAGAAGTCAATTTTTTATATAATGTATCACCAAATAATTCGTGGGATGTAACCACTTCTTCATCGGTGAGATAACGGGCATCTTCCCCCAGCGTATCGTGAAACGCTTGAATTTTGGATTTAATATTATCTTCCAAACCAAGATGTTCATCTGATTCATCAGTGGGGAAGAAGTTGTAAATATGGATTTCTTCATTTTCCGTTCCCACACGATTGACACGACCCACACGCTGAAGCACTCTTGTTGGATTCCACGGCAAATCATAATTAATGACGCTAAATGAACGGTGCAGATTTACACCTTCCGCCAATACATCGGTGCTGATTAAAATTTGGATGTCATCTTCCGGTTCTCTGGCTCGTGGGTCATAATTATTGGTGATTTTCCGCCGTGCTTCCGACTTAACCAACCGCTCATCTTCTACTAATCCACCCTTACTGGAAAAGAATAAAACTTTACTGCCAAATTTTTCTTTTATTTTCCCGAAAAGATATTCACCCGTTTCCAATGATTCAGTAAATACCAATATTTTTTTATCATTCAGATTTCCGCCCGTTTCCAATTCACTGACAAATTTATCCAGTTTCGGGTCGGCATCAATGGGTTGCCACAGTTTTTTAATTTCTTTTAGTATTTTTAAGTCATTTTCTAATGCTTGTTCAAATTCAGGTGTGAATTCGTTTGATTGATATTCCTGCACTTTTTCTTCTTCAATCAATCGTTGGATTTTTTCTTCATCATCTTCGTCAATCAAATCATAAACATTAATGTTTTTGCTGATGAGAACCCTGCCTTCACTAAACATTTCAATAAAATCTTCATACGATTTAACAAATCTGCCCACAGATTTTTTAAAAGCAAAAAATGAACTTTCCAGCCGTTTGACCAAAATTCCTTTCATAAAGCCACCCACATTTCGTTGGGCTTGGAGTTCAAATTCTGTCAACTGACGATTAAGAAAAACCAAAGGCATATATCGGGAATATGAAAATTCTTTCAGCATTTCAATGGTTTGGGTAAAAACCAACCCAATAGTTGAATCAAATTTGTAAACTAATCGTCTGGGGTCGCTCACTTTGGGGAAGAATAATCCTTGTTCATCGATATCTTTACTAAAGTATTTTTTAATTTCGCTTCGTGTCCGGCGAACCATAATATATTTCAATACTTTTTCCCGAATATCTTCCGCACCATCCTTAATAATATCTAAATATTCAGGGTCAGATTTTTTATATTTTTTTAATTGAGTCATCCATTTATTAAAAAATTTCTCAAGATTCACCACACCAGGAATAGTTGAGCGTTTGGGAGACTGAAATAATTTGATTTGATTGAAAATATCTAAAAAAGTATTGTTCAGCGGTGTTGCTGTAACTAAAACCACTTTTTTGCCATAACAGATTTCAGTCAGTTTTTCAAACCCTTGAGTATATTCATTTCTGAAACGGTGTGCTTCATCAATAAAAATGGTTTCGTATTTATCAATGTCCGTTTCCAGAATTCTGTCCAATTTTCCCAACGATTCAATTTCATATTTTTTTACACCAAACTCAAAAAAAGTATCTTTCCAATAATCAATAAGAACAGGGGGACAAATGACCAATTTTCCACCACCCAATTGCTGGGCTAACATTGCAGAAATATAGGTTTTCCCCAACCCCACAACATCTGCTAAAAAAACACCGTGAAATGCTTCTAAAATCTTTTTTGCTGAAACAATGGCTTGCTTTTGATATTGAAGATCCATAAAACCTTCCGGCATATCAATTTCAATTTCTTGATCCAGATTAATGTCTTCTTTCAAATATTCATAGAGCATCTTCAAGTAGAGTTGATAAGGAGAAATATCTTCATTTAGCCAAGTTTTTGTTCTAACTGTATCCACAAACTTTTCGGAAATATCAACGCCGTCTTTCCATAAATCTTCAAATTGATTTAAGGCAAAATCAACATCACCTTTGTCTTTTAATTCAACATTGAATTCCCGATTACCAATAAGTCCACTATGAGAAAAATTACTTGAACCGGTAATAACCGATCCAAAGGAAACTTGTTCTTCGCTGTATCGTGAAATGTAAACTTTGGCATGTATGTTTCCACTTGGGTAAGCCCGAAATTCCAATTTTTTCCCATTTCCGCCATTAGCAATATCTTCTTCGGGATTTGGACAATCAGCAGATAAAAATTCAATAAATTTCTTAATACCATATTCTGTAAGAAAATCGTCGCTGGAAGCATCAATTTCTGTAACGGCTGCTTCCATTGCGGCGTTGCTTGTATCTTTATGGGAAGTAAAATCGATGTTTGTTTGACTGCGAACTGTATCAATCAATTCAAATGTTTTTTGGTCAACATTTAAACCAACAAGGATTCTAATTTTTTCAACACTTTCTAAACTATCGGCTAATTGATGAAATCCGCTTGTTCGGAAATAACCAACTAAAACATCAAAAAATTGCACTGCCCGAAGTGTACTTTTGAACCTGTCAACTAATGCTGCATTCGGTTCGTTTGTGAAAAATGTTAAATCTGTACTCATTGAATTGTATTTACATCTCAATCCATAACAATCAATTAATTATGAATGTTAGCCTGAATGTAGTTATGTAGTTCACCTTATGTAAAGTGATATCTTTTACCATTATATTTCTATTGGATATATTGTGCTCTTGATGAGTTTGTTAATTGCATTGGTCAACCCACTTTCAGCACCGTAAATTTTTGATTCAATAAATACATCTGAATTTACTTACCGATAACAGAATGAAAGCATTAGTAAAAAAATCACCGGAAACGGGCATTTGGCTGGAAGATGTTCCCATTCCATCTTGTGGAACCAATGATGTCAAAATTAATATAACCCATACAGCAATTTGTGGAACAGATCTGCATATATATAAATGGGATGAATGGGCCCAGCGAACACTCGAACTCCCCTTAGTCACCGGTCATGAATTCTGCGGTATTGTGGAAGAAATCGGTCCTGGCGTTACCCATTATAAACCGGGAGATCGTGTGTCAGGCGAAGGGCATATTACATGTGGCTATTGCCGAAACTGCCGTGCGGGAAAACGACATTTATGCCATAAAACAGTAGGCATCGGCATTCATCGGGACGGGGCATTTGCTGAATATTTGGTGATTCCCGAATCCAATGTCTGGCCGATCCATGATGATATACCATCAGAAATTGCTGCTTTCTTTGATCCATTTGGAAATGCGGCTCACACTGCACTATCTTATGAAATGGTTGGAGAAGATGTCCTCATTACCGGTGCAGGTCCTATCGGAATTATGGCAGTGGCCATTTGTAATTTTGTCGGCGCGCGGAATGTAGTTATTACCGATGTAAATGATTACAGACTTGATTTAGCTCGCAAACTGGGTGCCACAAAAGCAGTGAATGTGACCAAAGAAAATATCAGAGATTCATACAAAGAATTGAATATGGTCAATGGATTTGATGTGGGCTTAGAAATGTCGGGGAATCCAAATGCTTTCAAGGATATGCTGGAAAATATGTATCATGGCGGACGGGTTGCACTTCTGGGACTTCTGCCGAAATCCACTCAAATTAATTGGGATGATATCATTTTTAAAGGGCTTCATATTAAAGGTATTTATGGTCGAGAAATGTATGAAACATGGTATAAGATGACTCAAATGCTTCGAAGTGGATTGGATATTTCCCAGGTGTTAACCCATACTTTTCCTGTGGATGATTTTCAAAAAGGATTTGATATTATGGAATCCGGGAATTGCGGAAAAGTGATTCTCGAATGGTAAAGAGAGTGCAACGCAAAGATGCTAATGAGATTGCCAGAGTTTTTTCATAATCTCTTCTGCTTTGTGTTAATAAAAAATGAATAAAGCAAAAAAATATTATACGGAAATTCTTTCCCAAATAGAATCTGAAGGTCTTTATAAAAAAGAACGGACAATTATAACGCCCCAAGGCGTTGATATTTCCACCCAAGAAGGGGGTGATGTCCTTAATTTTTGCGCCAATAATTATTTGGGATTGGCCAATCACCCCGATTTAATTGCCGCTGCCAAAAGAGCATTGGACGATTACGGATTCGGCATGGCATCGGTCCGGTTTATTTGCGGCACACAGGATATCCATAAACAATTAGAATCAAGTATTTCTCAATTTTTTGGTACGGATGACACCATTCTATATACGAGTTGTTTTGATGCAAACGGCGGCCTATTTGAAACATTGCTTGGACCGGAAGATGGGATTATTTCTGATGCGCTCAACCATGCATCCATAATTGATGGAATTCGCCTTTGCAAAGCAAAACGATTTCGCTATGATAATAATGATATGGCGGATTTGGAAACCAAACTCAAAGAAGCCAAAGATTTGCACATTCGAATCATTGCCACCGATGGTGTTTTTTCTATGGATGGATTTATCGCCCAGTTGGATGAAATTGTAAAACTGGCAGAAAAGTACGATGCAATGGTGATGGTGGATGATTCACACGCCACGGGGTTTGTGGGGAAAACCGGTCGTGGTTCCGCAGAATATCGTGGTGTTATGGATAAAATCGATATTTTCACTTCCACATTAGGAAAGGCATTGGGTGGCGCTTCCGGTGGGTTCACTTCCGGGAAAAAAGAAATTATTGATTTACTTCGCCAACGATCTCGTCCCTATTTATTTTCTAATACAGTTGCACCCTCAATTGTGGCAACAAGCATTAAAGCATTTGAATTATTATCTGCATCTACCGAACTCCGAGACAAGTTGGAAGAAAACACATCTTTCTTTCGGCAAAAAATGACTGAAGCAGGATTCGATTTAAAACCGGGCGTTCACCCAATTGTGCCCATTATGCTTTATGATGCAGTCTTAGCACAAAAGATGGCATCCGCATTATTGGATAAAGGCATTTACGTGACTGGATTTTTCTTCCCCGTTGTTCCGAAAGGCGAAGCGCGGATTCGAGTTCAAATATCTGCAGGGATGAATAAAAAACATTTGAATCGAGCCGTGGAAGTATTCACTCAAGTTGGAAAAGAATTGGGTGTTCTTACCTAAATTCATCCTAAAATATTTTAATAATAATCGGTTATTTATTGCTCACCAGTTGGCTGGAAAGGTATATTCCCCGGCTTTTTTAACCCTATAATTATAAAATTCAATGAAAAGTAAACTGACACCAAGATTTTTAATGATTGGTCTTGTCCTCTTGTGGGCCATGTGGGCCATCTGGCCTACGATCCAATATCAGGGATTATCCGATGCTGAAAAAGAAACACTTCGTGAAGAAGGAAAACTGGATCAAATCGAATCCCGGACCATTAAACAGGGACTCGATTTAAAGGGGGGAATGTATATTGTACTCGAAGTCGATCTACCCACCCTGTTAGACAATCTGGCTGAAAATAAGGATAGTAAATTCTTACGATCTATTGCGACAGTTCGAGATAAACTCTCTCAAACGCCTGAAGCAGATTTTTTCACCCTTTTTACAAATACATCCAATCAAAATAACCTTAAGCTTTCCCGCTATTACTATGATTATGGATCCAGCAATAGTGATATCCTCGCTGCATTGGGGGAGGAAGCTGAAGATGCGATCAATCGCGTTTTAGAAATTCTCGTCAATCGGGTGGATCAATTTGGTGTGGCAGAACCGACCATTCAAAAACAGGGAACCCAGAGAATTATCGTTGAACTGGCAGGTATTCAGGATTCAGAAAGAGCCCGAGCCCTTTTAGAAAGTACCGCACTGCTTGAATTCTTTATCGTTAAGGATATTAATACAACAAACCAGTTAATGGTCAGGATTGATCAAGCGATTAAAGGGGATGAATCTATTGCCGCCATCACAAAATCTGAAGTGGCTGAAGAAACTATTTCGTCTAAAGACAGTGATGATGAGACTGTATCCGTCAGTGAATTATTTGGCGAGACAGATGATACTGAAACCCATTCTGATTCAGCCGTTGTAGATGAAAATATTTTTGCTGAGCGGCCATTTTCTGCCATGCTTAGAAATTTAGGGCAAACAATTGGTGTCCCAGAAAAAAATGTATATGCTGTTAAAAAGATTTTAGAACAACCAGAAGTTCAGGAAAAACTCGCCGCAGTGGGGGGCATATTTCTATTCAGTCATAAAGCAGAAGAATACCCACTGGTAGATGGCACATTGGAAACAATGTATAGCCTATACCTGGTGGAAGATGAAGCAGAACTAACAGGCGGTGTTGTAGAAGAAGCGAAAGCAAATTTAGGTCCCCAGGGATCCACATCTGCGGGGCAACCCATTGTCAATTTATCCATGAATTCGGACGGTGCTCGAAAATGGTCCATCGTCACCGGGTCTAATGTGGGTCGCCAGGTCGCACTGGTATTGGATAAAAAAGTGCACATGGCACCCAATATCAAAGAAAAGATTTCTGGAGGCGGAACGCTAATTGAAGGATTCGCAGATATTAATGAAGCAAAAGATATTGCCATTGTATTACGGGCAGGGGCATTACCGGCTCCGGTGGACATTATTGAAGAACGGGTTATTGGTCCTTCTTTAGGTGCTGATTCAGTTCGCAGCGGTACATTGTCTGTCATTATCGGTTTGGGACTCGTCTTAATATTCATGCTGATTTATTATCGGTTTTCCGGGCTCATTGCAGACTTTGCTCTCATTTGGAATATTGTTCTCGTTTTGGCTGTATTGGCCTCTCTCCAGGCAACCTTAACCCTCCCGGGTATTGCAGGACTTATTTTGACTGTTGGCATGTCCATTGACGCCAATGTAATTATTTTTGAGCGAATCCGAGAAGAACTTCGAAAGGGCAAGACGCCAAAAGCTGCCGTGAATAGTGGCTATGACCGGGCACTCACGACTATTATTGATGCAAATATGACAACCGTTATCGCCGCATTGGTTCTATGGCAGTTTGGAACGGGGCCAATCAAAGGATTTGCTACCGTCCTTTTCTGGGGAATCCTGGTGTCCATGTTTACCTCGATTTTTGTCACTCGTACTATTTTTAATTCGTTTACCAGCCGTAAAGGCTTTACCAAATTGAGCATATGAGAATTATAAAAGAAACCAATATCGATTTTATGAGTCAGCGAAAACTGGCTTCAATCCTTTCTGCATTCCTCATTCTTGCAGGCGTCATATCCCTTGTAATCAATGGTGGGCCCAAACTGAGTATCGACTTTAAAGGTGGTACATTAGTCTCTGTTCAATATACAGAAGCCATGGATGTAACAGCCGTACGCACAGCCTTGGGAGATGTGAATATCGATGGACAATCTTTCGATTTCAGCCGGGAGGAAATAAAGCATTTTGGTGGCACAGATGCCGTATTAATTCGTGTGCCGCATATTGAGAATGCACCCGAAAACTTTGCGCAAAAAATTGTTGATCATCTTTATAAAGCATTCCCTGATAAAGTCCCCGAAAGTAAAACAGATTTTATTTTGGGAAAGGGAACGGTTAGCCCAAAAATCGGTGCGGAGTTAAGCGGAAAAGCTGTTATGGCAATTATATCTGCCCTGGGGTTAATCCTTTTGTACATTTCTATTCGGTTTGAATTTCGGTTTGCATTGGGTGCCATTGCGGCTCTTTCCCATGATGTTATAATCACTTTAGGCATGTTTTCTTTGCTTGGATTTGAAATCAGCCTTCCCATCATTGCAGCTTTTCTAACCATTGTGGGTTATTCTCTGAATGATACCATTGTTATTTTCGATCGTATTCGTGAAAATGTAAAAGCTTCTAAACGGGAAGCCTATCATACAGTTGTGAATCACAGCATAAATAATTCCCTTTCCCGGACGATTATTACATCCCTCACAACATTTTTTGTTGTTTTGGTTTTATGGTTATTTGGTGGTGAAGTGATTCATAATTTTGCATTGGCTATGATTATTGGCGTAATTGTTGGAACGTATTCATCGATTTATGTTGCCAGCCCCATTGTGGTTCACCTTCACGAAACTGCTTCTAAATAAATTTTATTGGCTATGTTCTAACAATGAACTGTTTTGAATACTGTTTATACCATTTTGTTGAACCCCGATGGGGTTCTTTTTTTAAATCGTATTCTATAAACATATAATCCCTACCCCGATACATTCGTAAATTCATTACAGGGCAGACGGGATTCATTAATTGTAGCGGACTCCAGAGGAGTCTAATGTTTATAGAAAAGAATAAGAAAAGGAAAATAACGCCGTAGGTGTTGAATATCTTGGTGGGTATTTATCATGACTAATTCAGTAGATTTATGGAACATAGCCATTTTTTTCAAATTAATTACACTATAAATGTAAGGTTAGCTTCTAAAAATAGTCTTTTCCCTGTTAAACATTTTCACACACCAAAAAATCGCCAATCCTGCAAATCCAAATAATGAAATATAGACTTCTCCCATATAAACTGGATTAATCACACCTGCAATGATGTCTTTAGATGCCAAAGAGACATTCAATATGGGAATGAGGGCAGTCATACCATTGAGTTCCATCCCAGGCAACGTGCCAATTATAGCTGGAAAAATGATGACAATATTTAAAGGTGCCACAATACTTTGAGCTTCTTTAAATGATTTTGCATAGATGGAAAGACCCAGTAACAGGGCGCTGAAAAAAGCCGCAACTGGGAGGACTAATGTCATCATTAATCCAATCGTTCTAAAGCTAAGTACATCATTAATAACGGTGAGTATTTCTGGTGGAATATCCGGAATACGCTGAATCCCCACAGCCATCCCGCCTAAAGCAATAAATGCTGTTAAAAATGCGGCTAACATAACCACCAAAAATTTACCTAAAACAATATCCAACCGAGTCGCAGGGGAAGACAAAATTGTTTCTAATGTGCCTCTTTCCTTTTCTCCCGCACCTAAATCCAGGGCGGGATACATGGCTCCCATAAATCCAAAAATAATGAAAATATATGGTAACCAGCCACCGGCAAATTTACCCAGCTTTTCCTGATCAGAAGCCACATCTTCAAATGTGACATTATATGCTTTCACAATTTCAGGTTTAAGGTGCAAGCGATCCATTCGTTGTGATATGATTTCAATTTCAGACTCTTTCAGCACACTTCTTATTCGATCTTTGGTAATACCAAATGAATCTGTACCTTTATACTTAATTGTAATTTTTGCCTGCCCATCTTTGTCAATCTCAGATTGATAATCTGAATCTATATAAATTGCTGCATCCAGGTATTCTTCCTGAATGTAGGTTGGGATACTATCAGCCGGAATTTGATCCAACATGATTGTTTTTTCCATATTCATAAATGCACTATAGAGATTCGGTGCATATTGCTGCCCTATAAATCGAACTTTCAGTTGTTTTTCAGATGCTTTTTCTGCTTGGGACATGGTGATTTTAAAAACGGTACCCATGAGAACTGGAACGAGGAGAAGAGGCACAACGATCATCATCATAATTGTCCGACGATCCCGGGTAATATCAATAATTTCTTTTTTAGCTATAGTCAGAAATTTCATCTTAGGCATCCCCCACTCGGTAAATAAATTCATCTTCAAAAGTCGGCTGTGTCATTTCCGCCTTAAAATGGTCCAATGTATCGTTGAAAAAGAGTTTTCCTTTATATATGATGGCTATATTGTCGCAGATTTGATTCACTTCTCCCATGCGATGGGTTGAAAAAATGACAGTTTTTCCATCATCCTTGCATGAACGAATCAAATCCATAATTGCTCTCGATGTCATCACATCCAAACCGGAAGTGGGTTCATCAAAAATCATAATAGGTGGATCGTGAATGATGGTTCGTGCAATAGACGTTTTCTGTTTCATGCCAGAACTCAGGCGGGCGATTCGGCGGTCAGCGAAATCGTGCATATCCAATATATCAAATAAATGATTTTTACGTTTTTGAAATGTGACTTTTTCCATTCCATGGAGGTCGGCTATATATCTAACCATTTCAGCAGGTGTCAGACGATCGTATAAGGCAGTTTGCCCTGTCATGAAACCAATCTGCTCCCGAACTTTCTGCCCTTGAGAAACTGAATCATAATTTAATACTGAAATGGTTCCCGAGGTTGGTTTAAGCATGGTGGCAATCATTCGGAGAGTAGTGGTTTTTCCCGCACCATTGGGTCCCAATAAACCAAATATCTTTCCCGGTTCACATTCAAAACTGATATCATCCACAGCTCGAAGTGTTTTAGAGTCTTTATATTCATTCCCCAGTTCTCTCCGCTGTTTTTTGTTGAGCGAAAAATCTTTTGTTAAATTTTGGACCTGAATCATACATCTCCTTTAAATAATAAATTTATCATAAAATTATTGAGGAAAATTAAACCAAATTAAATTATGATTTGTACAAGGTTTATCTATCAGTTCTTGAAGAATCATGCCCAATTTTTGCTGTAAATTCCTACATGATTCAAACGACCATAATGGATTCACCCATCGGAAAGTTACTCCTTGCTCAATCAAATATAGGATTGACCCATATCCTTTTTGAATATGAAATCCCGAATTCTGAATCGATCATTAGAAAGAAATTTCCCAAAAAAATAATTGTCAGGAATGATAAAGTACTTTCCCATGCTGTTCAACAAATTAATGAATATTTTTCAGGAAAACGCCAATCCTTTGATCTCGGTTTAGACTTGAGGATGCCCCCTTTTCATTATAAGGCACTCTTGGCTGTGAAAGGTATCCCTTATGGAAAAACACAATCTTATAAAAATATTGCTAAAAGTGCGGGAAATCCCAAAGCAGTCAGGGCTGCGGGATCGGCAAATGCAAATAACCCACTCCCCATTTTGATTCCCTGCCATCGTGTTTTATCCTCTGGCGGAGGGTTAGGTGGGTATGGCGGAGGGTTGAAAATGAAAAATTACCTTCTGAACCTGGAAGGTGCCCTGTAAATTTCATTCTTATTTTTTTAATAAAACGGATTTAAATCATTATGTGGCAATCAATCAAACGGCGGATTTTTGCTGGTCTTCTGGCTATTGTACCTATTGCGGTTACTTTTTGGATTCTCAAATTTCTTTTTTCATTCCTTGATGGATTTGCAGCCCCACTACTAAAACAAATCGGTGTTGAAATTCCAGGGTTGGGGATTATACTGACTCTGGTTATTATTTTTGTCCTTGGATTATTGGTGACAAATGTTTTAGGGAAAACCTTATTTAATTGGGGTGAACGAATTCTGGCAAAACTGCCCATTGTGAATACCATTTATAATACCATTAAGCAGATTACCTCTGCCTTTACCGGTTCTACCGTAAAATCTTTTCAACAAGTTATTTTTATACAATACCCACGGATAGGACTTTGGACCATGTGTTTTGTCACCAATGAATCTCAAAATGAATTAGGGGAAGAATTTTATCATGTGTTTGTACCCACCACACCCAACCCAACATCCGGCGTTTTTATCATTGTTCAGAAAAAAGATGTAATTCAACCTAACATTTCAGTTGAGGATGGATTAAAAGCAATTATTTCAGGTGGTATTCTTGATTCAGGAAGATCATTAAGCGGGAAATTGCCCAGTAAAACATAATATTTAAATGAGTGAAATCATATCTCTGGTTGGTCTATTATTCGCCAGTTACCTGGTTGGCTCCACCCCAACCAGCATTATAATGGGCCGCCTAACGCGGGGAATTGATATCCGTGAACATGGCAGTGGGAATGCCGGTGGTACAAATGTCTTTCGTGTATTGGGTTGGAAACCGGCTCTGGCGGTACTCATTGTGGATGGTTTTAAAGGATGGTTTCCAGCAGCTGTTTTAGCGTCCGCATTTTTTAATGTGCAAATAATCCCTGACCTGGGAGTGGTTCAAATTCTATGCGGTTTTGCAGCTGTACTCGGCCATACATTTACTATTTTTGCTGGATTTAAAGGAGGTAAAGGTGTAGGTACGCTGGGCGGTATGCTACTTGCTCTCTTTCCTTCTGCATTTTTATTCTGCCTGTTCGTCGCTATTCTGGCTATTATATTTACAGGGTATGTTTCTGTAGCATCCATTTTTGCGTCTGTTTCTTTACCAATTTTTATTGTGATTTTGCCCCCATTTATAGGGACAGAACCGGCGCCCTTGTCGCTCATTATTTTTAGTTTGTTAATACCGTGGTTTATTATCTATACCCACCGGAGCAATATTCAACGATTACGAAATGGTGAGGAAAATCAATTTGAAAAAGCCATGATCTTTCGAAAAAAAGATTCAGATTAAAAACTTATATTTGATGTTCAGTGGATAAATGAAAAGCCCGATCCACCTGTTGGCCATTATAAAATCCCCAGCCATAATCCAAGCGGAGTATGTTAACAAAAGGTACTTGTAACAGGAGTGTAATCCCCGTCCCCAGGATCGGTTTCATTTGGAATAAATCTTTAAAGTTATTTTGAGTCGTCACCCCCATATCAATGAAGGTGCCGACGGTGATACCCAATTCATATAAATCTGCAAAAGGAAATCGTGGTACAATTACTTTCCGTAATTCAATTGCAGTTTTCACATTGTGAAACCCAAATCGGTACGATTGATTTGGATCATCATAAATCATCCGATTGGGATAATTCCAACCTCGAACTGAACCGGACTCACCCATGACTGCAAGAAAATTCTGGTCTTTCATTCCAAAATTCATATGTGTTTTAATCCCAAAAGCCAATACCAATGGTTTGGCGTTATTTGCTTTACTTAAGTTTTTATAAATGCTAAAGGATTGAAACCATATAAAATTATTTTGAATCTTTCCTTGTAAGTCAATCCGCCCGACAAATCCTTGTTTAAATAAAATACCTTCTGTCGGTTGAGAATAAATATCCCTTTTATCAAAATGAAAAAATCCCTGAGGTGCAAAATATTGGTAATTCACTTCAGATGAGTCACTTAAAAATCCCATTTCCTCAATCTCAAAACCCAAGAATACTTTTCGTTCATACCCAAAATATCGTCCAACCATCATTTCCATTGTTGTTAGTTGAACTTCGCTCTCTAAGTATGGATGTTGGAAAGATACTTTGGCAATATCCGCATTAAATGAAACATGGTCGCCTGTAATCCAAGGATTAAAGTAGGAAATGCCAAATGTATTTCGTCCCCCAATCATAAATCCGCCACCCAGTTGTTCATTGCGTCCACGGAAATTTTTAAACATCCCACCACCACCAAACGACCAGCCTGTTTCTTCATCAAAACTGGGGGCAGGACCCCCAAAAAAACGCCCGCCATAAAACTTGGTATTTTCCAAAATTTCATACTCCAGCCGAACCGTCATATTTTCCAATGGGATTGCCCGCCATTTTACATCGGCAAAAATGCCAAGGTTGATTAGACGGTTCTTATCTTCCTTGGCAAGCGTACTATCTAAGGGGATCCCTACAGAATGTTGAATCTCCCGGACAATAATATAATCTTTGGTGAGGGTGTTACCTTTATGGATGACTTCAGATACAACCAATCCCTGACAAAAGCCCAGAATGGGCAATAGAAAAAAGAATCCCCGCAATTTCATCATAAAAAGTCCGAGTTAAAAATCGATACTTCTCAGGAGAAGTTTCTTTTGGGTTTCAATCCCTTCTTCTGAATACATATCATTAATAGCTGTTCTGAGTTTTTGATCAACAGCGTTGCTGTTCATTTGAATTTGTACATGACTTTTATCTAATTCACGCACTTTCAATACAGTTTGTTTGTTTTTATAATGATGAAATCCATCCGAAAATTCACGAGGCGTACCGTATTCCATTAAAAATTTGTACTTAATCACATCAGCCGCAGTGAGTTGAGGAAAGCCCGTGGGCTTGAGTTCAATCGTCCGTACCACACCGTTCAATATATAGTGTGAGGGTTCATGATTTGTAGAACTGTAAACATGATCTATATTCAGAAAATGCAGCTCAACAGTTTCAATGGTTAGTCGAGTAATTATTTGGAATAACACCTTTGAGCGCTTCAGGGGCAATTTATATCCCGTGGGCAAATCAATGACTTCTTCCCAATATTCCACTGTTTGGGCAGAGTCTAAGACATTGGACATAACGGTGGGAAGACTCATACCCCATTTGGCCACAGGATGGCGATCTACGGTCCACCCTTCCGGAAGGGGCTGGAGTTGAAAAACGGGTTGAGGGGGTGTCGGGACTGATTCTACTGCAGGCTCAGTCTTTTCCGCCGGGACTTCAATAATGATTGGTTCTGCTTCAGGTTGACGAAAAGTACAACTCATTATTCCAAAACAGAAAATGGATAGAAAAATATTTTTAGATTGTTTCATGATAAAATTCATTTTTTCTTAGGTGTATGTTCCGGATGTTCACTCCCACGATGGCACACCCAGCAGGAAATTTCATGAAAGTTTAATTTATTCATAGTTTTATTGGATTGTTGCACCATAATCATCATCTCGCGAGCGACCTTTTTATGATCCTTTTCATCGCTGGAATAATCCGTCATATTGTGGCAGAAATTACACTTAACACCCAGTTCAGGTGCCACAACTGTTTTCATAAATGATACCAATTCCCGTTTTGTTTTAAATGGAAGCACTTTTACATTTTTTAATTCGGATTTCTGCCCCACCATAATCCCGGTTAAGATTATTGCGATTATCATTATTTTTTTCATTGTGTATTTCCTAAAACCATAGGTGTATTTGAGATAATATTTCCATGCCCTTTGATGGCACTCCACCCCATAACTGGGTAGATCTGATTTGGAATTTAATATCTACAAAGGGTAAAGGTACATAATTCAGTCCAAAAGTGGTACGACGAATTGCATCTTCTGTATAAATCATGCTTTCATCAAAAAAATCGATCCGGCCGGAGATATTTAATCCTTTTTTTATCATCCATGTCAATTCACTATAACTGGCAATCGATCTGCCGATTACCAGATTTTCTGCAATGGTTGCTTCTCCCATCCAGGAAAATTTTCCCTGGGATATGCCCCCATTCAAGTTTAGCATTTGCAGCCCATCAAGCGCTTTCGTTTCTCTTAAAAAAGATGCACCGATCATTTTATTCAAAGATCCACTTGAAAAATAATATTCTATTCGGCCGTAAAAAGATTTTGACTTATCATAAAAATATCCTTTTGTTGACCCGAATGAATAATGGATATCTCTCCAGTATTGACCTATTTCTAAAAGGGGCGCATTTTTGAGTGTTGGAATAAATGGCATACCTTCCCGATGATCCCCATTCACCAATTTTATATTTCCTCCCCGTGTAAAAACAGTATGGTCAGGCAATTTCATTCCAAAAGATGGTTTTCCCACACCGGCTTTTACATATCCACTTTTTTTATTGAAACGAAGTTGAAAACCACCATCCTCTTGAAGTGTGGCCAACTCTAATTTCGCAACATAATTTTTCCACTCTGTCTTAAACTGGATATTTGCCTGCATGGGAAAGAAGGCAAGACCATCCGGGGCTTTTCCCTTACTTTTGGTTACGGACTGGAACCGCACATCTCCCCCAATTTGTATATGGTTGAGTACTATTCCCGAATAACTGGAGAATTTTTGGGGTACTTTTCCTGCCAAATCATCCATGCCATAGGCAATTCCATAATCATTTCGCAACCCGCCTCCGGATGGATCAATGTGGCAAAGAATACAGGATGAACCGTTCTCAAGGGCATAACGGGGAATCGCCCATAAGGTCCCTGTGAATAATATAATTAATAGAAAATACTGATATTTATCCCTTTTGTAAATCAATTATTTTTTGCACCCTGGTCAATCCACTCTATGAGGATTTCTATTTTTGATTCATTCCATGGGTTCGCCGGTTCCGGAGGCATGCGACTACCGGTGGCGATTCCTTTTAGTTTTTTTACAATGAAACTCCCCTCACCATTATTCGGAATAACCACCGGACCATTATTACTGGTACCCTTCATTAAATTACCATAGGTACGGACAGACAACCCGCCATTATCTCCATGACAATTTATACATTCTGCCTTCAGCATGGGTTGAATGTCGTTTTTAAAACTAACTTCTTCTAAATTCACTTCCTCTTTAGGATTGGTACCAAAATCACTGCAGCCCACCAAAAAGAAGAAGAATATTAAATATTTTTTCATATCAGGTAGAAACAAAAAAGCCCCGTAAACCGGGGCTTTTTTGTCGAGGGTTTTAACGGTTATTTCCGTCCCCTTGCCATAGGTGCACGGGCCACGTTTCCGCCTTTATCAATAAAGTAAAGGAAACCTGATTCACGAGTAACACCAGCATCTGCTACTTTTTCAGCATTGCCGCCGCCTTTACCAGCGCGAGCCATCTTTGAACGCCAAACATTACCATCTTTTCCAAGGTAATACAGATAACCGGATTCTTTTGATACTCCAGTCGATTTTACAACTTCAGCCATAATATGACCTCCTTTAGTATGTTATTTGATATACTTATTTCGTTTCTCTTCGGTAAACATACATTCGCTCTTTAGTTAAATGCAAGTTTATTCTCGAGGAGCCACCGACGAGAAAAATAGAGTGATTTTTGACTTATTCTCTCACCCTCTATGAACTTAATTTTCCGCGCTGTTTTAAACCATTTATGCCCCGGTAGCTCCCGCCAAAGACGGACAGGCAGCTTCCAGCTTCGCTATCGGGTCAGTGTTGATAATTGAGAATGCCCCGGTAGCTCCCGCCAAAGACGGACAGGCAGCTTCCAGCTTCGCTATCGGGTCAGTGTTGATAATTGAGAATGCCCCGGTAGCTCCCGCCAAAGACGGACAGGCAGCTTCCAGCTTCGCTATCGGGTCAGTGTTGATAATTGAGAATGCCCCGGTAGCTCAGCTGGATAGAGCAACGGACTTCTAATCCGTAGGCCACAGGTTCGAATCCTGTCCGGGGTACTTAATAAGCTTGCATGTAGGGTTATTTAATATAAAAGACTAAATTGACCAAATAGAAAATCACTCCTTCTTCGTATATTTCCAATCCTTTCATTCACCATTGAGGATCATATGAGAAAACTTTTAGTATCTCTTCTCTTTTTTTCTGCTATCTATACTGAGGGCATCAATGCTGATCATTTCAAAAATTTAAAATTCCGTTTTATTGGTCCTGATGGAAATCGCGCCATTGCCGTGGCCGGTATCTCCATTGATCATAATACCTATTTTATTGGTGCAGCTTCAGGCGGATTATGGCGGACCAAAAACAATGGCATCTTCTGGGAACCCATTTTTGATGACCAGGATGTATCATCTGTCAGTGCCCTGGCTGTTTCCCAAAAAAATCCAAATATTGTATGGGCCGGTACAGGGGAAACTTTTCTCATTCGCCCGGCTCACGCTATCGGGGATGGTATATATAAATCCACCGATGGCGGCGATACATGGACGAATATGGGTCTGGAAAAAACAGCTCGAATTGGCCGAATTGTTATTCACCCAAAAATTCCTGAAATTGTCTATGCCGCTGCTTTAGGTCATGCACATGGGCCCCAAAAAGAACGGGGAATCTATCGAACCAGTAATGGTGGGAAATCCTGGGATCAGGTTTTATTCATCGATGAAAATACTGGCGGTATTGATATAGCGATTGATTTAAATAACCCTGACTTTCTGATTGCCGCTATGTGGGAAATCCATATCAATAGCTGGGGATTAAATAGTGGCGGCGAATCCGGCGGTGTTTTTATTTCTCGTGATGGAGGCGATTCCTGGGAACGTCAGGATAATAATGGTCTCCCGGGAGGACCGGGAAAACCGGTTGGTAAAATTGCAGTGGCTATTTCCAAAAGTAATCCGGATGTTTTGTATGCCCTATGCGAAGAGGCCCATCCTGGGTTATATCGAACAGAAAATGGCGGTAAATCCTGGATGCTCATGAGTCGAAATCATACCATGGCAGAACGGGCGCCATATTATATGCGCATTGCCGTGGCACCGGATAATCCTGACAAAGTTTATTTTCTAGATGTTCAGTACAGCATATCAGAAGATGGTGGAAAAACCATGAAGTCCGGTTATGCCGGCGGCGGAGATAACCACGATATTTGGATTGATCCCGAAGATGGAAACCGCGTCATGGTGGCCCATGATGGCTGTGCAAATATTACCAATGACGGAAAGACGTTTAAACGGGTTGTTCTCCCAATTGCCCAAATGTATCATGCCCATACAGATGACCAAATTCCATACAATGTTTATGGAAATCGTCAGGATGGTTATTCCTATCGTGGTCCCAGCAATAGCCGAAGTGGGGGAATTTCCCTTGGGCATTGGCGTGCATTTGGCGGTTGTGAATCAGGTTTCGGGATTCCCGACCCCAGTGATAATAATATAATCTGGTCCGGCTGTTATGATGGGGGCTTAGAAGTATATGATGTCCGAACAGGTCACTCCCGAAATGTCCGTGTTTGGCCCGAAGCTGCTTATGGCTGGGCACCAAAAGATTTGAAATTCAGGTGGCATTGGACGTTTCCAATTCATATTTCTGAACATAAAAAGCATGCTGTTTATGTGGGGAGCCAATTCGTTCATCGCAGTACGGACCTGGGACAAAGTTGGGAAGTCATTTCGCCAGACCTTACATTGAACTTAAAAAGTCATCAACAAAGTTCCGGCGGTATTGCCATTGATAATCTCATGACATTTGATGGTTCTGTCCTTTTTGCCATTACTGAATCCCCCTTAAAACAGGGATTAATCTGGGTCGGCTCCAATGATGGGCAAATTCATCTCACCAAAAATGGCGGACGCAAATGGGAAAACCTATCGGAAAATATAACCATGCCTCCCTGGGGAACCATTTCCAATATTGAAGCATCTCGATTTAATAAGGGAACCGCATATATTTCGGTGGATCTACACCAAATGGGAGATTTTGACCCCTATATATATAAGACTGAAGATTTTGGGCAATCATGGAAAAAGATCAGTAATGATATTCCAAAATCCTATTCCAGTTTTGTGCACGTGGTAAGAGAAGATCCAAAACAGGCTGGCATCCTTTATGCGGGGACGGACAATGGAGTGTATGTATCCGTGGATGACGGCAACCATTGGACGCGCATTAAAAATAATCTCCCTCCTGCGCCGGTCTATTGGATTACTATCCAGGAGCGTTTTGATGATATGGTCATCGGTACCTATGGCCGGGGATTCTATATCCTGGATGACATCAGCCCATTTCGAGAATTGGCGAATGAAAATAAATCAAAAGTTAATTTTATGTCCATTCAGGATGCATATCGTTTCCAATCTATTCAAAGTCGAAAAAATGATGGCGCCAGTCTCATCCGCGGACGAAATCCCGCTTATGGTGCCAATATTGATTTTTTCCTTCCGTATACAAATGCGAAAGATATAACCATTGCCATACAAGACATGAATGGAAATGAGATTAGAAAACTTACGCCACACAAAACGACTGAAGGGGTTAATCGAGTCATGTGGGACCTTCGTTATGAAAAATCGGATATGCCCAAACTGCGCGTAAATCCTTCAGGGGTGGATTGGGTCACCTATAACAAAGATGGATGGCGTCCGCTTCGCACATGGGACATTGATGTGAATAGCGGAAAGTTGGGGCCCAAAGCAGTGCCGGGGAATTACAAAGCAATCCTGAATGTGGATGGGATAAAATTCGCTCAATCTTTTACTGTGTTAAAAGACCCAAATACATCCGGAACAATAAAGGATATCAAAAAACAGTTTAGATTTTTAATGAACCTCCGATCTACCATTAATGAAAATGTTGCCTTAATTAACAAAATAGAAGACCTTCGATATTCACTTCAAAACGATTACAATACACGAGATGAAGAAAAAGCAGCGAAAGATATGGATCTTCGGTTATATGAAATTGAGCGTCATTTATTTGATGTGAAACTCACAGGAGCACGGGAAGATGCATTCCGAAATCCAACAAAAATATATGGGAGGTTATGCGCACTTGGGAGTGACTTGACTCGCTATGGAGCAGACTTTAGTCCAACCCATCAACAAATTGAAGTTTATGAAGTATTATCCAAACGGCTTAAAAAACAGGAAATCGCTTTTGAAGTTTTAATGAAAGATGATTATTGGGATTCAGAAAAAAGGGGTGTGAAATGACGAGGGAAACGAATCATTTCTAAATGGGGTAAAAAAATAAAAGAAGAATCGTCCCCACGAATCAGGACTCAAAGTTTGATTCCTCTTATGAATAAAATTGGCTTATTTATCGCCGGTACTTTTTTAGATCACGATAAAAATTTTCATGTGACCCAATCATAATCAAGTTTCGCGTTTCTGGATCAAACGTATAAGCTAATAAAAATAGTTCCGTTTTAATCTTAAATTTATGGACAAAAACATCTGAGAGATCACCATGTTTTCTTTGTCCAATCGCCGGATCAATCACAATGGCGTTTATCTCTATATCGAGTTCTTTTTTGCGATGTTTAAATAGTTTTTTAGACTGCCGTTTGAATATAGGTGTCTGAAGGACTTTAATCTTCGGATTGGCCAAAACGATATTCTTCCAATTCTCCGTTTTTTGCTTGAGAAAGACCAAGCATAATGTCCCGTATCATTGCATAGGACAGGTCAGGGTTTTCTACAGCAATTTGACCAACCTTTGCCCAATATTCCACTTGCTTAGGCACAGATCGATGTTCCACATCTGCGACTGCTCGTGCGGCAGTCACCAGATCTTTATTTAGTTTTATTGCAATTTGACTCATGATATTTTCCTTTGTAAAACACTTTATATTAATACCATTAGGTTGCTATATGCAACTATTAGTCTTCTTTTTACACTTTAGGTTGTTTTGAAGTTTTAATGAAGGATGATTATTGGGATTCAGAAAAAAGAGGTGTGAAATGATGATGGGAACGAACCATTTCTAAAGAGACGTCGCCACCCCTAACGGCGGGTAAACATATTGCGTCTTTACAATAAAATTTATTTCGGTCCTAACTTCACCGCCGTACCATAAACCAGTAGTTCTGCTGTTCCAGATAAAATCATAGGGAGCAAACTTAGTTATGTGTATATTCTTGCAATACATACACATAGGAATATCCAATGAGAACCAACATTATTATTAACGATAAATTGATGGCTGCCGCCATGAAGTTAGGTCAATTCAAAACAAAAAAAGCTGCTGTAGAAGAAGGATTAAAATTAATTGTCCTTCTTAAAAAACAGACCATCCTTAAAAACTTGCGGGGAAAATTAAAATGGGAAGGTAATCTGGATCAAATGAGAATAGACAATTGATTCTGGTTGATTCATCGGTTTGGGTGGATTACTTCAATGGTATCATTTCCCGTGAGACAGATTTATTGGATGAGAAAATATCAACAACACCTATTTTAATTGGAGACCTTATTCTGATTGAAGTGCTGCAGGGATTTAAAAAAGATAAAGATTATAAGAAAGCCAAAGGACTTTTTTCCCAATTTATCCATGTTGAATTAGGGGGATTTGAGATTGCAAACAAGAGTGCTGACAATTATCGAAAACTGCGAAAAAAAGGCGTCACCATCCGCAAAACCATTGATATGATTATTGCCTCCTATTGTATTGAGAACAATGTCACCCTCTTACATGCAGATAAAGACTTTCAACCCATGGAAAAGTTATTGGGGTTAATTACGATTTGATCATAAATCATTGCTCTCGTCCAATAATCCATCACTCCATTAATCCACTATTCCATTTCTCCACTCAACCCGTTTTCCGTCCTAACTTCACCGCCGTACCATAAACCAGTAGTTCTGCTGTTCCAGATAAAATCATAGAGGTCTGAAATCGGACGCCCACCACTGCATTGGCACCCAGTTCTTTTGCTTTGTCCTGCATCCGCATTAGAGACTGTTCCCGGGATTCGGCCAGCATACCGGTGTATTCCTTAATCTCTCCTCCAATAATGGTGCGAAGTCCGGCCATTATATCTTTCCCCACATGCCTGGCCCGGATGGTATTCCCAATGACGGTTCCTAAATTTTCGGTTATTTCATATCCCGCAACAGTTTCAGTCGTAGTAACAATCATTGGTCTATTCCCCGAAATGGTTCATCTTTAGCATCATCACGGTTCTCCTTTATAAATTTCATTGCCAGCATAGCTGCGCCTGCCAGAAGCAAGAGTGTGCCTAACCCCAGAAGAAAATCGCTAAGAATAAAACTGATAATTGCATTGATAAATTTAAGAGCCAAAATCACGGCTCCGGCGATAATGAGATACATTCCAATTTGTTTAACTTCCATAATTCCTCCCAATTGTATTATTATAATCATTGAATATACTTGAATAAAAATTGTTCCAAAAAGAGAATCCTTTCCCATGAAAAAGAGAATTAAATTCCTGCCATAATGCCTGAAACAGATTATTCAGTTCGGTCTTTCAAAGGTGGGTATGATGAAAACCTCACTTATTTGGTCACATGCATGCGTACACGAAACCAGTTTTTGGTGGATGCATCCGTGCCCCTGAAACAGATTTTACCCTTCGTAAGCAAAAAAGGATTAATCGTCCTATTTATCACGCATACTCATGGTGACCATACTGCTTATATGGATGAATATGTGGACGCATTCCCAAATTTGGTGGTCATGATTTATAAAGATTCTGAGGATAAGGTTCAATCCACTTTAAAGCGACCCGTAAAACATGGTGATATTGTCACCGTAGGACAGTTGAGTTTAGAAGTTCTTCACACACCGGGGCATTATCCAGATTCAGTTTGTTTTTTATTAGACGGTATTTTGTTTACGGGTGATACCCTTTTTGTGGGCCGAACAGGCAGAACTGTGAGCAGTGGAAGCGACACACGCCAACTTTACCAATCGGTTTATAATACCATTTTTGATCTTCCCGGTCAAACCATTATTTATCCCGGCCATGATTACGGTCCTAAAATGACCATTTCCATTGATGAGAATATTGCACTCAGTCCCTTGCTCCAGGCAGTGGATGAAGACGATTTTGTGAAGCGCATGGCAGACTATGAGGAGGAGCGCACTTTTGATCATTAACGAACGGAGGCAAAAATGAAACGAACCATCACAGGCATCATCACCGGTGTATTATTCACTACCATGATTTTTACATTCATGGGTGCCACGCAGACACAGGATGATAGCCTAAATGTAATTATGGAAGAACTGGATACATACGTAAAAGATCAGCTTGGCAAGGATAAAGCAGCCGGTCGATTCCAACTTCAGTCCTTTCAAATCGAACGGACCCATTGGCATTATATGCTGGATACGGCTACAGGAGAACTCTATCGATTGGAACCAAGCAGATCGCCGGGTAATGCAAAATGGGTATTAACGGCGGAATCCAATTTCAATGAGTGAGACAGGAAAATTACCTATGATAAAACAAACGATTAAAAAATGGGTCCTGCCTATCCTACTCCTGGCTTTTATCGGTTCATGTGACCGAGATGGTAAATGCAATAGTTGCGGTGATTTATTAGGCGGATTTATATACATGAAAGTGACGGCAAGTGATTTGGCGAAATATGAAGGACTTGCAGCCTTGGATGGCATAGATGTGGGCGCTTGTATTCGAGCCTATATTCTGGAAGAAGAATTAAATGTAAATACCGTATCGATTGTGGATGACTGCTGCTGTGAATTTTAAATTAGTCACCCGGTCTTACAGCTCAGCGGAGAATCCTGAAAAAGCCATTATTGGTCTCCATGGCTGGACGGGAGATGAACATGTATTCGAACCGGTAGCCAAAATGATGAATATTAATGATGCAAAGTGGTTTTTCCCCAGAGCACCATACAAAGCGGACTCAGGCACAGGATTTTCCTGGTTCAGCGGTACTGATGAAACGGGATGGGAGATTGAAAAAACCCGGGATGGGATACACCAATTATTAGAGGAAATTAAATTGGAGGGATTTCCCCCTGAAAATATTTTCCTGATTGGGTTTTCCCAGGGTGCCAGCCTTGCCATGGAAATTGGTTTGCGACTCCCTTATGCCATTGGAGGTATCATCCCCATTGCGGGATTTATCAAATTCATAGATGTCTTGGAGAATGAATCAACAGAAGAAAGTAAGGGTACACCCATACTCCTCCTTCATGGGAATCAGGATGAAATTATCTATGTGAAGGCGAGCGAGAAGGCTCATGATTATTTTAAGGAACGAGGAAATTCCGTACATTTTGAAAGATACGATGCCGGCCATAAAATTCCCCGGCGCACCGGTCCAATTGTCAGAAAATTTATTTCGAACCCATTTAACTTTCTCAAGGTAAACGCGTCGAATACTCTTAATTAGGATGGCTAAGAACTTAGACCGACGATCTTTCCTTAAGGTGGATGTGGGTTCACACAAAAGGATTTCCCATATTGACCCCCAATGGCCAACACCTGAAATGGCTCTGCTGCAACAAAAAGAAATGGAACATGAGCCATTTATTTTTCTTCTCGACCCTCCCAAAAATTCACCCAAAATATTAAATGTTACTTCTTCTCTGGCGCGTCTATCCGAAAGCAGTTGGAATCAGGAAAAAGCGGCCCATTTATTAAAACGGGCCCACGGCGGTGCCGCATTTTCGGATATTCAACATTATACAAATATAGGTCTGGATGCGACGGTAAGTGATTTATTAAAAATCAGAAATAAACCAGAAAAACCCGCTGATTGGGTGGAAGAACTGATTCCTGATTTCCGGAATATGACTGATTCCCAAAGACAGGAATACCAAACCCTCTATAGAGATCGAAGAATCGCATTGGTTGAATGGTGGATAAACCTCATGATGAAAGATGACATGTCTATCCGAGAGAATATGACTCTTTTTTGGCACGAACATTTTGCAACCAATGCCCAAAAGGTTTATTTCCCCCAAGCAGTCTTTGAACAAAATGATGTTATCCGCGAGTACGGGTTAGGAAATTTCAAAACACTCTTAAGAAAAATCTCATTTGGTCCCGCCATGATGATTTGGCTGGATTCCAGGCGCAGTAAGAAAAATGCCCCCAATGAAAATTTCCCCCGGGAATTAATGGAATTATTTTCTATGGGGGTGGATACTTATTCTCAAGAAGATGTTGTGGCTGCATCCCGGGCTTTCACAGGCTATTCTACTGACGGCTACTTAACCAATTATTTATTTGATGACCGTATTGGAACCGGAGAATATTGGGATGATAATCATGATTTCGACCAAAAAACTTTTTTGGGAGAAACAGGCAATTTTAATGGAGATAACATTATTGATATTATCCTTGAACAGGATGCAGTAGCTCACTTCATTTGTGAAAAAATGTATAAGTGGTTTATCTATGAGATCCCCGATGAAATTTTTGTTGATAAAATGGCAGCCATTTTCCGCGACGGAAATTATGAAATTAAACCCGTCATGGAATATTTGCTCACATCAGAACATTTCTATGATGATAATTTCCGTGGTGCCCATATCCCTAACCCTACCACCCAATCACTTGGGTTAATTCGAAAACTGAACCTTCATCATCATATATTTCCAGACCGTTGGTTGATGAGATACATTGAATATATGGGTATGGCTGTTTTGTATCCTCCTGATGTAAACGGATGGACCGGTCACCGGGCCTGGATAAATTCAATAACTTTACCCATTCGAAAATTATTGGCTGCAACCCTTGTGGATGAAAAAGTAGGTGACAATCGTATAAAATTTGAAGCAAATGTGGTAGAAATTGCCAATGGCATGTCTAATTCACAAAATGCCAGACAACTCATTAAAGATTTCGCACTCGTATTTTTTGGCCTTCCTCTTTCTGAAAAATTAGAAAATAAATTGGTAGAAACGCTGATGGATGGGGCAGCAGAATATGATTGGGATATCGATGCAGCCGGTTCGAATTCTCGCCTGAGAGAATTGGTTAAATATATGCTTCGACTGCCGGAGGCACAATTGGCATGAAGCGACGGGATTTTATCAAAACCGCTACGGCCCTTTCCATCGCCGGGACAAAAGTACCACTCTTGGCATTTAATCGGCCCAAGCATTTGCGAAAATCCACAGGAAATTGGGGATCAGATCGAATCGTCATCCTCATCAAACTCAATGGGGGGAATGATGGTTTAAATACCTTAATTCCTATTCAAGACAGCATCTATTATAATAAACGACCCAATTTAGGAATCAAGGCTTCTGATGCACTACCTATTCAATATGATACATCCTTTCACCCTTCATTGGTGAATTCTCAAAACTTATTTCAGCAGGGAATGATGTCAATTGTTCATGGCGTAGGATACAATCATAGTAATTTATCTCACTTCCGCTCTTCCGATATTTGGGTCACAGCTTCCGGCGCGGATCGTGTATGGAATACGGGTTGGCTTGGACGCATGCTTACTCATGATTATCCCGATTATCCGGCAAATATTCCGAACCATCCTATCGGCATCCAAATGGGTAGTGCCAATTTATTGGAATTCCAAACGGAAGAGACCAATATGGCCACCATGCTGGGTAATAGTGATTCCCTCTATAAAATTATTGATGAAAACTATGTAATCGGTTCAACAGACCCAGCACCGCAAACCTATGGCGGCGAGGAACTCAATTATCTCCGTGCGATTGATGAAAGTACCTATGAATTTTCTGGTGTTATCAATGAGGCTGGGGGCAAAGGGCAAAACACATTTGAATATCCTGAAACAAACCTCGGACTGCAATTGGCCGTGGCAGCAAAATTAATCTCCGGCGGGTTGACCACACCGGTCTATCGTTTGAATTTCGGTGGATTTGATACCCACGCCAATCAATGGAATGATCATATTGATTTACTCCAGGAATTAGATCAGGCAGTATTCGCATTTTTGAAAGATATGGGCAGTCAGGGATTACTGGATAAGGTGCTGGTGGTCACCACATCAGAATTTGGACGACGGGTTAAGGAAAATGGATCTGTAGGTACGGATCACGGTACGGCGGGTCCTACTTTCTTATACGGTTCATCCCTTAGAGGAGATATTATTGGTACACAGCCGAACTTATCCGACTTAAATCGGGCTGGGAATATTTCGATTCAGCATGATTATAGACAAATTTACAGTACAATCATGCAGGACTGGTTTGGATTAGCCAGGGATACAGTGACCCAAATTTTAGAAGAATCCTACGATGCTGTCCCCGTAATCAACGAACCACTTTCCACAGATCATCCATCGGCAATTCCGTCTGCATTTAAACTCCACCCTGCTTTTCCAAATCCATTTAATCCTGCTTCAGAAATTAGGATTGAATTACCGAAAGCTAGTCAAGTTAAAATAACCATTTACAATATTGCTGGGCGAATTGTGATGGAAAAAGATTTAGGATATAAACCCAGTGGATATCACCGTTTTACATTGACGCCAAAAGGATGGGCTTCCGGAACTTATATCATCCAGGTTGAAGCACTCCAATCCAACCTGACCCAACGGGTGACCTATATAAAATAAAAATTATCGGATTCGATTAATAGAAGGCTTTGCAATAACTTATCTCTGTAATCTTCTACCTTAACGCCGGGATCACACCCATGTTTGCCCAGGCGAAGGCAAATTTATCTGTCGCCAGTTCAATTCGCTGGTCCGTGGATACGCTGCCATGACCCGCTTTTGTTTGTATTCGAATCATCACGGGATTATTTCCTGAATGTGCTTTTTGAAGCCCTGCTATAAATTTAAATGAATGGGCCGGGACCACTCGGTCATCATGATCAGCCGTAGTCACCAATGTTGCCGGGTAGGCTGTCCCTTCATTAAAAGCATGGACCGGAGAATATTGGCGTAAATATTCGAACATTTCCGGAGATTCATCTGCAGTGCCGTAGTCAGCTGACCATCCTGCACCCGCCGTAAATTGATGATAGCGCAGCATATCCATTACACCTACAGCCGGGAGTGCCACCTTCGCCAAATTGGGTCGTTGTGTCATGGTGGCCCCAACAAGTAATCCCCCGTTGGATCCGCCAGAAATAGCCAAAAAATTGTTAGACGTATATTGATTTTCAATCAAGTATTCTCCAGCAGCGATAAAATCATCAAATACATTCTGCTTATTCATTTTAGTTCCAGCTTCATGCCAGGCTTCACCGTACTCTCCGCCACCTCGTAAATTTGGCTGGGCATAGATTCCCCCATTTTCGAGCCAAACAATATTGGTGGAACTGAATCTTGGTGTCAAACTAATATTAAATCCGCCATATCCATAAAGGATGGTGGGGTTATTCCCGTCTTTTTTTATTCCTTTTTTATAGATGATAAACATAGGAATTGATGTGCCGTCTTTACTCGGGTAAAACACTTGTTCAGTTATATATTCATCGGGACTAAAATCCACTTCCGGTTGTCGATATAGCATTGACTGTCCGCTGGCAATGTCATATTTAAAAATGGTGGTGGGATAGGTGAATGAACTGAAGGAATAATATAATTCTTTCTCTTGTTTTTTTGCACCAAATCCCGATGCGGAGCCAATGGCAGGCAGTTTAATTTCCCAATCCAGTTCACCATTCATCTTAAATTGTTTTACAGCGGACTTGGCATCTACCAGATACGTGGCAAAAAACTTTCCACCACCGGAGCCCACCCGAAGCACTTGTGTCGTTTCAGGGATAATATCTTTCCAGGCGGACTGGTTTGGATTTTCTAAATTCACAGAGACCAATCTATAATTGGGGGCATCAATATTGGTGCGTAGATAAAAGGTGGATCCATTATTATCTACCACGCCGCAGTCTGCAAAATAATCATCCTGTAATTGAATCAAGGGGCTGTCAGACTGCCTTAAGTCACGTACATAAACATGATTTCCGCTGGTATTTTGGGATGCATAAATCACCAAGTAATTCTGATCTTCAGTTACAAAACCGGAAATATATCTATTGGGTTCTTTTTCGCCACCATAAATGAGTATATCCTGAGATTGAGCCGATCCCAACGAATGGTAGTATAATTTATGATGCTGAGTCTTGGCGGACAGTGCACTCCCATCTTTTGGATTATCATAACTACTGTAATAAAATCCATCATTACCCCGCCAGGAGACACCGCTGAATTTCACATCGATCAGGGTATCCTCTATAATTGCTTTTGTTTTTGCATTGATGACAATAATTTTTCGCCAATCCGATCCACCTTCCGTAATCATATATGTGGCCAGAGATCCGTCTTGCGTAAATGACATGCCTCGAAGCGCCACGGTGCCATCATCCGAAAATGTGTTAGGATCCAAAAAAACCTCCGGTTTATCATCGGAATCAATTTGGGATCGATAAACCACAGAATGATTTTGCAGCCCTGTATTCCGATAAAAATATTCAAACGCCCCTTCTTTGAAAGGAGCAGAAATCCGTTCGTAATTAACCAGGGATTCAATCCGCCGTTTGAGTTTTTTTCGAAACCGTATTTTATTTAGATATCGAAAGGTTACTTTGTTCTGTGCTTCAACCCATTCACCCGTTTCATGGGACATATCATCCTCCAGCCAGCGGTATGGATCTGCCACTTCCTGCCCGTGGTACACATCCACATGGTCAATCTTTATAGTTTCGGGATAGGTGAATTTGGAGCCGGGATTCTCGCATCCTATCAATAATAGAATGAATAGATTTGCAGTAAAACGCTTCATGGTTTCCTCCTGTTTGAAATGGACGATTTTGAATATAAACTACAATTATGAAAATTTTCGAAGGAAATTAAGCCTTTAAGGGTAAGGATCAACATCGAACTCAATTATTTTCTGGCTTCATACCCAAATACGGATAATTATTTCCGCTTAAATTTTTCTCCCTCGCTAGAGAATTCATGAATCCAACTCATAATGGAATCTTCAATACTAAAGTGCATAGTCAAATCCTGCTTTTTTCGGCCACAGTCATTCATCATGGTCAGTCGATTTCCGTTAATTTCCCAGGTTCCGGTACAATCATACGTGGACATAAAGTTTCCTTGAGAATTGGTATGGGATCCATCTTCATTAAAGGTGATATTCCAAAAAAATCCTTGGGAAAGTGCCTGCCATCCATCCGTATTCGCAGTCTTTTTTTCAAACTGCTCCCAACTGCCAATCAGGGAGGGGTCTTCCACTATTTCATCCTCACAGGATGTAAAAAAACCCAAAAGCAAAATTAGTGGGAAATATTTCATATCCGACTTTAAGGAGAAACGGCCTGCATCACAATACCGCAGAACCATGCACCATATGTTCCAACTGCGTAGCCAAGTACAGCCAATAAAACACCTACCGGTGCTAAAGAGGGATGAAAAGCGGATGCCACAATCGGCGCCGAAGCGGCACCACCCACATTGGCCTGACTCCCCACTGCCATAAAGAAAAAGGGTGCTTTTATTAGTTTTGCCACTCCAATTAAAAGAATTGCATGGAATGCCATCCAAATTAATCCCACCACAAAAAGTCCAGGATTTTCAAATATGGCCATGAGGTCCATTTTCATCCCAATGGTTGCAACCAACACAAAAAGAAATAGACTGCCGTATCGAGAAGCACCGATCCCCTCCAATTCTCTGGCCCGGGTAAAGGATAAGCCCAATGCAATGGTGGTGGATAAAACGATGAGCCAAAAGAATCCTGAAGTCAGGCTGAACTTTTCCAATCCCGGTGCATTTGCTGCAATCCACGGCGCAATTAAATCGGAACCGTAATGAGCGAGAGCGGTTACCCCAAATCCAACACTCATCAGCTTGATTGTATCGGTCAAATCAGGAATTCGCATAATTTGAGATCGATAAGCTTCAATTTTTTGTTTTAATTCAGAAATAGCAGACGTATCCGATTGAAGCTTTTCATCAATTCGTTTATGAATTCCTGCTCCATAGAGTAAAAAAGCCATCCAAATATTGGCTACAACCACATCCACAGCAATCATGGCAGAAAATAATCCATCGCCCACATTGAATATTTCTTTCATAGCCGCCTGGTTTGCACTGCCCCCGATCCAACTGCCGGCCACGGTGGTGAGACCACGCCATACAGCTTCGGGGCCAACACCACCTACAATGTCCGGTGCAAAAACAGATACAACTAAAATAGCTAGTGGTCCCCCAACGATAATCCCAGCGGTACCGGTGAAAAACATGATTAAGGCTTTGGGACCCAGTTTCATAATACTTGGGAGATCAATACTGATTGTGAGTAGGACTAAACTGGTGGGCAATAAATATCGGGATGCAACAAAATAGAGTTTGGATGACTCACCGGAGATAATTCCCAATGAATTAAAAATAGATGGAATAAAATAACAGAGCAGCAATGTGGGGATATATTTGTAGAATTTTTTCCAGAATGGATGGGCGCACCTGGCAGTTAAAAATACAAATGCCAAGATGCCCAAAAGAATTCCCAGGACAACTGCATCATTGGTAAACAGGGGTTTATCCATTCAATAAATTAGGATATAACTTTGCAATAATGATCTTTTTTCTCTATGACTAATTCAAAAAATATTAAAATCGAAGTCGGAATCATTTTATGGAGAAGTTTTTCCTCCGTTATATCCCGTAACCACCCGCATAATGTGAGAAGCCTCAATCATATCCTTTGCGTTGTATTCAATGGTATGTGAGCTGGTGCGTTTGAACATATCCAGATAGGCCAAAACCTGAGATGGCTGGTAATGTTTAAAGCGAATAGAAACAGTGATGGGTCCCGGAATTTTATAGGGTATATACTTTTTGATATTTTTCACAGCATAAGCCGTTTTTTTTGCAATGAGATCATAGGCGGCTTCCGGATGGAGTGTTTTAGCAGAATGGAAACTTATACTCTCTTTTACGATGGCACCCTCCGCATTTCCAATGAGGTCTTTCACTTCTTTCACCGCTGCGTCATCACCGGCTACCAAAATGACCGGTACACCAAAATGTCCCGCAATAGCCGCATTCCATGATCCTTCTGTCATCACTTGTCCATTGACTTTCACTGAGGTTAATTTTGCGCTGGAAAAAGTATGGGCCCGAACTCCTTCCAGATTATCCGTACTGGCATGGTACCCGGTAAAGATTACACCGTCAAAACTGCTGTCAATTCCTTCCATCATTCCAAGTGGCCGAGGCCAGGAGCGAATCACCTGCACATCTTTCGGTAATTTTTCTATAAGTAAATTCTGTCCATTCCCATGGGAATCCGCAACCAGAATTTCTGTGGCACCAGCTGATTTTGCCGCGCGGATGGCTGCATTTACTTCTGCAGTCATGAATTCCCGAAAGCGGTTATACTCAAAACCCGATGGGCCTAATTGCTCCCCGGTCACTGCACCGACTACACCTTCCAAATCAGCGGAAATATATATCTTCTTCCCTTTTCCCCAAAGAGTAGAAACAATTATTGTGAGTAATAATACTTTTAAAATTCGATTCATGGGTTAACCTCCTGCTTTTATCAGGACTAAAATAATCAAACTATGGGAATTTGGTTACCAAAATATCTAGTCCCTCGAAGTAATCCGTAATAATCGGAAACAATTGAATTGTAATGTAAACGTGACCATTCAGAAATTAATGTTTCGTAATATGTTAAAAATGGCATGAAAATGATTCACAAAGCGTATCATTTCAATCCTAATGCACTCGAGCAGGACGTGTCGTCCTGCGAAATTCACAATGAAAACTAAATCATTCAATCCTTTATAAATGGATTGCTACAATGAACAAAGTGAATTGTTGCACACAAATTATATGAGGGAAAGATTCCATTCCACTGTGAGATATTCTCTAATCCGTTACGAATTTCTCGTGTTAAACACTCATCATTTCAATCCTAACACACTCAAACAGGACGTGTCGTCCTGTGCAATACACAATGAAAACTAAATGATTCAAAACTCACAATGCCAGCTCTAAAATCATGTGTTAATATGAAATAGAAAAACAACAGAGTAGAAATGATTCACATGGTTCATCATTTCAATCCAAAAAGGGAGGACAATTAAATTTCCCCATGGTTACTAATTTTTTGGCTAAATTAAAATATGGAAAACATTAGCAGATTTATTCTTAGCAATGGACTCTTTATCATCGGAATATTTTTACTCTTATGGGCGGTGAAACGGATCATAGAACGTCGAACTCATTGATTTAAAATGCTTTAAAAAAAGATTTGAACCCAAATATAGATCGGTGTAGCTTTGGGGCAGATATTTCAGTTCCTCTTGCGAGAAATTAACCGGAACTGGGAACATATAATATGAACGAAACACAAAAAGGAGAGGCTATGAACTCAAAACTCTTTAAAACTTCCTCACTTCTGCTGGCGGGAATGATTGTATTTTCTGCTTGTGGTGAAGATGAAGTTATCATTTACGGCGACGTGGTTGGCACATGGAATTTATCTGCTCTCACAGGTACCTATGAACGAAAGGTTGTATCTGGGAGTGGGATTGAACATTCTGCTGATGCATACCTATTAGTTGCATCATGGGATGATGCGGCTGGATTTGCAGCAGCAACGGGTGGAGATGCTGCAGTTGTTACTGGGGCTACCAATCAAACCTTGGCTGGATGGGTCGCAGGCGATAATGCGCCGGGCTTCCCAAGAACCAATGTTTTAGACGCAGCATCACTTGCAGCATTGGGCATTGTAATGAAAGGTGTATTTGATGATGCACCCAGCAAGGATAAACCCGGTACTTATAAAATTACCGGTACATATCCATCTATCCGGCTCAATACAGAAACCTGTACCCCATATCTAACTGTTCCTCAAATTAATGATCAGGGCGACTATACGTTGAATTTCGATACAGGTGTGATTACACTTGCGCCTGCAACAGATCTGGACCAGGTACTTCCCCCATTCCCCGATGGTAAATTTACCGTTGATGGCGATGCGGGTTCCATGACAATTGATTTCTTGGATCGTGATTCTCACAGCTCACGCTACTCAGAAGTGATGGCTGCCTGGAGTGAAGCTGATGATCGGGTCATTTCCGGGATTTCTCAATTGCCAGTAAATACTGCAGGCGGTTTTTTCACAACACCAGATGATCCCGGTGCAGGCGAAGATCTGTCATCTTCTGCTTATATCGCTTCCTCAGCATTGGCTGCCTGGGGCGGTTACCTGACCTGGTACGCATTCAATATTAACGCTGAAACAGCTGTAAAGGTTGGAGATGTTAAAAATCCCCTGACTGATTTAGATGGAGATGGAACCATCACACCAGTGGATATGATAGTTTACATGCATGCAGATAACCTGGCTGGCGGCGGAACTGTATCAACATTTGGTATTCCTTATGCCATGCTGGTTGACAGTTCAGACCCCACAGCACCTGCTCCAGTGAATGATAGTGCAACAGACTTTGCATTAGCAGGATTAGCCACTGCATCCGGTGGGAAAATGAAATACACAATCTTAAACGGATTATGTATCCCTGTTGATGAAACGATTGATTTCAAATCAGGGTGGACATCTGCTGATTAAAAAACGAACTTTCTGATACCTCGCAAGTGTATCGTTCATACAGGTGGGGGTGGTTTTCGGACTACCCCCATTTTTTTAGGAATTAACATGATGAGAGAAAAATGAAAAAAATAATCCTCCTTCTCATTTTCGGATTAACATTTATCTTCTCTCAACAAACCAGTTTGACTGGAAAAATTACGGATAAATCTTCCAGAGAAGCTCTCATTGGCGCCAATGTAATCATCAAGGGTTCTGGACTAAATACAGGTGCTGCGACCGATTTTGAGGGAAATTATATGATTCAAAATATTCCCGAAGGATCTTATAAAATTAAAATTACCTACATTGGATATAGTGATTATAATGGTAATATTGAAATTACAGGGGATGAATCCACCCAATCATTTGATGCGCAACTTTCTATATCTGCGATTCAATTGCAAGAATACGTGGTGACAGCCAGTCGCGGCAGACGTGAAAAAATTACAGATGCGCCAGCGGCTATTTCCATTATATCAGAATTAAAAATCCGGAATGCAAGTAACCCAAATTTGGGTGATTATTTTAAAAATATCAAAGGTGTAGATTTTACAGCTTCCGGGTTGGACAGTTACAATCTCAGCGCCCGTGGATTCAATTCCAGTTTTAGCAGTCGTTTACTCACCCTAACCGATGGACGGATGGCAAACGTACCTTCTCTTCGCCTCATTGCTTATAATGTCATTCCACTCACATCAGACGATGTAAAACAAATTGAAGTGGTCCTTGGGCCTTCATCCGCTCTTTACGGGCCCAATGCCCATGCAGGCGTTGTCAATATTATTTCAAAACGACCCCAAGAATCGTTGGGTACAGTTATAGGACTTACCGGCGGCTCAAGAAATTTTGCAAAAGCGCAAGTTCGCCATGCGGGACAAACCGGTAATTTTGGCTATAAATTGTCATTAGTTAATTTTACGGCCCATGATTGGGAGTATATCGAAAATGACGAAAGAAAAGCCCATTATTATCAATGGGAAAATGATGATTTTGGAGATGGGGATATTTTGGATGATTATTTTGATGACGGGCAGGCTTGGTGGAATGGATGGGATGTTGAAGTAGATCGAGATGGAGATGGAATAGTTGATACAACCTATTTAGGAACGGATAATATTATTCGGGACCGAAACAATGATGGCATTGATGATATGCCCAATTTTGATATCAAGAACACACGATTTGATATTCGGACTGATTATGATTTTTCTCCAGAACATTTTATTAGTCTGAATTATGGTTTTGCCAAAGCAACCAATATTAATATAACCGGGATTGGTCGATATTTGGCTGATGACTGGATTTATCAGTTTTACCAGGGACGATGGATATATAAGAATTGGTTTGCCCAGGCCTATTTAAATACAAGTAATTCCGGCATCACTCGAAATATGAGAACCGGAGGAATCGTCAAAGATCATTCTAAATTTTTACATATCCAGTTCCAGCATAATCTTGATTTTAGTTTTCTCGATACAAAATTAATCTGGGGTGGAGATTATCAACGAACCATGCCCAAAACATTCGGGACCATCCTTCCGGATGGATCAGGTGGTAATAATCCAATTAGTTTCGACGAGGATGGGAAGGACAACGATGGTGATGGAGAAATTGACGAATGGGATGAACTCATTATCACCAATGAATATGGATTATATGGGCAGGCTCAATCCAAACTTTCCGACCATTTTCAACTGATTCTATCTGGAAGATTCGACCTTCATAGTGGGCAATTAGACGAAGATGGAATTCCTTTTATCTTAGATCCTCGATCAGGTGAAACAGCAAATTTCTCTCCACAATTTTCCCCCAAAGTCGGGTTGTTATGGAAGCCAAAAGAGAATCAAACATTTCGGTTAACCGCCGCTCGGGCATTTAATACACCATCTTCCCAAGGGTTGTATTTAGATATATTGGCTGCACAATACTCAATCTTTCCGGTTAAAGCACGTGGAAACAGAACGGGGTATAGTTATACGCGTAATAGCAACGGCGATCTTATGATGTATGACGTTCGGGATGGCTCACGATCTGAATTCCGTTGGGCCGATATACCTAATAATGCTGTATTATATATTCCAGCAGTTTTGGGTCGTCCTGCCCAATTCGTAGATGGAGATGATTATAAATACTTAGATCCGATTAAATCGGAGGAAGTTTGGACTTATGAATTTGGTTATGCGGGTTTTGTGGGTCAAAAAACACGTGCAACTTTCGACCTCTATTATAGCACATACAGTGACTTTGTAAGTGATTTAACTTGGGTTACTCCGGTCGTTTTAGACACATCCAGTGGTTTCTACAGCGTTGACAACCCTGATCCGGATATTCTTGGATTCATCCCGACAGCGAATCATAGCGGGATAAAAGATGGGGGAGATGGCGTTCCCGGAGCATACTATATTGAATATGGATCATCTAATTGGGGCCTCATTCCGTCTGGATGGTGGTCAAAACCTCGGGAAGCACGCCCTGGAACTGAACTTGTAATTTCTGATGGGGATACATTGGGTGCGTGGTGGTCTGATGATAGTGTTGATTTTGATAACCCCGTTAATTTAATGTTAACCAATATTAATTATGGTGCTGTGAGTTTGTGGGGACTCGATGCAAGCCTGTATACTTTTATTACGCCTCAAATTACGGCAGATATCAATTTTTCTTTTTTAGGAAAAACCCGATTTTGGAATTTCTTAACTCGATCCTATGACCCCATCAATGCACCGAAGTTTAAAGTGAACGCAAAAGTTGCATATAATTCAGATAAAGGATTCCATGGAAATGTTGGATTTCGATACATTCCGGAATTTGATTGGTCAGCCGGTGTACATTATGGTACAATTGATGAATACCTTGTTATTGATACAATGATTGGGTACCGCTTTGGTAAAAGATATGATCTTCTTTTGAATATCAATAACTTGAATGGGGACGTTCATCGGGAAATTATCGGTGGACCCAAATTGGGCCGCCACATTACACTAAAACTCAACGCCCGTTTCTAAACACCCACGTTTCATTCATTTTAAGAAAAAACCCCCGCATTACTGCGGGGGTTTTTTCTTCCTTAAAACAGAAGCAGGACCGCAGGAATCCTGGGAGCGGGGGAACAACCAGTCTTCTTATGTAACGGTCCTGCCTAAAAGTATGCAAAAAGTTATCCCTGCATTTCTCTTTGATCAAGTATTTTTTTAATTAAATGTAAACTAAATTTTAGGCATGATAGAGTCTCTAATTCGCATTGATAAAGCAATTTTTCGGTTTTTCAACACCACCATTTCCAATCCTCTTTTAGATTGGATCATGCCCATTATCACAAATCAGAACATCTGGGCAGGACCTATCATCCTTATCATTCTTTACCTTTTGGTTAAAGGCGGCCGCCGCGGTCGGATTACGGCCGCTATAATCATCATTTCAGTTGGTTTGGCTGATGCAGCATCTGCACAGGTTCTTAAACCTTTTTTTGGCCGACTCAGGCCCAGTCATGAATTAACGGAGGGTATTCGAATTCTCATGGGGAAAGGAGGCCCATATGGATTTGTTTCTTCCCACGCAGCCAATGTTTTTGCCGCAGCAGTGGTATTTGGATATTTTTATCCCCGACATAAAATAAAGTATTTTTTCGCTGCAGCTTTGGTTGCTTTCAGCCGAGTTTATGTGGGTGTTCATTATCCAGCTGATATCATATTTGGCGGACTGCTTGGATACGGTTTAGCCTGGGCTGTGCTTAGCTTTTGGGTTATAATTAAAATGAGGGAATTAAAACGAGGAGCCGACTGGGTCGTTTATTAATTGGGCAGTGATCCTTCCGGCGGTGCAGCAGGATAATCCCCAAACCCTTCTTGAGCAGGTGTGGTTATTTCACCATGTTTATGTTCATACTTCTTTATATTATCACCCAATGCCGCTAAAAATGCTTTGGCATGTTGTGGGGCCATAATAATCCTGGAATGAACGCGGGCTTTGGTAACACCGGGTAAAATTTTCGTGAAATCCATAACAAATTCTGCCGGGGAATGGGTCACAACTACAAAATTCGCGTATTCACCTTCACTCACTTCCTGAGTGAGTTCAATATTTATTTGCTGGACGTTTTTATTTTCTTTCATGATAATTAATTATTGTTAGCGTTTTTAAAATCTCTTTGATTAAAATCTTCCCATTCTTCTTCAATCCCTTCAAAATCCTCATACCCTTTGATTTCTTCTGCTTCCGCTTTTTGTTTATACATTTCCATTTCACCCTCATATAAACTGAAAATATCTTTTTTCTTTTCGAATTCTGCAGGATCCACATCTTCCTCATCATCTGGTTCAAGGCGTTCTACATCTTCACTATACACCTTTTCGTCAAAGAAATCCAGATCTTCTACCAAACCATTGGCCATTAGAAATTCCAGGAAATCTAAAAATTTTCTATCCTTGAGATCCGTCTTGCAGTTTCTGCATGTAAGCGATTCTTTTAAATCCACTTCTTCTAAAGTGGCTTCACATACAGGACAAATAATACCTTCTAACATTAATTTTTTCCTCTAAAATGGGACACGAATATAGCAGAAGACATTTCACTCGTCAACATTTATTCACCGATCATTTTGAATTTTTTTAAACATTGAAATTTCAATTTTTGTGAGGTTTTGCCCCCGCCTTTCTTTTACTTGATAAGCCGTTTCAAGGAATTTATCAAGCAACACAGTCCGATGCTTCCCATTTACATACCAAGTAAAAGGTCGAATGGTCTTCGGTGGAAACCCATCGGTAGCAATCATGGCCCCAGGGCCAAGGACCGTTCCTGTATTCAAAGTTGTTCCAATGGCCGTTTTCACATGGTCACCCAAAAAACATCCAATATGTTCACTCCCCGTTTTTACGTTTTTGCCGTTGATTTGAACACTGACCAGCGAATAATTGTTTTTCAAATTGCTGTTGATTGTCCCTGCACCAAGGTTTACCCATTCGCCTAAAAAAGCATCTCCTAAATGACCATCATGCACTTTATTGGTAAATCCCTGAATAATGACCGTATCCACCTCTCCGCCAATTTTACACATGGGGCCAATGGCAGAATTTTTTATCTGTGTAAATGGTTTTATCATAGATTCTGGGCCAATATATAGGGGACCTTCTAAATAGGATTGCCCGTGGATTAAAACACCATCATCAATAATGACAGGACCCTTTTCTGCATTAATTAAGGATCTAGGCTGAATAGTTGCTTCTCCCACAAAAATATTGCCTGGGTTCATAAAAGACACTTCAGGGAAATTTTTTGGATCTACACGATTCGCCTTTTGATTGAATTCAGCCAAAACTGTTTTGGGAAGCTGATCCAAAATATTCCATAAATATTGACAGTAAACGGATTTCACATCTACTTTATTTTGATTGGGTGGATCACAATGAGTTGGACCTCCCTTTTCCATCCAATCCGTTCCGTTTGACTTAGATAAATAGGCCCCCACAAGAATATCTCCTGAATAGAATGAGCATTCTTGATTTGCCAATTGTTTTAAGTCCCCTTCTTCCCAAATGACATTCCCCAATAACCATAAACCGTCTTCAACAGATTCGGGGTTAATGGAAATATCGCAATGCCTTTCCTTCGTCACTTCTGCAAGTTCATCACGGACAATGAGAGATATGGATGCATCCGGGAACATAAATTGGATTCGTTCCAGAAATGTTTCGGCCCCGATCCGAATATCGCAAGTGGCTCTTGTATTTGAAATAGGATCAAAATCTATGGCCGATTGATTTTCATAAATATATATATTCATCTTATTCCCAATATTTGAAATATTTCCTTAAACCCGCTTTCCATCAATTCAGTGCCATGACGGCGGATCATTACATTAAAATAATCATCTCCTTCTTCACTGAAAAACCCCACTTTTAATGGTGCATGCACCGTGGAACAAATTGTTGCTGAAACAGGTGCAAATGCCTGGTTTAAATCTAAAACTGCATCCACCTGGATTCTCTGGCATGCCCAATTCAATTCTTTTCCCGGAAGACCCCACCGGTTTAAATCTGCTTCAGTATACAAAATAAAATCATGAAATCCTTCCATATTAATTAAGTTCCCTACATTTGCCGGTCCGAGAATTCTAATTTGGTTGGCTCCCCTAGGTCCCAGGGCATTCCTCATGGCAAATACAAATCGTTTCGCCAATTCTGATTCCGTCGTGTGTTCAGGAAGAATAATCAAAAACCGAAATGCACTTCTCCCATTCATGGACAGGGACATGGCCTTTGATTTCGATCTTTTATTTGTGCGGAGGTTTTTCCACCACAACGCTGCTTTTGTTTTCTTTGAAACTTCCAATGTTCGCTTATATTGATTTCTTCTGCATTCTAATGGATGAGAAAATAGTATTAACTTTGCCAACTCTTGAAAGGATAAAATTACGTGAGTGTCGGAAAAAAAATGTTATGGGGAGGCCTTGGCTGGGCTTTAGCAGGCCCAATTGGTGCCATTATTGGTTATTCACTGGCAGGAATGTCAGGACAAACCGGTGGAGTATACGGAGGTGCGTATCAATCTCGGGATTACCCGAAGACGCAGCCGGGAGACTTTATTGTTTCTCTATTAGTATTATTCAGTGCCGTCATGAAAGCGGACAAACAATTACTGAAGTCAGAACTGGATTATGTAAAATTATTTCTAAATAAACAATTTAACGCCAACCAGGTTCGGGATTTTATGACCTTGTTAAAGGATATTCTAAAGCAGGATTATCCTCTCCGGGATGTGTGCAGACAAATTGTTCGATCCATGGATCATTCCAGTCGATTGGAATTGATTCATGTTTTATTTGGATTATCTAAGGCAGATGGGCACGTTCATCCTGACGAAGTAAAAGTTATTCATACGATTGGTGGATATTTAAATATTAATCCCAATGATTTTGATTCCATTAAAGCAATGTTTTTCCGGGACACCCTTTCTGATTATACCATTTTAGAAATAGACATTTCCGCCTCGGACAGTGAATTAAAGAAAGCTTATCGCAAAATGGCCAGTAAATATCATCCCGATAAAGTGGCACATTTGGGAGAAGAATTGAAAGATTTAGCGGAAGAAAAATTCAAAGCAGTCAGTGATGCCTATCGAAATATTAAAAAAGAAAGGGGAAATTGAATCCATTTTGACTGAAAAAGCTGGCAAGTTCCCATTTACCCGCGGTATCTATCCAACCATGTATAAGGATAGGCTCTGGACCATGCGCCAATATGCAGGTTTTACTTCTGCAGAAGAATCCAACCAGCGATATCGTTATTTATTAGATCAGGGTGTTTCCGGATTGTCGGTCGCCTTTGACCTCCCCACCCAAATCGGTTATGATTCTGATGATGCCATGGCCCATGGCGAGGTGGGTAAAGTCGGTGTTCCCATTTCATCCATTAAGGATATGGACCGTTTATTTGATGACATCCCTTTAGAAAAGGTATCCACATCCATGACGATAAACGCCACAGCTGCTACCATGCTGGCATTATATATCGTTTCTGCAGATAAAAAGGGGATTTCTGCTCATCATTTAAAAGGCACGATACAAAACGATATTTTAAAAGAATACATTGCTCGCGGTACATACATTTATCCACCGAAACCATCCATGCGATTGGTCACAGATGTATTTGCTTTTTGCGCGGATCATGTCCCCCAGTGGAATACCATTTCAATTTCGGGATACCACATTCGTGAAGCCGGTTCCACAGCAGCACAGGAATTGGCTTTCACCATCGCCAATGGAATTGCCTATGTTCAGGCCGCCATCGATAAAGGATTAAAAGTAGATGAATTCGGAAAACGGCTTTCATTCTTTTTTAATGCGCATAATGATTTTTTAACAGAAATTGCAAAGTTTCGAGCTGCACGCCGAGTATGGGCAAAAATAATGAAAGATCGATTTGGCGCAACAAATGAAAAAGCCATGCTCTGTCGTTTCCACGTCCAGACTGGTGGGTCAACCCTCACAGCACAACAAGTTGACAACAATATTGTGCGAACGACCATTCAGGCATTGTCTGCCGTGTTGGGGGGTACGCAATCTCTCCATACGAATGCGTTTGATGAAGCATTGGCTCTCCCTACGGACCAATCGGTAAAGTTAGCACTTCGAACCCAACAAGTCATCGCCCATGAATCTGGTGTGGCTCAATTCGTTGATCCTTTCGGGGGAAGTGAAGTGATGGAAAAGATGACCGACTCTCTTGAAGCAGAAGCCACGTCAATAATAGAAGAAATTGACGGAATGGGCGGTGCCGTAAAAGCCATTGAAAATGAATGGATTCAAAATGAGATAGCTAAAAGTGCTTATGAATACCAACAATCCATCGATAGTGAAGCTCAAAAAATTGTGGGCGTAAATACCCAAATTGATCCAGAAGATCCGGAACCGAGTCTGCAGGATATAGATGAAACGGCCATTCAGCACCAGATAGAAAGTGTTAAATCATTAAAAGCTGATCGAGACAATGAGAGTGTAAAAATAAAATTAGATACACTACTTAAAACAGCCAAATCCACTGATAATTTAATGCCGGCCATCATTGCCTGTGTCCGGGTTGAGTGTACTTTGGGTGAGGTCGCTCACACACTGCGTTCTGTTTTTGGGGAATTTTAATTCTTAGAATAGATATTATTTCCCGTAGTATTATCTGTAAATAGGATTACAATACTTTAACCTAAAGCTCCGCTTTTTTTTAATCCCAAAGGGATGAAACTGTTATGATGTACAATCCCCTAAAAATTATCAACCCCGGAGGGGTGAAATAATTAATAAATTGGAACATGCAATTAATTCCCTTGTTTATGTAATTTGAACGATAGAAAAAAACTTTTTCACCTCGCTTTAAGGACCACTTTATGAAAAAACTAACCATATTCACTCTGGCATTTTTTATTGTTTCCTGTGGGAAACAAACTGCGCCGCCATTGGAACTTCAAGATACAGAAAATGCCCAAGCATCCAATGAGATCAACCGGGCCAATCTACCCAAACCACAAGAAGCCACTTTTGCAGCTTCAGAACCAGAAGCTAAATTGATACCGGTTGCAATTGCTGAACCAGAGGAGACCATAGAAAATAACAATACCGCTGAACAACCAGAGCATGGCCCTGCCCTTGATGTGGATGAGGATAAAAAAATTGTTTCAGAAAAACCAGAAAATAAATTTAAGGTTGAACCAGAGATTTTATTTGCTGACTTTGCATGGGAGAAATATATGGTGGAACCCGGCGACTATTTAATAAAAATCGCAAATAAAGAATATGGTGATTTTCGCCTCTGGCGCCAAATTTATGCCTGGAATAAAGACGAAATTGGAGATAATCCAAATATCATTTATCCCTATCATTTTCTGAATCTTCAGAAAGAACGCCTATCTGCCAAAACTGCTGAACCAACCTTTTTTGAATATACAGTTCAATCGGGTGATAACCTCTGGAATATAGCCGGAAAACAATATGGTGATGCAAAATCATGGATTATTCTCCTTTGGGATAATGAAGCAGCGATTAAATCCATGGCAGGTGTACTGAGCCCTGGCATGACATTGAAACTTCGGGAGAAACTGGACCCAAACGCATAAACCAATATGCTGTTTACCAGCCTGGTCCAGGCAAACCTCAAAACCGGGTTTATCGGTCAGGAGATAGAATATTATACTCGGCTGGATTCTACCAATAAGGAAGCTTGGGAGATTATAAAGGATGGCGCCAAACCGGGCACAATTGTCATTACAGATAATCAATTTAGGGGCAAAGGCCGGAGAAATCGTCAATGGATGGCCTCTCCGGATAAAAGCCTCACTTTTTCTGTAATTCTCTTCCCCAATATAAAAGCCAATATTTCTGGCTGGCTCCCTATTCTTTCTGGTTTAGCCGTCCAAAAAGCATTGCGACAATTTGATTTATCCATTCAATTGAAATGGCCAAACGATCTACTTCTCAATGGGAAAAAAGTTGGAGGTATCCTCTGCGAATCCAAAGTGATAGGATCCATATTAGAATCAGCCATTATCGGTATCGGTCTCAATGTGAATGAAACGATGGATGATATTGATGCATCACTTCACTCCACATCAACTTCACTCCATATCGCCACAGATAAATTTTATCAACGGGAAAGGGTCCTGGCGGAAATATTGAATGCGTTAGAAAAACTCATTGATGGATTGCCTGATATTACACGTAAAGTAAAATCAGAATGGGAGGTTGCCTGCAGCCACATGGATAAGAAAGTCCAATTTCATCATGGTGATGAAACAGTAAGTGGAATCTTCAAATCATTGGGCGAATCAGGATCTGCAATTTTAAATATAAATGGCAATGAATCTAAATTTTATTCAGGTGAAATTGACACATCAGTACCGATATAAGGGTGATACCTTTGTATTGATTTCATAGCCGGGGAATTTTCGCTTTAAATCATCTTCTAAAGATTGACAGCATTCTACTATTTTATTTTGACCCAAACCCACCTTCACATTTATTCCAAATAAAATGACATGGTGATTATCTGTCTTTACTACGCGAATATCATGGAAATCAGTAATACGATCATCATTAGACCACTGTTTATTCAAGTAGGTAGTAATCTCATGCACCATGGGGTCATTGGGATGAACCGGATCCATATGAACGGTGGGTTCTACGCCTAAGGCTTTTTGGAGCCGATCTTCAACTTCTTCAGAAATATCGTGTGCTTTAGCTGTTGTTTCATCTGCATCAATTTCTACATGGACGCTTACAAACTTATCATGGCCGTAGCTATGAACGGTAATATCATGGGCTCCCAATACACGATTTACGTCCATCACAATTTGGCGAATATTTTCCACTTCATCTGCTGTGGGTGGCTTACCGATGAGATCATCCACCGCATCCCGTGCGATCTCAAAACCGGTATAAATTAAAAACAGCGCCACACCCAATCCGGCCCAACCATCCACAGCCGGATAATTATATCTCCCTGCAATCAATGCAGCCACCACCAATAAACTTGAAATTGCGTCGGTTCGATGATGCCAGGCATCTGCATGAAGTGTCCCGGAAGCAATCTTGGTGGAAAGATATTCCGCATATCGTGCGGTCATTTCTTTTAATATAATAGTAGCGGTTAACACGATAATCATCCACCATTCTGCCGCCACCAATTCCGGATGCCGAATACGGTCTATGGCAGCTTGAATGAATTCGATTCCCGCCACGACCAAGAGAATTGCAATAATTAACGTTGCAATGTATTCTGCTCTCCCATGACCGTATGGATGCTCTACATCTGCCGGCTTTTCTGCCTGTTTGAATCCCCAAATGACCACAGCAGATGATACAACATCACTCAGGGTATGGACTGCATCCGCAATCACACTGACCGCACCCACCATGATGCCAATCGCTAATTTGAAAATAAATAATATACTGTTGACGAAAACAGAAATCCGACCTTGAAATACACCGATTTTGGCACGGTATGTCTGGGCGGGTTCCTTTGTGTTCGGGACAAATCGGTTCGTGATTGATTCAAACATCGTCATATTTTTTCAGCTCCATAACCATAGGTAAATACTTTTCATCTATCTGGGATAATAAATTTTGAATCATGGGTACCAGTTTTTTACATGTTTCTCCATGCTCAGGTAAATGAACCGGCAATTCTGTGCACCCGCTTTTAAAATTCCACAAAAATCCTTTTAACGCAAACAGTGTATTCTCCGCATCATAGCCATAAAAGAACCCACTGGATGGTTTATCATTTGCAGATTCAGGTAATCCGTGAATGGCACGATAAAATTTCGCACTGACCAAAGCCATATTTGATGTAATATTATCTAAAGCATCTTTGAGGTCAATATTCTCTGACTTCCAATGTTTCTCGTCAATTTTATCCACCATTTTAAACGCCATGGATGTAATAATCTTCACCGGTTTCATGCGTTTTTCACAAATTTTTTCCTGTCTCTTTTCTTCGTCTTTTTCTTCCTGTGAAATTTCCCAATCTTCAGGAATGTGAATATCTTCCATCATTTTATCCATTTCTTCAGATGCTTTATTAAAATCTTCCTCCGCTTCTTTTGGGTGTTTTTCTGACCAGTATAAGTAACATTTATTGCTATTCACACATTTTTCGCAAATGTAATCGCAGTAATTATAAATACCTTCGATGAAGTCGGGACGGTCTGTCATAATCTTAAAATCCTATATGGTCTATATACTCATAGATTCAGACAAGAAAATACTCTGCTTTTATAAAATACCGAAAAAATAAATTATAATAATCCAACCGTTTCATTCGTAATTTTTGATAATATTGAAACGGAAACTCAATCAAACTTATAGTAAACCCGCTAAACGCAATATTGGTTTTAGCAAGATGTTCGCCCACCATCGCTTCGCTCGGTGGGCGAACGGGCGGTTGCTTCACCATGTTCTCCTCGTCGCAAAGCGACGTCGTCGAACATTGGTTAAAGTCAATGGCGAGTCCAAAGCCTTCGGCTTCTCCCTCGCCACAGCCTTTAGCCACCGCCCGTTACCTGCAAGCTAAAGAAACGACAACAATATGAAAACATTTCTATTTGCGTGGA
>JACNKN010000049.1 GCA_014382015.1 Fidelibacterota bacterium | reverse complement strand
TAATTACCTTAAATTCCCCGCCATTATGGTGAACAAAAATCCCCAAAAGGACAACCAATGAATTTCCGAATGCCGGGATTTAATTATTTTTCCAAAATCTTTAATAAAAATGCACCCCATGCGGTGCATTTTTTGTTTATGAAAGGAGCCAAGTCTGAATGAGTGCAATTCAGCAAATTGTCGTATTACAAAAAATCGATTCACAACTCCAGGATATCGCAGAACTTCTCGGTGATCTCCCGGGGAAAGTGGACGCATTAAAAAATGAAGAGATTGGGTTAGTTCAATCGATTAAGGATGGGAAAGGGAGAATCAAAGAATTGGAACTCGAATTAAATAAATTCGATAGTCTAATGACAGATTATAATGGGAAAATTGATAAGCATAAAGATCAACTTTATTTAGTCACATCCAATAAGCAATATGATGCCTTGCAGCATGAAATCGATTTTCTTAAAAATGAACTGGATGAGATTGAAACAAAATCATTGGAATTCACAGAAGAAAAAGAAACCATTGAAGAACAAATGAAATCTGAGGAAGAAAATTTAGAATCATTAAGTAAAGATTTAGTCGAACGTCGGAAAAAACTTGAAGTACTAATGGACGATTCTTCTGAAGAAAAAGCAAAGTTAGATAAGCAAAGAGATAAAGAAAGAGATAGCATCGAACCAACAACCTTGGCTCGATATGATCGAATTCATAAAGCTCGTAGGGGATTATCGGTTGTCCTTGTAGAAGGATCTGCCTGCGGAGGATGTGGTGCATTTGTACCACCTCAGATTGTATCCGAAGTCAAAGCCGGAAAAGGTCCCAAAACCTGTGATAGCTGTAGTCGATTCCTCTACTACGAATCTGTTTAACTCTAAGAAGGAATTTCACCGCCCTGTATTATAGAATTATTGTGTAATTTCTATTGAAATAGATTTTTGAAATGAGAGTCTATCGGATAGTTGCTCTCAATCTGCAGTTTGCATAATTGAGAGAGGAAAGTCCGAGCACCGCAGGATAGGATGCCTTCTAACGGAAGGACCCCGCAGATTGCGGGGATGGAAAGTGCAGCAGAAAATATACCGCCCCGAGCTTGTCGAAGGGTAAGGGTGAAATGGTGGTGTAAGAGACCACCAGGTTTTGATGTAAATCAAAATGCTTGTAAACCCCATCCGGTGCAAGATCAAGTAAACCCCAAGATGTAATCCGCATCATTATTCGGGGAGGGTTGGTCGCGTGATCCCGCCAGAAATGCCGGGACCAGATGAATGACTATCAATTACAGAACTCGGCTTATAGATTGGCTCTCATTTCAATAATCACCCCCACCCGTAAGTCTCCCTTGTCAAAGGGAGACTTACCTGTCCGCTCCCAAAGGGCCGGCGGAGAGGGATATCATAAAAAATGCAGTCCCTTATTAAAGCTTGCCTGCCCGGCATCATAATGACGGGCCCGCCGTAATGAAATGTAGGCTGGGGATAATATAAATGTCTTTCTACCCTATTTCTCCCACATACTCGAGCAGGACGTACCTACCCCGTAAGTCGCGGAGAAACTATGTGGGGTCTTCATGCCATCCGCTTGTTTGCCCACAGAAGGAGAACCCATTACCCTTAACCGAATGCCATCACCGATACTGGCTTCGCCACCGTTAGCCGTCCCCGGAGATTTACTTGCCCGACCTATTCCTTGCGACCTAGGCGGGGTATCCAAAACCCTCGTTATTTGACCTAAAAACAAAAGAATGGATTTCGTCTAATATTTCCTGACTCTCCACTGAATCATGCCATCGTAATATTTTTCATTTTCACCTATTTACTATCCCCCATTGTGGGTGATTTTACGGGGATTAGTTAAAAATGGATGAAAATGAAAAGTGGGGTCATCTTCCACAGTATTTACACACTCACTTGAGCAGGACGTACCTACCCCGTAAGTCGCGGAGAAACTATGTGGGGTCTTCATGCCATCCGCTTGTTTGCCCACAGAAGGAGAACCCATTACCCTTAACCGAATGCCATCACCGATACTGGCTTCGCTACCGTTAGCCGTCCCCGGAGATTTACTTGTCCGCCCCCAAAGGGCTGGCGGAGAGGGATATAATTAACAATTGATTGAGCGAGGTCTCAAGACCTCGTGAGCTTATCTCTGTCCGAAGGGGAGAACAGTCAGGCAACCTCAAATAATTTATTCGGAGTAAACGCATGAGTCCTTTGTGAATTTTGTATTTTTAATAGCGAATAGTGTGTGTTAAATACTAAAAATCCTTATATATTAAATGGCCATGCGCTGGCAGATTAAACAACCATCCAAAGAACGAGTCGCATCGTTAAAAACGGAATTTAACACCTCCGAAATAATAGCGAAAGTTTTGGCTAATCGGGGGATTGAATCCCTTAAAAAGTCACACAACTTTTTTAATCCATCCAACGACCAGCTCCATGATCCCTTCATGATGAAAAATATGGATATGGCTGTAGAACGCATTTCCCGAAACATTCAAAATGAAAAACCCATTTTGGTTTTTGGTGACTACGATGTAGATGGAACCACCGGCGCTTCTTTATTATACTTGGGCCTCAAGGATCTAAACGCAAATGTTGAATATTATATTCCCCATAGAGAAAAAGAAGGTTACGGATTATCGTCGGGAGGAATTGATTATGCCCAGTCTATGGGCGCCGATTTGCTCATTACCTGCGATTGTGGTATCAATGCCTTTAAGCCAGTGGATTATGCGAATAAACGTGGAATTGATATCATTATCACCGATCACCATATCCCGGACAAAAAATTGCCCAATGCTTGTGCCGTCCTCAATCCGAAACAAAAGGGATGTAAGTATCCGTTCAAAGGTCTCTGCGGTTGTGGCGTTGCGTTTAAATTAATTTCAGCTTTATCTGAAAAATGTGGAACCGATGGGAATGTTGGGTTGAATTATTTGGATTTGGTCGCCCTGGCCACATCCGCAGATATGGTACCGATTCTGGATGAGAATAGAGTACTGGTCTATGGGGGTCTGGATCAATTGGAACAATCCGAAAGCCCCGGTATTCGCCAATTATTAGTCCAAACTGGATTGGTGGGGGAGTCCCTCAATGTGGGAAAACTGGTCTTTGGTTTGGCGCCAAAGATTAATGCTGCGGGGCGGATGGGAGATGCTAACCGTACAGTTGAATTACTCACCACTTCTGATAATTTACGAGCAGAAGAATTAGCCTCCATTTTAGTACGGGAGAATAAACGCCGTCAGCAAATCCAGGAGCATATCGTGAATGATGCCATTCGCCTTGTCCATTCTCAGGTTGATTTGGAGAATAATAAGGTGGTGATTATTGGCTCGAGAGGGTGGCACCCCGGTGTAGTGGGTATTGTGGCTTCCCGGATTAAGGATGAATTTTCTCGTCCTGCAATTGTGATTTCATTTGATAATGGAGGGATCGGAAAAGGATCTGCCCGAAGTATTCCCAAGCTCGATTTGTATGATGCACTGTCCGGCGCATCTAAATTTCTTGAGGGATATGGCGGTCACCCTATGGCTGCAGGATTAACAGTACGTGAGGACAAATTTGAAAATTTTAAATCATTATTTTTAAGAAATGTAAATAAAATACTGTCCGATGATGATTTGATCCCGGTCATCAGTATTGATGGTGAAATGGCTCTAACTGATATTAATCCTCGCTTTATGCGGTTTTTAGAAAAATTAGGACCGTTTGGGCCTGGAAATATGCGCCCGAAATTTGTAAGCAGGAATTTAGCAATCTCAGGTCAGCCTAGACTCATGGGGAATGGAGAACATATCCGTTTTATCGTCAGTCAAAATGGTAGGAATTATCCTGCGGTTGGGTTCAAATTATCTTCCCATTATGAGGATTTGATTCGAGGTGTTCCTGTAGATTTGGCCTATGTTGTTGAGGTCAATCAGTGGCAGGGTCAATCGAATATTCAATTAAATGTCAGGGATATACACCGATCCGATTAAAAGAACAAGATGATATGAATAAAAGTAAAATTACCGGTTTAGGTTTTGAAGTACCAGAAAATGTGGTTATGAATGCAGATTTGGAGGTCCTGATGGAAACCTCTGATGAATGGATTCAAACCCGGTCAGGTATCAAGGAAAGAAGATGGGCAACTGAAGATGTAGCCACATCAGATTTGGCCCTTGGCGCATCAAAAAAAGCCATGGAAATGGCTGGCGTTTCCTCACAAGATATAGACCTCGTGATTGTAGGGACTTTATCCTCAGATTATTTTTTCCCTGGAGTCAGTGCCCAGCTTCAGGATAAACTTAATCTGCGGAATGTAGCCGCATTTGATATTAAAGCAGCCTGTTCTGCTTTTGTTTATTGCCTGTCTGTGGGAGATCAGTTTATTCGCAGCGGTATGGCAAAAACTGCTCTCATCATAGGTGCAGAAACGCAAACAAAGTTGATTGACAAAACAACTCGGGGTCGTGACATAGCCGTTCTTTTTGGAGATGGGGCTGGTGCAGCCATTATTCAAACCAGCAATGATGACAGCGGAATTCTTTCAACTCACCTCCATTGTCAGGGGAAGGATATGAAAAATCTCTGGATGGAAGGGCCCGGTTCTGCTCCCGGTGTATGGATTCATAATAAACAATCAATTACCGATGGTCGATTGTCCCCCTACATGAATGGTCGGGAAGTGTTTCGAAATGCAGTTAGAAGATTTCCTGAAGTCATTCAGGAAGCCATAGATAAAAACGGACTAACCATGGATGATATAAAATTAATTATTCCTCACCAGGCCAATAACAGGATTAGCCAGGCAGTGGCTAAACGGATGGGGATTGGTATGGATCGTGTATATAGCAATATTCATAAATATGGAAATACAACTGCTGCGTCCATTCCCATCGCCCTTACCGAAGCCCATCAGGAAGGAAAAATTCAAAAAGGAGATCATATTATTTTAGCCGCTTTTGGGGCCGGATATACTTGGGCTTCTGCAGCCATTCGCTGGTGATGCCTATATCTATATGATGGTCTTAGATTTTTATTTTCCAACCCATAATAAAAGATAACAATGGATACATTATTTTTTACAGATGAACATACCATGCTTGTGGAAATGGTTCGCGATTTCGCAGATAACGAAATCACTCCTGTCGCAAGAGAATTAGATGAAAATTGTGAATTCCCCCGAAATTTGGTTAATCAAATGGCCGAACTGGGTCTCATGGGAATTCCCATCCCGGAATCATTGGGCGGTGCGGGTATGGACACAGTGGCCTTTGCTGCTGCCGTTATGGAGTTGGCCAGAGCGGATGCATCTGTGGCGATTACCATGGGGGCCCACATATCCCTGGGTACCATGCCTATTGTAATCGCAGGGACTGAGGAGCAAAAGAAAAAATTTGTACCCCCCTTGGCCTCAGGAGAGATACTTGGTGCATTCGGCCTCACAGAACCTAATGCAGGCAGTGACGCCGGCGCTACCAAAACGACTGCTGTAAAAAAAGGGGATGAATATATTATCAATGGCGGAAAGGTTTTTATCACCAATGTGGGAGAGGCGGGACTACTTAATTTAACGGCCCGGGTGATTGAGGGAGAAGAAGATAAAGAAATCGGGGCATTTATTGTATCTACAGATACCCCTGGCCTAATCATTAATCCTAAAGAAAAGAAAATGGGGTGGTGTGCCAGTGATACGCGCCAGATTTTTTTCGAAGATATGGCCGTACCTGCCAAAAATATGTTAGGTACACCGGGCAAAGGATTTAAAACTTTTCTGAAAACATTAACCGGTGGTAGAATTTCTATTGCAGCCCTTTCTGTAGGGACCGCACAAGGTGCTTACGAGCGTGCTTTACAATATGCCACAGAACGAAAAGCATTCGGAAAAGAAATTCATAAATTCCAGGCTATAGGAAATAAATTAGCCGATATGGCCACAGAAATCGAAGCAGCAAAACTGCTCACATTTCACGCCGCATGGATGAAGGATCAGGGCTTGGATATACAAAAAGAAGCAGCTATGGCAAAATTATTTGCCAGCGAAACAGCCATGAGTGTTACAACCGAAGCCATTCAAATCCATGGCGGATATGGTTATGTAAAAGAGTACGATGTAGAACGGTATTTTCGGGATGCAAAAATTTTAGAAATCGGTGAAGGAACCAGCGAAATCCAGCGCCTCATCATTGCAAAAAATATTGTTAATTCTGTTAAGGCGATGTAATGGTACATATTCCGAATAAACCGTCAATCGCCGATCATATTTCGAGTATTTTGAACCATTACTGGCGTCAAATTGCCATTTTACTAGCCGTGATTGCCATCCTGTCTTTATTCTTTCCCCGGGGTAAGGCATTGCTTTATTCTTATCAATTAAATGATGTTGCCAGGGAAGAAGTCGTTGCACCCTTTAATTTCCCTATTCTAAAAACAGAGGGTGAACTTCAATCTGATCTGGATGAAGCTATAAAATTAGAATCGTTCTTATTCTTCCGATCTCAAGATGTTGTTAATAATCAGGTGACAGGAATTGAAGAATATTTTACCTTGGTGAATTCAATTCAGCATGATAACAAAAAATTATCCGATTCTCAAGATTTACTTTATCGAAACCGATTTTCTACTCAATATGATTCAGCTAGAATTATTTTTCAGTCTGATAGTGCTGCATTAGCGATTTTAATGGAACGGATCAATGATGAATTTCCTTTTGCGTCTGATAATGAAAAATGGAAGAATGTTTTTTTATCAGATCCGCTGGATACATCAGCAATCGATTTGGAAAATTTAAAGTATGATATTATCCAGATATCCAGGAACCGATGGGCAGAGGGTATCTATGATATTGAAATATCAGAAATTGTCAGCAATAAAGTAGCTGTGGATATCGGAAATAATGAAGCACCGGAATTGACGGATCCAGGTACATTTAATGATTTACAATTTGCCTGGACAAAAGCGAGAGTTGAAGTAACAAATATTTTTCCCGATGAGGCGGATGTGCGTCGTGATTTGGGTTATTCTCTCATAATTGAATTTATGAAACCTAATCTTATTTATGATCGCGAAACGACAGAACGCAGGCAACAGGCTCGGCAGGATCGGGTACCTCGAAACAAAGGAATTATCTTAAAAAATGAAAGAATTGTGGATGCCAATACGCGAATTACGACGGATGATTTACAAAAACTGCATTCTTTGTCTGTTGCCATAGATATCAAAGCTCGAGAAGAAAAGGGGCTTGATGTCGCTTTAGCCTATTTAGGGCGTATATTGGTTATTGGCATTATTATTTCATTCTTTTTTACCTTTCTCCTCACCTATCGGACAACCATTTTTGAAGATTGGAAAATGGTGCTGCTGCTTGCGCTCATATTTACAATTGAAGTCGGTCTCGCATATTTATTTACCCAAAAGCTGGAATTATCAGAATATTTGATTCCAATTACCGTGGCTGCCATGGTGCTGACCATTATGTTTGACGCCCGAATTGGGTTCATGGGAATCACTTCAATCATTTTACTGGTGGGAATCTTGATAGGAAACAATGTTGAATTTATGGTCACCTCTATGTTCACATCCTCTGTTGGGATTTATGCCGTCCGGCAACTTCGCCGTCGCAGTCAACTTTTTACCGCCATTTTTGCATTGGTAGGGAGCAGTGCTTTGGCCATTATTAGCCAGGGATTATTTAAAGGACATCCCTTGCCAATCATGGGGTATGATATGATGAATTTGGGCGTTGTAGCCGTATTGTCACCAATCGTAACCTATGGGCTGATTGGAATATTGGAAGTCTCTTTTAGTATAACGACGAATTTAACATTAATTGAATTACTCGACTTTCAACATCCTCTTTTGAAAAGGCTTCAACAGGAGGCCAATGGAACATTTAACCATAGTATTGTTGTGGGAAATTTAGCGGAAGCCTGTGCCGATGCCATTGGGGCGAATTCCTTATTATGCCGTGTAGGTGCTTATTACCATGATTTGGGTAAAATGGCACGGCCAGAATATTTTATCGAAAACCAGTATAGCGGCCAGAATAAACATGATTCTCTTACGCCCGTCATGAGTGCAAAAATTATTAAAAATCACGTAACGGAAGGTTTAAACCTTGCAAAAGAATATGCCCTCCCCAGTATAGTGAGTGATTTCATTCCCATGCACCATGGCACCACAAGGGTTGAATATTTTTATCGAAAAGCATTAGAAGAAGCCGGTGATGAAAAAGTGAATGAAAAACAATTTCAATATCCCGGTCCTAAACCCAATTCAAAAGAAACGGGTATCCTCATGATTTGTGAAGCAGTTGAAGCGGCCGTTCGATCAATCAAAGATCCCAATATCATGAAGATTGAGGAAATGATTGATAAAATTGTCAATATTAGATTGACAGGAGGGCAATTGTCTGAATGTCCCCTTACCATGGATGAACTCACCCGCATTAAGGGGAAGGTGGATGGGTCCACCGGGCTCCTGCCTGTGTTGAGAGGAATTTATCATATTCGCATTGAATACCCTGATGATAACAACGGAGATAAACCTCAAGAGGATCCTGAAGCTTGATTTCAATAGAGGTTGAAATTGACCCCGCACTAAAGGGTCCCAATAAATCGGCTGTCGTTTCAATTATAAAACAAGTTCTGGAATCAGAAGGATTTCAAGATGGAAGTATCTCATTCATATTGGGTTCAGATGAATTATTAAGCAACTTGAAAAAAGAATATTTCAATAAAGATCAATGGACAGATGTGATCGCATTTCGATTGAATGATTATGATGAGGAAGAAGTGGAGGGTGAAATTTATATCAGTTTACCCAGGGCCAAAGAAAATGCCAAGAAGTTTGAAGAATCTGTGAATAAAGAATTGGGTCGGTTGATTATACATGGTGGATTACATTTATTGGGATATGAAGATGAATCGGAGAATGAAAAAGCAGCAATGACCCAAAAAGAAAATAATTATTTAAATCAGGTGAACTGGGATCAACTTTATGGGTAACATTGGAAAACAATTTGAAGAATTGGTTGATATTGTCACCAAACTGCGGGCACCGGATGGATGTCCCTGGGATCGAGAACAAACAAATAAATCTTTGTTACCCTATTTTATTGAAGAAGCCTATGAAGTAATTGAAAGCGTAGATGAAGAAGATTGGGACACACTCAAAGAAGAATTAGGGGATATTTTACTTCATGTGGTTTTCCAGGCATCCATTGCTGAGGATGATGGAAAATTTGAATTGGATGATTCACTAAAAAAAATCAATGAAAAATTAGTCAATCGCCATCCCCATGTTTTTGGGGATGCAAAGGCAGATGCCCCCTTCCATGCGAAACAAAATTGGGAAGCGGCGAAACATAAAGAAAAAGGGCGTGAGTCCCGATTGGATGGTGTTCCAGTAAACTTGCCCGCATTAATTCGAGCCCAGCGTCTTCAGCAAAAAGCAAGCTATGCAGGTTTTGATTGGGATAAGGTGGAACAGGTGTGGGATAAAATTCATGAAGAAATTTTAGAATTAAAAGAAGCACAATCGAGTCGTGTAAAAAACCATATTGAAGAAGAAATTGGAGATGTACTTTTTTCAATAGTAAATCTGGCACGGTTTTTAGATATACCAGCAGAGGATGCATTGCGGAAGACGAACAAAAAATTCACCACCCGTTTTTCTCAAGTGGAAGAAGGCATTAAAGCACAAGGAAAAGAATTAGAAGATGCCACATTAGAAGAAATGGATGCCATTTGGAATGAGGCAAAGCTGAAAGAATAAATAGTCTTTAGGATTGGAATGATGAGTGAAAGGATTCAATGCAATCCTTACCCAATGTCCGAGCCGAAATGATTCATGTTGTTCATCCTTTTAATCCGATAATAATAAAAAAAACTCATGCAGGACGTGCCGTCCTGCGCAAGGCGGTTGCCATGGGACGGATGATTTGCGCCACAGGCGGACGAGGAGGATGCTCATCCCACTTTTCATTCATCCACCCATTCAACCAAGCATTCTTTACTCCCCTTGAACCGTCACCACCAACCGACGGCTCCCACCCCGATTCCGATGCTCACATAAATAAATCCCCGTTCAAATATTTCAACCCTGTATCTACTGCAACCGTAACAACCGTTTTTCCTTCACCTAATTCTTCTGCCAGTTGGATTGCTCCCACCACATTTAATCCACTGGAGGTACCGGCAAAAATCCCTTCTTCTCTGGCCAACCGGTTAGCCATATTTCTTGCTTCATTTTCATCAATTCCCCGTGCTTCGTGGTAATTGTCACTATTTAACAAAGGCAGATCAAACCCCAAGCCAATCCCTTCTACATGATGCTTCCCACCAGTTTTGCCTTGAGAATAAAAAGGTGCAGAGGCAGGCTCCAATGCTACGATCTTTGGTTCATATTCAGAATTCAACAAAATATTGGATACACCCATAAGTGTCCCTGCGGTTCCTACTGAGCAGGTAAATGCGTCAATTGGGTCTTCCATTTGGTCGAGTATCTCCCTACCCATATTTTCAAAACCCTTGATGATATCCGTGTTATTTAACTGGTCAGTGAAAAAATAATCATCTCTTTCAGCAAGTTCTTTAGCTCTGACAATCATTTGGTTAATGAGTTCAGAATTGATCTTTCCTGATGGACTATGGATTACCTCCAGGTTCGCACCAAATGCTTTCATGGTGTCCAGTTTTTCCTTGGCGAATGCATCGGAAGAAATCACGTGAAAATCATATCCTTTCACAGCGCATACAAATGCCAACCCAGAACCTGTACTGCCACCGGTATATTCTACAACGGTCATTCCTGGTGTGAGCTCGCCACGAGCTTCCGCACCTTCAATCATGGCAAGAGCCATTCGGTCTTTATAAGAACCTGTTGGATTTCCGCCTTCACACTTTACCCACACGTCTCCCGCATTTTCAGGGACTATATGATTCAACCTAACGATCGGCGTATTGCCAATCGATTCGAGCATATTGGCATATCTATTCATTTGGATTCACCTTGAATTGTTAAAATCAACCGACGGCTCCCACCCCGATTCCGATGCTCACATAGATAAATCCCCTGCCACGTACCCAAATTTAATTTGCCTTTTGTGATGGGTATAGAAACCGATGACCCTAAAATGGATGATTTTAAATGGGCAGGCATATCGTCCGAACCCTCAAAAGTATGACGGTAATAAGGCGCATTCTCCGGAACCATGTGATTAAAGTGAGATTCAAAATCATCTCGAACCGTAGAATCTGCATCTTCATTAATGGTGAGCGAAGCGGAGGTGTGTTTGATAAAAACCTGCATGGACCCAATTTCAATATTTTGGACTTCAGGCAAGTGCTTCAGTACTTCGTCTGTGATGAGGTGAAATCCTCTTGGTCTTGGGTCTAACGAGATTTCTTTTTGGTTCCACATTGTTTTGTTGGATTATTGGATTTAGGGAGAAATGGGGAGAATATTAATTCTCCATTACGCCATAAAGCTGAATAGAAATTTAATAATGATTCATCCTAATACCTCGTACATATCAAATATTATACCTTTCATTAGACGAATGCCCGCGTTTGAGTTGGACTATTTAGCCCACCTTGGAAAAGTGAGGTAATTACTTTAACGTATTTATCAAAATATAAGCAATTACCCCAACCTTTAGGTTCGGGAAGTGTTTTCTCTGATATTGTATCTAAACTGTACTACACTAAAATTCTTAGCGTTAATTTGCGTACTTCGTGGCTATAATATTTTCTCCATCCAGATTCTCATTTCTCGAATATCTTCATTAGGCTCAGAATCAATAATATCAAACCCTCGATCAATGGAAAACGCAATCATGGCCTCATGCTTATTCCGGGTTTTTAATTTGATAGATTTATATCCATTTGATTTTGCCCAGTCTTCTTGATAGTCCGCCAAAATAGATGCCACATTTTTTTGTCTATGATCAGGAATAACACCGCCCATCCAGCTATAAAAAGACCCATCACTAAATCGATCATAACCGACTTTAAATCCAATAGGTCTATCTTTAATCTCAGCAGTGAGAATTAATGCCGACTCATCCAATCGTGTTTCATATTCGTCCATGGTGTAGGGCGAACCAAACTCAGGTATTTTTTTAGAAACCAGTAAAGCACTTTCTAAGTCGCCAGTAATGATTTGCAGATCCACTTATTTTTGGAATCTTTGCGAAAGTTTTAAACTTCCGCAAAGATGAAGCGTATTAGTTAAAATAAAGAAATTATTAATCATTTGTCTTAAAGCTTTCAGATCCATTCTCCACTTTATGTTTTTCGTTCTTTCTTCCGTGCTGCCGGGAAAAGAACATTATTCAAAATAAGGCGATATCCCGGGGAATTTCTATGGAGAGAAAGATCTGTTTGAGGATCACCTACAAAATGTTGATAATCTTCCGGATCATGTCCGCCTAAAAAAGTATACGTTCCTTGCCCTTGATTTCCGTGAAGATATTTCACCTGTGGTGTTGTGGCATCTTCTCCCATAATCAACACATGTTTTTTAATATTATCTCGATTGAACCCCGTAGTCTGTCCCATAAATCCCTTTACAACCGTCACGTGATTTTGAGTGAGCATTGTCGGTACTGGATCATATTTAGCGGAAAATTCAAACAGGGTAAAATAATCGGCTTCAGCACCGCGGACGATTGGGTTATCACTGGGCGGATAATCTATATTAGAATATTCATAAACCATGGGATCCGGGATAATGGTGAAATTGGTGAAAGCCAGCGTTTGGTTAAAATCCATTTTATTGACTGCATTCTTCTCGATGGGCGTATCATCAAAAACGGAATGGGCCGCATCCACGTTTATCGCGGCCAAAGCAATATCAAATGAATCCGTAGCAGAACACATGGCAAAAAGGAACCCCCCATTGGCTACATAATTTTTAATCAGCTGGGCCAATGCCTTTTTCTGGGCGTGGACAGAATGGTATCCCAACTTTTGCGCCATCGCCTCATATTGTTGTTTTTGTTCGATATACCACGACGCTGTATGATAATTGCGATAGAATTTTCCGTATTGTCCTGTAAAGTCCTCATGATGTAAGTGAAGCCAGTCATATTGGCCCAATGTGCCATTAAAAACTTCTTCGTCCCAAAGTGTCTCGTAAGGGATTTCTGCATAGGTAAGGGCCAGAGTGACCGCATCATCCCATGGTTGTTTTCCCGGTGGGGTATAGATGGCAATCTTGGGCGCCTTTTCCAAAAGTACTAGGTCCATATTATTGACTTCTACCTCATTGTAAATAGCCAATGTTTGTTCCGCACCAATGACTTCGTAAGTAACACCCCGAACTCGACATTCTTGTTCAACGTCCGGATAACTGTCTATCAAAAAGGAACCACCACGATAATTCAAAATCCATTCAACATTAATATTCTCATTTAATATCCAAAATGCAGTCCCATAAGATTTCAGATGGTCTTTTTGTGCCTGATCCATGGGAATAAGAATTTTTTGACTGAAGCCAAATTGCATGAGTAACAATATAGTTGGGATGAAATGCTTCAATTAACTCTCCTGGGGTTTGGATAATTTTCGAATATGAAGTCGCACGGGTTCAACCAAAAGAGACGATTTGCATTCAGATAAAATGCGATGATAATGGATCAATGCATTTTTGGTATTTCCCAAAAATCGTTCTTCAATTTCTCCAGCTAATGCCAGTCCTCGATCTTTCAAGGGTGAGTTTTCAATAGACAAAGCAGCGGCAAGGGCCGACTCTGGTTGATCAAATTCTAAGAATAAAAGCGCTTTCCTTAATGTAGAAAGGGGTGTAATTAATGCGTCAGGATGTCGCTGGTTTATATAATTGAAAGTTTCAATTGCTTCCGGTATTTTAAACTGTCGGACCAATGCTTCTCCCTGGAAAAATGATTCAAATGCCAGACGGTCATCCCGAGTCCCGTCTGAATAATATTGGGTAATTAAATCATGCATTTCCATCAAATCATTAAAAAACCGATGGTTTGTGTCCATGGAATAAATGACTGAATCCAGAATGGCTAATGGCTGGTCTATCTTTCGATTAAACAACAAACTGTTCAAATATCGAATCGTAAATGCATCAATATTTTCCGATGAAGTCCCAAGGTTTGATTGTCGGCTAAAATATTCAGCTGCCTCTATATATTGACCGGTAGATAATAATAAATCTCCCATCCGAATTCGGATATTCTTAGTTAGGTCAGGATTGGGACGGGACGTAAGTGCTGCTTCGTAGGAGATCCTCGCCCCCTTCACATCCTGTAGTAAGTTTGACTGAATGTCTCCTAAACGAAAATGGACGGTAGCTGTCGTATGCGATGGTGGGAGTAAAGCCAGAATGGATTGGTAATGCTCTATCGTATTGGTCAGCGGATCATCCAAAACATTGGGTCCTTTTATAATATTAGATTGAAAGAAATCGTTACCCGGATACCATTTTACAAATTGGAGTTCAGTTTGGTTTTGAATGATTTGATTTTCGTATGCCTGTCCTAACCCCAATAACGTTTTGCCTAAAACCGAAGGATCGTTTTGAGTCATATTTTGCAAAAAGTAATGATAAGCGCGAATGGACAATTCGTACTGTTTTTCTTTCATAAGGTTCTCAGAAAAATCCAACCATCGTTTTGAATCACCCGGATTGTTTACACCCATCTTTTCATGTTGATCGAGTGCTTTTTTAAACTGACCGGTTTTATAATAAAATCCTGCTGATATTATTTTTACTTCTGGAATAGTTTCGGAAACTGATAGAAGGGTGGAGTCAATCAATTTATGAGTTGTGGGTTCATCGCTCATAAGTAAAATACGATCTGTCGCATATCTCAAATATTGTTTTTGGTGCCGAATTAGGGTCAAATATTCTCTTAAGGATCGATCGTATGTTTGCCGGGATTGATAATAATTAGCCAGATCGATGGCCAAAAAATGAGGTTCGTTAAATTGGTTTCTTCCATCACGGACGAGAGATTCCATGGCTTCAGTTTGACCAAATCGAATATAGGTGTGAAATAAAAGCCGATAAGTGGTCTGGTTTGTTAATTTGGTGTTCCTAAAATGGCGCCAAATTTCCAAGGCCCTTTCCTGGTTCTGATCTCGGTAATAAAACTCCCCGAGGGTTAATTCTGATTGCAAGTCCTCCGGGTGGGTTTGCAGCCAATTTTCGATCAGGGGAATCGCTGAAGACGGGTCTCCGGTTTTAGAATAAATATTTCTTAATTGAAAATAGGCCGGCTGATTATTTGGGTCGCCGTTTAATATTTGATTATAGATTTGGATTGCACCATCCAGATTCCCCGATTGTTCCATCGCCATGGCTTGGACAAATGCAGCTTGTCCTTCCGGAAGCACCTCAATTTGGCTGGCTAATTGCCCAACGATTAGCAATGACAAAAATGGCTTCACGGGTTGATTTCTTCCATTTGATTTGAGGAATTGGTATCAGGCATAATGACGGCTTCTGCTTCACTGAGTGCATTGAAATAGCGTCGGATCATTTTTTGATAATCACGAGAATAGCCCGATTTCAATGCATGGTTCATGGCATTCATAATGAGCGATTGTCTCTGCCCCAAATCTTGAGGCAATCCCGATGGGCCTGCAAATAACACTTGTGTGGCTGTTTCTGATTTTCTTTTTTCTTCAAACCCCCGTTGTGTCATGGATTTTTGACTATCAATCATTCGAGACAAAATACGCTGTTGGCGATCCGAGGTTTGTCGGTTAAACTGCTTTCGTTGTAAATCTTGAATCACTTGATCCATATCATCTGCGATTCCCCCTAAATCTCCCAATCCTTGCTCCCCGGCCTGTTTCATTTCATCCATCATTTGCTGGAGTGACTTTCGAACACCCCGTTGCTGGGCTAACATTTGCTGCATCAATCCTTCCTGTATGGATGATGCCATTTGACCCAGAGCTAATTGCATTCCCTGATTATTAATACCTTGTTGCTGTCCGGCCATTTCTTCCATGCGTTTCAGGAATGCTTCATAACCGCTGGCGGACCCACTCTCCTGCATTTGTTTGATCGTTTGAATAATCGTTTTTGCCCCTTCATTTAAAGCTGCCATCGCCTGGCCTTGATTGCCTAAGGATCCACTGCCATTCCGTTCAGCCAGCTTTCCCTTAGATGCTTCCATTTGAGCATAGGCCATGCCCAGTTTTCGACCCATTTCCGGCGAAACCATAAAAGTCTCTCGTGATAAAGTCATGGTATTGTTCATCGTTTGGGCCAATTGATCTTGGAGCATTTGCTGATTCCCGGCTAAATTACCCAATCGGGGAGAATTTCTGGGAATATCTCCCGTCTCCTTTTGTAAAGATTCTTGAGATTTTGAAAGGGTGAGGACATCCCGTAATATGGATCTGAATTTTCGGGCCATGTCACGGGTTGTTTCCCGTTGAAAATCAGCTAAAATATTTTCCATTGACATCTCCATAGACTCCAAAGACTGCAATCCTTCGTAACTATGGTCCATGGCCGAATAGGCGTCCTGTTTTTTTAGACTTAGGACGGTTTTACTTAACTGTTCTTCCGAAGCGTGTGCTTGTTTAGAATCGGATAAATCCTCCAGGCTTTGGGCTGTTTTTCGGCTAAAGTCTTTCACATCCTTTGCAGCAGAAATCATTGCATCCCGAATATCATCCAATTCGTTTAGGCTCATTTTTTCTTCTAGGCCTAATCGTTCAAAGATAAAAGGGTCTGATTGGGGTGTTGTTCGTCGTATTTGTTCGTCAATATTATCTTGGTTCTCAACAAGTTGTTGAATCCGCTTTCGTAATTCATCCACTTGCTGCTCAGATTTGACCCGCTTAAATATATCCAGAAACCGGTCAAGCTCTTGTTCAATTTGTTCTAGATTATTTGATAGTTTTTCTAATGCGCTGAGCAAATCTTTTGAATCCATATTGTCCATGGCCTCACGCATCCAATCCATGTTATGAAGCATTTCTGGTGGAAAAATATCCTCAATAAGTTTTTGTAGATCTTTGAATTTCCCCATCAAATTATCTGAGAATAATTGATGTTTTTCACCGGAATTGTTCAATGCATTCAATTGCTCAGATAATGCCTCAAAATCAGTCAACTTATCTTGGACTGAGTCCATCGTTTCCTTTAACGCTTGCTGATCCTTCCAATCCGGTTTATCTGTTTTAAGAAGTGTTAACTCAGCCTTTTTCAATTGTTTCTGGAGTTTTTGTATTTCTTCTAACTCTATTTCCACTGCATCAGAAATTTCATTTTCCTTTTCGTTAAAAGATAAAAATAAATCATTGAGAGACGGCACCCGGGCGATAAAGGTTCCGGATATGGATTTTTTTGGACCGGAAATATTATCATTATCGTATAATTCAAAATGGTAATGGACTTCATCTTCTGGCATGAGACCCAAAGGACCTAAATCCCAAACTGTATTTATCTCCTGTCGAGATTGATTTGGATCGTCGATTTGAATGCTAAACATGGATATAAATGGTTCCACTTGAATATAACTCGGACGCTGAATTTCGTAGGCGAGCTGAAGGTTTGAAAAACCAAAATCATCCTCGATGGCCATTATGATGGGAATGGATTGATCTCCCCCCAATTCAACGATTGGCGGTGGTTGGATAATGGTCATTTCCGGTGAAATATCAGGAATCATATGTAATTTAAATGGAATCGGATTTCGATTGGTAATACCCCGACGGTCTGTTAAATGAATGGAAAATTCACCATCTTCTTTGATCTTAAAAACATATTGGGCATTTTTTTGCTGCACCTTCATTCTTTGGATTTCACCATTTAAGATCAATTCAGCCTTGGCTAATTGTCGATTTGATTGAAGATGAACCGAAATGCTTGATCCCTTTAGTGCTTGGATTTCAGCTTGATTTGCTTTTTGAATTTGGGGTGCCAATTGTGTATAAGTTGGGGGTCGAATCGTGACGGAGAAATCCTCAATGGTAGGGCGATCTGTGACAGAAATAGAATAATCTTTCGATGAAATTTCATCCCATGGCTGCCAGAATTTATTGGATGTATAAAATGCACGATAACGGTAATTTTGGAATATTTCTTTTAATTCGGCGGTGAAAATATTTTTACCCTTTGGGGGATAGATTGTTTTTAGAATCAGTGAATCCCGGCCCGGTTCAAAAGCCACAGGTTTGAATTCAATATGAAGGGAGTCTGGAATTTCCCCAATGATTGAAAAAGAAACGGCTATATTTTCGCCACCGAGAACATGAACGTGGCGGGAAACACTTTTTAATTTAAATGGTTTGGGTGGGATAAATTCCGTTTTTGGGTGAGTCCATCGGTATAAAGATGAAACGGAATGCTTCCATGTAAAAGACAAGGACAGGATGGAAATAGTTAATCCAACTAATGTGATACGCTTCCAATAATGAATACGATCCATTGGAAATAATTTAGATAGATTAAGTTGTTTTTTTAGTTTTTGAATTGTTTGTTCAATAAATGACTGGCTGAGTTCTGTGGAAGAGGAATCCTGTGCGTCTCGTTCAATCTGAAGTGCATTAATGAGTGTATCTTCTTTAGGCAGGGCATATTTGCCCATTGTTCTTGCTAAGTGAGACCAACGATAGCGCCCAAATGCATTGGCTCTAATTTGCATTGATGCAATCACAAACCAGGCAATTCCCATGACCATAAAGCTTATCATAACCATCCAAACAGTAAATCGTGTAAAACTGGATAAATAGAATATATTTTCCACCATGAGCCCAGTGATGAACAAACTGAGGCATAAAGTATATATCTTCCATCCAAGGATTTTTATATCGTATTCGATGGCCGTCCGGCGAATTTCAGTTAAATATTGGGATATCAATTTCATTGCGTCAGGGAAAACCATACAATATTAACGCCCATTTTGAGAGCCGCCTGGCGAATCTCACGAGGATCATTATGAACTTCAGCATCTTCCCATCCGTCACCTAAATCTGATTCATAAGAATAAAATGCCATAAGTCGATTACCATCAAACAACCCCAATCCTTGAGGTGGTTTTCCATCATGCTCGTGAACTTTAGGCAATCCTTGGGGGAAATCATAAAAAGAATGAAAAATATCATGATCAAATGGAAGGTCCACCCATTCTTTTTCTGGGAATACGCGTTTCATCTCCCGACGAAATGAAGCATCCATGCCATAATTATCATCTGCATGGAGAAATCCGCCTTTGAGTAGATAATCCCTGAGATAGCCCACTTCGTCTTCTGTGAATCGAATATTTCCATGACCGGTCATATAAAGGTATGAATGGCTGAATAATTCAGAATCGGTTAGCTTAATTCGATATTCGTTCGGTTCAACAAGGATAGATGTTTGTTCCGATATATATTCCAGCAAATTGGGAAGGCTGCTTGGATCTCCATACCAATCGCCTCCGCCGCCATAATGAATCCGTGCGATGGAAAATACCTGTGCCGGTAACCACATAGTGAATGAAGCCAAAAATATAATATGTTTAATGAATTTCAAATGGACCATGTCCTAGTTAATAATATTGTGATGGGGGATAGTTCCCCATTGAAATAAAGTTTAAGAAATTACTGCTTTTCGACTAAGGATAAACAGAATCTTTCTTGAAGGATTCTTGAACGGATACCTTGCGGCAAGTGGTGAAATTCCCCTATTTTGAATGGTTGTGATACGAAAATCAATCCCCATCATCCTCACCATATTTAGTTTCCTCTCAGCTTCGGAAGCATCAGCTGTTCAAGATTCAGCTAAATCACTCATATTTAAAGTGTTTGATTTAGATGAGGAATTGAGTGGAGATTATGAAAAAGGATATGTCTGGGATCGTATTTTCAGGAGAAGGGAATTTCATCACCCCATCAATTTTATTCCCATGGAGTTAAGATATGGTTTTGGTTTCAACGCCGGGGGTGGATTCCTGGGATTAGGCAGTCTTAAAAGTAATTGGATGTCCTATGAATCGGATGTTACGGAATTTAGTGGCGGGAGCTTTACCTCTCGATTAGGTCATCAATTGGATTTGGATATACTGAAAACTAACTTAGCTTATTATTGGTTTGGAAATAGCTGGCTCGATATGCATACAGGGATTAACCTCCGCTATTCATCTCTATTTTTACCCTCGACGATTCCCAGTGAATGGAATACATCCAACGCTGCATGGCTTGCAGAAACAAAATTTACCGGCAAAATGATGGAGGTGGCGTGGAGTCAGTCCCTCATGCTGCAATGGTTTGAAAGTTGGTACACCACATACAGGTATACCTATGGAATTGCATTTTCTGAATTATATGGGACAGCAGGATCTCCCACAGGATATGGACCGTCCCAATCTTTCACCATGGGGGCACGAATAATACTCGATACCGGCATGTCCAATCGATTTGCTGTAGGGGTAGATCTGAAATACACCCACACCAGTATAAATCATATTAAAGATACTGACGATGTAACGCCTATAAACAAATTTACCATCCAAACAGCTGGAATTTATGCCACAGCGTCGGTATTCTTTGGCGGTCGAAAAACCAAAGGGGATACGGGAAAATTGCATTATTATCGTCGGGATTATATCAGTGCGAAAAGATTGTTGGAAGAATTTGTAGATGAAAATCCAAATCATGCCAATGTTCATCGAGCCAACAAATTAATTGTAGAAAGTGAACGAAAAATCCCTTACCAACTTATGCGAGAGGGAATGAGCTTTGACGAACGGGGAATGATCGAACGTGCTGTAGAAAAATATATCCGGGCCAAATCCATGGCCGACACATTATTAGCCGGCGTAATTGATGAAAGACTTCGGGAGATTGCATTTCGCGAAGTGGAAAAAGCAGAGATATGGCTGAATGAAGGATATGGGGATACGGCGATTGCTCATGTTTCCATGGTGTCTGGATGGTACCCAGAAATCGCCCACCATGCAAAAAGATTCAAAATCACTCAATTAATGAATCAAGGAGAGCAGCTATTTAAAATTGGATTGAATGATCGAGCCTTAACCTATTTTGATAAAGCATTAGTAATGGATCCGGGACTCACCTTTGAAGTGGCAACATTCAAACACAGAATTGCTTCAGATTTATTAACCATGGCCGATTCATTGAAAGATTTGAACTCTTTAAAATTTGTCGTTTACGCATTGGAAGAGACTAAAAGATTAACCGGTGGATTGAGTAAAACGAACACCCGGGTTTTAGATGAATTAAAATCGAAATTAGCTGCGAAAAACGTATGGAATACTCGCCAAAAAATCGATGAAATTATGCGGAGTGAACAAGAAAAAAAGGAAGCAATTAATCCCATAGTCATAGGTATGACAATTTCTGAGGTAGAAGGAATTATGGGAAAACCTTCAGAAGTATTATCTAATGGATCTGAAAAGAAGAATCAGCTTTGGGTTTACCGATATTCTGGTGGAAAAGAAATTTATTTAACGTTTACTGATTATATATTATTTCGAATTGAAGAAGAATAAAGTGGTCATAAAAGGTGAGCGTTTTTTCTGACAAAAGAAATTTCTTGTAATACAACTTTTAAAACGCCTGTTGCTGGGACAGCAAATAACATTCCTAAGGGTCCCAATATAGTTCCACCAATTAATAACGATATCATGACGATTATGGGATGCAGGCCGACACTTTTCCCTACAAGAGCGGGTGTAATTAAATTGCCTTCAATTTGTTGAACGATTAAAAACATAAGTACAATATCGAGCAAATAAAATGGTGATGGAATGACTCCGAACAACTGGTGAGCCATCGCCGCATCATTCCCGATATTATTCATAAAAGCAATCAAGATGGCCGGGATCATGCCTACGAAAGGTCCAATCAGGGGAATTAGATTGGCTAAACCGGCGATAATACCAATAAAAACAGTCAGGGTTAGATTGGCACCAAAAAAGTTAAGGATTAAAAGTCCTGTTACCGACATGGCAGCAACGCTGGCGGCAGAAAGAAATTGCCCACGTAAATAACTGGATACCGATTTTTCAATATTGTAAATTAGTTTAAGCCCCACTTCAAAATATTTATTCGGGATTACACCCACCAATGACTTTCTGAATCCGTGATATTCAGCTAATAAAATGATTGTGAAGATGAATACCATAGCGGCGATAAAGAAAAAATTCCCAATTGCACCCGCCATGGATGCCAAAGACCCTACAACTGTATTGATGATTTCACTGAGTTTCCCAGCCGTGTCTCCATTGGAAGGCTGCATATTTTGAAGAAAATCAGGCATGGCAGATGTGAATTTTTCTCCCAGTGTTTTAAATTCCTGAGTTAAGGTATCCTTGTCAATTCGACTGGAAAATTCCACGGCCTGCTTGGACATTTGCGAAATGAAACTACCGATAAAAGTACCAATGCCCCCGAGAAGAATGATGACCACCACCAGAACAGATAATCCCCGGCTTCCGATTTTCCTTTCTAAAGCATCTACACCGGAAAGCAAAACAGTGGTAAACAAAAAGGCAAATACAAGCATGAGAACCACTTGGGAGATAAAGGGCCAAATAATAGATAGAAACCAAAGGGCAATGAGGCCAACGATGATTCGGTAAATGAGCTGAAAATAATTTTTTTGATTTACCACGGGACTATTCGGATTTTTCAGCTTGTGCTCTGATGAGTAAGTTGTTTGTGCCTCGGAGTCGTTCACCTAATACACGGCCTAAGTTTAACAGGATTTTTTGACCCAAAACGGGATTTCGTGCCTGGAGTGTCAACAGATCCTGTTCAAATAGACCCAATAATTCTGAATCCTTAGTGGCAATCGCATTGGCGGATCGTGGTTCATCATCAAATAAGGATAATTCACCAAAAAAATCACCTTCCCCTAATTCAGCTAAAATATTTTCATTCTCAGCCCGTGTTCCAATCGTAATTTTGACTGCCCCATGCATGATGATATACATCCCCTCACCGGGCGCGCGGTTCTTAAATACAAATTCCCCAGTGCTGTAATTACGATGGTGAATCAATTTTTCCACCTCCGAAAATTCTTTATCGGAAAAATCTCTGAATATGGGTACTTGTTTAAGTGTGAGAACCGTTTCGCTTTCAGTACGATTCCACCCTTTAAAAATGTTCTCCCATTTTGCGCTTTTCAAAATAGACTCCTTTAATTAGAAGGCAGATGTTAGTCAAATTACTGTAATTAATTCAAGTAAAGACATTTTGACAATAAAATTGACCTATCGTCAAATGAAGGGGTATTTTTAGGGATAATGTTTCGGCAATTTATTATCATTTTATCCATCATTATGGTTCCGTTCTGTTGGGCGCAGAAGGATTCCCAGGATTATAATCAGGAATTAAGGGCTCAAAGCAACGCCATTCAATCCCTACGTAATGAAATAGAAGCGACTAAGAAACGTATTCAATCCGAAAGTAAAAAAGAAAAATCTTCTATTCGTCGTGTTTCAAACCTTTCTGAAGAAATTTCTCTCCTGCAAAGATTGTTGAAAGAAATTAAAAAAGAAGAAAAATTGCTTGTTGCAGATATTTATAGGACCACGAAGCAAATTTCCCAAAGTGAAATTGAATTGGATACACTTAGGGTTCGTTATGCAAGGCGACTGGTCAAAATGTATAAAAAAGGACAATTATCAAATTTAGGGAAAATTTTCAGTTCTACTTCCTGGCGGCAAGCTGTTTACAGGACGAAATATTTAAAAATTATTTCTGATTTAGACCAAAAAACATATGATACAATACGATCTCTATTGATTGAAATCGGGAGACAGAAATTGAACTTGGAGTCTGCACTTCGAAAAAAACGCCGGCTAAAAAGGGAACGGGAAAAAACGTTGTCCCAAGTGAGAGACAAAAAAAGAAGAGAACAAAGGGAGTTAACCAAAATTCGCCGAAGTCAAAAAGATTTAAAAACATATCTTACAGAAAAACAGGTAGGTGTTAAACAATTAGAATCCATCATTAAAAAAATTCGTGATGATATTGCCCGAGCAGAACGGGAAGAACGGATAAGAAAACAGCAAATGGCACTCAAAGCTAAAGAATTCCCTAAATTGAAAGGCCAATTGGCATGGCCGGCAGAGGGGAGGGTGATTACAAAATATGGGCGGCAATGGAATCCCAAACTAAAAACAACCACAGAAAATCCCGGGATTGATATCAAAGGAAAACCAGGGTCAGAAATTCGAGTCGTTCTGGGAGGTATTGTTACAACAATAACCTTTATCCGGGGGTTTGGGACAACAATAATTGTGGATCATGGTAATGGGTTTTATACAGTTTATAGCCATGTAACCAATGTAGAAATCCATGAAGATAGTGAAGTTCGTGCAGGTGATGTAATCGCCTATATGGGTGATTCAGGCTCTATAAATGGTTCTCAACTTCATTTCGAAATTTATGGTGAAGGGAAAAAGCTGAACCCTGAAAAATGGTTAAGAAAAAAATGATTTTTAGAGATTATCAACCCAATGTTTGGGAACGCCTTCTTCGGGCAAAATCCAACATGCGAATTGGAAGTGCATATTTATTCGTGGGGCCAAGAGGATGTGGCAAAGAATGGGGTGCCATCGAATTTGCAAAGCTATTGAATTGCGACAATCCAGGGGATATACCATGTAATGATTGCCCGTCCTGTACAAAATTTTATTCCCTTCAACACCCAAACTTTAAACTGATTGTTCCACTTCCCGGGAGTGATAAATCAAGCCAAAGCTCCGATCCACTGGACAGTCTTAAAAAGGAAGATTTTGAATATTTAAGCAGTGCAATGTTGAATAAAGGCACCGATCCATTTTACAAAATTCAAGTCCCTTCAGCCCGGCGTATTACCATTAATTCTATTCGGGATTTACGCCGAAACATTTATCTTAAATCCCTGTCTAATGGCAGAAAAGTCGTTATTATTTTTGATGCCCACCTCTTATCAGAAGGCATGGGTGAATCAGCAAATGCATTATTAAAAATTTTAGAAGAACCACCCCCAAACACAACGCTTATATTGGTATCGGATAAAAAATCAGCTTTATTGCCGACAGTGATTAGTCGATGCCAACCCATCAATTTTCCCACTTTAAGTCGCGAAAAAATCCGATTAATTTTGGAAAATGATGAGTTTGATAATATCCTTGCTGCCCAAGCTTCAATTATCGCGAATGGTGATATACATTTAGCTAGAGAATTAGCCGATCATTCAACCGATGATATTTTGGATGAAGCAGAGGCATTGGCTAAAATGATGATACGGGTCAATGAAAAAGGTTGGCGGGATTTTATTAACAACAATGCAATGTTAGCTTCCCGAAAACCGGAGGATTTTAAATTTAAAATATATTTGCTCCAACTCTGGTTTCATCAGGCATACCGAATGAAAACAGACGGTAAAACAAACCATCTCTTACCGGGAATAACAGAATCTCTGAAGAAATTTAATGATACTTATCCTCATGCAGATTTAGGAGAAATCAATAAAGTTCTGGAAGAAACTACTGAATCACTGGCACGTAATTTGTACGCACCCTTAACTTTGACCAACCTGTTAATTACGGTTCAAGAACTTTTAAAAGGCAAAATACCTTTATCCGTCACATGAACACTTTTTATCTCACTACACCCATTTATTATGTTAACGATAAACCCCATATTGGTCATGCATATACGACGATATTGGCTGATGTTTTAACAAGATTTCACCGAACGGCGGGTGAAGATGTCTTTTTCCTCACAGGCCTGGATGAACATGGCCAAAAAGTGCAGCAAGCCGCCGAACAACGAGGTGTAGCCCCAAAACACCACTGCGATGAAATGGCCCCGAGATTTCTCGAATTATGGGAAAAACTTCATATTCAGAATGATGATTTTATTCGTACGACGGAAAAACGGCATGTGGAAGTGGTTCAAAAAATTCTTCAGGAAGTTTTCGATAATGGCGATATTTATGAAGATGAATATGAAGGGCTTTACTCTGTATCAGAAGAAAGGTTTATTACGGAGAAAGAAGCAGAGTCTGGGGAATTCAGAGATATCAAGAATATTAAGGAAAAGAATTATTTCTTTAAAATGTCACAATATCAACAACCCCTGATTGATCATATAAATAATAATCCCGGATTTATTCAACCAGAACATCGAAAAAATGAAGTTCTGGGATTTTTGAAAAAGCCATTAGGTGATCTATGTATTTCTCGCCCAAAATCACGGTTGAACTGGGGGATTGAATTACCATTTGATTCAAATTATGTAACCTATGTTTGGTTTGATGCCCTGATTAATTATGTAACCGCTGTGGGTTACAATGTGCATGACCCAAACTTTAAAAAATACTGGCCCGCCAATTATCATTTGATTGGCAAAGATATTTTGACCACCCATTCCGTCTATTGGCCTACCATGTTGATGTCGGCGAAATTGCCGCTGCCTCTGGGCATTTTTGCCCATGGATGGTGGCTCAGCGGTGAATCCAAAATGAGTAAGTCTTTGGGAAATGTGGTGGATCCTCTTGATCTTATTGAGGAATATGGTGTGGACCCTGTCCGTTACTATCTCATGCGGGAAATGGTATTGGGCCAGGATGCCAGCTTTACCATGGAATCCTTCATCAAGCGCTATAACAGTGACCTTGCAAATGATTTCGGAAACCTGTTGAGCCGAGTTTCAAACCTTTTAAATAAGTTTTTTGAAGGGAAAATCCCAAAGGAAGAAGATGATTCTCCTGAAGGCATTGTTATCAAAGAAAACGGGATAAAAGTGGTGGCGGAAGTATGGGATCAAATAGAAACCATGAGAGTGAATGATGCCATTGAATCAACGCTTCAATTTGTACGGAGTGTGAATAAATATATGGAAACCAAAGCTCCGTGGAAAATGGCTAAAGAAGATTTAAACGCTACGGGGAAAGTTTTATTTACTGCGGCTGAAGCATTGCGGGTGAGTGCCGTATTGCTGGATCCGGTTATGCCAAATCGAACAAAGGTAGTGTTGGAGACATTTAACGCTCAGGGGTCTGGTTTGGATTGGGGTGGGTTAACACCTGGAAATAAGCTCAACCAGCATGATGTCCTATTCCCAAGGATTGATGTTAAAAAATTGAAAAAATCCAACCAAACTGAATCCAAGAGTGTTAGCCCGAGCAATGTTATTACATTTGATGAATTCAAAAATGTGGATCTACAAACAGCAAAAGTATTACGAGCAGAAAAAGTCGACGGTGCCGATAAATTATTGAAGATTGAGGTTGAGGTTGGAGATGAGAAAAGGCAAATTATTTCTGGGATTGCTCAATATTATACACCAGAAGAACTCCTGGGTAAAATGGTTGTAGTCGTGACGAATTTGAAACCGGCAACGATTTTTGGGATTGAATCACATGGTATGTTGTTGGCGGCCAAAAAGGGGAAAGAATTGACATTAATTACAATCGATGGCGAACAAGTCTCCAGCGGAATGCAAATTTATTAGGGGAGTTCCCCCACAATTTTACGACCGTGATATTCATTGGCACCTATCAATTCGTGAATTTCTTTAATATTTTCATCTGTAATTTTCCCCGCAGGAATAATGACAATATCATTCCCTGAAATTTGAATCATTTCCTTTAAAACTTCAGCCCCTTCCTTGGCAGTAGCTTGTCCACCAGAAGTCAATATACTGGAGATCTCTGGAATTGATTTTAATTTTCTCAATTCTGATAATATGTTTGGTGCTTCATCAATTGCCTTATGAAAGGTCACTTTCATTGGTACAGCACGTTTTGCAAGCGTTTGAGTGACGTCAAAATCAATGGTGTTATCTTTGGTTAAAACACCAAAAACGATTTCGGTAATTCCCATGATTTTGCACTGGTTAATCTCATCCTCCATTGTATTCAGTTCATCATCAGAATAAACAAAATTGCCACCACGAGGTCGAATCATTACTTTGATCGGGATGGAAAGGGATAAATTGGTTTTTTGAATTAAATCATGAGTAGGCGATAGCCCACCTTCATCCAACTGTGCACAGAGTTCAATCCGATTTGCCCCTTGTTGTTCCGTGAAAAGAGCTTCCGCTAAAGTGTCGACACAGGCTTCTTTAATTAAAACGATTTTGTTTGTCCGAATTAAATCAGGTAGCCATTATTGTCAAAAATGGCAAATTCCCGCATGCCATAATCGAAAATTTCTATTGGGAAACACACGGTCACTTTTTCTTTAATAGATTCCCAAATGGCATCCACATTATCACTGATAATATAAATAGAACCAGTGAATTGTGGTTTTTCAAACGGGATGTGGCTGTTGGGTAGGCAGAACATGATTTCCACGCCATCCTTTTTTACAGAGGCCCATCCTAGGGTTGAATCATTATGGGCGCATTCAAAATATAGAATATTGTAATAGAATTTTACCGTATCATCAATCGCTTCAGTATAGAACATGGGGGATAAGTTTTTTAGAGCCATCTATTTTTCCTTTTGTAACACCCGGCCATAACCTTTGTCTATCTTTCCGTTAATGATGACATAATCAAATCCCGTGGCCAATTCATGGGGTGAATCATATGTGGCATTGGCATGGACACGATCAGGATTAAAAATAAGGATATCCGCTTTAAATCCTGAGCGGAGAATGCCCCTGTTCTTTATGCCGATTATTTGAGCCGGGAGGGCAGTCATTTTTCGAATGGCTTCCTCTAATGTAAGTAACGAATCTTTCACAACAAATTGCTCAATTACCTTGGCAAAGGAACCATAGCCCCTGGGATGGTGCATTGTGGGTGACCCGTCCGATGAAATCATTACCATAGAGTCTATTAAAAATCGATATTGCAAATCCCGATCCATGGAGAAATAAGCAGCGCTGGCGCCTGTTGGACCTATATGATCAACGAGCACTTCTTCAAATGGGATACCCATTTCGTCGGATATTTGCTTAAGTGTATTGCCCGTGTATGGCTCCGTACCGAAAAGTGTGGCGACCGGACCATTACGCCGGTTTACCTTTTCTCTCACATACTTTAGAAGATCATTTCGTCTGTTATTTCGTTCGGTGCCATAATGATTGGGTGCAAGTGCATATTCGGGGAACAGAATACCGATAGTTGTGTAACTGGCAAAATAGGGATATACATCCGCTGATACATTGAAGGATGTTTGCCCTCTTTTTTGATCCAATAATTGAAGGATTTCTTCAGCCCGCTCAGGCCCCTTACCATATACAACTTTCATGTGGGAAACATGAATATTGGCATAATCACCTTGGCTGAATAATTCCGCCAAGTCGGATTCCATTGTCGCATCATTTTCTGTACGCATATGACTCATAATTAATCCGTCATATTGTCCCACGACTTTGGCTAATTCATCCAATTCGAATTGGTTGGAATACCGTCCAGGTGTATATTCTAATCCAGTGGACAGACCGAATGCGCCTGCTGCCATTCCGTCGGCGAGTAAATGAGACATTTTTTGGATTTCAACTTTCGATGGACTTTTTTTATACTTGATTCCAGACAAATTTCGTATTGTACCATGACCGATAAAAAATGCAATATTAGGTCCCAGTTTAAGTGTATCGGTATTTTCGAACAATTGAGTCAATTCAAGTGTATTCGGGCTGGAGCCATCCTGACCTAAAGCAATTGTGGTAACCCCCATGGAAGTAAAGTTTTTGAAATCAGGTGTTTGAAACGGATAACCGTGAGCGTGGGGATCAATGAAGCCGGGAGTGACCACTTTTCCAATCGCATTAACGGTATCGGTTGCAACGACACTTTCTGTCAATGTCCCCACCAAGTAAATTGAATCGCCTTTAATGAGAATATCTGCTTTATAGGCAGGCCCTCCAAGACCATCAATCACCACCCCATTTTGGATCCAAATATCAGCAAAAACTTCTCCCCCTTTAACTGGATGATACAAAGTTGATAAATAAAAAATAGTTAGAAGAAAAGCAGATCGAGTCATTACTTAATCCGGGATTCGGCAACAATGTACCCGAACGAAGACCATTGGGAACCTTGCACTATTTGTTGGAATATTTCTTGAGCTTTTGATTCATTTCTAATGATAGAATAATAATTTCCTAATCCAAATGCCAACGTGGCATTGGATAGAGAATCACCATTTCTGATTTGACGCTCTGTCTCAATCAAGTCTATTTTGCCTTGATGTAATTTCAGGATTTTATGATAGGAATGGTTTTCGACCAGGTTCATATCATCTTTGATTGAATTCAATAAATCAGTTGCCTTCTTATTTTTCCCAAGATGTCGATAAATAACATACAGCCAATTGGCTGCTGCCACATAACTATCAGGATTTCTAGCGATATTTAAACATTTTTCATATGCATACCGAGCCTTATGATATTTCCCTTGGATGTAATAAGTGAGCCCGAGATGATAAAAGATATTTCCTTGAAGCGTACTGGTAGGGATACCGAGGGCATTGGGAAGACCATCTGGTTCTACCTCATTGGGTTTCCCTCGTGTTAGTCTCGCAGCTTTTTTAAAATCTTTTATTGCAAGATCAAAACAGCGGGAAGAAATATACCGATGACCCCGGTGGCGGTAAAACCGGGCATCTTTTGGAAATTGGTCGATGCCTTTAGAATAGATTTCAATGGCATCCTCATAATTGCCCAGATAAGCTGTACGGCGACCCAGCCAGATTAAATGGTCAGCAGATTGGTCCTTATCATAATCGGCTTTAGCTTTGACAAGTTTCTTAGTATATATCCCATGGGCTTTTTCGCTAATATAAATTTCAGGAATAATAGTGTCACAGTTTTGACTCCATAGGGAGGAAAATATGGTTACCGATATAATAGTTGATATTTTGTTCATTTGCTTAAGCGGTTGTTACTTCAGACGATTTCGGTTTGGCTAAAAAATATATAGTTATTCCTAAAGACAAGATCAGATATATCCCCAAGATTAATAGTAGTATGCCATCGGTCCCAAACCATGATAACTTTTGAACCCATATAAGTCCTGCGCCCAAAATAAATTTTGTTCCCTCTGCGATAATTGCAAAGTTTTTACCATCTAATAATGATGTGTATGCAAAAACATTTATGAGTAAAAATAGTGTATATAAAAATATCAATATGGGTTCGACTTGTATGCTAACAAAGAACATATGAAACATGAGCCCTAACGTAATGCCCAATTGCATCCAAGACCAGCCAATGATTGACTGCGAATTATGTGTTTTATATTTGGTAAAATCAGAAGGGTTTGAAATAAATTGAATTGGGTAATTGTTGATAACGTCTTCCGGTCGCCAGCCTGTAGGCATAAACCAGATTCGGATTTTATTCCACCATTTTTCTGTATGGAACGCATCTTGAATCAATTGCCAAAGATGTTTATAATTAATGATAATGGGATTCCAAGTATCTACAGGGCGAAGAATACCATAAACGGGTGGAATCTCTTTAAGCTCAGGTTGAAATGATCCGAATAGCTTATCCCATAGGATTAAAATTTGTCCATAATTTTTATCGATATAGATTGAATTGATTGCATGATGAACGCGATGATGAGATGGCGTTACAATAATTTGCTCCAACCACCCCATTTTATCAATTAATCTTGTATGATACCAAAATTGTAAGAACAAATGAATCGGAGAAATAATTGTAAAAATGGCAGTGGGAACCCCTAAAATCGCAGCAGGAATCATAAAAATTGCACCAAACCTTATAACTTCTGAAATGGATTGCCGAAGGGCACAAGCGAGGTTGAATTCTTCGCTGCTGTGATGAATAATGTGCCGGTTCCATAAAATATTCACCCGATGATTTAAACGGTGAGACCAATATCCTGCAAAATCCTGGACAATGAGAGCAATAACAACGGCTACCCAAACCGGTTCTACTTTAATTAGAGTGATTCTTTCTACGAGCCATGAATAACTGATAATAGCGATTCCAATTTTCATTCCGTCACGAATTGTATTCGTTGCGCCAGAACTTAAACTGGATATCATGTCTGCCGGACGATTCACCTGAACGCCCCTTTTTTTAGCGACGAATATTTCAATCCCCATTAGAATCATAAAGATTGGAATAGCAACCATAAGTGAGGAAATGTAGAAACTCATATGATTCTTCCTTTTGGAATGAGGTGATGGTGTCCAATTCTGAGTAAATTGATTTTCATATTATAAATGGTGTTAAATGATATTTGATGGGTTATTCCTTTAATCCTCTCATAAAACAGGTTTATCTTTACATTCCAATTTAAGAATAATAAATACCAAAATGCTTATCGATACCCATTGCCACTTATACTACGAAGAACTGAAAAATGATATAAAAGGTGTGTTAAAACGCGCCCATGATTTAGATGTGAATCGATTTATATGTGTGGCCACGAATTTAGAGGATGCCCGGGAATGTCTGTCCCTTGCGGAAATCCACAATAATATTTTTGCTTCTGTTGGTATCCATCCCCACGATGCAAAGGATACTCCAGATGATTATGTTGACCAAATTATCGATCTCATAACATTTGATTCTATGGTTGCTTTGGGGGAAATGGGGCTCGATTATTTCCGAAATATTACAGATCCTTCTATTCAGAAAAAAGTATTTCGGGACCAAATGGAAGTGGCCCAAAAATTTAAATACCCTATCATTTTTCATAATCGGGATGCAGATGAGGATGTGATTGAAGTGCTGGCCGATTATCCGGAAGTAATCGGTGTGGCCCATTGTTTTTCAAGTAATTTAAAAACAGCACAATCCTTTTTGGAAATGGGTTATTATATTTCATTTTCAGGAAATCTCACATTTAAGAATAGCCATTTACCAGAGGTGGCAAAAGATATCCCGTTGGATCGGGTAATGGTAGAAACTGATTCGCCATATTTAAGTCCTGCCCCTTTTCGTGGAAAACCAAATGAACCAGGTAGAACCAGGTATGTGGCAGAAAAGCTGGCGGAGATTCATGCGCTTCCATTCGAAGAAATAGCCAAGCATACTACCGAAAATGCGGTAGAACTTTTTAGATTGCCCTAACGGTTAGTATAAGAATAATAGCGGGTTTTTTACGCACTAACTTTTCGGTTAAACAGACACCTTTTTTATATTTACTCACTTTCGTTTTAGCGATTAAACCGCTATTATTTTTATACATTGTTAGCCACAGTAATTATTTGTCTATTCCGTATTTATAAGATTCTACAAGGATTTCTTCTAAATCACTATCTCCTTGATTTGTTAAAATAATCGCTCCTACTTTTGTGTTCGGATTGTATGCCATAATTGTAGCTACACCTTGTTCGCTTCCATCGTGTCCCCATAATTCATTTGAAGCATTTAGCCTGTACATATGCAATCCCATTGTATTGTTTAAAGAAGGAATTTGTAATGTGAGCATTTCATTGATGGTACTTTGGTTTAGTAATTGATAATTATTTGCGTTTCCGTTATTCAAATACGCCTTTAAGAATTTGTACAAATCTCTTGCGGTGCTTCTTAATCCACCATTTGGATAGTCGGTAAAGGTGTAATGTTGAATTCCTTCATATTGTCCGTTAAAGATATATGGCTGAACTATTGTTTGACTAATTTCATCTAATCGCCAAAAGGTCTCTGTCATCCCTAATGGTATGAAAATGTTTTGTTTGCAATAGTCATTAAAATCCATTCCTGATATTTCTTCCACCAATAGCCCAATCAAAGCGTTTCCTACGTTGCTGTATTCATAATCTGTTCCTGGTTGAAAATCATAAAAATTTTCATTTGCGTTGTAAAAAGTGCCATTGGGTACTAAATAGTTTTCTAAAAATGAACTTAATGCTACTGGACTATCTTCTCCGTAGTAATATTGTCCGTCCAATGCACTTCCATCGGCTATGGCGGACGTATGTGTCAATAGCATTCGGAATGTTATGTCTTCTTGGTAGTTAGGTATAGTTACATTAAACGGCAAGTAATTATTTATAGGGTCGTCTAGTGCAAACTCATTGTCATCATACAATTGCAAAAGTGCAGTAGCAGTGATTACTTTAGATACCGAAGCTAATAGAAATAAGTGGTCAGTTTGTAATGTTACATTATCATCAATATTGGAAAACCCTAAATAGTTTTCGTTTATAATTTGATTTTCATCAAAAATAAGTACCGACATTGCTGGAATATCCTGAATGTCCATTTCTTCCCTAAGATAGGCTTCAAAATCAGCGTTATTGTCTATGGTAACTTCATTGGTCTTGCTACATTATGACGGACACCCCAAGAAGTCATAAATTCAGACATGGAGGTGTCAAAGATGAAAAACAAAAGACAGCGCAGACGTTTCACAAAAGAGTTTAAAATAGAAGCTGTAGAGTTGGCCAGACGCAGTAACAAGACAATAGTTGAGATAGCTGGAGAGTTGGGCATCCGTCCCGAGTTATTATATCGCTGGAACAGTGAGTCCATAACGAACAAGGATCGAGCCTTTCCGGGATCGGGTCATTTACATGATCCTGAAGATGAAAAGGTTCGCAGATTAGAGCGTGAACTCCGTTCGACCCAGGAAGAGCGGGACATATTAAAAAAAGCCTTGGCCATTTTCTCAAAAACGCCCAGATGAAGTATGAGTTTATTCAAGCTCACCGTTCCGTATTTGCGGTGAAGAAAATGTGCCAGGTATTGAAAGTAAGCAGGAGCGGATACTATGATTGGTATGATCGTCCAGAAAGTCAGCGTTCTAAAGAGAACAAGGCACTGGTTAAGGAGATTAGGGATATTCATAAAAACAGCCATCAGACATATGGGAGTCCCCGCATTACAGAGGAACTCAAGGAGAATGGATATAGTTGTAGTCGTCAAAGAGTGGCTCGATTAATGCATAAAAACGGCATTTTGGCAAAGATGAAGAAAAAGTTCAAAATAACAACAAACTCTGATCATTCTTACTCCATTGCACCGAACTTGTTGAAACAGGATTTTTGGACAAATGCAGCCAACCGCATTTGGGTGAGTGACATCACCTATATCTGGACATGGCAAGGGTGGCTGTATCTAACTGTAATACTGGATCTATTCAATCGTAAGGTTGTGGGATGGTCTATGAGTGATCGCTTAACGGTCAATACGACAACAATACCGGCATTTATCCAGGCCGTAAAACAATATCAGCCTTTACCGGGTCTGATATTCCATTCAGACAGAGGGGTTCAGTATGCCTGTGGTGACTTTTGTGAATTACTGAAATCATTTGAAGCAATCCAGAGCATGAGCGGAAAAGGAAACTGTTATGACAATGCTGTAGCAGAGAGTTTTTTCCATACCCTTAAAACAGAGTGGGTCTATCACGAAACATATCGAACCCGGGCAGAAGCGAAAACCAGCTTGTTTCAATACATCGAAACATTCTATAATCGAGTCAGAAAACATTCACATTTGGGTTACAAATCACCAAATGAGTATGAACAATCAACAAACAAAATCACAACATGACTTCTTCATGTGTCCGTTTTTTTGTAGCAAGATCAGTAAAAGGGGGGTATCCAATTGTAGGGAGAAATTTATGAAAAATATTTTAGCTCGAGGTGGTATTGAATTTATAGCTGTATTGTTGGGCATATCCGGCTCATTATGGGTAGATGATTACCGTTTAGAATTGGCTAACCAGGAAAAAACAATTCATACCTTAGAAAGTTTAAAGAATGAATTGGAAAAGATAAAAGATTACGAGGAGTATAGAGCACAAAAAATTGAAAATGATAGTCATGCGCTTCATTTTATTCTCGAAAATTGGGGAAGAAATAATCCGGACTCTTTAATCAATATGGAAACTGGGAATAGAGATTTGATTCTTTCGTTAAAGGCTTACTTTGCAGTACACCCACCTATGGCCATTTATAATAGTCTAAATAACGATGGCAGTATTGGATTAATCGATAACTTAGAATTAAAAGAAAAAATCAATGTTGTGTTCCAAATTAGACCGGATCATATATCAGAAGCTGTTGGTAACCAAAAAGACTTATATAGAAGATTTAATGAGTATATTATAAAAAACCATCCATTATTAATTAATACTGATTTGAAAAATAAACACAAAGAATTGGTAGATTTCTTATCCGATCCAATCATATTTGGATTTTTATCCGAACAGAAGGGCATGCGTGGATTTATCGTGTTTATTATCGAAAATCATATAGAATATATCAAGGACTTAATTGATTCGATTGATACCAATTTGGAGAAAACATGAAAAATATATTAACACAGACCATTATTTTTGGACCCCCTTACAATTCCCCCCATGACGGGGGGAAAGTAAAGGGGGGGGTATCAAAATGTAGGGAGACGAGTGTGAAAAACATTTTAGCCCGTGGGGGCATTGAGTTTTTGGCCGTTTTGTTAGGTATCTCTGGTTCATTATGGATCGATGATTCATCCACAAATCGAAATGACCGGACTGAGGAGTATGAAGCTTATTCCAGACTTTCGAATGCTTTGGAGCAGGATATCAAAAACTTGGAAAAAGCATTAATTGATATACAAATTGCGAATCGTAACGGATAGAAAATGAGATAAATATGAAATATTTTTCGTCAATCCTTATCATTCTTTCTCTAAATGCCTGCAATGGTGATGGACAGAAATATGAATATATCGAAAAAAATGATGCATTTAGGCAAACGTTAAAAACCGGTCATTTTATCGAACTGAGCGAAGGGTTTACTTATTATGAATCTGAAGACCTAAACAATGAAAACGTCATCGTTTTTATACATGGTTTTTCTGTCCCTGGATACATCTGGGACGAAACCTATTACGAAGCGATTAAACGTGGATTTGGCGTATTGCGTCTTGATACTTATGGCAGAGGATACTCAGATAATCCGGATGTGGATTACACCGATGAATTATTTGCCACTCAAGTGGTTGAACTATTGGATGCCCTCAACATAACCCAAAAAGTAACCTTTGCGGGATTATCCAATGGTGGCAGAGTGATCTCAAAATTTGCGGAAAACCATTCAGATCGGATTAAACGATTGATTTATGTGTCGCCGGGTGGTTTTCATCCGCCATGGACTGTCTATGATAATCAAGAAGTGACTGAAGAAGAAATATCCAATTTTATCAAAAACAAGTACCCCACAATTTCTCAGGGACAAATGGCTGATTTTAAAGATCCGTCAAAGTTTAAAGGGTGGGATAAAAAGTATGAGTCATTATTAAAATATAATGGATTTGCAAGAGCGTTACTTTCAACACGAAAGCATCAAACTATCCTTGACGATCTTAATACAAAAATTGGTCAAATGGACATAGCACAATATGCCATTTGGGGAGATTCAGATCCTGTGTTACCCTTGAATGAAGTGGCGGATAAAATTCCTCTCATCATGCCAAAATTAAAATTATTTGTCATTAAAGATTCAGGTCATTTGCCTCATAAAGAACAGTTTGAAGCATTCAATCAAATCTTCTTTGAAAAGATATTGGTTGAATAAAAGCGTGTAGGGATAATGTCGGAAGATTAACATGAAAAATATTTTAGGACATATCATTATTTAATATTCTCCCCCTAAAATCCCCCCTCATATCGATGAGGGAATGAAAAAGAGGGGAGTCACAAAAGGAGTCAAAATGAAAAAGCAAAGTATATCAATTATCGCATTTACGGTGTTATTAATAAGTGGGTGTGCAAATACGCCAAAACCTACTGTGGTTGAAAAAGCACCTGTTTCAACCAACATTAAAATGATTGAAATTGCCGGTGGTCATAAAGTATGGACCCAGAAAATGGGGAATAGTGATAGTATTAAATTACTCTTACTTCACGGTGGTCCCGGTGCCACCCACGAATATTTCAAAAATTTGGATCAATATTTTTTCGGTAAAGATATAGAATATTATTACTACGACCAGTTTGGATCTCATAATAGTGATCCCACCAATGACCCTGCCGATTGGACGATTGATCGCTTTGTAGAAGAAGTAGAATCGGTGCGAAAAGCATTGGGATTAAATGCATCCAATTTTTATTTATTGGGTCATTCCTGGGGTGGTATTTTGGCCATGGAGTATGCACTAAAATATCAGCAGAATCTTAAAGGACTTATTATTTCCAATATGATGGCCAGCATTCCCGACTATAATGATTATGCGAATACCGTATTGGGTCCGGAAATGCCACCGGAAGTGTTGGCAGAAATTAAGCAGTTAGAAGCAAATAAGGATTATGGGAATCCACGGTATATGGAGCTCCTTATTCCTCACCACTATGAACAACATATTCTCAGAATGCCTGCAGATACATGGCCCGATGAAGTGAATAATGCATTCGCCCATATTAATCAGGAAATGTACGTGGCCATGCAGGGCCCCAGCGAATTTGGTGCATCCGGATTGTTGGAATTCTGGGATCGAAAAAATGATCTTAAGGATATTAAAACACGCAGTTTGGTCATCGGCGCATCTCATGATACCATGGATCCTGCCCATATGGAATGGATGTCCAATGAATTGCCGAATGGCTCTTTTTTACTATGCAAAAAAGGAAGTCACTTGGCCATGTGGGATGATGCAGATACCTACGCCAATGGGATTATCAAATTTTTATTTAGTAACTCAAAATAATTGGTTTAAGCTATTACAATACCATTACAAAGACGTTGTTTTTATATTTAGTTTTGTAAAAAGTTCTTTCTGTAATTTAATGAATTGAAAGAAGGAGTAGAATAATGTTAACAAAAATGAAATTAGTTTTTATTGGTCTATTGAGTGTTGTGCTACTTACGGCCGGTGATGATTGGTCCAAAAATAAAAAAGCCATCGACAAGTCAGTTGAGAGACACCGGAAGGCGCTTATCAAAATCAGTGATGCCATTTGGTCCAATGCGGAATTGGCATTGGAAGAGTATAAGTCATCCAAAATTTTGGCGGACTATGCAGAAAAAAACGGCTTCAATGTAGAACGAGGTGTGGCAGGGATGCCTACCGCTTTTATCGCCACCTATGGATCCGGCCGTCCGCGGATCGGTATCCTTGGGGAATTTGACGCCAATGCAGGCATTTCCCAGAAAGCGCAATCCCAAAAAGAATCATTAATCGAAGGTGCGCCCGGCCATGGCTGCGGCCATAATTTATTCGGTACCGGCAGTCTCGGCGCCGCCGTCGCCATAAAAGAATTGATGGCCAAGGGCAAGATTAAGGGGACTGTGGTATTTTACGGCACCCCTGCAGAAGAAACCATTTTCGGCAAGGTATGGTTCGCCCGGGCCGGTCTCTTTAACGATCTTGATGTGTGTGTGGATTGGCATCCCGGGGATGATATGGAAGCGGCCACACAAAGCAGCAAAGCACTTATCGATTTTCGCGTTAATTTTTATGGGAAGAGTGCCCATGCGTCTGCGGATCCTTATAACGGTTTTAGTGCTGTGGACGGAATGGAACTCTTTACCACGGGCATCAACTATTACCGGGAACATATTAAACCCACGGCGAGAATTCATTACCAAATTGAAAAGGCCGGGGATGTGGTAAATGTGGTTCCGGACAAAGCCCAGATCTGGGTCCGAGTGCGAGAAAATGATCGGGAAAGTTTAGATGTGGTTTATCAACGTGTGATGAAAATGGCCGCTGCCGGAGCACTTATGGCAGAAGTGGATCATAAGATTGAACTGATTTCTGGTATATACGAAATTTTACCGAATCGTCGTGGTGCTGCTGCCATTCAAGCAAATTTTGAAATGTTGGGGCCCATCAAGTACACTAAAAAAGAAATAGAATATGCGAAAGAGATTCAACGGGCCACAGGCAAACCGGAGGTGGGTATGGATGGGGCTATTTATCCATTGAAAGAAACCAAGCCTGCACAAGGCGGCTCCACGGATGTGGGGGATGTGAGTCAAATTGTACCTGTGGTACGGTTATCAACACCGGCAGCCCCTAAAGATGCGCCCTGGCATTCATGGGCGGTGGTGGCTTGCACCGGCATGTCCATTGGACATAAAGGAATGATCCAAGCAACAAAGGCTTTGGGCATGACCATGGTCGATTTGTTTGAAGACCCTCAATTGGTAAAAGAAGTGACAGCAGAATTCAAGGAACGGAAGGGCTCGGAAAAATATGAAGCAATGATTCCCCCAGGCCCGCCGCCAGTGCCGCAAAAGTAATTATTTATGAACTCACAATGTCCTTTGAAAACAGGCAGAATGTGATAAACAGTTTAACTCTCATTTTTACGCACCCCCTAAACTCCCCCCTCGTATGAGGGGGGAGTTTAAAAAGGGGGCGTCAAATAAAATGGTTTCTATATTTATGCATTTCAATTTATTTTTGAACTTTATTTTCCTTTTCCTCTTCGCTTGCGAGGATAAGCCAAAAGAAGAAGAAATAATCGTTCCACCAGTTGTCCATCAATACACATCGTACTTTACAGGAAACACAGTGGATAAAAAGACATCCCCAAAAGGGGGTGTTTGTCTTATGGGTGGCTCCAGTGAAGATGACAATGCTATGCGCTGGTTTTTAAACCAATCGGATGGGGGCGACATCTTAGTGCTCCGCGCTTCTGGGGCGAATGGGTATAATGATTATATGTATTCCGATTTGGGCGTTACCATCAATTCGGTGGAATCCATTGTGGTGAAAAACAAGGATGCCAGTTACGATACCACACTTCATCGAAAAATTAATCAAGCAGAAGGCATTTGGTTTGCCGGGGGCAACCAGTGGAATTATGTAAACTATTGGCGAAACACACCGATTGATAGTCTCATAAATGCAGGAATCAATAACCGGAACATTGTTGTCGGCGGCACCAGTGCCGGGATGGCTATTTTAGGTGAATATATTTTTAATGCGAAGAATGGAACGGTTACTTCTGAAGAAGCGTTGGGTGATCCATATCGAGATGATGTTTCTATAGATTCACTAAAATTTATTGGTATTAAATATTTAAAAAATGTCATTACGGATACCCATTATAGTCAGCGTTCAAGACAAGGAAGGCATGTGGCCTTCTTGGCGCGGATTGCCAAGGATAACAACACCTTAACAAAGGGTATCGGTATCGATGAACGAACGGCGGTGACCATTGATCCAAGTGGAATGGCAAGGGTGTACGGCCTTGGCGATGCCTATTTTATTCGGGCAATGGGTTTAACAGAAGTGTGTGAATCAGGGCAACCCCTTACGTGGGATAGAAATGGAGAGGCATTGAAAGTTTATAAAGCACCTGTAAGTGGTGTCTTTGATCTTACTGATTGGGAAACAGGAGTTGGGGGCACGTGGCATCACTGGTCCGTGGTGGATGGACAATTCAATTCAAAGCCATTTTAATTTTAACTCACCCCAACCCCTCTCTTGGAAGAGTGTGGCGGTATTTACATCATTAAATATTGGACTAAAGCTGGGGTGAGTTGGAAAAATAAATTATGGAAACTTCAGAATCCCTAAGAACGCATTCCATGTTGTATTTTCTTCTATGAATTTCACATTTGTACAAATATTTTGGATCATTCTCATCATCATCGCCCTACTGAGTGTCAAGCGAATCTTTGCAGAAAAAGGGTGGACGTTTAAAAACTTTATCCGGGTAGAAGATGTGGAAGATGAGACCGAATAAATAGGGTAGTTTTCAGACAAAGAAATCCCGATAATATTCCCTAAATACATCTATATAAGGATATAAAGACACTCGTATCCTGAATGGTCTTTAATTATTTCTTGTTTTATATAACAGCCTAAATCTATATTTGAATAGGCAAAGTCGTTTCTTAAACTATTTAAATAGAGACACATTTGAATATATGTTTGGACTCATGGGGGGCCCATCTTCACAGAGGTTACACCCCTGAAATACCGGTCCGTCAAAGCCTTCCTTTCCATTTTTTACGCCAAATACTTGTCATTAATATTTTTATTTTGAGCTATTTATCCTATGATATTTCCTCAAGTCTTATTGATTATATAAATTGTGAAAACACGTAAACAAACGAAAAGGAGAACACAATGAAAACAAAGATCCTATTTACATTGGTTGTAATGACAGGTGTCATATTCGGCCAGTATAACCCGGATAACCATGTCGTGACAGTTTCTATGTACTACATGAACGACATGGATGAAGTTGAAGATGGTTCCTGGACTAAAATGGGTGAATTAATGGAAAAAGAATCAACCATAATGAATCGTTTAGATAAGGATATGATCAGTAGTTTGGTCTTGGGCCATCGCTGGTCTGGTTCATTAAATGAAGTTGTTCATATTAGGGAATGGAAATCCATTGCTGACGCAGATAAAAGTACAGTAGGTAGTGGGGATATGCGTAAAAAGGGCTGGCCAAATGAAGAAAAACGAAAAGCCTTTTTTAAGGATTATGGAAAATACTGGCAAAGCAAACATACAGATCTGGCCGTAATGGAAATGGTTACAAGTCGGGTAAAAAGGAATAAAAAGAAAATTACGGAAAATTCAGTCGTTACAGTTATAGAATATTACCTTAAACCCATGAGTCAAGTAGAAGGTGGCAGTATAGAAGAAAGGGAAGCATTATTTGATGAGTATTTTAAAAAGGTTGTCATGAAGAATGATAAAATAATCAGCCGAAGAGAACTGAAACATTATTGGTCTGGTTCTCTGGGTGGTGGAAAAATCCCTGTTCATAATGTAACTGAATATGCAAATATGGTTGATGCGGATAATAATAGCTTAAGTAAGGAAGCGATTGAAAAAGCATGGCCCGTTGAAGAAGAACGAAAAGCCTTTTTTCAAAAACGTAATAAGTATATTGCCTGGGGTCATAAGGATATTGCTGTCCATACAAATTGGGTAAAACTGGCGAAACGATAAAATAAATTCAGTTGGGGCTACCAATCCTTCTATGGTCAAAATCCTTGATAACCCCCTATGGTGGCCCCAATGAAATTAACAATGTGGAGTAGAGACACGTCGTGCCGTGTCTCTACTCAAAACCAAAAGGAGAAACAAATGCTATTTCATGCAACCCATACCCATAGTTACCAGACCTGCCATGCCCATGATGAAAACAAAAAAGCAAAAATGATGCAGACCATTCAGAACGCAGGTGATATTGGTATAAACGTCCATGGTATATATGTGGACCCGCCAGGGCATGTTTTTTACATGATTCTGGAAGCAAACTCTATGGAACAAATCGTTCAATTTTTTGATCCAATACTGGAATTGGGTGATACGGATATCCACCCCGTCATGAGCATGCAGGCGGCTTTGGATGCAATATCAAAAGGTGATTAATCAAACCAAGAAAAGGAGATAAATATGAGTCAAATCAAATACATCCAAGTAGTCAATTTTAATCTGGCAGGTATTACCCATGATGACTTTATGGGTGTAGCCAATGAAGTGGCACCGCATTTTGCTGCCCTTCCCGGTTTGATTTCTAAAGTGTGGCTCTCTGATGAAGCCAATAACACTTACGGCGGTGTTTATTCATGGGAAAGTAAAGAGGCCTGTGAAGCTTACCGAGGTGGCGAACTCTACGCCGGTGCTTTAGCCAACAATCCGAATTTCACCAATCTTTTTGATAAAGGATTTGATGTACTGGATGGGCCGAGTAAGGTAACCGGAATAAATTAGCGTATAAATAAAATAAACAATAAACTAACCAAAAGGAGAAACCGATGATGAAAAGAATCATGGGGATTTTAGTCCCATTAATGACATGTGCCGTCTTATTTGCACAAGAAAAAGGCAATGTATGGCGGACATGGTACCTAAAACCAGCCGCTGGGAAAATTGTTCAGCTAGAAGAAGGTCTTAAAGCTCATGTGGCAAAATTCCATGGAAAAGGCCAATGGCCAGAATATTACCACGATATTTTAACAGGGCCTAATGCAGGTTTATTGATGGGGTGGTCCGGTCCACACACGTTCAAAGCCATGGATGAACGCGTTCGCAGTCCAGAAGATTTTAAACATTGGCAAAAATACGTTGCCCCTTATGTGGATAATAGTACAAACACTGGGATTAGTTTTATGGTTTATGAAAAGGATTTGAGCTATAACCCCAAATTAAAAGGCCCCTATTGGCATTATTCATACAATATGGTTCGACCCGGAGCCCATGGTGAATATATCGAGTTTTTAGAAGCAATAAAAAAGACGAAGGCGGCCAATAAAGATCCCCTTTCTCATAATATCTATCGTGTGGCTTCTGGCAAATATCCTGATGCATGGGTCTGGGAATATCCCGGAGAATCTTTGGAAGAAATATCAGGCAGTATGCAATCGCCTGCGGGCCAGTTGGGTATGGATGATGTATTAGGTGAAGAAGAGGCCAAGCGATTAAATGCGATTTACCAAAAAGTGGTGAAATATCGTGTGCGGGAAATAATCAAAACGCGCAGAGATTTAAGTACGCCAGAAGACAATTAAATAAACGATAAACCGCTAAAGCGGTTCGATCTCATTTCTTTCATAACCCCCGGCTTAAGCCGGGGGTTAATGGGACAATTGGATCAATAACCAAAAGGAGAATAAAATGACTCTTAACACACTTTTCAAAATAAATACAGTGGTGGCTGGACTGTTTGGCATTGGTTTCATCTTCGCACCTGCAGCTACGTTGGCGCCATATGGGTTATCACAGGACATTATTGATGGTTCTATCATGATGGCCAGATGGTTTGGTGCCGCTAATATTGGATATGCGCTTATTACATGGTTTATGAGTAACGCACCTGATTCCGATGCAAAAACAGCGGTGGCAAAAGCATTAAGCATTAGCTTTGGTATTAGTGCAGCTGTGAGTATTGTTAATCAATTATCAGGAGAAATCGGTCCGCTGGGTTGGTCAACAGTTCTCCTTTTCGCTGCTTTCCAGTTGGCGTATGGTAAATTTGGTTATTTAAATAACCACAAATAATGGTGACGCATTCCGCCACTTGGTGGAATGCTTTCCTTTTATAAACTAAAAGTAAAAAGGGTAATAAATATGCCTATAACTACTATTAAAATTGTCCGTGGCGTTTTTACCGATGAACAGAAATCTGAAATGATCCATGAGGTTACTGAGGCGATGGTGAAAGTAACCGGGGAAGAAAAACGTAATGGTAATTGGGTTCTCATCGAAGAAACAAATCCTGGAGAATGGGCAATTGGGGGGAAACCCGTCGGTCTCCCTTGAATACAGATTATTGCCAATTAATAGATAGATTATCCCACTTTTCATAAACTTATTTTCTGACGGGGTTGGACCAACCCATTAGAATAAATACGGCTCTAATTATATTCCAAAATTGTAAATACCAAGGCCGTCACCCAAGCAGCTGATGCCACCAGAGCAAACACACTTCGTCCCATTTTAGTCGTTGGCATTGTCTTGGGATAATGTTTTGATTTGAATGAAATTAAGATATCAATCATGGGGATGGAGGTAATGATGAGAAATAAGAGGCTTGGTTTTATAGTTAAATATATTCCAAATTTTAGATGATATGGAAACCATAATCATTACCGCTTCTATATATTGGATCAAATCCATAGTTGGGTGTTTGTTTAATTGAATATTTTTAACCCCTTTATTCGAACGCTGTTACCATTAACACCTAAATCGTGGGTGCGAAAAATCGCCAAACCATATATCGCCGGTGAATCTTTGGAGGACTTGGTGAATGTTGTGGAGGATATAAATTTGGCAGGGTTCACAGCGGCGACCAGCATCTTAGGTGAATTTGTAAATGACCGGGACCAAGCTTTAGAAGCAAGTATGGACTACATAGAAGCGTTAACCGAAATTCAATCCCGAAAATTGGATAGCAACATTCATGTTAAACTGACACATTTGGGTTTAAAACTGGATAAAGAATTATGTTATTCGAATTTAAAGTCCATTTTAACAAAGGCAGAAGAAACCCATAATTTTGTCCGAATTGATATGGAAGATTCATCTTGTACAGATGATACATTATCTATATTTGAAAAAGCACAGTGTGAATTTGATAATGTGGGAATTGTCATTCAAGCATGCATGCGTCGGAGTAAGCATGATATTCAAAAGCTCATCGCATTGAAAGCAAATGTAAGATTGTGCAAGGGCATTTATATTGAACCGCGGAATATTGCCTACAATGATTACCGGAATGTTCGGGAGAATTATAGTTCATTATTGAAAGAGTTACTGACAGCAAGATGCTACGTTGGGATTGCCACTCATGATGAATGGTTAGTCCGGGATGCATTTCAAACAATTGAAACGATAGGATTGAGTCCTTCTGAATACGAATTCCAAATGCTCTATGGCGTAACACCACAGCTTCGGCTCTCCATACGTGAATCGGGGCACCGATTACGTGTTGCAGTTCCCTTTGGACCGGCATGGTATCCCTACTCCATTCGGCGGCTCCGAAAAAATCCAACCATCGCTGGATATGTATTAAAAGCACTTTTTACAAGCGAGAAGAATCCATTATAAAAAAATCAGATGTCATCATTATTGGTGGGGGTGCAGTGGGGCTTTGTACTGCATATTATTTAAATCAATCGGGTTTTGAAGTCACCATTATAAACGAGGGTGATTCTGAAGGAAAGTCATCCTGTTCCTGGGGAAATGCTGGCATGATTGTCCCCGGTCATATTATTCCACTGGCTTCCCCTGGCGTATTCAAAAAAGGACTCAAATGGCTTTTGGCTCCAGAAAGTCCTTTTTCTATAGAGTTTAAACCCACATTAAATTTGATATCATGGTTATGGAAATTCCGCAAAGCCGCCAATCCGAATCATGTGAAAGCAGGGGCAAATACCTTAAGAGCATTAGGCCTCGAAAGCCGATCCTTATATTTAGAACTGGGAAAGAAAATGGATTTTGGATTAGAGAATAAAGGGATCATGATGTTGTGTAAACAGGAAGAAATATTGGCAGAAGAATATGAAATTTCTGCCATGGCAAGGGCACTTGGCATCGAAGCGGTTGATCTTGATCAAACCGATATTCAATCGGTGGAAATCGATATGAAATCCAATGCGTTAGGCGGGGTCCATTATCCGTTGGACTGTCATATTAATCCTGCCCGATTTTTACAATTGATGCAAAAATTTCTCGTGGATCAGGGTGTGAATATTGTTTACGAATCACTTGTGTCAGGATTTTCGGTTCATCATGGAAAAATAAAATCTGTGCTTGTTGAAGATCAATCATGGTCAGCAGATTATTTTGTCTTAGCGGCAGGAAGAATGTCGGGGAATTTAGTGAAATCAATTGGATTGAAGTTGCCAATGATGGGAGGGAAAGGTTATAGTGTTACGATAAAATCTCCTATTCAAAAACCGGCCATACCGGCATTATTAATCGATGCACGGATTGCTTCTACCCCCATGGAAGACCAATGGCGAATTGGCGGTACAATGACGATTACTGAATCAAATAAAAATATCAATGAGAGAAAATTGAATGCCATGTTCAAATCTGTTCAAAACTATTATCCTGATTTTGATTTGGCCTGGGTTAAAAATTTAGAACCATGGGTTGGACTACGTCCTTTGTCCGCTGATGGTTTGCCCTATATTGGTCCTTTTGGTCAATATCCAAATTTGATAGGGGCCACAGGCCACGCCATGTTGGGAATCAGTTTAGCGCCCATCACCGGGCAATTGGTGAACCATATTATTTCAGGAAATGATCCCGGGGTGGATATGAGTATGCTTTCTCCTGACCGATTCTGATTTATTTCCAATTAAACTTAAATTATACTAAATTCAGTCAGTTATGGCTTTATGGATTGAAATATCATTATTCACTTTCTCACTTATTTCCGGGAATGTGAATGCGGATGCTTATCCCCAAAATCTAATAGAATCACGGCGATCCATTCGCCTGTATAGTGGGTATGCCACCCATCGGCCCCTCATGGCAATTGTATCTATTGGTGATATTCGACCTGAATACCACGGAACAGGTATTAATGGATTGGACATCAGCCAGAAAATTGCTTCCAATTGGAAAGGCTATCCAATCGATTGGAGTATTCGTTTAGGATTTTTACGCCATCAAGAAAATGGATTCCAACCGAATCATAATCAGGTGAATGGGCTTATCATGGTCCATTACCGCACACAGTATAATGGTTTTCCAATTCGATTATTTATTGGTGAAGGGTTATCTTATTCCGAACAAATTCCCTATGTGGAAGGGAGAGAAACTCGACGGTTGAGCGATGAACGAGATTCTCAATTAATGAATTATATCAATATTGGATTTGATTTCAATTTAGGGGATATGTTCCAAAACCCTTCACTTACACCCATAACCATTGGATTTGCAGATTATCATCGTTCAGGTATCTACAAAAAAATAAAATTGTTTAACCGTACGCAGGGTGGAAGCAATTTTATTTCCATATTTTTAGAATATAATTTCTGACGCGCTGTCTATTGGAATGTAAATTCTTTACGAATTTTCAATCCGAATAATAATGATCAGACTATTAAAATATTTGATAATAGGCCAAATCCTTCTGGCAGGATGTGAGCAAAAAACCACTTCGACTATTTCATATTTTGATTTGAATATGGATAACGTCAAAGTTACAGGCAAAATGATCCAGGAAAAATCCATGGGATTACATTGGGTTCAAACGGATCAAGCAAGGGCAGACACGATCTTTATTGCCGTCCACGGGTATGGTTCTGAAGGATATGAATGGGTCTATGCATTGCGTAAAATGGCTGAATCGGGGCATAAAACATATTATTATCGGTGGGATTGGAGTCAATGTCCTGAACCAGCCAGCCGCATGTTAATTTCAGTTATTGATTCATTAGTATCTGCCGAAGTGGGATTGAATCATATCAATATATTTGGCCATAGTTATGGTGGTGTTATTGTGACAGGTTTGGCGGATGATCATTTAAATGTCTCCCTGGATATCCATTCCATTGCGGCGCCATTGGCCGGGCACACCCGATTGGAAAAAAATTGCCCTGACTATCCCCGTTTTAATGATTTAAAATTGACCAGCAAACTGGTCCAATGGCGGACGGTCCATAAACAGGATGGTGCGTTTAAAAATTTAGCAGCGAACCCACAATTAATTGAGATTAAGGGGAGTGAAGTTGTCCAACTTCCTGCCGTTTTCCCTGATGGCAGACGATTGGGGCATAATTGGTCAATCACCTGGGTGATGGATCAATATTTTTCTGGAGGCAGATAATTGAATTGTTTCATTACAGGAGGGAATCGGGGGATCGGGCTGGAATTTGCAAAACAACTTTCCGAAAAAGGGCACCATGTCTTGGTTGGGTTCCGTAATCCTGAAAGTGCAGATAAACTCAAAAAAATCATTCCGATTGAAAACCATCTACTTCTAAATGTAAATGATGAACAGTCCATCATTAATATGGCAACCAATCTAAAGTCAAGAGTGAATCATTTAGATCTGTTGATCAATAACGCCGGTATTATTGGTACACGGGCCGGACTAAAAAAAGTTGAAATGAAAGATCACCTGAATACCTTTCAAACCAATACGCTGGGGCCATTGTTTGTAACTAAGCATTGCAGATCATTACTGGGTAAGGGGTCAACAATAGCCAATATTTCTTCTCTCATGGGCAGTATAGATGACAGCAGCGGTGGTGCGTATAGTTATCGGATTTCAAAAGCAGCATTAAATATGGTGACTAAAAATCTTCACAAGGATTTAAATAGTAAAGGGATAACTGTTGTCGCTTTTCATCCGGGATGGGTCCGGACAAGAATGGGAACACCCATCGCCCCTGTATCTAAAAAACGATCTGTACGGGGCATGCTAAAAGTCCTGGATGAACAAAATGATTTGAGTGGAAAATTTATCAATTTCAAGGGGGAGGAACTCCCCTGGTAAACAAGGAGACAATATGAATTACAAAAAACAATCATATGATTTCAAGAATCTCAATCCATGGTTAAACCTCTTGAGAGATGACCTTGATTTGAAGGGTGTTGCCATGGGGTTTGCGCGGATTCCAGCTGGAAGAGGATATACATTTATGCACCAGCACGAAACACAGGAAGAAGTTTATGTTGTTCTATCGGGGAAAGGTCTCATTTATATTGACGGAGAGAATATTGATTTATCACCTGGAGATATTGTTAAAGTAGATCCTATCGCTAAACGTGCCGTCAAGGCTCATGATCATTCTGAATTGGTTTGCCTCATTTTGGGTGCCTTACCCGCAGAGGGATTTCCGCGAAAAGCGGGTAATTCAACCTTAATAGATGATGGGATCCCTGACTGGGATCATCTTCCGCCCTGGGTTGAAGGAAATGAAAAAGTAATTGAATTGAATAAAAAAATCAGAGCCAAGAGAGAGGCTGAATAGTCATGGCATTATCCTGGACCGAACGATTAAAGTATAACCTTTTCTTATGGTATTTCTCATGGAAAAAAGTCCGATTGATTCATTATTGTCGTCCGAAAATATTTGATGTAACAGAAGAGGGTGTTGAGTTATTCATGCCATTGGATCGTCGTACACGGAACCACGTGAAGTCCATGTATATCGGTGCCATGGTTGTGGGGGTTGATATGGTTACGGGATTTACAGCCATGCTCAGGATTCGTGAATCCAGGAGAAATGTAATACTCATTTTTAAAGATTTAAAAAGTGACTTTTATAAGCGTGCGGAAGGGGATGTGCATTTTATTTGTCATGAAGGAAAAGCCATTACTGAAGCGGTAAATCAAACCATTTCAACAGGAGAAAGGGTAAACTTACCTGTAAAAGTGATTGCCACTGTTCCGGATAAATTTGGAGATGAACCGGTTGCTGAATTCGTCATTACCCTGTCTCTAAAAGAAAAGTAATAGAATATTAAACTGGCTGATGTTTGTCGGAATTATTTTCATTTTTACCTTTATTATATCCACCAATGTGGGGGATTTTAAGGGGATTGATTAATGAAAATGAAAGACATGATCAACCCAAATCGGACTAATAATATTACCGGATGAAATCTTCCACAGCCCACCTGCTATTAATTATCGCTGCCATGTTGTGGAGTCTGGGTGGTGTTTTTATCAAGATGGTAGATTTACATCCCATCGCCCTGAGCGGCGCCAGGAGTTTTGTGGCGGCCCTCGTCTTATTAATTTATATCCGACGGCCTAAATTTATATGGAATAAATTTATGATTATGGGTGTGTTGGCTTATGCCGCTACCGTGCTTTTCTTTGTGGCATCCACCAAACTAACCACCGCAGCCAATGCAATTATCTTACAGTTTACCTCTCCGATTCATGTGGTGATATTCGGCTATTTTATGCTGAAGGAACGCGTAACTAAATTAGATTGGTTCGCCATGATTATTATATTTATGGGTTTGGGGCTTTTTTTCATGGATGAACTCACTTTCCAAGGATTTTGGGGAAATATATTGGCATTGTGTTCAGGTGTGAGTTTCGCCTTAGTGACGGTCATTGTCCGAAAAGAAAAAGGATCCTCATCATTTGAAATTGTTTTTTTAGGGAATATTTTGACTGCTTTAATTGCATTACCCTTTTTAATTCCATCCTTACCTTATATCTCACCAACGGATGGATGGATCATCGTATTGTTGGGTGTCGTACAACTGGGCATTCCCTATATTTTATTCACCAAAGCCTTGAAATATGTCCCGGCGATTGATGCCATTCTGTTGGGGGCAATTGAGCCCATTCTAAACCCGGTATGGGTATTTCTTTTTATCGGCGAAACTGTCGGTGAATGGGCGCTCACCGGCGGTGTATTAGTCATTGCCGGATCTATTGGCAGGAGCTATTTAAAGAATCGAAAAGTGATCACCCCTGTCCATCAATAGTTGGGGAAGAAACTCTTTTTATTCAATATTTATTACGAATCTGCTTTAACCAAACAGGATTGAAATTTACCTTACTTGCATTCATCAAGTTCGACGGTGCGGCACGGGTTGTTGTTGATTTATCAAATGCAAGGTTCATGATAATTTCAAGAGAAGTAATACTGTTGGGATTCAAACCGATAAATCCTCGGGATATTTCAGTCATGCACTCATGCTCTGAATTCCATTCATCATCTTCACATGGGTCTTCCCTATGAATAACCTTTAGGTCGTTGGCCGTCACAACATATTGAAGATCAACCGTATCTAAAAACCCGCTTGATTCAGTGATAGCTAAAATCAATGTATCTGGTCCTTCTGTCCACCATTCTCCTGATAAATGCTCGGTGACAGGGTTACAATTTCCATCATCATCACAATCAAGAAAAGTGTCCTTCATTTCCATGGTTCCATCATCCATAAGATCAATTTCTTCCGGTGGCCCCTCTATCATTTCTTCTTCCATAAACGGAGTGGCTAAAATGGTGGGTGTATTGCTTGGGATTGTAATGGTTGCAGGCATGAGATCTCCGCTGGCAATGGTGACTCTGGAACTGTCCCAGGATAGGGAATCACGATCATTCGGGAGTTGGATGAATGTTGCAAAATAAAGTGACAAATCATTCAACGTTAATTTATGATTAGTTGTATCCATTGTAAAATCCGATGGGTTGACTCGATCTGCTAAATACAGGCTGTCCGGTGGACGATCTCCCATAAAAAAATTACTGGAATCATTAATGACCCATTGAAAGTATGCCCCCCGAATAACCATTGTATCTTTTTCGGTGCCGTCATTGCGATGAATTCTTTCATAATCTTCCATTAGGACAAACATTTTCAAAGTTTGTCCTATCAGATCTTGAGGATTTCGTAAAGCGGCCCAATCCAGGTTTTGGGCTGCAAAAAGGAAATCAGGGCCATCATTATTTCCACCGCCATTTTCGTCATCTGGACCCATCATAAACATAGGGTTAATATATTGTAAATTTTCATTTTGATTATTACCGGAAATAGAAATACCACTACCGATTCCGGCTTTTGAAAGATCTACAAACTCCTGATCAGAATTTGTCGTGATTTCAAATCCAACCTGGATACTTTTTCCTATCCATTTCCCAACCAGGTTTTCCGGGTTATTTTTTCCATCCTCTTCTTCGATGGGTTCGCAGCCCATCAGTCCAAATAAAAGTACTAAAAATATTTTGAGTATGTGTTGAGGGTTCATAACAGATTCCTTTATTTCATGATTTCGGTTAGGGTAAAGATACCGAACTTCTTTTAACTTTTCAAGTGACACGAATCACAAACCAATAAGGATGATTTGAATTTGGCACTACTCGTTGGATATGTTAATTGTTCAATGTTGAGTTCATGAATGTCTCCATTTAAAATTCCACCTAAATTGGGTTCTATTTCCGCTTAATTTTCGCGCTTAATAATAGAAGGAAATTTTCCATTTCCTTCATTTTTTGGTTGGAGTTATTCTGAATATAAAAGAAAATGTGACTTTAAAGCAGGTATTCCACCTGTGGCTCCCATTAGCCGGGAGCTGGTTTCTCATGGGAATCGAATCCCCCACGCTTACAGCTTTTGTGGCTCGCATGGCCATGCCGGAAATAAACCTGGCTGCATGGGGGTCAATTATTTATCCAATATCCCTGGCTGTGGAAGGACCCATCATAATGTTATTGGCGGCCAGTACGGCACTGGCAACGGACAAAAAAGCATATGGTAAACTGTTCAATTACATGATTGTCATGTCTCTTGTTCTCACCACTATTCATGTACTTATTGCTTTTACACCTCTGTTTTACGTGGTGGTCAGTGGATTGTTAAATGTACCGGAGCCACTTTTAGAACCGGGACGGATCGGTCTCCAAATCATGACACCATGGACGTTTATGATTGCCTGGCGCCGCCTGAACCAGGGCGTGATGATTAAATACGGAAATTCACGGGCAGTGGCTTATGGAACGGTGATTCGATTGGTGACATTAGTTTCAATATTATTCCTGGGAATTACTTATACGGATTGGTCCGGCGCAAAGGTGGGTTCAGTAGCGGTAGCCATATCGGTTTCCATGGAAGCACTCTTTGCTCACTTTACCGTTCAAAATATTTTGAACAAAATTTTACCCCCTTCCAGTGAGGCAAAGCCAATCACCCTGAATTCTTTCACCCATTTTTATTTGCCTCTGGCAATGACGCCACTTATGACCTTACTTATTCACCCGGCAGGTGCAGCGGGGATGAGCCGTATGCCAGACACATTGGCATCTTTGGCATCCTGGCCTGTTGTATATGGATTAATCTTCTTAACCCGGGGACTGGGATTTGCATTTAATGAAGTGGTGGTGTCCATGGCCGGGCGACCATCTGGCAAAATTCAACTCCAGCGATTCGCCCGGATGCTTGCCCTTGCCACCATGGCTATCCTGGCCGTGGTGGCCTTAACACCTTTGGGAGAAATCTGGTTTAGCGGAGTATCAGGATTGTCTTCCGAATTAACTCATTTAAGTTCAGTCACAGTCATGTTCGCCATCCTTATGCCGGGATATCAGGTGTATCAATCCTGGTACGGTGGTATGCTGGTTCATCACCATAAAACACGGGGCATCAGTGAAGCAGTATTGGTGTACGTCTCTATGGCTCTATTCGGTTTATGGCTTGGAACAAAACTGGCTACTTTTCCGGGAATTTACTGGACAATCAATGTTTTTGTCATTTCAGGATTATGTCAAACTTTCTTTTTGAGATATCGTTATAGGAGAATCAAATTAATCCATGGATAAAACAGATTTAAGAGACAATGTAACCATACAACAGCCCCAGATTCATGATTCTGCTTTTGTGGCCAAAGGGGCCCAGGTTATTGGTGACGTGATTTTGAAAGCAGACAGTTCAATTTGGTACAATACAGTTTGCCGGGGAGATATTAACCAAATTGTGATTGGTGAACGGACGAATATCCAGGATAATAGCGTGATTCATTTAGAGAATGACCAGGGTGTAATCGTGGGCGATGACGTGACCGTAGGGCATAATGCCATTATTCACGGCTGTACCATAGAAGACGGTGCCCTCATTGGCATGGGTGCCATTATTATGAATGGTGCTGTGGTGGGTAAAGGGTCTGTCATTGGTGCCGGTGCCGTGATAAAAGAGAATATGATCATACCTGAATTATCATTAGTGGTGGGTGTTCCGGGGAAAATTGTGAAAACATTATCAACTGATATATTTGAAAAGAATGAAAAGTGGGCCCATAAGTATGTGCAGTTGGCTCATATTCATAAGGAGTATCAACAATGAAAATAGGACGGAACGACCTCTGTCATTGCGGGAGTGAAAAAAAGTTTAAGGATTGCCACGGCGCCATGGATCAGAATAAACAATGGAAAAAAATGGCCATTTATGGAGGCATAGCGATTGCAGTTATTTGGTTTATTCTCAATATCATGAATACAGACAAAGGACGAAATGCACCACCGGGGAAGGTTTGGTCAGAAGAACATGGCCATTACCATGATATTAACGTGAACCCCACCCCCATTCCTCCCATGCCATCCGGTGTACAACGATCCTTGAACGTACCCCAGCCGGAAGGTCCGGTTCCGGAGGGGAAAGTTTGGTCAACAGAACATGGTCATTGGCACGATATTGTGGATAAATAGTTCAAGTGAAACGATTTGTCATTATTTTATTTTCACTTTTTTCATGTGAGGATAAAAAGACGAATGAAATTTGTATTGATGAAAATAAAATCAGAAATGATGTGGATTGTATAACGATCTATTTCCCCGTCTGCGGCTGTGATAAAAAAACATATGGTAACGCGTGTGAAGCCGAAAGGGCAGGGGTCACATCATGGACCATTGGTGAATGTGAATAATATATAAATACCATTTCGATTTCCCGTTGGGTCTCTTCTGAAAAACCGGTAGTTTACCCGGCGTTTTTCGAGGTATTAAATTGCAAATAGTTTTAGCCACCCACAACCGGGGTAAAATGGAAGAAATGTCTGCTATTCTGGGGCACCTTTCTATTGAACTCCTCACATTAGATGAATTTCATCACATTGGTGATATTCCTGAAACTGGGGATACACTGAAGGATAATGCATTTATTAAGGCGGAAACGGTTCAAAAACTTACAGGATTACCTGCTCTGGCTGACGACACTGGATTAGAAGTAGATGCCTTCAACGGAGCACCGGGGATTTACTCTGCTCGATATGCCGGTGAGGATGCGACTTTTGATGATAATTGTCAAAAAATGCTGAAAGAATTAAAAGGTATTCCTGCAGAAAAGCGAACGGCCCGTTTTCGCACCGTGATTGCATTTGTAAATGGTGGCGAAAAAGAATGGGTCGAAGGGGTTGTAGAAGGTCAAATTCTCGAGGAGAGAAGAGGTAGTGGCGGATTTGGGTATGATCCGATTTTTTACTATCCACCCCTTAAAAAAACCTTTGCAGAGCTGGATTCGGTGGAAAAGAATAGTATTTCACATCGTGGGAAAGCTTTACGTAACTTCTGTGCAATCCTTGAAAAACGGATTTAATTACAAATGTCAAACATAAGGAGCTGACACTATTGCCTCAACGTTAACGGTATAAACTCACCGCACAAGCGGTAACACTGTGCCCAAATGGGCATTGTTAACAATAAAAATGGAGGTGGATTCCTTGCAGAAAAGGATCCGATTCGTCAGCTTACTCCTATGGATGACCGTGGTTTTTCCTGCCTACGGCCAGGGGAATCCGTCTGTCCAAAATCTCCCGAATCGCTGGCATCCCCCTACGCCATTTATCCATAATCCATATGAAACGGACCGGCCGTCTTTGGTTATGCCTTATGATTCCTCGTCCTATACTCCCCGGGGATTAATCAGAAAACCGTTCCTTATTATTCAATCTGCGGAAATTTCCAAGGATTGGTCCACGGTTACACTTTCGGGCAAGTTGTTTGGAAAACTCTATACAATGCCCTTTGTAGCACCTGTGGATTGGTTTTTCGAAAAACAGGTGCAACTCAATAGAGAATTGGCATTTGTAAGAGCGATTCAGGATACCAGTCGACGCAGGTCCCCTCAAACGCAAATTCTCCAGGATCGCCGGGGGAGAGGCATCGAAGTGATTGGTGTGGATATGGGTAATATCGGACGTGTTTCCCTCACAGCTCGAGGAAATGTGACGGTGAAAGGAAACCTGGTATTCCAGGATCAGGAACTTATTCGTTCCAAATTGAGCGAAACTCAAAACACTCATTTAGAATTTGACCAGACTCAGCGCATCAGTGTGGAAGGAAAAATTGGCGATCGGGTTTCTATTAATGTGGATCATGATTCTGAACGGGATTTTGACTGGGAAAATAATATTCGGATTTCATACAAGGGGGAAGAAGATGATATTGTACAAACCGTGGACGCGGGAAATGTATCATTAACCTTACCCGGTTCTCAATCTCTCATGGGGTCTGCCAGTCATCAGGGTTTATTTGGTGTCAAAACAGTTTCTAAACTGGGTCCTATGGATATTACAGCTATTGCATCTGTAGTCAATACGGAGAAGAAATCACAGGAATATAAAGGAAAGAGTGAAGCGCAAACCATAAAAATTCAGGATCATCGATATGTGGAAAATAAATATTTCTTTATCCATGAATGGTTTCGGAACGGTGAGATTACTCAAGTCGGCGGTGCCACTGTATATGTACCACCATTTTATCCGTTGAAAGATGGCCTCCATCAAATTGGAAATATTGTTGTTCGAAATTTTGAACTGTATCAGCTGGATCAAACCACAAATTCAGAAACAAACCCCGGAACTGCTTTTGCTGATTTGGAGAATCCGAATGAAGGCGACGATCAAACAGGAAATTTTAAACGGCTCGAGCAGGGTCAGGATTATATATTAAGCGAAGACTTGGGATTTATTCGACTGAGGCAGAGGGCGAATGATGAGGTATTGGGTTGTACCTTTGTTTTGGCAGATCGGACTACAGGAGATACTTTAAAAATCATTGGGAAAGGTATTTCAGTAGATTCAGATCAGTTATTGATGAAAATGCTGAAACCCAGAAAACTTACGCCGAGCCATCCCGTGTGGCCCCTCATGTTTAAAAATGTCTATTACCTTGGGACAACCAACATCAATAAAGATGGGTTTGAATTGCGGATTGTGAACGACCGTTTACCCGTGCCCAGTCACTTGGATCCTCAAGGGAATCCCTATATTACCCAATTCGGATTAGATAGTTTAAATGAAAGTGGTGTTCGCACTTCTGACCAAAAAATTGATTTAGCCAATCCCAATATTATCAGCCTGGCGGACGGTGAATTGTTTTTTCCCACTTATCATCCATTTGCAGCAGATACAGTTACCGGAGGAAACCAGGCACCGGGTTTGAAGGGTTCATTGGGAGAAGGTAAAATGTATTTCAGTACCCAGAGAACCCAAATCAATAATGATAGTCGCTTTACCATCGAAGTGGATTACGCCAACCAGAGTGCCACCATCAACTTGGGATTCATGATTGTGGAAGGAAGTGAGCAAGTTTATAAAGGAGGAATCCCCCTTAAAAAAGGTGTGGATTATCAAGTGGATTATTTCAGTGGTACAATCGTTTTATCAGATGATGTGGATCCCAATGCGGATATCAAAGTGATTTACGATAAACATCAATTGGTCACCTTTGATAAAAAGACAATCTTAGGTATTCGGTCCCAAATGGATTTCGGAGAAAAATCCTTTATTGGAGGTACGGCACTGTATTATAATCAATCTGTTGTGAATGAAAAAGTGGAAGTGGGTTACGAACCCATGCGCAATTTTATCTGGGGATTGAATGGCCGCTTCCAAAAAGATTTACCCAGGGTTACCCGGACTTTAGATCGAATGCCATTGATTGAAACTGAACAATTATCGGTTTTTTCTTTTGAAGGAGAATTTGCCCAAATTCTACCAAACCCCAATCCAATCAATAACCGAGCCACTGGCGATCCGAATGGTGTGGCATTTATTGATGATTTTGAGGGGTCAAAACGCACCACATCCATCCCAATTTTGAGACGATTTTGGAGAGAGTCCTCCGCACCAACGGACTATAAAACAGGAAAAGAGTTTGCCCAGCGTAATCGCGGGAAACTCAATTGGTTCAATCCATTTGTCCAGGTACGAACCAAGGATATTTGGCCAAACTTATCCACATCGATTCAGGCTCAGAACGAAACCACAGATATTATGCTGCTTAAGTTTGATCACCGTGAACATCAGGCAGATGTTCCGCAAGATTCCATCTGGGGCGGAATTATTACTCCGTTCTATTCCGGTGATTATGACCAGACTCAGACAAAGTTTTTTGAAATGTGGGTCAAAGGTGAGATAGGAATGCTCACCATTGATTTGGGGCAAATCAGTGAAGACCGGGATGGGAATGGTATTTTGAATACGGAAGATATTCCTGTAGGCGGACTGATAGGCGACGGGATTCTGGATGACGAAGAAGATATTGGGCTGGATGGGTGCCCCGATGCCTTTGAAAACGGATGGGGGTCTTGTTTGGACCCTGAAGGGCCTTCATACACAGATTATACTGCCGCCGGAGAAAAAGTGTTAATTAATGCTTTTGGTGATGTGAACCCGGAAGACCCCAATGACGATAACTGGGAATATTCCGAAGGCAGTAACGATTATTCCCGTATCAATGGGACGGAAAAAAATGCACTGGATGCAGGCCGGTATCCGGATACAGAAGATTTGGATCGAACCGGGTTTTTAGATCGGACCAATGATTATTTTACCAAATCATTTAACCTGGTAGATACAACCTATTTTGCCGGGGAAACAAAAAAAGATGGCATACCTACCGGGTGGCGGCTGTACCGGGTACCCCTATCAGAGTTTGATCAAAGCATTGGGTCCCAGCAACGGGAATGGAACAATATTAATCATTTACGCCTGACCATAAGTAATGTGGACAAATCCGCTATCGTTCAAATTGCCAAGATAGAATTGGTGGGGAATGAATGGCAGGAATTGGGTATTGCGGCAGACAGCACTGAAAAATTCAGCAAAGAGAACGCAGATTCAATTTTTGCTGTTTCAATTATTAATACAGATGATAATGCGGACTACCGTCCTCCTGAAGGTGTCCAGGGAGAATTTGACCGAATCAATCAAATCCGTTCCAAGGAACAATCGCTCATATTAAAATTTACAGAACTTCCGGGCCGTGCCAGCGGCGCAGCCATGAAAACGCTTATATCCATGTCCGGAGATCGGGCCAGGAGTTACCTCTCTTATAAAAATATGAAAATGTATGTTTATGGAACCAGTCCGTGGATTAGCAATGAAAATACGGATGTTGAAATGTTTATGCGGTTTGGTTTTGGAGATAATTATTATGAAGTTACTCAGCCCGTTTATGATGGGTGGGATGAAGTAAAAAACCGAAATGCTGTTAATTTAGATTTGGAATGGCTGACCCGGCTCAAATTACAGGATTCAACCTCAGTGAAAAAATATCGGGAAACAGATATTTTTATGGATTCCACCGATTTTAAGGAATACCGTTTTACGGATGAATTAGGGGTGGAAACGAATAAGATCATTCGTATCAAAGGCCAGCCGGCGTTGAACCGTATTCAATATTTTGTGCTGGGGATACGTAATCTGTCTGAATCACCGATTACCGGTGAGGTTTGGCTGGATGAATTACGCCTGAGTGGCGTGAAGCGTGACAAAGGAATCTCCATGCGCCTCCAGAGTCGATTTAACCTGGGGGATATACTCAAAACATCCATTGCATATAAAAGACAGGATGGAGATTTTCACATGCTCCAACGGAGGCTGGGTTCGAATAAATCTAACGAAAGTATCAACATGAATACAGGGTTGAATGTGGACAAATTTTTACCATCGTCCTGGGGGGTGAGAATTCCGATTACCACTTCCTTATCCAATTCAGTCAGTCGGCCGAAATATTTCCCCGGGCAGGATGTGTTGGTTAATCAGAATAATGCTCCAGATTCTATTTTATCTAAAACGAATGCAATGACATTTTCCATATCTGGAGCGAAGTCATCCAAGTCTGATAATAAATTTGTTAAATATACGCTGGATCGGTTGAATACGCGTTTTTCTGCCAGCCGCCGATCCATGTCTAATGAAATCCAGAAAGAAATATTGAATGAAACATATCAAGGGCAGGTGAGTTATGCACTTCCCTTTGGTAGAAATAATTATGTCATGCCTTTCAAATGGATTTCTTCGGTACCATGGATTGGTGAAAAATTGGGCAAAACACATTTTTATTACTCACCATCAAATTTTAATGCGTCCATAAATTTTAATGAAAGGCTGATCCAGAAAACACCGCGTCGGGGAAATAAATCTCCGGATGATTATAATTTTGGGCTCAATCAATCCTATGCCATGGATTATAAAATTACAGAATCCATTAGTTCGAAATACAGTCGGGCCATCAAAAGTAACTTAAATGATTATCGGGGATATATGGCCAACGCAATCAAAAATCGAGAATCTGGAATTGTTACGGATATTTCCGAAAGTTTTAATTCTTCATTCCGGCCCATTTTACTGGATTGGCTGAAGCCGACCTTTAATTATTCTGCAAATTACCGATGGAATAAAGCAAGGGACAGTAGTGTGGATGGGGCGAATATTGGGAATCAACTTCGGTTTTCATCCGGCATCAGTCTGTCTCCGGTTAAACTGGTTGAATTGGTTTATAAACCATCCCGGGGAGGACGTGTGCCCCAACGAACCCGAACAGTTCCGCCACCACCTCGAACACGCGGTTCCGATTCTGGAAAAGAAAAAACGGGTGAAGATTCAGAGGATAGAGGCCGGGGACGAGTTGTACCGGAGCCAACGCAAAAAGAGACGCCGAAAGAAACCGAAGAGAAACAGTCAAAATTTGTGGATAGCAAACTGCTAAAAAAAGTGCATGGTTGGGCGAGGAAAGTCAATCCAATTAATTTTTCGTATACAGAAAATGTCAATAAAACGGGTATAGGTGTCATTGGTGACATTCCGTTGGGGTATCGCCTGGGATGGAATAGGGATCATGGTTTGGATCATTCTGATCAGGTGGGGTCCAATACGGGGAACTGGGATCATAAGCGTGATTTTTCTGTTCGATCTGGATTAAATCTCACCCGAGCCATGTCAATATCCTTTAATTATGCCCAGAATGTATCCAGCAATCGACGGGGATCCGGATTGGAACAGCGATCTATGTCCCGGGATTATTTTTCTTATGGGAAACATTTAGAAAATGGATTGCCTTTTGTTGGGTGGTCAATTCGGTTAACCGGTTTGGAAAGAAATAAATTTCTCAAAAAGTATGTTCGTACCTTAAGTTTAGATCATGTTACCAATGGAAAGGAAACACGAGCCTGGCAGTTTGATCAATTCAGCGGTCCATCCATTTCATTTTTTAGTGTGGATGATTTTATTTCAAATTATAAAGACAATGAACGAACATCCCGCGTGAATATGAATTTTGCACCTTTGATTGGGGTGACCATGGCCCTGAAAAAAGGAGTCGCAATTACCATGCGTCATAACCGTACCCTTTCCAGAGAAGAATCTGCCAATGGGGGAGAGAAAATATTTCAGGATCAATCTTATATGATGACAGCAAACTATACTCATCGGGGTGGATTCACAATCCCATTTCCATTTTTTGATAATTATAAGGTTAATAATCAGGTTAACTTCACCTTTAATTTTGATATGAATAAAAACAGGACACTTCAGAAAGCTCAGGAAGCAACGAAGTTTGCTGAAACGGCCTTTACCTCCAGTTGGAAAACAGGGATAAGATTGACCTACACTTTCTCAAAAACTGTCAGCGGGAGTATGATATGGGAATACAGGGAAAATGATTCAAAACATACAGGAAAGAAAATCGACAGAGATTTTGGTTTTGATGTAAATCTGGCCATACGAGGATAATGAAAAACCGCATCCAATTCATCTTTTTCTTACTTGCATCTATCACAAGCTGCCAGTCAAATACACCCGTATTTAGCGGAGATGGGGCCTTTGCCCATTTGATTGCCCAATGTGATTTTGGTCCCCGGAATCCCGGTTCAGTTGGTCATCAAAAAGCATTAGATTATTTTATACAAAATTTTACCCCCCTGGCTGATACGGTATTTACCCAGCCTTTCACAGAAATGATGCCCAGGACAAAACAAAAAGTGAACATGAATAATGTGGTGGCCAGATTCAATCCTTTGGCAAAGAAGCAAATCATGATATCGGCTCATTGGGATACCCGTCCCTGGGGTGATCGCAGCTTAAGTATCATGAGAAAAGATCAGCCAATTTTGGGCGCTAACGATGGGGCGAGTGGCGTGGCTATTCTTCTGGAATTAGCGAAGGTACTTCATGACCATCCCCAGAAAATCGGCGTAAACCTGGTTCTGTTTGATGCAGAGGATTATGGGTCAACCGGTGATTCCTGGTCTTACTGCAAAGGTTCTCAATATTTTGCCAATAACCTACCCATTCCTTTTCCCAGTTATGCCATTAATTTGGATATGGTTGGGGATGCGAATCTGGAAATCTATATTGAACGATTTTCCTATAAGCAAAATCCTGAACTGGTCTTAGATTTATGGGGACTAGCTGAAGAATTAAAGCTAAGTGGATTTAAAAAAATGGCTTACCACTCAATTTTTGATGATCATGTACCCCTTTACGAGATTGCCGGAATCCCCGCAGTGGATATTATTGATTTTGATTATCCAGATGAAAAAACGAATTACCATCACACCTATAATGATTTGGTGGAAAATTGTTCACCCGAGAGTCTTTGGCAAGTAGGCACGCTCATGGTTCACCATATATACAATCAGCAATGACAGATTATAAATCCAAATTTAATTTTTTGATTTCGACTGCATTTCTTTTGATGTGGGGGTGCGAAAAAGCCACACCCATCGTGGAATCGAATCCTATTTCGGATATTGATTTTGCGTTTCTCCAGGCATCCAATAAACTGTTTGTTTCTGCAAAAGTCTCCTCAGGGTTTCAAGGAGGTTCTCTGGATTCAGTCATGGTTCTGTGGCAGGGGATCAGCGCCTCGAACACGGGGGATACACTCAAGTTATTTGATGACGGAAGTAATGGCGATATTTTGTCTAAAGATCAAGTTTACAGCCGAAAATTCCTCAACGACAGTGGATTAAAAAATGCAATACCCTCTACGGCAAAGGACTCGATATTCTTTTCGATATTGGGATTGTACAACGGAAAAAAACAGGCCAATGAGTCCATCTTTGTTCTGGGGAATATCCGTCCGAAATTGGGGAGCATTTTTGTTCCGGATACAGTCAACCGTCCTACAGCGAACCCGGATCCAGATATAACAAATACGGTAAAATTTTCTGTAACAGCATCTGTTTCTGATCCGAACGGACTCGAGGATATTCAGCGCGTATTTTTTCGTACATACCACGTTGGGTTGGATTCCATGATGAATGGAGGGAACCCAATCTTACTTTATGATGATGGCACCGGTGCGGAGGGGTCCGGTGATCTGCAAAAAGGAGATGGCACATATACCGTTACCATTTCCTTAACAGAAAATGCCACCACCGGCACTTATTACTGGACATTTGAAGCCCAGGATTTTTCCAATGCCTATAGTGATAGTGTAAAGAAAGTGTTGGTGGTACAATGAGGCGGTTTATCCAAGTAGTATTATTTATGAATTTGTCATTCCCCCAGGGATTGCTTCCGGGGACATATAAAATGTCACTCGTAGATTTTGATACATCCGCTTATCAGGGGCTCAGGAGCAACTCTATTAGTGATATTGTCCCCTTAGGAGATACCTTAGTTTGGCTTGGGACGGGTGCCGGATTGGCAGTGTTAAGGGATACGTCTTCCATTTATACCATCACATCAAATTCAGTTGCAGAGGCAGGACAATTATCCAATGAAACTCCTGCAGGTGGTGTATCGGCCTTAGCAGCCAGTCAAAATACTCTATTCGCTGCATTTGCAACAACTGTAGCGGATACTACTTTTGGCAACGGACTAATATATTCTACAGATGCTACGGGGAATTCAATCGACTGGACCTATTTTGATCAACCGGTAGATACGGAGGCAGATTCATTAGCGCCATTTGCAAAACGATTCTTTAAAACATTACCCATTACTGTGTCTGGATTTAATGTGACTTATGATGCGGCAATTTCCGGGAACTATATTTGGATCACCAGTTGGGCTGGCGGATTACGACGTTATAATATTTCTCAAAAAGTTTGGGAACGTGTACCATTACCCGAAGATAATGATCAGATTTTATTCACTTGCGAATCATCCAATTATGAGGATACTCAAAGTGGTGATGTATTAAAAGATTTTTACTTGAATCCGCGGGATCCTTGGGATGGCGTTTCTCCCAAATCAGACAAACTTCATGCATATGGGCATCATAATCATAAGGCATTCTCAGTCATTGCCTACAGTGATACGGTTTGGGTGGGAACGGCCAATGGCATTAATCGGGGTATTATCGGAGCCAACGGCTGTGTGGATTGGACCCATTACTCTCCCACGACCGCTGGGTTGTCCGGTGGATTTGTGGTGGCACTTACACTCCAGGAATATCAAGGGTATCAAATTGTATGGGCAGCAACAGTGGCGGCCCAGCCCGGTGAAACAAACGCCGCCAGTTATTCCCTAGATGGGGGTGACACATGGCATACAACCCTTCAAGGTGAACGGGTGTATAACATGACTGCAGCGGACTCCATTGTGCTGGTGGCGAGTCGATCAGGGTTATGGAAAACGGTGACGGATAATCCATTGGATGTGGCCAAACCATGGGCAAAATATAATCCAGCTAAGCAGGCCATTTTGATCGGTTCGACGGAAACCTATCGTATGGATGAACTCCTAAACGATGCTGTGCTTGGAGTTGCCTACGATATCCGGCCCTTTTATACGTCTTCCGCAACTATTTGGATTGGTTCATGGGATGGCCTTGCCAGAGCCATGGACCCCCATGGGATGAATTGGCAGATTTACCGAACCAACTTTGATGCGGATAAGGTATATGCTTATCCCAACCCATTTTCTCCATATGAGCATAACCAGGTGGGGGGATCCGGATATGTCCACATTCATGCGGATGTGAAAATTTCATTTGTAGTTAAAATGGATATATTCAATTTTGCCATGGAGTCCGTGCACAGTAAGAACTTTGACCGTCGCCAGGCCACCACCGGATCCATTAAATGGGATGGAAAGGACTCCAATGGCAGAGTCGTGGACAATGGTACATATTTTATTCGTTTAGAATATGACCAAAAAATCAAATGGATGAAACTCATCGTCATCAAATAATGAATCGGATTAAACAATATTTCATTTTTGGTTTATTGGCAATTACATGGTTGAGTGCCGGATCCAAAGGGTCCTATGCCGGTGGGTTTTTGCGGATGGGGTCGTCCGCCCGTGCCATGGCTATGGGCAGTGGTTTCACCGCCGAGATTGATAAAGGATTTGCTGCATACCATAATCCCGCTTCTTTGGTATTTATTCAAAAACGACAACTGGGATTCAGTCATCATTTTTTACCTTTATCTCGTCGATTTATGGCAGCTAATTTTTCCACACAATTACCGCCATCTGCCAGTTTGGGTGTTGCATGGGTCAGCGCCGGTACTGATCAAATTGATGGCCGAACCAGTGCAGGAGAGCATACCCAATATTTATCCACTTCAGAAGATGCATTTATCATTTCCTTTGCTCAGAAAATTCTGCCATGGTTTTCCGCTGGATTAAATATAAAAATTCTGAAACATCAATTACCCATGAACACCATGGACTTGGCCGGTAAAGGGATGGGCGTTGACTTTGGTGTTTTTATCCATACAGAAAAAGGGGCCAACCTGGCTTTTATGGTTCAGGATTTGAATTCCCGATACCAATGGAAAACAGATAAAATTTTTGAGCGGGGTAAAGTTTACGTGGAACAATTTCCAACGCTATATCGTGTGGGGACCACATTTCAATATGGAAATATCTATGTGGCTGCAGATGGTGGTATGGTGATGAATGGGAATGAATTCCTAGGGTATTCTTTACGCATTGGGGGTGAATACCCCTATCTCGATCATTATTTTATTCGAGCTGGATTGGGTAACGGACGTATGTCCGTTGGTGTAGGTGTGGATTGGTCCTTGCTGAAAGATAATGATGGAAAACTGGATTATGCTTTTGTATTTGAAAACCCTGCCGGAACAGCCCATATATTTACCTATGCGTTTTCATTTTAATAATTCTTTACACTATTTGATTGTATTCGTTAACCAAATGATATTTCACATTTTCCCCAAATCAAAAAGATCTACTTTATATTTTATCCCCATCGGCCTTCGGCATCTTCCCCACATTGGGGAAGCGTTAAAAGAAAGGGATTTAAATCTTTCTGTTTCCCCCATCGTGGGGGAATTAAAAGGGGATAACAAAAAGCAGATAAGTTTGTACAATAAATATTGTATAAATTTTTTTTTCAAATCAGTGATTATTCTTTTTTTCTCTCAGGTTGGGGCAGTAGGCACCCAATTTTTATCGATTCCACCATCTGCCCGGGATTTGGTTTATTTTAATTCTCCTTGGCGTAATCCAGCTGTTCTGAATCAATTGAATAAAGTACCGGAATTGGGATTGGCGTATGGCAATTGGCTGGCAGGTGTTCAATCTTTTGGGTTCAGATGGAAGGGCCAAATCAAAAATGGCAGTGGAGGCATTGACATTCGATATGTGGGGTTGGATGATATTGAATTGCGCCCCAATAAACCGACTTCCAAACCGCTGGCATATTATGCAGCTTATGGATCTTCCATTAGAGGGGTGTACAGTTGGCGTAAAGGATCCCTGGGATTTGGTGTGGGCGTGAAACGGGTGGATATCCAAATTTACCAGGAAAAATCCAGTGGCACTGCATTGGATATAGGATTAAAATGGGGTGTGTCTGAAAATATTCATATAAATTTTTCTGCTCTCAATTTAGGTAAAATGGAAACCATTGTTTCCGAATCACCTCAGTTACCACGACGGGTAATCAGTTCATTGTCTTATGAAAAGAACCATTATGTACTTTTTGGGGCTGTGGAATCAAACATTTTTGTCGAGAAACCCATTATGTACGGTGGTGGAAATGGTCGATATAAAAATTTGATTTTTGGGATCACTGCCATGACATCAAAAGGTGTGAAGTCCATTTCTGGTGGTACCGGTATTCAGTTTGGAATTTATTCTGTGACGTATGGATTTCAATGGGGCGATCAGCATTTGGGTATGCCTCAAATGATGGATATTACCATTCGACTGCCATGAGCATGAAACCGGCAGCATATAAAAAAGTTATCGGCTTTCTCAGTATCTCTGTTTTGTTTTTACTCTTGACAAACTATTTAGCATTACGCAGACTGGATTTAGCTACACGTGGTTATGCGCCTGTAGAAGATGTGAAAGAAGATACCGTCTCAAAACCCGAATCTAAGGTCGAACCTAAAGAATGGGTCGGTACAATTGTTTTGGTCATTGATGACTTTGGATACCGAAACGATCAAGTTTCTGATGGATTTTTAGACTTGGGGATTCCCATTACGTGTGCCATTATTCCGGGCCATTCCCAAAGTAGAAAATTTGCTCAAAAAGCCAAAGCTGCCGGGCAGGAAGTCATTATTCATATGCCCATGGAATCGACCGTTCGTGAATCTGGCGAAGAGGATTATAAAATCAGAACTGGAATGACCAGCGAAGAAATTGAATGGCGGATGGGAGAAGTCCTGAAGGAAATGCCGGAAGCTGTGGGGATGAATAATCACCAGGGGTCCAAAGCAACGACCAATGGAAAAGTCATGAGTGTGGTCGGATCTGTTCTGAAACAAAAGGGTAAATATTTTATCGATAGCCGTACATCGTCTGCCACGGTGGGTGAAAAGATTATGCGGTCTTTGGGGGTGCCGACCATGCGGCGCCATGTTTTTTTGGATAATGATTCAGATAAAAAGAAGATTGAAGTTCAACTGAAAAAATTGGTTAAAATAGCCAGGAAACAGGGAATAGCGCTGGGCATTGGTCATGCACGGCCCAATACATTAGACATTCTCAAAAAAGAAATCCCCGGATTGTTGGTTGAGGGATTTCAATTTAAGTTTGCATCACAAATCGTTAATTAGAAAGTAACAATGCCTATTTTATCAAAAGTTATGCGGGGGGATTTTATCGAAAGCATCCATGTGGCCTACGGAGTTGCGGTGGATGAAAAAGGGGATGTGGTGTATGCCACAGGCGATCCCCATTATTTAACCTGTATCCGATCTTCTTGCAAACCTTTTCAAGCATCTGCTGCAGTAAAGGCTGGTGCCGTTGAGGCGGCTGGATTTTCTGAAGATGAAATTGCCCTCATGTGCGCATCTCATAATGGAGAGGAAATCCATGAGAAAACTGCCCAATCTATGCTGAAAAAACTGGGTTTTACGCCAGATGATTATTGCTGCGGAATTCATGCGCCTTATGATATTGATTCCCATCATGCGCTCATCAAAAGTGGGGTTGAATTGAGTCCACTGCACAATAATTGCAGCGGGAAACACGCAGGGATGCTTTCGTTATGCAAAAATTTAGGCGTCGATTCCGCCGATTATATCCATCCGGATCACCCGGTTCAAAAAGTGATTTTTGACCAAATCAAAAACTTAACAGGATTGGATAAATTATCTACAGCTATCGATGGATGCAGCGCACCTACACCCTTTTTAACATTATCCATTATTGCAGGTATGTTTCAAAAATTGGCATCTGGAAAATATCCTGAGTTGGATCTATTATATAATGCCATGTCTAACCATCCTTACTTGATTGGAGGACGTGAAAGATTCGACACAGACTTTATTAAAACCATGAATGGGAAAGCGGTGTGTAAGGTGGGTGGAGAAGCCATTCGCGGTTTCGGGTTTCGGAAGTCCGATGGTACTGTTCTCGGCCTAGTCGTTAAAGTATTGGATGGAAATATTCGGGCACTTGAACCATCTTCTATGGCATTTTTGAATGAGTTGGAATTGCTCACGGATGAAGAAAATCATCAATTAAATAAATATCGAGAACCGGTATTAAAAAATCATCGGAAGATTACAGTGGGTAAAATTTCTTCAGGAATTGATTTTTAGAAGATTTTGAACGTGTTTCGCATAAAGAAAATTTTAATATTTATCATCCTTTCTTCGAGCATCTACAGCCAGGATACATTAACCATTATGACTTATAATGTGCTCCACTTTTCAGGCAATACAACGGGGCGTGTTTTGTCCATCAAAAAAGTCATGGATTATGCACAGCCCGATATCGTGATTTTTGAAGAGTTGGAACACCAAAGCGGTATCGATTTACTATTGAGTGATGTGTTTAATGTGGACAGTACCGCATTCGCAGCAGGGACGCTTCCCAGTTCTCAATGGATGAAAACCGGCATGATATATCGAAAATCCAAATTGGATTTATCGGAAGATGTGGTCATTTCTACTGTGCTTCGGAGTATCCCCGGCTATACACTTTCCATAAAAAATGCCCATTCTAATGTAAATCCATTTACGGTTTTTGGTGCTCACCTGAAGGCAAGCGATGGAACCAGTGAATCGGAACAGCGATGGGAAGAAGCAAAAGAACTATATAAATATGTGGCACAAAAGGATCAAAATTATCATTATATATTTGGGGGTGATTTCAATTTATATGGAACGGATGAACCGGCTTATAAATTATTAACGGACAGCATGACGGTGGATTTGGATGATGTGGTGGGGCATTGGGTGCGGAAAGAAAGTGCTCATGTAACTAAATATACTCAATCCACACGGACAGATCATTTAGGAGATGGGGGTTCCACTGGTGGATTGGATGATCGGTTTGATTTTATTCTTTTTTCGGAACACTTTACTTCAAGTGATCCGGATTTGAAGTATGTGGAAGGATCCTACACAGTGATTGGGAATGACGGAAATCATTTTGATAAAGCACTCATTGACGGTGGAAACAGCGCGGTGCCGGACAGCATCGCTGAAGCTATCTATCTGGCATCGGACCATTATCCGGTTGTGGCAAAAATTGCTTATACAACAAAATCGTCCACCAGTCCTGTGGCTCATGCCGGTGGAGATGTTGTCTCTGCTATTGGTGAAACTGTTTCATTAGATGGGTCTCAAAGTTATGATCCTAATGGAAGCATTGTGAGTTACGTATGGGCACAGACCTCGGGACCGGACGTTAATATCAATAATGCCACAACTGAAAAAGCTGATTTTGTGGTTCCGGAAGTGAATCGCACAACTGTTTTCACATTCCAACTGACGGTTACAGACAACGACGGTGAATGGGCAAAAGATTTTGTAAATGTGACAGTTCCCATCATCGGCGGATATTCTCCTTACGATATTCAATTCACGGAGAATCAGGGCACAGGGGAAAATTGCTATCCTTCGGAATTTGAAGGACAGAATGTAGAAGTTACCGGCGTGGTTACAGCGGTCCGTCCTGATCAGGAATATCCTAATTTCTTTTTTCAGGATCCATATAGGACCGAATGGGCGGGTATGTTTGTGTATATCAATAAAGGATATAATGCCCCAGCAGTGGGTGACTTGGTAAAACTGAAAGGCGATATTTCAGAATATTTTGGTATGACAGAAATAAAGAATTTGGCCCCTGCGGAAATTTTGTCCAGCAACAATATAGTTGAACCCATTACTGTCACGGCCGCCAGTATATCCGGTGACTGTCGTGTGTGGGTAGAAAAATATGAAGGTATGTTGGTGCGATTGGTGAATGTGGATGTGACCCAAAGTACAAATGAAAATGGCCAGTGGTTCGTATCCGACTGGACAGGTTCTGCAATGATGGATGGTTATATGTTTGATGGAGACTGGCCCCAGCCTGAATATGGCACCCATTTCATCAGTATTACCGGTGTACTCCATTATTCTTATGGCACCTATAAACTTATGCCAAGAAATAGCGGCGATTTTAATGATCCTGTAACGGCAGTAGGAGATGAACTTCCGGACAAATTTAAATTACTTACGAATTACCCAAACCCTTTTAATCCGTCCACCACGATCGAATTTTCTTTAGGGGACGCATTATTGCCACACCTACAATTGGATATTTTGGACATTAATGGCCGGTTAGTGGCAACCTTGGTTCATGGTATCCCTAATTCGAATAAGGTGGTTTGGTATGGTAAAAACGATGAAGGTGAACCCATGCCGGCAGGTATTTATTTTGCACGATTGGAAGCGGGAGAAACCATCCTTACCCAAAAAATGATCTTATTGAAATAGTGGTATTTTGTAAATGGGGAAATATTACCAAAAAATAAATCAGGAGATAAACCAGACATCCCTATATGCCAACCGGTCCTGGGATTCACCTTTATACCTGGTTAGTTTGGGACTACTTCTTTTTTTATTTGTTTCTGGAGCCATCAGTTTCTTTTGGGAAACCGGGTCATTTTTTGTTCAATTTAATGTGCTTTTTCATACCCTAATTGGTATTCCTGCGGGTGGGTTAATCAGCTTATTTTATATCCGACATTGGCTCCGCCATAGAAATTTCATGCGACCAATGGATTCAAAGGTGGGTCATTTTACGGGTCAATTTGTTCTATTTTCCTTTTTGAGTGGCATCCTCCTTATTTTTATCGGCATATCCGGATCGGCATCATTGATTTATTGGGCTCATATATTGGTCAGTGTTTTGTTTTTAGCCTTTTTAGGATTTCATTTATGGATCCCGACTGGAAATATGGTCAGACGGCGATTGATCGGTGCCGGTTCTGGGTTATTAAAAAGTAGTGTTTTTTTGATCCTATTCCTGGCTGTAACCGCTTTTGGAAGTTGGACCTACCTTCATGAAGAACCCACATATATTGTAAAAAATGATTATGCCTATCCATTCGGCTCAAATCCCTTTTCCCCCAGTATGACCACTACACCGGGGAATCAGTTTATCAATGAAAATACAATGGCTGGTTCTGATGGTTGCGGACAGGAAAACTGTCACCCAGATATTCATGAACAATGGTCGGAGTCGGTTCATCGGTTTTCTACGGATAACATTTACTTTAAACATACTCTTGAATATATGGCGGAAACTGAAGGTGCAGATGCGACACGGTATTGTGGTGGATGTCACGATCCACTGGCTTTATTGTCTGGTAAAATGGATTCGAAGGGAACCATTCGTAACGACCATCCGGATGAAGGAATTTCCTGTATCGTATGCCATTCCATTGAGGATTCAGGAGATTTGGAAGGGACGGGAAAATACGTGTATAACCCGCCGGAAAGATATTTATTTTGGGACAGGGAAGGGGAAATTCCATCTTTTCTCAATTATCTATTGATTCGGTTAAAACCGGAACATCATAAACAAACCTTTATGAAACCATTTTACACCACATCAGAATATTGTGCCGTGTGCCATAAACAATCGATTGATGAAATGACCAATGATTATCGATGGTTACGGCTTCAGGACCAATATGATCCCTGGCAGGAAAGCGGATTTTCCGGTGAATCTGTGTTGGCTTACCGTCAGGAAGAAGTTCAAACTTGTAATGGCTGTCATATGAGAGAGGTGGAGTCCAAAGATCCTTCCGGGAGCGGTGGTAAAGTAAAATCTCACAGGTATATTGCTGCAAATACCGCCATACCATTTATCCGGGGATATGATTCTCAATTAGCACAAACCAAAGAGTGGCTTCAGCGCGATGAATTAATTGTAGATATAGTTGCAATGAAACAGAGTGGGTCATCCAATAGCGTGATTAAACCACTTCACGAAAAAATGCCTATATCTATTTTAAATAAGTCCGTCATAATTGATGTATCTGTTACCAATAATATTGCACATAGTTTTCCAACAGGTCCTCTTGATTTGTACGAAGCCTGGCTGGAATTCATCGTAGCTGATGGGGAGGGTAAAGAAATTTATGCCAGTGGAAAAATTGATGAAAGTGGACATGTCGATTCTTTTGCCCATCAATTTATTGCTCCTCCTATTACAGAAGATGGAAATTGGATTCAGAAACATGATTTGTGGAATGACAGAACCATTCTATTTAATCGATCCATACCGGCTCAGGCATCGGATGTGATTCATTATAAAATTGATTTACCTGAATTAACCAAACCGCCAATTACGCTGTCAGCCCGTGTGCGTTATCGCCGATTTAACCGTTGGTATACCGAATGGGTTTTGGGCAGGGATGCGCCAGAATTTCCTATTGTGGATTTATGTGCCGACACATTGGTTTTTTCAACGTCCCCTGAAACATTTATTCACCATTCCAATGATCATTTACGGTTGAATCGGTATGGTATTGGATTATTCAGACAGGAAAGATATGCTGAATCGATCGATGCATTCCAAGAAGCAATCAATCTTAAAAATGATTACACTGAAGCCTACATCAATGCAGCTATGGCTAATTTAAATGAAGGATTTTTAGGAAGAGCAGAAGCTTGGATTGACAAAGCGATAAATGTGGATTCCAGTTCCTTGCGGGCAAAGGCCTATCTTGGGATGATCAAACAACGGCAGGGGCGTTTTGGGGAAGCTGAAACCTATCTGTCGCGTGTCTTGGCAGCATATCCGAAAGACCGGAAAATATTATTCCAATTAGGGAGGAATCATTATTTATCGGGAAATTATCAATCGTCAATACGTTTATTTAATCGTTCACTGGATATTGATCCTGAACAAGCAGGTGTGTATTTCAATTTAGGACTTTGTTATAAAGCTATGGGGAACAAAAAAGACGCTAAAATTGCCCAAAAGAAATTTCTTAAATATAAAAAAGATCCTTCAGCGCCTGCGCATAAAACATCATTTATTTTAACGCATGACTGGGCCATGATCGAATCTCAACTGCATCATACACATTGATAATCTCATGACAGATATTAAAGTCAGAGTCGTGGATTGTTATATTTACCTGAAAACGGATCATGGTTTAATATTTCTATTATTGAAACGGAACAAAAATAAAATTTATGAACACCTCTGGCAAGGCGTGGCGGGGAAAATTGAAGCGGGTGAAACGGCATCGGAAACGGCCATCCGTGAATTGAAAGAAGAAACAGGCCTGAAGCCTGTGAATATGTTTGTGGCGGATCATGTGAGTCGTTTTTATGAAGTCCATGGGGATCGCGTTAACCTTGTGCCCGTTTTTGGGATAGAGGTAAATTCAGATAAGGTTATTCTTTCCCATGAGCATGTTGATTTCAAATGGGTTGACATTGAAGAAGCCTTGAATACCTTGGTATGGAATGGACAAAAAGAAGGTATTCAAATAGTTTATGATATGGTGATGAATAATGATGAGCGAATGAGATGGTCTGAAATATCGTTAGACGTTTAAGGGAAACGATGCTCGACGGGCCTCTTTGCCGTTTACCATAACCGATGAAGCATAAGGAGGAAAAATGTTAGAAGTAGGCAACAAAGCACCAAGTTTTGCACTCCCGGATCAAGATGGGAATGATGTATCCTTAAGTGATTTTTCAGGGAAGAAAGTTGTTTTATGGTTTTTTCCAAAAGCCAGTACACCTGGTTGAACGGTTGAAGGTCAGGGGTTCCGGGATGAACGCCAAAAATTTGAAGATAAAAATACCGTTATTATTGGAATGAGTGCAGATTCAGTTCAGCGTCAAAAAAACTTTAGTGAAAAACAGGGCTTTCAGTATCTCATGTTGAGTGATGAAGAAAAGAATGTGATTAAGGCCTATGGTGCATGGGGAAAGAAGAAACTCTACGGCAGGGAATACGAAGGCATTTTCCGATATACCTATGTGATTGATGAATCTGGAAACATTTCACATGTGTATCCAAAAGTAAAGGTCAAAACACACGCCCAAGATATTTTAGCGGAATTGTAAATTCTGTGTAGAGATGTAATTAATTACATCTTTAAATCAAATATAACGAAATTACCCATCGATGTAATCTCTGGCTGGACCAGGATGCTGGTGGTTACGGGTAAAAAATGTAGGGGAGAGGCATATTTCGCCTCCACTTTAATTCATAATTCCCATTTCACCAAAATCGTTATCAATCGGTTTGGCGACAATTTCTACCATATCGTTTTCAACATCCACATACCAGACCATGCTTAGCATCATATAACTACCGGTCTGGCCGTTTTTCCATCGCTGGATGGTACTAAATCTTGTTTCTTTTATTCCTGTAGAATCTTGTAGAATCTCACGATGGCGTTGGGTTCGATCAAATTCATCTTGATGAATAAAATCTTCGTCGTAACGATGCCCCACCAAATCTGTTTCGTTGTAACCCATGGCCTTTTTCCAATCGCCACTTACATTCGTAATGATACCATCGGATAACCGCCCGGCAATAAATAGAGAGCGTGCATTGATTCGCTCAATTAAATCATCTTTGCTTTTTGATGATTGGAGATTGTGAACTTTACTTTTTAGTTGAGCGATCTCATTTTTTAGACGCACATTTTCATTGACGAAATAATCAATAACCGTCTGTTTATCTTCCATTGTGGGATCAATAGCAGGGGGTAAATCAGGCGTTTGAATTTCTGACCGAACTTTGAGTAAATGTTTCGATGGAATTCGGCCTGTGGTGAGCCAAGTGCTCAGCGCCTGGGGTGTGACGCCAAAATATTCTGCCACTTCATATTTATGGCGATAGCCTTCATGGGTCATTACTTGAGAGATAATTTCTTGAACTTTTGTCATATTGTTAAATCTTTTGTCATATTCTTAAATAATACTTGAAATAAATTAACATAATCTGTAATATTATTCAAGTAATATGAATAATTCTTCAACTTAATTGATAATTAGGATGGAGATTTGTAAAGGAAAAACCATGAAAAAATCAATATTAATAATCATTCTTTTGTATTCCGGGATCATTTATGCCCAGGAAAAAACATTTTTTCTCAAATCTGGTGATAAAGTTTCTGGCACACTTACAGCCGAAACCGATTCTACTTATGCCATTGAAACTACTTTTGGCTCCGTTACCATTAATAAAAAAGACATTAAACCGGAAGAAGCCATTGTTTATCTGAAATCTGGTGACAAACTGAAAGGTGTTATTTTATCTGAAAGTGATGAAGGCATCAAAGTCAAAGCGCAATTTGGAGAAGTATCCATATCGAAAGAAAAGATTGAACGGATTGATTTTAAAAGTATGGGTGCCGTGGGGCGTGGATTTAAAAGGCCCGGTCAAACGGAAGATGGCCGCTGGTATTATGGTAAAGAAAGATTGATTGATGTTTACTTTGACCCCACGGGATATACAGTGGGGGATAATGTTTTGTATTTAAGCCTTTTATCATGGGGATATGGTTTATCAGACCGATTTCAGATTACCTCTAAATGGGGTGGCTACTTTTTGGGTGATTTAAATTTTAGACCCAAATATACGGTATTTAAAAAAGGGACGTTAAAATCGGAACATGCTTTTGCTATTGGTGGTCATTTTCATATGCGGGGATATCCTTCTAAATATGAATTGAAAACAGTGAAAGACTATAGCGTTAACTGGGAGAATGAAACGGATACAACCTGGTATGAACCACGAAATGAATGGCGACGAGTAGGAGAAGAAGGATATTTATTCGATGAAGACCGCGGCGGTGATAAAATGTGGATGGAATATTTTGCAGCCTACACCATATCCAATTTAAAAAAGTCGGGACAGGGGAGAGTGAATCATACAATTGGTGCGACCCTTACAACTTATCCCGGCTATGATCCCATGCCCAGAGCTTATTATGCCATTCATGCGGACGCGAGGCGAAATCTGAAACTCATCTTTGAAGCATTCTATGATCCCTACTGGGCTTCCGCTTTAGAATTTGCTGATAATAAAGAAATAACTGAAGTTGATTTCGATTTCGGATTCATATACGCTTATAGCGAAAGTCTTCAAATTGGGATTCATTTTCAACGACCGTGGATCGCTTTCTACTACAAATTTTAGTTAAGGAAGCAGCAATATGGGTAGTATCAAAGTAGCTGATAGGTATAATTAGAGAAACATAGTTTGAATATTAAAAATAAATCTCTCATCACCGGGATGATTGCCACAGCTTTAACTATTGGAATTCTTGAGTCGGAGACGGTGCACCTTTCTGGCCCTTTTCTTTATGGAAACGAGAATGGTGTTTCTTTAATCTTGGAAAAAGAGAATGACACGTTTGAAATTCAACCGGGCAAACAAATCATCATCAATGATAAAATTTATACCTACAAGTCTGTGGATATGGCATCCCAAACACTTCTTTTGGAAAATAGTTCTCTTCCCTTAGGTGACGTTAGTGCTATCAATTATATCACTGGGACGAAAATGAAAGAACGCGGACTCAAAGGATTAAAGACTGGCGGGATGGTTGGAGTCGCAGTGGGCGCTGTCTTGGGATCTTATGAGGGATATTACCATTATTTGGCTTTAACAGTCCCCATGTGTGCCGCCGTGGATGGGGTTGCTTTCGGCATTGTAGGGGCAGGGATCGGTTACAAAGAAAAGAAAACTCAAACCTATTCATTGGGTGAAAATGGTTGGAAAATTACAAATGAATAATCAGTATAGTTAATTTTTAGTCCTTAAATGAAAAGAAGGCATTTATTCAATCCAATTTGATTCAATGATTTAAATTTGGTGGAGAGATTTTCGAGAGAATTTTGCAAATAGACAAAAGGGTGGCAACCATGTTTTCTGTAGAACAGACGAATATATTAGACAATCCCCATCTGCCTTCGGCATCTTCCCCACATTGGGGAAGAAATAATATGGCGATTGGATTTGTCCTTTTAATTTTCCCCATTGTGGGGGAACACAAAGGGGATTTAAAAAATGGAAGAGAAAGTTTCCTAGGCCGAATGCAAAATAGAGATTAGTAATCCATAAATATTGAGCGATAAAACTATTGGGGGACGAATAAGAACAAAAATGGAAAGGCAACCATGTTTTCTGTAGAAAAGACCAATATATTAGATAACCCCCGGAAACGGCGGAATTATGTGTATCTGGAACACACCCAAAGTTTGTGTTCTAAATGTTTGCGCGTGGTGGATGCGAAGATCATCCGAACTGACGATAATAAAATAGTCCTCCGTAAATGGTGCCGTGAACACGGCTTTGAATCCTGTCTCCTTCATTCTGATGCGGATTGGTACCTCCATGCCCAGAAGTATAATCGTCCCGGCGACATTCCCCTAAAATTCCCCACAGCGGTCGAACGAGGCTGCCCCTACGATTGTGGTGTTTGTCCGGACCACGAACAGCACATGTGTCTCGGCCTCATTGATCTGACAGACGATTGTAACTTGGCCTGTCCCACCTGTTTTGCCGACAGCAAAGGATCTGCCTATCTTACTATGGATCAGATTAAAGCATCCTTGGATGGCTTCATCGCGCAGGAGGGCGTGGGCGCTGTGATTCAATTCTCCGGCGGTGAACCCACCATGCATCCCCAAATAGTAGAAGCAGTGAAAGAAGCGGTGGATCGCCCCACAGAAGTGGTGATGATTAACACCAACGGAATCAAATTCGCCCAAGATGAAGATTTGATTAAACGACTGGTGGATGTGAGTGAAAATAAATTAGAAATCTACCTCCAGTTTGACGGTTTCACAGATGAGGTGCATCAAGCCATTCGCGGGGCGAAGTTGGCGGACATTAAAATGAAAGCGATCGAAAATATGCTGAAACATGGTTTGCCCATTAATTTGGCATCGGTGATTCAGCGGGGAGTGAATGAAGATCAAGTGGGTAAAATTGTAGAATTTGGCATTGAAACCAAGGGTATCCGCGGTGTGAATTTTCAGCCTGCATTTTTCGCCGGGCGCTATGATCATGATATGAATCCCATGGACCGCGTCACCAATACGGAGATTATGGATCGGTTGGAAAAACAGACCGACGGCATGTTCCGCAAAACAGATTTTATGCCATTGCCCTGCAGCCATCCCTCCGAGATTGCACTCACTTATGCCTACATTAAGGGAAAAAAAGTAAAACCCATCCCCCGCTTTATCGATCTGGATCCTTATATGGATCAATTTATTAATACCATTTATACGGATCCCCGGCCTATTTATAAAAAGGCCATCGAAGGATTGTGGTCTGCTTCATCCAGTTTTAACTCTATGAAGACACTCTACGATTTTTCCTGCGTTTGTGGCATCCCAGTGAAAAAGGATTTCTTTACAGAAAAAGGGCGCCAGAAAATTGCCGACGAAAATGCATTTCGCATTATTATGATTCAGTTCCAGGATAAGTATAACTGGGATATGAAGGTGGTGAAAAAATGCTGCATTGGTTTTGCCATGCCTGATGGACGGACCATCCCATTTGATGCATACAATGTATTGTATCGTGAGACCCACGAAGTGAAGCATTGGCAGAATGGCAATGTACCGAATAAAGTACCCATGCCCACGCCTTATGGATTTGTATCTCAAAATGGCAATGGCGCTATAAAATCGAATGGACAATTAAATGGACAAAAAACACCCACAAAAGAAAAGGCAACTTATGAATAAAGCACGCACAATCTTATTATCAGGATTAGCCACCGTTACGCTAACCATAACTTTAATTGAAGCGGGATTTCTCAAACTGGAATCTCAACCACTTATCGCCCAGGAAGATGGGATCGGATTAACGCTGGAAAAGGATGGTGAACAAGTGTTGATTCCCCTTGAGGAATGGGTGATTGTATCCAGTGCCTACGATCCCAGTAATACAGTGGGTGGTCTATATATGGGTATGACGGTTGATGCACTCCGCATCCAGGAGAAAGGGGAACCCTTTGAAAGGGAAATCCCTATAGATGAAATTGGTTCGATTTTTACAGGAAAAACAAAAAGTATGAAGGAATATGTTTGGGGTGGCGTAAAGCTTGGTGGCTTGGTGTCTGTGGGGTTAGGTGGCGTTGCAACTGTTGTTTTTTTAGCCGATGGTGGAGGGGCAGATGCATTCCTCTGTGGGGGAATAATGGCATTGTTTTCAGGCATCTATACGGTGCCTGGTGGCGTTTTGATAGGATTTATCCGCGGTAAAGTTGCGGAAGGTAAAGCAGTGGAATATGTAATTGGAAATGGGGAATGGGTGGTTGTAAAATGAAACGGATGAAAAAAACTTACCTATTATTATTTATATTTCTTTCATTGGGCCAGTTAGTATCTCAAAATGTTAGCGGAAAATCCTATTGGATTTTCACGAATGCCGGTGAAATAAAAGATTATAAAATATATGCCATTGCGGGAGATTCGTTGGTAATCAATAATGGCTGGGATATGAAAATCCCCATCGCCGAAATTGAGCGCTTTGCACTATCACCACAACCCAGCGCTTCGGGACAATTTTGGGGAAAACAATTGGGTTCGTGTGTGGGCCTTATGGGTGGATTTGTAGCCGGCGTAATTGTTTTTCCTCAATCGTTGGGTGTAAGAAATGAAGGTATCAATGGTTTACGCGCGTTTATTTTTGCCGGCGCCTTTGCCGGTGCTTATTATGGGAAAAAAATGGCGGGGAAGCGTTTTAAGGATAAACCTTTACCATTGGTTAATATGTCCACAATGACCCTCAGCGAAAAGAAGAAATATATTCAGTCGAATTTGATTATAAATTGAATGGGGTTTCTGCTATCCATCATAATCGGGTTATCAGCCATGATACCGGGGGGAAATGACATGATTCAATTGGCGGGTATTCAATTTAAAGTTATTCAAAATGGTGATTCGGATCATCGGTATATTTGGGTCCACGGCGATGAGCAGACGGCAAAAATGGCATTAGAAAATCATATGAAAATACAAGAAGGCACAGCGTTTCTTGTGACAGGGATTTTGCGTGAAGCTGAATTTTTTGGCGGCATTATTGACCCCAACCGGATTTTTTCATCCGAAGGGGCCAAAGCCAATATTCAAAAATACAATCGAAAATGGTCCCGGGCAAAAAAAGCAGAAACACTTGAAATAATTAATCGAGATCGGGATTCTTTTTTAAATAAAATTCTACCGAAAAATGGTGGATTGTTAATCGCCCTCCATAATAATTATAAAGGATATAACGTTAAAAAAGAGGTTCGTAATAGTGATGAAGTATCCATTAAGAAAGACCAAAATCCCCGGGACTTTTTCATCTGCACATCCCGGGCTGACTATGAGGTTTTAACCCAATCGCCGTTCAATGTAGTCCTCCAGGAAACTATGCCAAAAAAAGATGATGGTTCACTTTCCTGGGCGGCTATTCGACATGGGGTGCGTTATGTAAATATCGAAACACGCCTGGGGTGGCTCAGTCAGCAGAAGAAGATGTTGAACTATCTGGAAGATCATCTGAAATGAATTTTGACTGGATTTATCTTTTATCTTTTATTTTTGGTCTTTTATTCCTCTACTGGTTTGTTTTTCTCTTCGCTGTCTGGCTGAAAGGCTATTTTACTGATATGAAACTGGATCGGTGGTTTAATCAATCACTGGGAATAGGTGGGTATTTTCTCGGTGCCTTCGCCGGCGCCGTTACGCCCTTTTGTTCATGCACAACTGTCCCCATTTTCGCAGGCATGGTGGGTAATAATATTAAACACGGCTATGCCATCAGTTTTCTTATCGCTTCCCCAACCATCAATCCACCGGCCCTTATTTTATTCTATGCCCTCTTTGGCGGCAAGCTGACTTTCATCTATGCCTTAGTCTGTTTTGCTATCGCCGTAATTGGCGGTATGATATTGGGAAATGAACGATTCAAATCATCATTAGTTGAAATATTTATGGTGAATGAAGATGAAGGATTTCGGTGGTCCGAAGTGAACCGCCAGTATGTTGGCTTCCTGAAAAGCCTGGCCCCGGTGATTGTCATTGCCGCTGCAATCGCCACGAGTCTCAAGGGATGGCAGCCATCGGAAGCATTTTTAGGATATACTTCAGGGAATACATCTGCCATTCCATTATCAGTTGTTTCTGGCGGCATTCTCTATGCAGATATTGCCATGCTGCTCCCCATCGGTCAGTTATTTCTGGATAAGGGGTTAGATATCGGGTTGGTATTTTCATTCATGATGGCTGCTTCCGGCGTGGGGCTCCCGAGCCTCCTGTTACTCACCCGTATTTTCAAAAAAGACCTTTTGGGCTTTTACCTCTTAACCATTTTCATTTTGTTCACCTTAGCAGGATTTTTTATCTCATGGATACTGTAGTTCTCTTTATCCTTTACGGATTATTTTTTGCCTTTCTTACCGCACTCATTGCAGAGAAGAAAGGATATCCCGTTCGGAATTGGTTCTGGCTGGGATTTTTACTGGGATTTATTGCCACGGGGATTTTACTTTTTCAACCAAAAATCAAATCGGAGACTAATGAAACATAAACAACTTATCCTATTTATTCTGATTATGTGGGGCGGATCGGTCCATGCGGCATCCGGTCAGAAATGGGAGGTGAAAACAAAAACGAAACTTTACCAAAATGTAGAAGTCTTTGCCATTGAAAAAGATGCACTTAAGATTACCAATCGAAAAGGTGATTCCCAGCTAATCCCCATTGTTGATATAACCAAAATTGAAAAAGTATCATTAATTAAAGAAGGATTGTATGGTGCATGTGGGGGATATCTTGGTATGGCTGCAGGTGCTTTCTTTGGTTGGCCATTATTTCCCAAATGGGGCCATGACGAAGGGCATGCAAATGGTTTGGCGGTGACCATGGGATTGGGTGCTATGGCAGGAGTGATATATAGAAAAAAAGTGGTAGGATTTATAAAGAATCGATTGGGATTTCCTGTCGATCGTTCGGAAATAGAACGATTGTCTATAGATCAGAAGAAAACTTGGATCAGATATAATGTACTTCAGTAATTAAATTTAAATGAACAACCCTTACAAGTGAATATGAATCAAATAGTTATTTACACCACCCCCGAGACCCCTCCTCACACGAGGAGGGGATTTAGGGGAGGAGAAAGAAATTGAAATGTATCCTATAATATATCAGTCAGACACATTAATTATTGATGCCTATTCCGTCTTTTTCCTATTGGCATGGATGGTGGGTGGCGTGGTGTTTTATCGAGAATTCCGTCGCATGGGCTGGGAATTGGAACAGATGCTTTTTGTTATGGTGGGTGCCATCGTGGGCGCTGTGATTGGTTCCTATTTCTTTAATGTATTTTTCGCCGGATTTGAAGAAGTACCGGAACGAATTCGAGCCCTCGATTTTGCAGGAAAAACCGTATTGGGCGGTATCGCCGGCGGATTTATGGGCGTGGAATTGGCGAAGAAAAAAATTGGTTACCCCCATTCTACCGGAGATGCATTTGCTGTGGCAATTCCATTGGGACATGCCATCGGTCGCATTGGCTGTCTATTGGGTGGATGTTGTTTTGGTACGCCGTGCACATTGCCTTGGGCCATTACCTATCCGGAAGGGTCCATGGCCCATCTCACTCAAATGGTGACGGGCATTATTCCTGAAACGGCGATCACTTCATTGGCGGTCCACCCGGCACCGGTTTATGAAATTATATTCAATTTGGCACTTTTTGGATACTTGTGGCAAAAACGGGGATCCTATAAAGTACGGGGCAGTTCATTTCGATTGTATTTGGCAGCATACGGATTATTCAGATTTTTTGAAGAATTTGTGCGGGGCGATTCCCCTTTCCCTGTAGATGGGTTTTTGAAAGCACCCCAATGGTTATTGTTAATGGCGGTGGCTTATTTCGGATGGCGGTATTACCAGAATGAATATAAAGTGAAAGTTGAAAATTGATTATAGCCGCCACTATTTTTATGGTTCTGTTTGGTGTCTCAGGATTAGTAGATGGGGTGTATTACCACGATTATAAATATAAATTATTTCGAGATAAAGAATCGATTCTTGAGCATATTATTCATACATTTCGTGCCATCGCTTTTCCCATTGTGGTTTATAGTTTATTTCTAAAAGATTTTGGCGGTTGGCCCATGATGGGGGGCGTTATTGTAGTTATAATTGATATTATTTTTCTGGCGATTGATGTACGAATTGAGGGGCATTCCCGAAATCGATACGGCGGTCTGTCCAATGGCGAATATGCTACCCATCTTTTTGCCAATACATGTCATTATGTATCTATTGCACTGATACTGGCGGCTAAGCCCGCAGAAGCATGGACTTTCACCCAATCATTCGAATTGATGCGACCTTATCCTGAAATGACGGTATGGTTAGGGAGTGCCTTTGTAACAGGCGGTACCATCGCAGCCGTCCTCCATTTTTGGCAATGGAGTCAATATTTTACGAACAATAAACCAAATATATTGAAGGAGGGTTAATAAAAAATGAAAACAATTAAATTGCTTTTGGTTATGATTATTTTTTCAATCTTACTTCCGGCTCAAGGAGATGACTTCGATTCAAAATATTATAATGAAACGATTTATCTTCAACAGGGATTTCTGGGATCAAAATATATGATGGGTGGTTCATCTTATTCATTGGTGACCATAGGGGGCGAATTAAACCGGTATTCAGATTCAGCTGAATTATATAGTCAATATAAATTTATGCGGTTGGTGAGTATGGGATTAATGGTTGCAGGCCCTATAGCCAGTGCTGGGTTGACAAGGCCTGGTGGAGGAGAAGATATGGACGATACCTTTATGTCTGTATTTATTGGCTCAATGATCTTGGGTGCATTTTCTCAAATAGAATCGATCAACAAACTCCATGAAGCAGTGTGGGTATATAATGGTCATCAGTTGAATAAGAAAGAATTTGGGAAACGGATCCCGAATGAATAAAATATTTAGTTAATGGAAAAAAACAATTGAATAATCCAATCCGTCATGGCGGAGACCAAGTAGCCTCTGTTTTGAAAGGTCGAAAGGTTCCTCGTGTATTTACACTCATCGGCGGGCATGTTTCCCCCATTCTTGTGGGCTGCCGTAGTTCTAACATTCCTGTAGTGGATGTCCGTCATGAAGCGACGGCAGTTTTTGCGGCGGATGCAACGGCAAGACTTACAGGAATTCCGGGCGTGGCAGTTGTCACCGCCGGACCTGGGGTGACCAATACAGTCACAGCAGTAAAAAATGCTCAAATGGCCCAATCACCGGTGATCATTATTGGCGGCGCCACTGCCACCTTACTTAAAGGAAGAGGTGCACTTCAGGATATTGAACAAAAATCTGTGCTCAAACCACATGTTAAAGGATTGTGGCAAGTCAAAAAGATTCGAGAGTTAACATCTATATTGAATGAAGCTTTTAATTGTTCTCAAGCAGGAATCCCCGGCCCGGTTTTTGTGGAAGTTCCCCTCGATTTACTTTATCCGGAATCGATCGTCCGAGATCTTTATTCCAACCCATCCGGACAAAGCTGGAGGGCAAAGTTTCAGAACAAATATATTGAATGGCATCTTAATCGTATATTCACCGCAGGGGACAAAAATGAACCTGTTCCACCCACACGGCATTATTTGAAAACTCCGAATGTAGCACCCATTGTCAATGCACTTAAAAAAGCAAAGCGACCCCTGATGATCATGGGTAGTCCGGTTGTAAGTAACCCTGAAAATGTTCAAGATGTCATCCAATCAATTGAAAATATAGGAGTTCCTGTTTATTTGACTGGGATGACTCGGGGATTGCTTGGACGCAAGTGCGACCTGCAATTTCGACACCATCGCAAAGACGCATTGCGTGAGGCAGATTTTGTATTGCTGGCAGGCGTAGCTACGGATTTTAGATTGAATTATGGCCGCCAGATTCGATCCTCAGCATTTCTTGTATCTGTCCACCCGGATGTTGAATTGCTAAAATTAAATCGTAAACCAAATATCGGTATTCATGGGAATCCTGTAAAAGTTTTGTTGGAATTAGCGCGGCAAATGCCCTCAAGCAAGATAGATCGGAAGGATTGGTTTCAATCCATGGAAAAACGTGAAAGGGAAAGAATACAGGAAATTGAAACAAAAGCCAGTGAATCCATGACTGGCATCAATCCGTTGGCCTTGTTTAATCGATTGGAGGAACTGATCCCAGAGAATGCTTTATTGGTTGCGGATGGGGGAGATTTTGTTGCCACGGCAGCTTACACACTGAGTCCCCGGTCACCCTTAAGCTGGCTCGACCCCGGTGCATTTGGGACATTGGGTGTTGGGGGTGGATTTGCCATTGGTGCAGCTTTGGCCTGTCCCGAATCGGAGATTTGGATTTTTTGGGGTGATGGTGCATGTGGATTCAGCCTGACAGAGTTTGAAGCACTTGCGCGGCAAAAAATTGGTGTAATTGCTGTGGTGGGTAATGACGGTGGGTGGACCCAAATTGTACGGGACCAAGTTGAATTATTAGGCGATGATGTTGCTTGTGGCTTAAGCCAAACTGATTATCATATTGTCGCAGAGGGGTTGGGTGGTCGTGGAATCAAAATATCTTCGTTAGAAGAAATTACGAATGCTGTTGCCCAGGCGAGAGAATGGGCAGGACAGGGAATACCAGTATTAATAAATGTAATTCTGGGTAAGTCAGATTTTAGAAAGGGATCAATTTCAGTTTAGGCGTTTATGCCGAATTTGTTTAACAAACCTACCTAATCCTTTTCGGATTCGTAAAATTTATAAGGTATTTAATCAATTTTTAGACTATTCTCTATATACACTTTGTCATTTAGCCTATCATCTAAATAACCCATCATGACCGAATGGCCCGTGATTTTTTTTGGGTGAGTATCGTCATCCATGGCAGTCAAATGGATGGGCATTTTATTCATGGAAATGAAAGCGGTATTCTCGTTGCAGACATAAAGGGACGGTGGTGATGTTTCTACCAATGATTCCCATTCGAATTGAATATGAAAATCACCTTCGTCAATGCCAAGCTTCATATCCGGATTGTCAGATGTCAAAGGTGCCCCGGTGTATAGGGGGAGCATGGCTTGGAGAATGACCCAAGGCATTGAGTTGGGCAGAATATTGATGTGGTAGGTTTGATCTTCAAAAAGGTCGATTGCATGTTGAATGCCGTTTGCATTCACCAATAGGTTGTAATGGCTGAGTTGAATCCCATTCCCTTGGTTCCAAAATACCATTGCCTCATGCTTTAACAATGGTTTGAATGTGGGATTATGATCCTCCGAGAACGATTTGATTTGTTCAACATAATCGGTTTCAGCAGTGATTGTCATGTTTGGAGATGTTGAATCTTTTGCTGCATCTATTTCTCCATCACCCGTCATTACTAAAGATGCACCCATTGTCCAGATGCCAAAGGCCAGGATTTCACATTGGGGAAAAGGGAGTTGATCCATGAGGATACGATCTTTGGGTTTTACCCCTTCGGATACGAGCCAATTTGCCGTCTGTTGAGCCTTTCGATATACTTTATCCGATGTGAGGCCCAAATCGGCATAAACCATTTTTTCTCCATACTTCACATTTTGCCCATCCACTAATGATCGAAGGTTGGGGTAGGGGACCATGTGTTCTATGGGTTCCACATTCCCCAGGCATTGGGCTTGGTAAATCCGTTTTTGAAGTTTGTCTGTCATGGGTGAAGTAAAGAATTAATATATTTTGGGTATTAATTTTTTTCTATTGAAAGAAGTTTCTAAAAAATGCGCTTTATATTTATCGTGTAGATATTTTTCTTGTCTTGGAATATGTACAAATAAAAAATCGTATAATTGATAGCAAAGCGCAATGAATGATATCCACCAAACTCCTGTTGCTATAAACCACATGGCAGGTTGGGATAAGATTTCCCCAAAATAATTTATATAAAGTGCGTGTTTGTAAAGCCCGCCCGAATAAATTTTAAGTTCGGATTTATTTTTAATTTTCCATTGTCTGCGTTGAAATTCAGAAATCAACGTAATGCTTGTACCCAGTATATATATTAAGAAAAATATTAAATACCAAAAATTCAATGATTGATTAAAGTATATATTAAGATGAGTCAAAACCAACGGTAAGATACAAAAAAGAAATATGCCAGTGATTGCATCCGTTACATTTGGGTATTTTAATCGACTGATGGCTTGGTGAGTGACATTATTTTTTTTAACAAAATTGATTAAATAAAAAAACCGAGCTTGAAAAATGAATAGAACTAAATAAAATAAAACTCTATTTGATATTTGAAAATCTTCTCTTTCAGTATTAATTATATTAACATCTGAAAATAAAAATACTGCTGATAGAAATAGAGAGAATACTATACCTATGCTAATTATTACTTTTGAAGTTTGGATTTTCATACTTTAGAAATGAATTTATTAGATTAAAATAATGTCACTTATTAAGGCTTGATCAAACGTTCAATTTCAAAACGATCTGTTATACGGCAATACCCATTGGGTCCGCTCGTTATATTCAACACAAACTCATTTATTAATGTGTATTTAATTGGTTTCTTCTTGCTTGATAATGTAATAGGTAAGCCCTTTTTGTTTGATTTTTCAAAAAAGATCTCTGAATAAATGTTTCAACATCTGTTTGTTTCGCTAAAAACGGTTCCAATAATCTATCTCTTCGTTTAACTGTGATATCTAGCCTCTTAGCAAACTCATGAAAATCATCTAATCCAACGCGCCCGTTTTTCTTCATCGCTTCCGATTCAAAGTTGTCTTTGAACAGGCCACCGTCCAAGGCAAAATCAGTATCATCAACATGTATTCGTGTGTTCACCAGATCATAAGCAGGTGATAAAGCATAATCTCCGCTCTGAGTTTCTAAAACAGAGAAGTTTTTTAAATGTGCATCTCCATTTGAAAACAAATAGTTGAAAACGATAAGGCTGAATAGTTTTTCCAACTCAACGATATGCGCAGGTACATACTTTACAATCAATTCTGCCAACGCTTCATAACTATATTCGTATTTAAAATTAACGCCTTCATTTTCCGATGTTTTACCGGCAAGTGTCGCGAAATCTTCTTTGCCCCATTTTATGCCATCTTCTTTTATATCAAATCGTTTGGTTATATACGCTGGTTCTCCATTTTTAAAAAATATCAACACATTTTCAGCTATTGGGATACCATAAACTTGTCTTGCAATCTGCATGGTTAAATGTTCATTAGCCGGAACTTGATCAACTTTTTTAAGATCTCTTGGAATCGGTTTTAAGATATAATTACCCTGTTCGCCTTCATCGGTTAAGCGCAGCTTATTTTTGTCAAGAATTAGTGAGAGTTTTTCCTGCACACCTGATATGGAAATACGGTTCCGGTTTTCTAAAAATTTTTTAGCATCTTCTTCGCTGACCTGGGGAGGGTTGTAAGGCAGAATATGACTTACCTTTCTGCCGTTAAATACTTTATTCAAACAAGTTTTGCTATACGTATTAAAACCCTTAGCTAACGTTCCCGGGCAATATTTAATTTCAGATATGTTCATTTTTTTTCACGTTCAATAGTGACGGCTCCGATGGTATCAGTTGCGGCGGTTGCCACTAGCAGTCCGAAGTAATCATTTTCGTCAATTTTTAGCTGTCGGCATTGCAGCTTCTTGTTCACTCCTTCGGAAAGCATATTAAAGAAAAAGGGGAATAGGTGGTCTGCTCGGTATGTTTGCTGTGTTTTAGGCAGCGTCAAGCTAATTGCAGGCAGGTTGTCATTGGTAAACCAGGTATCATCATAGCGAAACTCATAATTTTTAGGATTATACTGTATTAAGGTTCCGGCCAGTTGTTCGTTTCGGTATACTTTTGCCACTCGCATTTATTAGTGTATTGTTTTTTTTACGTCCAGTTTTAATTCCATACCCAACACGTCTGCCAGTTTAATCAGTGTGTTGAAGGTAGGGTTGCTTTTACTGCTTTCCAACGCTTTCAATGTGCGCAGGCCTACACCGGACAATTCAGCAAGATGTTCTTGCGTAACGCCCAGTATTTTACGTCTTGTCTTTAGTGTGTGTATGAGTTCATTTAAGTGCATTATACAGCTCTTTTATGTGTGAATATAAACAATGATTCAGGAAATACACAATAAAAAGCAGTAAATGGCACTATTTATTATTTGTGGCTCTAGATTGAACTAATATTCATTCAATAGTGCTGGTTAATGCACTTTCATATATTTTCAATGTCTGTTGTCTATTTTTGGTTGTGCCGAAAATCAGAACAACAGAATCGTTCTTTATTCCTAGTTTTTTATCAAGTGTTACTCACATTTAAATTTTTTCCAGTTCCAATTCTTACCAACGTTTCACCAAACCCAATATTGTGTTCAGCTTATTTACTCTGCAAATAGACGTTATGTATTATCTACATGATCTGTAATAAGTTAAACAATGAGGATTGTTATCCATCAGGTTTAATTTTCCGTTCAATTTCAAATCGATCTGTTACCCGGCAATACCCATTGGGTCCGGCTAGCCGGCCGATGGGTTGGAGTTTTTCTAAATCGATCCGCCCGCTGTCATATAGTTCACCAGCCACATGAAAAAGTACAATGGTTCCCAAAACGAGGAATCCGCTTCCGGGGCTGCCATCACCTACTTCGATTATTTGGTTCAATTCACATTCGAAAGTCACTTTTGATTCCTTCACCCGCATAACATCTATTTTTTCACAGGAAACTGGTGTAAGCCCGGATTCATCGAATTCACTGATTTCCGGTGGAAATTCTGTAGCGGTGGACACCATTTCGGATGCGAATGATTCACTCACAATATTCAACGCGAAGACGCCCGTATCCTGAATATTTTTCAACGTATCTTTAATTTGTCCATCAGATCCTCGCCTCACAGGACAAAAAGAAATAGTAGGTGGATTTGAACATACACCGTTGAAAAAAGAGAATGGCGCCAAATTATCAACACCATCTTTCGATTTGGTCGATACAAAAGCAATGGGGCGAGGTACAATGGACCCAATCATGAGTTTATAATTATCTTTAAACGATTGTTGATTTGGTTCAATAATCATTTTTCCTCCTGCCAGGAGTAAGGATAATCGGCATCGTCAATTGCAGTAAGAGAATCTGCATATTGAAGAGGTGTAAACGTGTCAATCATGACGGCCAATTCTATTGTTTCCTTTTTTCCGATGGACGCTTCAATCTTTCCAGGTTGAGGACCGTGGGGCAATCCCATAGGATGAATCGTCATGGACTCCGGTTCCATACCTTTTCGGCTCATGAAATTTCCTTCTACATAATAAAGTACTTCATCCGAATCCACATTGCTGTGAGCGTAGGGCGCAGGGATGGCCGCTTCATGATAATCGAATAGTCGCGGAACAAAGGAACAAATGACGAATCCGGGAGACTGAAATGTTTGATGAATAGGCGGTGGTAAATGAACCTTCCCCGTGATGGGCATAAAGTCATTAATGTTAAAAATCCATGGAAAGTAATATCCATCCCAACCAACCAAATCGAAAGGATGATGGGTATATGTATAGGCTTGGAAACCACCTTGTAGCCGAACAAGTACAGTCATAGGATCAGCATTTGTTATGGGATCTGTCCATTCCGGAGTTCGGATATCTCTTTCGCTATAGGGTGAATGTTCCATGAGTTGGCCAAACCGATTTCGATATCGGTCCGGCGTTTCGACCGGTCCGGAAGATTCCACCACAAGTATGCGCATGGGTTCAACTATTTTTATTTGCCAAATTACACCCCGGGGAATAACCACATAATCTCCCGGTTTTAATTCTAGTTGACCAAAATTGGATAAAAATTCTCCCTTTCCGGTGTGGATAAACAGCACTTCATCATAATGTCCGTTCCGATAGAGATAATCCATAGATTGATCCACATGTGCTTTATGAATAATGGTATCCTGATTAAATAAAAGGGGAATTCGGGCCGAAATAGGATCGCCCTTGGACTTTAATTCACCGGTGCGAATGTGCCGATTTTTATGGGGTCCTGTCTGTGATTCTAATTGAATAGGCGCCCAATCACCTATAGCTTCTACTGTGGTGGGTGGATTCAGATGATACACATTGGAATAGAGGGAATTGAATCCCTCACGGCTAATGAGTTCTTCCCAATATAAATTATCGGACGCATCTTTCATTTGAATATGTCGCTTGTTTGGAATATTTCCACGTTTTTGATAAAATGGCATTGTTGATCCTTAATTAAAGATGTAGAGTCACGGTCACGCCAAGGGCAGGTAAACATACCGTTTCTCTACACGATTTTATTTTCCAAAATTCCCAGTCGTTCTACTTCTAATGTAACCACATTTCCTTTTTGAATCCAACCGCCGGTATTTTCAGGCCGGAGTTCTAAGATGCAGCCTGTACCTACGGTTCCAGATCCAATGTAATCACCGGCATGAAGCGTTGCATTTTTACTGGCATGTTCAATCATTACGCCAAATGAATGGTAGAGATCGTTTGTATTTCCTTCGGATATTTTTTTTCCATTCACGTGGCAGGTCATCTTCAGAGATAATTTTCCATCTTCTCCAATAGAATTCGCTAATTCATCCGGCGTGACCATATAGGGCCCAAAACTGGTTCCAAAATCTTTACCTTTGGCTGGACCTAATCCCAAGGCCATTTCTTCTCGTTGAAAATCGCGTGCAGACCAGTCATTGCAAATGGTGTATCCACCAATAAATGCATCTACATCTTTCGCAGGGATATTTCGACCCCCGTTGGCGATAACGGCAGCAAACTCCAATTCGAAATCTAATTCTTTGGAAGGTGCAGGGTAGGGGATATTTTGTTGATGCCCATAAAGGGCTGTTGGATTGGAAAAATAAAACACAGGCAAATCATACCAGAGAGGATTCATGTCCAGTCCACGGTTAGCTCTTGCCGTTTTTACATGCTGCTCAAAGGCATAAAAATCCCGAAATGTTTTTGGTTCCGAAACCGGGGGTAACAATTGAACCGAATCAATAGTTTGGGCAACGGGTTTTTCATTAACAAAGGAATTTTCCAGTTGAGGTTCAGGAAGAAATTGATCCAATTGTTTTAATGTTTCGAATATTTCAGACCAGTTCTCTAAGGCCAACTGTAAAGAAGAAGGAATAGACATAAATTTTGAATTTCCGTGATTCTCATCTATATAAATGGCAGCATCTAATACATCTACAACCCATTCATTTCGGATAAAACCAAATCTGGGTTTCGAACTTTTACTCCTTGTGTAAGTTACAAACTTCAATTAAAGATTTCCCCGCCGTTCCTGTTCAATTTCAATCGATTCAAATAATGCCTGAAAATTTCCCTGCCCGAATCCGCGAGATCCTTTTCGCTGAATAATTTCGTAAAAAAGGGTGGGTCGATCTTCCACCGGTTTAGAAAAAAGTTGGAGCAGATAGCCCTCATCGTCCCGATCTACCAAAATCCCTAAATCTTTTAATGGCGCCAATGCTTCATCAATGGACCCGACTCGATCAGAGAGTTCATCATAATATGTGTCCGGTACATAGAGGAAATCTACACCATTATTTCGCAGTGCGGTGATGGTTTTGATAATGTCATCAGTTAACAGGGCGATATGCTGCACGCCTGGACCTTCGTTAAAATCCAGATATTCTTCTATCTGAGATTTCTTCAAACCGGATGCTGGTTCATTAATGGGAAATTTTACTTTCCAATTTTTAGACCGCATGACTCGGCTTTTTAATGCAGAAAATTTGGTTGAAATATCATTTTCATCAAAGACAACAAAATTGGTAAAACCGAATACATCTTCATAAAAATCACGCCACTCATTCATTTTCCCTTCTTCTACATTGCCTACAATATGATCGATCAACAGTAAGCCCGGATCTTCAAATTTCAAGTCCGGCAATTCCAAAGTGATGTAACCCGGCTCCCATAAACCATTATAATCATTTGAATTGACAAATGAATGGATGGTGTCACCATAAGTTTTAATGGCGGCTTTTCGATATGTTCCGCTTTCATCTTTGGTGGATTCTGATTCATAAACAGATTCAGCGCCGCGGCTCACACAGGAATCATGGGCAGTTTTTTCGCATTCCGCTTTGAATGCAATATCCCGAACACCGTCGCCATGTTTTTTCAACCAATCCGATGCTGGATGGTCCGAAGAAAGAGGCGTGGTAAAAACAAAAAAGATTTTATTCTGTTTTAAGACATAACTGACCCGATCACTTTGTCCTGTCTCTGGCCCCGCATAGGCGTAGGGCTGCATTCCAAAAACAGAGCGGTAATAGTGAACGGCTTGTTTTGCATTCCCTACATAGAATTCCAAATGATTCACCTCAGTGATGGGAAAATATTCCGTTCCAGTCCATTCAGTTGTAATTATTGCCATAATATATTTCTCCTAATTGATTATCAGATTATAAAACCTGACAAAGGCTTTCAATACATTTTTGATTTTCATTTTCAAGGCCAATCGAAATGCGAATGCAGTTAGGCCAGCCAAATCCCGTGAGTTGCCGGACGATGATTCCTTTTTCTAAAAGCGCTTGGGTGAGTCTGGATGCCCGTTCTTCGGATTCCCAGACTGTGGTGATAAAGTTTGTTGCGGATGAAACGTGTTCAATGCCAAGTGTATCGAATTCCTTTTTTAAAAAGGCCATCCCATTTTTATTTAAATCTAATGTGTTTTTCAAAAACACATTGTCATCCAATGCAGCTTTTCCGGCAGCTTGGGCCGCAAGCGACGGTTCGAATGGTACTTTCACTTTCATCAAATTCCCGATCAAGCTTTCATGAGCAAACCCATATCCTATCCGGATACCAGCTAAGCCGTATGCTTTTGAAAAAGTGCGAAGTGTTATCACATTATCATAACGGTAATTCATGGAATCGGGATAGTCGTGAGATTTTTGGGCAAATTCGTAATAGGCTTCATCTAAAATAATCAATACCCGCTCTGGCACATGAGTGTAAAATTCATCAAACTCTTGCCGGGTGATTGTGGTTCCCATGGGGTTATCCGGATTGGCAATATAAATAATCTTGGTATAGTCGGTTATTTTATCTGCCATGGCTTCCAGATCGTAGTGATAATGCTTCATGGGAACCCAGTGGATGCGCCGGCCCGATGCATTAGCCAAAACTTTAAATCCGATGAATGAATTTGCCGCACTGATAATTTCATCATCACTCAATAAAAAGGTCCGCATAATCGTGGACATGATGCCTTCGGATCCTGCGCCCAAAACCACATTTTCTATTTTAATATTGAATCGATCTGCCAGTTTGGTACGGAGTTCATACCCGGTGGCATCGGGGTAACGATGGAGATTTGTGAGAGAATTTTCGATAGCTTCCATCCCTTTGGGAGATGGACCCAGGGGATTTTCGTTTGAAGCCAGTTTAATGAATTCTTGAATACCCAATTCGCGCTGTGCTTCGGCAATCGGTTTGCCCGGTGTGTAATGAGCCAGGTTTTGAATGTATGAAGGAACCAGGGCCATGTTAAATGGGTAATTTTGTTTGGTGTTTAAAAGTAGAAAGGACTACAGAAGTTTTTAGATGCTGTACATTGGGCAGCGCCGAAAGTCCATGGAGAATTAATTGATCATAATCTGGGATATCTTTTGTGGCGATTTTGAGAAGAAAATCACCTTCGCCGGTGATATGATGACATTCTAAAACTTCGTCCATATCTGAAATGGATTTGAAAAAATCTTCCACAGGTGTTTCTCCGTGACGGGTTAATGTTACTTCGACGAAAGTAAAACAGGTAAACCCGGCAATACGGGCATTCAGTAAAGTCACATACCTGTCGATTAACCCGCTGGACTCCAGTTTTTTCACCCGCTCCAACGTACTGGATGGAGAAAGGTTCACCCGCTTGGCTAATTCAGCATTGGTAATCCGCGCATGGGTTTGCAGTTCATTTAGAATGTTTTTGTCAGTATGGTCTAATTGCATAAGATTCTTCGTTTGCCTACAAAAAATACAGAAGAATATATTGTAAAATAATATGATAGCAAAATAATATCCTGATTTAAGATTATGAATGAGAAGATTGTGTTTTATCCTCTAACTTCTACGGTATGAATAATGGATATTTTTTTTGAAAATCGAAGGGCCACTGGTCTCAGGAAAATTCGTTGATCGACCCAATCGTTTCATTACCTTGGTAGAAGTTGACGGGGAAATTGTCCGTTCCCATTTGCCGGACCCGGGACGATTAAAAGAGTTACTCATACCTGATGCTGAGTTATGGGTGAGGCCGGCGCCAGAAGGGTCCGAGAGAAAAACGAAATATTCCACAGTCATGGTACGCCACGAAGGTCAATTAATATCTCTGGTTTCTGCACTTCCAAACCGGTTTGTTTTGGAATCGCTTCAAGCAAAAAAACTTCCCATGTTCGAAAATTACCAATTAGTTCAACCGGAAATAACCCACGGGAACCATCGGTTTGATTTTTTGTTAGATGATAAAAATGAAAACCCATTTTATTTAGAGGTAAAGTCGGTGACTTTTGTGGATAAAGGGTTAGCGAAATTCCCTGATGCGGTTACGGATCGGGGTGCACGTCATGCGAAAGCATTGGCAGAATTGGTAAACAGAGGGAAGGGTGCTGGGATTTTATTTGTCTGTCAACGGCCCGATGCAAATCGATTTGAACCTATGTGGGACAGGGACCCAACATTTGCACATGCATTGTTAAATGCGAAAAATAATGGTGTGAAAGTTTGGTGCATAACGACGAATATCAATAAAAACGAAATGACATATAAAACTGAAATACCAGTAAATTTAGAACCACCTGAATAGAATTATAATTGATTTGACACAACCCTTAATTTTGAGAAAACTTATTCTAATCATCCTACTCTGGATAGTTGCGTTCTTGATCTATTCCTGTGCCGCAGTGGCGCCCCCCGATGGTGGACCTAAAGATGAAATACCGCCCCAATTTGTTTCCGCTACGCCAAAGGCTGGCAGTCTTTATTTTAAAGGGGGAGAAGTATCCATAAAGTTTTCTGAATATATTGGTGAAAAATCGATCAAGAATGCCATCAAAATTTCTCCCCGACTTGACTCTCCAGCGGGAATAAAATATGCGGATGATGAAATCATAATCAATTTTCCGGAGAACCTATTATCAGACCAAACCTATGTCATCACCCTCAATCGAAATTTAAAAGATGAACGTGGTGTTGCCTTGGATCAATCAATCCAGATTGCATTCAGCACGGGAGACGTTATTGATGAAGGTATCATATCCGGAAGGGTTTTTGGAGAAGATGGGTATGGGGTTCATTTATGGAAATTAAAAAGTGGTTTTGATGATTCGGTGTTTTTTACGGAACCATTGTATGTGGCTGAAGCGGATGATGATGGATTTTTCAATTTCAAGTATTTGGCACCGGGTGACTATGTTTTAATGGGAATTGAACGAAGTGCTGCCGGAGCCAATCTTATCCCCGAAAGGATGGCCCATGGTGTCAGTTCAGATACATTGTATTCTTTAGGAAAAAATCAAATAGTCGAAGGGGTTTTCCTTAACCCAAAACGGGAAACACCTCCACTGAAAATGACTCACGGAGAGTGGATGGGACAACGATGGGGATGGATGTACTTTAACTGGGAATTGGATGAAATTACCTTCGAAGGGTTAAATGTAATTGATTCAAAAGAAACGGTGCAGCCGCTTGACTTTTACCAGGATGAACAGGATAAAAAGCGGTTTTTAATCATGGCGCCGGATACATTAAATAGTGGAAAAGCAGAATTAAGATTGGCGGCTGTATTATCAAAGGTAGACACACTACTGGCCCATGCAAAAATCAATTTTCGAGTCCCGACAAAATCGGATACAACCCATGTAAAACAATCATTACCGAAAAGTACGGTTACCGTCCGTTTGGAAAAGGATGGGGGCCCAACCATTCCCATTGTTTTTTCAAAACCAATAATGGCGGTCACCGACAGTGCATTTTTTTTGGTTGCCGATTCGGATACGGTTGTGGTGGCATTCGATTGGATTAATCCAATCGAAATTGAATTTCTACCTCCGAATGGTTGGGAAGAAAAAACAAAGTATATATTGATGATTTTCGCCGATAAATTGACTCCGATTGAAGGAAAATCTCTCAAAGATTCTGTCAATTATGTTCGGTTTAATTCAGAGAAGAAGTTAGGGTATGGCGGTTTGAGTGGTATGGTTGAAGATGGTGGGGTCAATCCACTGATCGAACTAAGTGCGTTGAAAAAAGAGTCCGAAATTTTTCATTCTTCCGTAAATTCGGACCTTCAATTTCACTTTTCAAACATACCTGAAGGACCATATCGTTTGATGATAATTTTTGATCGGGATAGGAATGGAGAATTTTCCTATGGGTCCGTTCATCCATTCCAGCCCAGTGAATGGTTTTATATTCATCCGGATACATTTGATGTTCGTGCTAATTGGGATATTGACGTGGGTCTAATTCGGGAAGAAAGGGAATAGCCAGATGTATAGTGTAATTATGGCAGGAGGACGCGGCACTCGATTTTGGCCATCCAGCCGTGGAGAAAATCCAAAACAGCTTTTGAATATTGTGGGCGAAACATCTATGCTGCAAATGACAGTCAATCGCCTGAAAAAGATGAAAAATGTCGAAGATGTTTTCATTGTGACCGGAAAAGATTTGGCGCCTAAAATCCGGAAATTGATTACGGGTATAAAACCCAAAAATATCATTGTGGAACCCAGCGGAAAAAACACTGCACCGGCCATCGGCCTTGCAGCACTCCATATTAAAAATATTCGTGAAGATGCAGTTATGGGCGTTTTTCCTGCAGATCATCTCATTGTAGGGCACCAAAAATTCGCCAGGACTGTTCGGTCTGCAATTCAACTGGCAAATAAAAATGGATCATTAGTGACCATAGGAATTGAACCTACTTTTCCTTCTACGGGATATGGTTATATCCAATACAATCCAAACAGCCCTGAAGATCATCTGAATGGCTACAAAGTAAAAACTTTTGCTGAAAAACCTCATGAAGGATTGGCAAAACGATTTTTAAAAAGCGGTGATTTTTTATGGAATGGGGGCATGTTCATTTGGAAAGTATCCACATTCTTTGAAAAAATTGAAAAATATATGCCGGATTTAAATGACCAGTTGGGGAAAATCGAAAAACGCGTTTCTCAAAACCAGGATTTCACCCGGCTTTGGAATAATATAGACCCGGAATCTGTGGATTACGGTCTCATGGAAAAGTCCAATGATATTTATGTGGTGAAAGCCGAATTTGAATGGAGCGATCTCGGTTCATGGGAAGCGGTATATGATGTATCCCCGAAGTCAAAAGAAAAAAATGTCATTCGGGGTGAAGGGGTTGTCATTGATGGACACAATAATTTAATTCAATCCAATGGCCATTTTACGGCGATTATTGGTATAAATAATATAGTGGTAGTGAACACGGAAGATGCCACATTGGTCGTTCCACGTGAAAAGGTTGAGGACGTGAAGGTGCTGGTTCATTATCTCGAAAAGAAAAAAAGAAACGACCTTTTGTAAACCGTGGCGAAATTGAAAGCAGAAAAACTGCTGACCCTTTTTGAAGAGTTGGCAGAAAAAATGCAAATTAATATTGTTCAGGGGAAGGGGGATTTCAAGGGTGGGATATGTTCCGTAAATGAAGAAACCTACATTGTGCTTAATAAAATAAAACCGATTGATCAACGATTAAACGTCCTGGCAAAAGAATTTGGAAAGTTGAATACAAATAATATATTTGTCCAGCCCGTACTGCGTGCCTATATGGAAGATATCCAACAGGATATTTTCTAAAAGTTCTTGAAATAAGACCCAAGTCGTCAGTACACTTCAGGTTTCCATCCTTTGTCCGAGGTTGAGAAACACTAAAGATTTTAATCAAAAATTTCATAAAATAATTAAAGGATATTTATCATGAAAGAATACGCCGCAAAAGATATTCGTAACTTTGCCATTGTTGGACATGGCGCCACAGGAAAAACAATTTTATCTGAATCTATGCTTTCAAATGGAGGCGAAATTAACCGTATCGGATCCATTGAAGGGGGTTCTACTATATCTGATTATCATCATGATGAACACCAGCGACAAATTTCCATTCATTCGTCCCCCCTTCATTTGGAATGGAAAGAAACCAAATTTAATATGATTGATACACCGGGATATCTCGATTTTATCGGTGAATCAATTTCTTCTTTAGCGGTGGTGGATTTGGCTGTTGTTGTCGTTCATGCGGTGAATGGCATCGAAGTAGGTACGGAACAGGTTTGGAATTATGCCAATGATTACGGCCTGCCCAAAATGATTGTTATGAATGGGCTAGATCGAGAACATACCAAATTTGACGAAATCCTCCAGCAAGCTAAAGATCATTTTGGGGGAAATGTATTCCCCATGCAGCTGCCCGTAAATTCTGGTCCCGGCTTTAATCAAATTATTGATGTATTACGGAGTGAGTTGATTACCTATAAAACCGATGGCAGTGGACAATATACGGAAGCGGATTTACCGGAAGAATGGAATGACCGTGTGAAAGAACTTCATCAAGAGTTAATTGAGTATGTGGCAGAGTCTGATGATTCATTATTGGAAAAATTCTTTGAACAGGGGAATTTATCCGAAGAGGAAATGCGGGATGGATTACATCAGGCCATTCAGAATCAAGTTTTTATTCCATTATTTTGTACGGCAGCCACTCAAAATATCGGTGTTGCCCGTGTGATGGATTTTATTGCAAAATATGGATCATCACCTATTGATCGTTCGAAGATCAAAGGGGAGGATGCAAACTCGGGTGAAGCGGTAGATATTGCGTTGGATGGAAATAACCCTGTAGTGCATGTATTTAAAACAATTAGTGAAGCTCATGTAGGTGAGCTTTCTTTTTTTCGTGTCTATTCCGGTTCAATTTCAACAGGTATGGATTTGTTTAATACGTCCCGTGGCAGGTCGGAACGGTTTGGACAAATGTTCTTAATGAATGGAAAAACCAGAACCAGTGTTTCCACATTAAATGCCGGGGATATTGGTTCAGTCGTTAAATTGAAAGATACCCATACAGGAAATACATTAACCGGCGCAAATAATAAAGTTAAAATTCCGTCGGTTAAATTACCCAAGTCAAATATTCATCTTGGCATTAGATCTAAGGCTAAAGGTGATGAAGAAAAAATTGCCACTGGTTTGGCTACTATACACGAAGAAGACTCCACTTTTGTTTACAGGGTGGATTCTGAACTGCGGCAAACCGTTCTTTCAGGTCAGGGAGAATTGCATCTTCAAGTATCCATCGATCGGCTGAAGCGTCGTTTTAATGTAGATGTAGAATCGTTCAAACCCAGAATTCCATATCGAGAAACAATCCGGGCAAATGGTTCCTCAAAATATCGACATAAAAAGCAAAGCGGTGGTGCAGGACAATTTGCAGAAGTATGGATGAAAGTAGAGCCAAAATCCCGTGGAAAGGGTGTTGAATTCTTACATTCATTGGTTGGGCAAAGTGTAGATCGAGTTTTTGTCCCATCTGTGGAAAAAGGTGTAACAGCCGCCTGTACAGAGGGTGTATTGGCTGGCTATCGTGTGGTGGATTTAAAAGTTGATTTTTACGATGGAAAACAGCATCCGGTTGATTCAAAAGATATTGCGTTTCAAATGGCAGGGAAACATGCTTTTAAAGAAGCCTTTATGGGGGCCAATCCTTGTTTGCTTGAGCCGGTTTTGGATGTAGAAATTAAAATTCCTGAAGATTATATGGGTGATGTGATGGGAGATATTTCCAGTCGTCGGGGGAAAATAATGGGCATGGATACGGAGGGCGCATTTCAGCAGATCAAAGCACAAGTTCCTCAATCAGAAATGTATCATTATTCCACAACATTAAGATCCCTCACTGGTGGACGTGGTATTCATTCAGAAGAATTAAGTCATTATGAAGAAGTTCCTCGAGACATGGAAGCGAAAGTAACTGCAAGCGCGAAAGCAGCTCAGGAAGAAGATTGAGTAGTAACTGGTGAATGCTAACTGATGAGTGGTAACATATTTGATGGTTGATTACAAAGAAAAAGACATGACTGAAAATAACTTCATAAGTGAACCAGATCGTTTTAAGTTGGATAACTTCGAAGTATATCAACTTGCGAGGGCATTTAGAACACGTGTATATGTTGTCATTAATCAACTGCCTGATAAAGAAAAATATAACTTAACAAGTCAAATGCGAGATGCGATCATTTCAGTTTCAAATAATATAGCAGAGGCCCACGGCCGTTGGCATTTTAAGGAATCAATGCAATTCTGTCGAATCGCTCGTGGCTCAACCGAGGAGATTATTGATGATTTAAATATTTGTATTGATGAAAATTACTATAGTATTGACGTGTGCAATACCCTTAAAGAAAAAGGATATGAATTGGTAAAAAAATCAATGGTTATATTGCGTACCTTTAATAATCAAAAAATTCAGTATAACAAATGACTCCCGATTATACTCTCTTACAACTCACCAGTTACAACTCACTAATCACCAAACCATGAATAAACTATGGGCTCCATGGCGGATGGAATACATCCGGACTAAAAAGGACAAGGATGAAGCATGTGTATTCTGCGCTAAATCTCAGGACAATAAAGACAGAGAAAATCTTGTTTTATATCGAGGGGATTACACCTTTGTTTTGATGAATTTATATCCCTATAATAATGGTCATTTAATGATTAGTCCCTATAAGCATTTAGATACAACTGAATTGTTAGAAAAAGAATGCATGAGTGAAATTATGGCGTTAGCTGATGAAACAATGGCCATTCTCAGGACTAGGATGCAAGCCCAGGGGTTCAATTTCGGTGCCAATATTGGCTCTGCCGGCGGCGCAGGCATAGAAGATCATATTCATTTTCATATCGTGCCAAGATGGGTGGGGGATACTAATTTTATGCCTGTTGTGGGCCATACAAAAGTGATGGTTGACGGTCTGCTTGAAACATACGATAATCTTAAACTTGAATTTAATAAACTGAAAAAATAAAATGAACTTTTCACATACCTGGCTTCCCTTTATTTATCTTTATGGACTCGGTGGAATTCTTTTTGTATCTGGAATTATTATAACCATAAAATCTGGTTCTTTTGATTTGAGTCGTAAAGCCCATAAAAAATGGATGTGGGTACTCCTCTTTGGTTTTGTTTGGTACCTGATGATGCATGCGCTCATGACATGGGCAGCATTGGATATTATTTCTGTCTATTCAGTGCCCATTGTTCTACTTGGAATGGTAGTGGTATTTATTGTTGTGACATTGATGTTGAGAAAAACCGGGGGTGCCTAATGCAGACATTTCATAGTATAGGTACCACGACGGATTGGATTGTAATGGTCGTGTATTTTATTGTGATCATGCTTTTCGGCAGTTATTTCGGACGATATACAAAAAATACATCCGATTTCTTTTTTGGTGGACGGAGATTTTCCTGGTGGTTAATCACCATGTCAATCGTGGCTACCGGTGTGGGCAGTCACAGTTTTGTTAAGTATTCTGCAAAAGGGTTTGAACACGGCATTTCTTCCTCAATGACATATTTGAATGATTGGTTTTTCATTCCATTTTTTATGTTTGGATGGCTTCCGATTATCGTTTATTCCAAAATCCGATCCATTCCGGAATATTTTGAAAAACGATTTAGCCCCTCAGCCCGATTTCTTGCAACCATCCTATTACTGCTATATATGATAGGATATATTGGCATTGGATTCCTGACGCTGGGGAAGGCAGTCATCCCCATGCTGCCGGAAGCTTTTACTGTATTCGGGATGACATTGCCCATCACGCTTATGGGTGCGATTATGGTTATTGCGGTGATCACCGGAATTTATATTACCTTTGGCGGACAGACAGCTGTGATATTCACGGATTTACTCCAGGGATTTATCCTTCTGTTTGCAGGATTACTTCTATTCTTTTTCGGTATAACCTATTTGGGTGGATTTGATTTATTTTGGAATCTATTACCCACGGAATGGAAACTGCCTCTGGCTGATTTCAATCAGCCTGCAAACTTTAATTTTGTCGGTATTTTTTGGCAAGATGCCATTGCGGGATCCATTGGTTTTTTGTTTATGAATCAAGGGTTAATCATGCGATTTATGGCATGTAAAAATGTAAATGAAGGCCGGAAGGCAGCTGCTGTAAATATTCTGTTTGTATTACCCATATCAGCCATTGTTGTAGGGAACGCTGGATGGATTGGGAAAGCCATCTCCGTGGTCAGTCCTGATATTGTCAGTCCATCCGTTTCGCCTGATCAAATTTTTGTCGTTGTTGCCAATATCATCGCAAGCCCAGGCATGTTCGGATTCATTATGGCAGCCTTGACTGCAGCATTAATGAGTACAGTGGATACGCTTATAAATGCGACGGCTGCAATTTTTATTAATGATGTCTATAGACCCGTCCAAAAGTTTGTTAAAAGAAATGTCATGTCGAATAATGAAAGAGATCGGAAAGAATTGCTCGTTGCTCGTTATGCATCCATGGGTGTGACCGCTTTGGGTGTTTTGGCTGTACTTGCCTTCAAAAATTTCCCCACAGTATATGAAGCACATGGATATTTTCATTCAACATTGACACCGCCGTTAGTTGTGGGAATCTTTTTGGGGGTATTCTGGAAACGATTTACCCCTGCGGCTGTGATTACGACATTTGTCGGCGGAGTAGCACTCATGATTTTGGGTGCCAGATATCCTGGAATCTTGATTGCTCCCTTTGATCATGGTATAGAAATGAATCCGGATCATCCCTATTCATACATCCGTGCGCTATACAATACGCTTGTATGTACAGGTGCTGCAGTTATCGTTACGCTGACGACTCAATGGCAGAGAAAAATAATTTCAACAATCAGGGGTAAACAAAACCAGAAAATGATTATGAACATCATGGTTGCAATCACAATTATGGTTTTTGCAATAGTCTTGTTTAATGTTTCAATGTTATCTGTTCAGGTTTTTGCTACGATTGCCGTAATGATTCTGGTGCCACTGACAGTGACGTATTATGTTAAATATGATGAAAATCTGAATACAAACGGGTTAACCGCAGGATCAATAAATATCGCTCGGAACTTATTTAAGGGCGGCGATCCCAATGATCAGGAAGGCGAAACAGTTTTAGTTTATTTGAAGCGGGTGGAGGGTGATGAAACTGTTGTCCATTTTTCAAATAAAGATATGGCTAAAATGAAGGCGGAGGTTGGGGACCTAGTTTATATTTCGGATAAACGAAAATGGATGGGTGGGTTGAAATCCATTCATTCTGTATTTGGTGAACCCCACGATGAAGATGGAACAGTTTATATTACACCTGATCAAACAAAACATGGTCTGTTTGTTGACGGAAAAATACTGGAAGCAGAAAAAGAAATGTAGGCCTTGGTGCTGGGGGGAGAAATAGTATAAATTCGCGCCGATTTTTGAATCAGTTTTGATTTAAAATCCACGATCCGGAGTAGCTCAGTTGGTAGAGCGAGTGGCTGTTAACCACCAGGTCGGGGGTTCGAGTCCCTCCTCCGGAGCAAAAATGCCTTTCCGCCTTATGGCGGAAAGGCATTTTTATTTTTATAGTTCCTTTTTTCTCGCTTACTTTTGCCGTCACAACGACGTTTTCTATCAATAGATAATAGATTATCTATTTCCCCCCTTTATTGTTATTAATAGAAAAAATAATTATCGTACGATTATAGAAATTGGAATTTGTCCATCCATATATTTTTTTGCTACTCGATTTACATCAACAAGTGTCACTGCTTTTAATCGATTCAAAAATTTTGTATCCGAATTCATATCTCCTTCAAAATACTGGGAATAGCCTAAATAATAAGCTTGGTTGATGCTGGATAGTCGTCGAAACATCATACGTCCCAAATACATATTTACAGATTTCTCTACCATAGACGCATCTAAATCATTAAGCATATTCATAGAGAATAACCGTGAGAATTGTGGAATAATCACATCTACATTTTCTGGACGGGTACCAAAATTGATAGAAAATAATGCTTTATTTTTTTTAATTGAGATGCCCGCATGCATCCGGTATGCTAATCCTTGTTTTTCTCGAATATCAAAAACGATTTTATCTTTTAGGATTAGAGAAAGAGCCAATAATGCAGGCTTATCTTCTGGATTAATTTCCTTTATAAAACCCCAAAATAAGTAGGATTGGGCTCCACCACCGTCTTCTTCGATTGATATGGGCATTGATGCAGGATTATAGGATTTATCCAATCCAGACGTTTTGTCAATTCCGAGGTTATTTCCAAAACCAGAAAAAAGCGAATTTACTTTAGGCGGAGATTCCGGAGATATTATTGAAAGAATCACATTCTCAGGCGTCCAGTATTTTTTTGCAAAAGAAAGAAGTGATTCATAAGTCAACTCTGGCGGATTGTTTTCTTGAGATAGAGATCCATATAAATGTTCGTTCATTAATTCATTAAATTTTTCTTTTGCCACATTTTTACGTTTCATACCACCAAAGGATGGTGAATTGGCTTTTTCAAATTCGGCTTGTGTAGGAGTAAAGTCCAAAAAGGCTCGATTCAAAAATTGAATGGCGCCATTTAAATCATCCGCCAATCCTTCTACACGAATATATCCAAAATCATGGTGGAGATAAATATCATCCATGGGAATCCACGGGTTATCATTAACTGTAAACGTAAGACCAAAAGGAGCAATATGGTTTTGCACTTTATTCGATTTCATTCTCTGACCAAAGCAATCATGCAGAATTTTTGCAGCCTCTTTTCCAAACTCATTTTCAAATCGTGATTTATGTTTAAATAAATAATGGACAGCCAGGAGTGGACTGGAACCATTCTGTTTGGCAATAAGTGTTGTTCCAGATTCTTCATGGTCAAAAAGTTGTGCAGAATTTGATTTCGAAACATCCTGAGACCCTGATTCTAAAGGGTGGTGAATGATAACAGTGGGTTCGCCTTCAATTTTATATTTCTTCAATGCTTTTGCTGCATTTGAATACATGGATTCATTAAAAGAAGACAAAAAGCCATCCACTCCTTTTTCAGCAAAAACGTGGGCATTATAAATCCCAAACATATGGGGTTTTTCTAAACTTTTGTAGAAGGATGTTTTTTCAGCAGAAGTGAAAGCAGAAACCGCATCCTTTTTCATAGAAAATTTCATATCAGAAATTTCTTCGGACAAAAAGGAGATTAATTCAGTGACGATTTCATCAGAGCCTAGGCTGGCTTTGACAATGAGAAAATTTCCTACAGGCGATTGGCGAATTTCACCCTTGATAGACTGGATAGATGCACCCAATATATTCTTGGCTTCAGCCTGAAGTTTATCCGTTTGATTAGAGAGCAATTCTTCCATCAAATCGAAAAATCCGGACAGTGGATTGGAAGGCAAACCAAATGCAAGGTGAATCAATGTAGTTGTATCCGAGTGGGAGCGATGATAAACACCACTGGCCATGTGTGATGAATCGAATCCTGTTACAAAACCCCCATCTTCTGGGCGGAATACACTTCCGGGGCCCGGTTTACCATATATGTTCTTTACCCATTCCAGCATAGTTGCAGAATCAAAATTTCCAACTACACTCAATATCATGTTATTGGGAACATAATTTCCTTTATAATATTGTCGAACCGGCGATAGAGGTAGTGACTCAATCGTGGCATAAGTACCTAATGTAGGCAGAGAAAGTGAATGTCCCTGAAAAAGAATCGATTGAATATCTGTTTTAATTTGTGTTTCGGGACGCGCCAGACTTTGAGCAATTTCCTCTAATACAATTCCTTTTTCTTTTTCATATTTTTCATCTGGAAGAATGGAATTAAAAAGCATATCTGCCTGAATCTCCATTCCAGATTGAATATGCTCTGTAGGCGTTACCATCATGTAATTGGTATAAAATTCTCCAGTATTGGCATTGTTGTAGGCGCCGATTCGATCACCATCATCATAGAGTTCTTTTTGGGCTCGCGTTGTGGTTCCATTAAAAAGAAGATGTTCCAACATATGGCTCATGCCGCTTGTGGCGTATGTTTCATAGGCAGAACCAGTTTTAACAACAACATTGGCGCCCACCATGGGTAATGATTTATTTTCAATGAAAATGACTTCCATACCGTTATTTAATCGATGGACTGAAACACCTTCCGGGTTGAATTGAGCAAAAGATATTGAGAGTAATAAATGTGCGGAGATGGTATATAAAATCGTTTTCATAAGTGGTTCTTAAGTTTATTTATGTTAAATATTTGCCGTCATTTTTGTGGTGATACTAGAAAACAATGCATCTTCAAACTCATCATTTGAATGATAACATTTTCCCATAACTGATGTCCATAATTTTTTATCTTCCATACAAAAGTAAAAAAATACTTTTTCCTTCCAAGGATTAAATGCATTCCAGATGGTACTAAAAATTTTCTTTTTAATATTTAAAGGATATGAAAATTTACCCGCAGCATCTTCCATGGGAATTTGTAAAACTTTACTTGGTATTCCTAAGGAACGAAGACTCTTAATGGCTGGTTTTATAAAGGTCAAAGTTCCGAGAGAAATCATACCAATCTCTTCAGGTGAAAACTTTGTCAAAATAGTATTTACAATATCAATATAGTCTTTTTCATAGTTTTCGTAATATAGGATAGGATGGAAATGAAAGCCAACGATGACACCTTTATTGGCTAATTGTCTGGCAGCATTTAATCGCTGATCTAATGAAGCAGTAAAATGTTCTTCATTATTGATAATAGTCTGGGGGTTCAGAGACCAACATACCATAATATTTTGAGGGAGATCTGTGGATAAGAAATAATCAATATTTTTAGTCTTCGTTTTGAATTCCAGAATAATATTGGGGTTTTTTCGGGCAAAATTCAATTGTGCTTCTAATACATCATTTCGATTTCCCATTGCCAAAGAATCGGATGATTGTCCGGAACCAATATGATAATGTTTATTTGGGTCTAATTTAATATTGTCCAGTTTCTCCCACAAGTTTGCTTCAATTCCGATTGCACCATCTTCATAAAAAGTTTGGATACTGCAATAACTGCAGCCAAGTCCACATCCTTGGATAGCATCGATGGTTTTTAAATTGCAGCAGACTGTTTTTTCTGAAGCAACCGGACAGAGTCCAAATATGTCGTGATCTTTTGTATGATTTTTTATTTTTCGAACAACACTTTTTATTTTAGTTACGTTATTTTCGTATGAGGACGGATTCTTTTTTAAAGATAACCAATTCTGTTTGATTTTGTTTAAAATCGGTTTTTTCTTGTTGCCATTATTCGAACCAATTGATGGTTCAATTTGATTCCAAAGTTCTTCTATCGAGGATTCATTCCACATATTGAAATCAACAGCTATTTCTGTCAATTGATGTAATTCCTGAAAAGTGAGTCGGTATGATTCACCCGTTTTTCGAATAAATATTTGAAGGTGTTCATCCAACGATTGGAAAAGATTATTTTTACTGAATTCAGTAAATTTGGTAGAATAGTTATTGGAAATCATTTATTAATTTTTAGCAATCTTGTCGGATGCAAAATCACTATTGTAATTTAATTGTTCAACAGATCATCAATTTTATTTGCTGAAGTTACAATTGCTTTAATCATGGCAGAACTAAACCCCTGATGTTCCATTTCATTTAACCCTGAGATAGTGATTCCCTTTGGCGTTGTTACTTTATCTATTTCTGATTCCGGATGCATATCAGAATTGATGGTTAATGAAGCGGCCCCTCGGGCTGTTTGGGCAGCAAGTAGAATCGCTTCTTCTGCATGAAATCCAATTTCAGTCCCACCCTGGGATGCGGCTCGAACGGCACGGAGAAAAAATGCCAATCCTGATCCGCATAAAGCTGTGGCTGGTGCAATTAAACTTTCTTTAACCACCAAAGTTTGGCCTAATAAATCAAATATTTCTTTCACCTTTTTTAACGATTCCAAATGTTCATCTAAAGCCGCAAGACATGTCATAGATTCGCAAATTGAAACGGCCGTGTTTGGCATAATTCTCACAATAGGTATCTGTTTTCCGATAATTGATTGGATTAAGTCGATTGATATTCCTGTCATTGTAGAAACAAGAATATGCTTTTCCGGATTAAGATTATCTTTAAAGGAATTCAACACCTTTTCAGCATCTTGGGGGCCAACAGAGATGATGACAATGTCACTTTCATTAATGGCTGAAGCGTTATCGTTGCTTACATTAAATCCGCTATCGCTGATTTGAGTTAATTCAGATAATGTTCGTCGTGTTAATGTTATGTTCCCAGGAGAAAATAAATCCGTTTTCCCTAATCCATGGGCAATGGCCTGGCCCAGGTTTCCTGCGCCAATGATTGTTATTTTATTTATTGTATTCATATAAGTATTAATCTCTCAAATGTTAGTAGAGAATTTAATATTCAATTTTTAATTATGATTACTGCTAATCCGAGTAAGTCTGGGTAAAATTCTTTTAGAAATAGATAAATAAATAATCAATAATAATGTCCAAAGATCGCCTGTACCTTGATAAATTTCGCGTCTGTTTGGTTTAAGAAAATCAAATTTGCAGTTCTAATTACAAAATGAAAATTAAACTATTAAAGTTTGGCGGATCATCCATTGCAAGTGCAGCGCACATAAAGCAAGTGGCTGATATTATCCAAAAAAAGAAAAATGATTCTGAGTTGGCTGTGGTTGTTTCTGCCATGGGCGGTATAACCAATATACTGATCCAATTGGCTGAGGATGCAGGAACGGGGAATATTAACAAGGATTTACTCGACTCAATCATCCAAAGGCATAATGATTGTATATCTGAATTGGAATGTGATAAAAGGACTCAAAGTCAGATTGAAGATTTATTTAATAATTTAAAAACGGATCTTTTATTAATTGCATCAACGAAAAAGTTGTCCTCTAAAATGATGGATAAAATCTTATCTTATGGTGAATTATTATCTACTACAATTTTGTCAGATTATTTATCACAAAATGGAATCCCTTCTGAACAATTAGATGCCCGGAATGTTGTTTTAACGGATAAAAGCTTTGGCTGTGCCTATGTCCATTACCAAAAGTCTTATAATCGAATTCGTTCCTATTATAAAAGTCGGAAAAAACTCCAAATAATCACCGGTTTTCTCGGTGCTGCAGAAGATGGACAAACCACAACCCTTGGCCGCAGCGGGTCGGATTATTCTGCATCCATTTTTGGAGCAGCTCTTAATGCATCAATCATAGAAATTTGGACAGATGTGAATGGTATTTTATCCGCAGACCCTGGAATAGTTGAAGCTGCTAAAACCATACCCCATTTAACTTATGAAGAAGCCATGGAATTGGCTCATGCCGGGGCGAAGGTAGTTTTTCCCCCCACGATGATTCCTGCAAAGTATAAAAAAATTCCCATCGTTATAAAAAATACTTTTGCCATGGAAAATCCCGGATCATATATTTCAGAATCGCGGGATACAAAGGGTGAAACTGTCGTAGGGATATCATCATTATCGGGTATTGCCTTGTTGCGTTTACAGGGTGCCGGTATGGTTGGGAAGAAAGGATTGATTGGAAGAGTTTTCTCTTCTTTGGCAAATGAAAATATTAACATAATGTTGGTGTCCCAGGCATTTAGCGAACATTCAGTCTGTTTTGCTGTCAATCCCCATTGGATAAAAAAGGCAGTATCTATATTGGAAGATGAATTTAATTTTGAAATGGAGAATAAATATATCGGTCGAATTCGAATTGAAGAGAATTTATCTATGGTGGCTGTTGTGGGTGAGGGAATGCGTCATTCACCAGGAATTTCCGGTAAAGTGTTCGGTCGATTAGGCGCAGAACATATCAATATTATCGCCATTGCACAGGGGTCTTCAGAACGTAATATTTCATTTATTGTTGAAGACAAGGAAATCGAAAGTGCACTTTTAGCTCTCCATGACGAATTTTTCTCAGAATCCAAACCAGGATTGGACCTATATCTGGCAGGGACAGGAACCGTAGGTTCAGAATTGCTGAATATTTTGAATCAAATGCCGGAAAGTGAAATACGATTGAAAGGGATTGCGTCCAGCAAAAAAATGATGTTAAGTGATGATCAATTTCAATGCTTAAAGGCAAAAGAACTTCTCCTAAAGTCCGATACTATAAATGAATTGGACAAATTTATAGCTGGCAGTTCAACTCGAGATCGAAAAAAAGTATTTGTGGATTGTACTTCCAGTGAATTACTCTCTATGGAATACCCAAAAATTATTGACAATGGATTTTCCATTGTTACAGCAAATAAAATAGCCAATTCTTTGAGCCAACAATTTTATAATTCTATTCGTGAAAAAGTAACAAATCAAGGTGTCCAGTTTAGGTATGAAACAAATGTGGGTGCTGGACTGCCCATCATTGAAACATTACAAAATCTTTTGAATACAGGTGATAAAGTTGAAAAAATTGAGGGCGTAATGTCTGGAACTCTAAGTTATCTATTTAGTCAATTTGATGGGTCGATTCCTTTCAGTCAATTGGTAAAACAAGCTCGGAAAAATGGATATACAGAACCGGATCCTCGAAATGATTTAAATGGAATGGATGTTGCCAGGAAAATTCTTATTTTAGCGAGAGAAACGGGCCGTCGATTAGAGTTGGTTGATGTATCAGTAGAAAATCTAATTCCGGCAGAAATGGATGCTGATCTATCTATTGATGATTTTTTGATTCAATTGTCTGAATACGATAATCAATTTTTGACTCGTTACGAATTAGCTAAAAAGGAAAATAAAGTTTTGAGATTTGTTGGGTCATGGGATGGTAATAAAGCTGTGGTTGGATTAAATTCTGTTGGGATAGACAATCCATTTTATAATCAAAATGGGCGGGAAAATTTTATTGTGTTCACAACAAAAAGATATCATGATACACCTCTTGTAATTAAAGGCCATGGTGCAGGTGCAGAAGTGACAGCAGCCGGCGTTTTAGGAGATATTTTAAAATGTCTTTAGACAGAAAAATCAATGTAAGTGTATTAGGCGCCACCGGAATGGTTGGACAAAATTGTTTAAGATTATTGGAAAACCATCCTTGGTTTCAGGTTGTGGATGTTGCTGCTTCAGCGCGATCATCCGGGAAAACATATAAGGAAGCTGTGGACGGTAAATGGGTTATGGATACGCCGATACCTGATTCAGTTTCAAATTTAATTGTTCGGAATGCGCAAGATATTGATGCCACTCCTGATGATATCATTTGTGTTTTTTCTGCCATGGACTTACCGGACAAAGCGGATACCCGTGATTTGGAATTCGCCTATGCACAAGCAGGTTACTCACTTGTGAGTACGAGTTCAGCCAATCGTCAAACGGATGATGTACCCATGATTATTCCGGAAATTAATCCACATCATTCGAATGTAATTCACCTTCAGCAGAAAAAGCGAAATTTGCCTAAATCCGGATTTGTAGCGGTTAAACCAAATTGCTCGATCCAATCCTATATTGTTGTTTTAGAAGCATTAAAACAAGCAGGCTTTCCGGTAAATCGTGCACAAGTGACCACCCTTCAAGCATTATCGGGCGGTGGATACGATGCATTGTCAAATCCAGATTTACAAGAGAATGTTGTACCCTATATTGGTGGAGAAGAAGAAAAAACGGAAAATGAACCGTTAAAGATTTTTGGACATTTATCTGATAATGGAATTGTTCGGGCTTCAGATTTAAAGGTGAATGCAGTGTGTACACGTGTTCCTGTTGTGGATGGCCATACAGCTGTGGTTCATTTAGGCTTTACGGATGCTGTACCTTCTTTAAACGAATTCAAATCCATTTTATCATCATTCGCGGCAGAACCCCAGACATTACGATTGCCATCAGCTCCGAGAAATCCCATTATTGTTATAGACGAAGCGGATCGTCCACAACCCAAGTTGGATAGAGATTCTCAAAATGGAATGGCCGTTACGGTTGGGCGTATTGCAAAAGATACATTTTTTGATATTCGATTTATTGGTTTATCCCATAATACAGTACGTGGTGCATCAGGTGGTGCCATATTGGTAGCCGAATTATTGGTGGACAAAGGATTAATACATGAGTGATTCCATTAGAATAAAAGGGAATGCATCTGTGGCGAATGTTTCGTGTGGATTTGATTGCATTGGATATGCAATATCTGAACCCTACGATTTATTAACAATTGAAAAACGAGATAAGCCGGGAATTGAAATTTCTATGTCTGGGTATAGGTCAGAATCGATTCCAACGGACCCTGAAAAAAATACGGCGGGTAAAGCTATATTGTCTTTGTTGAATTCCCTTGGGAGTGCTCAGGGATTTAAAGTAAAAATTCAAAAAGGTATTCCGCCAGGAAGTGGGATTGGATCCAGTTCTGCCAGTGCCGCCGCCGCCGTTGTAGGGGTAAACGAATTATTAGGGAATCCGTTTAAAAATGGAGAATTGTTAATTCATGGTATGGCGGGCGAAGCGGTAGCATCCGGTGGATTTCATGCAGATAATATTGCCCCGGCGGTGTTTGGTGGAATTATTTTAATTCGGAGTTATGATCCTCTGGATATCTTGAATTTACCTGTACCGAAAAACCTTTATAGTACAGCCGTTTTACCGGATATGACAATCAATACAAAAGAAGCGCGGCAACTACTTCCTAAAAATGTACCATTGAGTTCTGCGGTAGAACAGGCTGGGAATTTAGCGGGGTTCACATTGGGGCTTCATGAATCCGATTTTGATTTATTGGGGCGATCTATGGTGGATCATTTTGCAGAACCTCATCGTTCAAAACTTATCCCAGGATATGAAGATGTGCGTCAATCTGCAATAGATGCACGAGCAATTGGATGTGGGATTTCAGGTTCAGGGCCGGCGGTATTTGCATTATCAGATTCATCAGAAAAAGCAGTAAAAATTGGATCAGAAATGGAAAGAGCCTTTAGAAAAGTTGATCTCAACAGCACGGCATATTGTTCTCCGATTCATACAGAACCGCCAGAAATATTGGGTTAATTGTTGCAGTATTACAGTACGATAAATCAATCGGAGCCCGTGGGCTTCAGGGAAGCACTATTTCAAGGATTGGCGCCGGATGGTGGTCTTTATTTACCTGAGACTATACCCTATTTAGAGCCTGACTTTTTTACGTCAGATTTAAGTTATTCCGAATGTGCTGTTTGTATGATTCATCCATTCACAAAAGATGATTTATCCAAAACACAACTAACAGATATCTGTGAATCAGCATTTGATTATCCCATTCCAATAAAAGAATTGAATGATACTGATTCTGTGATGGAATTATTTCATGGACCTACCCTGGCATTCAAGGACTTTGCAGCTCGGTTCATGGCACGGACTATGTCGCATTTTATAGAAAATCAGAATCAGACATTAACAATTCTTGTGGCTACATCCGGGGATACCGGAAGTGCGGTGGCAAATGGTTTCTTTGGAGTCGATGGTATCAGGGTGATTATTCTTTACCCATCAAAACGCGTGAGTACTATCCAAGAGAAACAACTCACCACCTTGGGTGGGAATATTACTGCAATAGAAATAGACGGTTCTTTTGATGATTGTCAACGGTTGGTTAAATCAGCTTTCCAAGACAAGGATTTGCGACAAAAGCTTTCATTAAGTTCTGCAAATTCAATTAACATTGCCCGATTGCTTCCCCAGTCCATTTATTATGCATGGGCATGGAATCAAAGTCGTGAAACAGGACCAATAATTGTTAGTGTTCCCAGTGGGAATTTTGGAAATCTGACTGCCGGATTGCTGGCAAATCGAATGGGTATCCCAATGGAGAAAATCATAGCATCCACCAATGCCAATGATGTATTCCCAAAATATTTACACACAGGAAATGTAGAAAAACGAGATGCAATTGCCACAATCTCCAATGCAATGGATGTGGGTATTCCCAGTAATCTGGATCGAATTCAAAACTTATTTCATGAGGATGTAAATCAGGTAAAAATTGATATTTCCAGTTGGAGTTTTACGGATGATCAAACAAAGGAAATGATTCGAAATATTAAAATGGAATATGATTATTTGATTGATCCCCACACCGCTGTGGGTATTCTTGGATTAGAGAGATATCGAAGAGAAACAAATTCAAAATCAAAGGGTGTTGTATTATCAACCGCCCATCCGGGGAAATTCGCCGATGTGGTCGAACCCATTATTGGAGAAAAGATCTCTCTCCCAAACCCATTGCAAATGGCGATGGAAAAAGAAAAAGTGTCGACTAAAATGTCCAGTAAATATTCGGACTTAAAAGAATTCTTAATGATAGGTTAATTGTCAGTAATTAAAGGAAAATTTCATGAAATTTGATACAAAAGTAGTCCAAGCAGGTATGACGCCAGATCCTACAACCGGAGCCATCCTGCCCCCAATATATCAGACCGCCACTTACGTGCTGGAGGAAGTTGGGAAAGATAAAGGATTTGATTATACGCGATCATCCAACCCCACCCGTCAGGTTTTAGAAAATCTATTGGCTACGATTGAAAGCGGGAAATACGGAATCGCTTTTGCCAGCGGTATGTCGGCCGTTGATAGTTGTATGAAATTGTTAAAATCCGGTGATCATGTGATTTGTTCGGATGATGTATATGGTGGTGTATCACGGCACTTTAACCAGATTTTGGTTAATTATGGTTTGAAATTCACTTATGTGGATTCTTCTAATCCTGATAAAATAGAAAATGCCATTCAGCCAAACACAAAGTTAATTTGGGTCGAAACACCTACGAATCCACTTTTGAAAATCACTGATTTAGAAGCAGTTGGAAAAATTGCTAAATCCCATAAAATATTATTTGGTGTGGATTCCACATTTGCAACACCTGTCTTTTTAAAACCATTAGAATTTGGGGCAGATTTGGTGATGCATAGCACAACCAAATATCTAAGTGGTCATAACCAGATTATTGGCGGCGCAGTCATTACCAATCGTCAAGATTTGTTTGATCAATTAAAATTTGTCCAAAAGACCATTGGCGCTGTGCCCGGCCCATTTGATTGCTGGCTTACCATTTTGGGTATCAAAACGTTGGACTTGCGGATGAAAAAACATGATACGAATGCCCAGGCTGTGGCGGAATATCTGGAGGCACATCCAAAGGTCTCAAAAGTAACCTATCCTGGATTGCCATCCCATCCGTCCTATAATGTTGCAAAAACACAAATGTCCGGATTCAGTGGTATGATTTCATTTGAATTAACAGGTGGAATCCCTGCAGGTAAAACAGTTATGAATTCAGTAAAGCTTGCCCAGTTAGCTGAAAGTTTAGGGGCGGTGGAAACTATGATTACCCATCCCGCCACCATGACTCATGCAGATGTGCCCAAGGATGAACGGGAAGCGCGAGGCCTTACAGATGGATTGGTGAGGATATCTGTGGGAATTGAAAACCCAGATGATATTATTGCTGATTTAGAACAGGCACTTGATAAAGCGTAAATAATTTATTAATTATTTGAAGCCTTATAGCGGTTAGAAAACCATCAAATATTTTTTCATTATTTGGCTATTTATTTTATGCTCCTTTTGTATGGCTCAAGATCCTCCGGGCATTGATTGGAAACAAATACATACGGAGCATTATCATATAATATTCCCAAACGAATTGGGTTCAGAAGCCAATCGGGTGGCCAATACAATGGAACATGTTCATCAAAGTATTGGCTCATCACTCGAAAGCAATCATAGAAAAATCCCCATATTACTCAGTAACAGAGGAGCCATTCCCAATGGATTTGTAGGGCAAACACCGTGGATGTCCGAATGGTTCAACATCCCGCTTATGATGAAGGGAATGGGCGCCACTGAATGGTACCGTGACCTAGCTGTTCATGAGGGAAGGCACATCATTCAGTACAATTATTTAAACAGGGGCGTGAGCCGGTTTGTAGGATCTGTATTTGGAGAATCTACCCAATCTTTTTATACGGGATTACTTATCCCATCCTGGTTTTGGGAGGGAGATGCGGTGGGCATTGAAACGGTCCTTACCCATGCCGGGCGTGGACGTTCTTCTCAATTCAACCGATCATCCCGGGCGCTCATCCTGGAAGGGAAAAAATTTAATTACCGTCAAGCATTATATGGATCGTTTAAACAAGACTATCCCGGTCATTATGAATTGGGTTATTTATTAACCAATCACGTCAATCGGCAATTTGGAGATAAGGCCTGGCCAAAGATATTGAGTAAAACCATGTGGTGGCCCTTTACATTAAATCCTTTTTTCCCGTTTTCCAGATCCATGAAAAAAACAACTGGGTTTTCCATTTCTCAAATTCACAACGATACATTTTTTGATTTAAAGGAATATTGGTCACAGCAATTGGAGAATGTTATCGAAAGTTCTGTAGACGTGATTAGCCCGAAACCAAAAGTCAAAACAGATTATCTTTTTCCCGCAATGAACCAAGCTGGTGAAATCATTACACTTAAAACAGGGCTTGGACATGTGCCAACTATTGTAACATTGGCGAATGGAAAAGAGACACCATTAACAAAAATTTCGTCAGTCGTACCTCTGTTTGGATACCATTCAAATGGGGATTATGCTGTTTGGTCGTCCTATGATCCGGATAAACGCTGGACAAAATTAAGTTGGGCCAATATCCGAGTATTTGATATTCAAACAGGAGAATTACGAAAAATCACGTCAAAAAAACGCCTATATAATCCAAACATTTCACCAAATGGAAACCGAATAGCTGCAGTTTCATTTTCCGAAAACCGACATTCTTTATTGGTGATATTAGATGCAAAAACCGGTGAAATAATAGATCAGGTTGAATCGCCCAATGGGGGACTAATCATGTCACCATCTTGGTCAACTGATGGACAAGAGATTGTGTTTACGTCCCAAAAGTTTGAGGGTAGAGGCATTTGTACTTATAGACCCGGTAAAAGAGAATTCGAACAAATAAAATCGGAAAGTTGGATACCCGTTTTTAAGCCCATGTTAATTCAAAATTATGTCATTTATGAATCTCAGATTGAAGGGGTTGAAAATTTAGTTGCGATTCATCGAAAGGATAAGCTGGAATATCAAGTTACTTCCAGAAAATTTGGTGCTACCAATGCCTCTCGCACCCAAGACGGCCGACTATTGTTTAATGATTATTCATCCATGGGTGATGCCATCGCAATCATGGCGTTTAATCCGAATGAATGGAAGGAAATATCTACAAACCGTACCCATCCAATTCAAGGATTGTCGTATTCTTCTGAATTAAAACCTGTTTTTGATGAACCAGTTTCAACAAAATCCTATAATGTTTCGGATTATAAAACATCGGCACACCTTTTTAACTTTCACAGCAGATATATTTTTGATGATGTTTTAAATCCATCCCTTGGTATTCAGTCAAATAATATTCTTGGGACCTTTTCATTCGGCGGCGAAATATCCTATAATAAGAATGAGAAAACAACCCATACAAAAACGAGGGGTACTTATTCTGGATTTTACCCCATGATTAATTTTGACATAGGGATTGGGAAGCGCAATGTAGGATATGGCCCTTTCTATCAAAAAGTGGAAAATAGGAATGATACATTAATTTATAATGTTAATGAAAAATGGAATGAATCAACTGTTGATTTTGGGATGTCCATTCCCTTCAAAAATGAATTGATTGGTATTCGTACAAAATATGCCTTTGCAAAAATCGGGGCAAAATATATCCGCAGGTCGAATACGGTTCATCACTTTGATTTTCTTTCGATTCCCCCAAATATTCGTGTGACCAATCAAAGGAAGCGCCCCGATAGAGATGGAAATATCATCCCTGTTTATATTGAATCAGCAATGATTTCAATTGATGAAAAGTCGCCCCGGGATTTAGGAAGTCCTGGTTGGCAGGTGTATGGATATGCAGGTGGTATGCCTTTTGGAGGGATTTGGAAAGGTGAGCAAATATCTCTTCGAGCAATCTATGGTATCAAAGGATTGGGTCATCATCATTATATTTCATCTTTGTTTCAGTGGGAGACGAATGAGGGAGATTATTCTTTTCCATCAAAGATTGGATTCCCAAAGGGATATAATTGGCATGGATTTAATCAAGGGTGGCGTATAAAAGTGAAATATGAAATGCCTCTATTTTACCCGGATTGGACGCTACCATTTAGTATTTCCTATCTTAAGCGAATAAAGGGAAACATTTTTGTTGATCAAGCCACCATGGATCAAAAGGAATCCATGTTATCGGTTGGGGCAGGAATTACATTTGAATCAGGTGGATTTTTTGATATCAGGATGCCCATTCCGCTTACGATTAATTTTTATTTTCATCCACATAGCGGAGAAACAGGAATTCAATTCGATTTTGAATAATTCGTTATTATGATGTATGTTTTATGGTGTTAAGCTAAGAATATTTTACATTTTTATTATGAGGGATGTATGAGTAATCGCGGATCAGACAGAAGACAAATTGAACGCCGGAACGGCGGAGAAAGACGGAACCAAAAGGAAACCGTTGAAAATGATCAAAGATCTGGGAACGAGCGCAGAGAAGAAGAACGAAGAACAGGTAAGGACCGAAGAAACCCCTAATCTGTTATATATTTAAACAGCAAAGATTAAGAACGGTCGAGATTTAACCCCGCAATTGCCATATATTTTTCTTTAGCTTCATTTATATACTCAATGAGTGCTTGCCGTTCCTGGATAATTCGGTACATGATATTTCTTTTTCGGTAGAAAATTGATAAGAATCTCAAATGCTGACGATAATCCCGAACCCGAGCCAAGTAGGTTAGAACAAAATTTCCACTGGAAACTAAAGTAAAACTGTAGAGGATTGTAAGGGGAATATTGCCGGTTAAAAATCCAAACAGAAGGATTTCTATCGAATACAATAAAATAAAAATACCGACTCCGGTTACCAGTTTTGTCGGTGCTATTTCCGATTTTGATCGTGCGAACCTATTCGCAGCCCATCGAGGGAATTTATAGGGGATTATATTGTTGATGACACCGTACAAATAAATAGGAAATCCAAGAATAATGTAGCTGATAATTTTAATTCTTTTCATCAGAGTTGCAGTACCTGCTGCGGGGTCAAGAAATTCATCTTTCAGTTTGATAAGTTCCAAGTGGTTTTGATAACGAGTGAGCATTCCATCGAATTCTACTACCTTATCCGGTTGATTTTTAAAATACCACTCCACAGCGTGAACCAGCCCTTTGGTTACAGAAAAATCGTCTGATTTGCTTTTGATATCCAACCCCAAATCCATCATTAATTCCTTTTTATAAATCAGTTCTAATGAATTTACCATTTTTTCAAAAGCCAGGTCATTCACGTTTGTTGTTAGTTTTGAAAGAGCCGTTTCTATTTGTTTGGTGAGTTGTTTCACCGTACTTATTTCATCTGTTTTATAATCCTTTTGGAATGATTCAAGATGGATGGGTTGTCCATATCGGACGATGACATCACTCCTGAATTTAATAGCATCGGAATAGGATAATCCCACGGGAACAATGGTTAAATCCAGATGCCAGCCATTGTTTTCCATCGCACCAAACCCAATACGCGCAGCACCTGTTTTAATTTTACTTAAGGTTCTGTCACCTGTTGAAATTCCTTCGGGGAAAATGAGAAACGCATCCCCCGCTTTTAAGATTTCATATCCTCTGACAAAAGTATCTAAGTTTTTCTCAGTTTGGGTGGGGTCATCTTGTCTACGATATACAGGTACGATGCGCACTTTTTTTAAGAACCAATTGGAAAAAGTGTTATTGAAAAGTGTCGCTTTGGCGAAAAAATAAAGGTCTCGTCCGCACGTATTTCCCACCACCAGGGGGTCCATCATGGTATTAGGATGGTTGCACACAAAGATCACAGGACCATCTTTCGGAATATGATCTATATGTTGAGGAGAAATTCGATTGAAAAAAGTACGAATTCCCAGAAGCGAAACCATTTTTACGAGGGCATACAGCATGACCAATCCTGTATTATACGGTGGAAGTTAATTCGATTTATTTTTGGAACAAATTTTTCTTATATCAAATAAACTTGGGTCAGGGATTTCTTTCTCCCGGATAAGTTGATCTAAATATTTGCTTGAAAAACTAGGATTTTCTTCAGAATTATATAGTTCAAATTTTTTCTGTATTTTTTGAGAGTGATAGGATGGACAAAATTTTGAAAGATTTGAAAGCACCGTAATGGATTTAGGAAAAAAGGATAAATTTTTCTCTTCATAATAAAATGACGGGTTAAAAGCTTCATTCCAGTTCGGATTGACATAATCGCGAATATCGAATGGTTTATCCAAGATCCAGTTGTTTTCTCGTTTTATCAGTCTGGTTTTTCCGTTCTGGCAGAGACCTATCCCCAAAAGGAGTCCCTGAAAATTTGCTTCTAAATCAGCGTAAGAAAAAACACCAGAAGCCATTCGTCCTAAAATATTTTTTTCTCCCATGATGCCCAAATCAATTGCTTTCTCCATAGCCTGGGATTTCGAATTTCCCTTATTTACTGACCTTAAATACAATTGATGATAAAGATATCCTGACCCCGTAAAGTGTGTCAGCTTATCCACGCCAATGATAATCCCATTGACGTTTATTGATTCGTCAATCATGATCCTTAAGCTAATCATTCGTCCTTTTTCAAAGGCTGGTTTTCCTGATTTCCAAAAAATACTATTGCGGAACAAACGATCTATATCTGTCTGATTATCAGGGAATTTATGAATTTTCGCGCTTGATTTGATCCATTTTTCCAAGGGAGCATTTAGGGTAACACCAAAATGTTTTAGGATATTTCCCGCAGCGGTTTCACAGCTACAATCCTTTGGTAGATATTTTAACACTTTTTGAATTTCCCGATTGTAATACCGATTTAATTCGTAGCTGGCATCCTTTAATGGGGTGTTCCAGACTAGATAAGGATCCACTTCTCCAGCCTGAAGCGCAATACAGGTAGACCACAGAATTAAAATATTAGTTAATTTCATCCTGTATTTATTTGGAACCTCCCTCAGTGAGAATTTTTTCTTTAATTTCCTCAATCCAGGAAATCCTTTTTGGAGTCGGTGTCTTCTTCGTGCATTTATTTTGACGGGGACATGTGGATTGCCGGGGGCAGATTATTCTTACGGGTGAGTTCAATCCTTTCTCCACCCACCCAATATTGACGATTCTTGCGGCTGCAGTGATGGCATCATTTATTTCTTGGGGTATTATAATTTCATTCTTTTTATTCCGCGGTGCAATTTCTAATGCATCCATAATCTGTTCAGGATTTGAGCCATGAGACTCCAGCAATGGAAATAAATCAACGCCTACAGATATAATGTGCGGGTTTCCCGCACCATCTACCGTTTTGGTTGCAATACATGAATAAAGTCTGGGGTTTCTATCCATCTCCCGCATCAATGAGATTTGGGTAAGTGTATCCATAGATTCCAAATCGTCCGCCATTTGAAACAATGCCCACTGTCGGCAAAAATCAGGAGAATCGGTCATGGTACCTGCCGGCATGGGAATCCCATTCCCACGGTAAACAGCTCGAAGTTTATTGGGTGGATAAATATCAAAATAATGCCAATGGCGGTATGGAGAAACGGCGGTCATTCTGCGCATAATAACCGCAGGTGTCAGTTCAATCTGGTCTCCGGAAAATATATCATAAGCTTTTCGACTCAAGTACTGGCGGAATGGTTGTCTTGGACATAAAAAAGCGCCCGCAAAAAAACTGCATTCAAAATCCCGCCAAGCCATCAAAATATCTCTTTGATTCATTGTCGTCGATCGTTCTTTGGATGGTTGTGGAGACCCTCCCAATTCTCCACCTGTAGCCTGGGATGAGATTAATCCATCCCCGCTATGAAGTATTTTATGACCGAGATGGTAAGCTAAATCATATTTGAGCCGTGCTTCATTTTTTTTTAATTCTTCATTTAGATATATAGTATTGGGCGCATGGTAAAACGATCTGAAAAAAGTTTTCACTTCTTTATCTTCATCGCTGATGGTTTGAAATGAATGTTTTTTAAACCATTTAACTTTCAATCCCTGTTGTTTATAAATCTCTAAAATATTGCGGGAGCGAAGTGGAAACCGTTTTTCGCTGATTGCATCAGCGGCTCGCTCTAAATCAGGAAATTGGTTATGGTTATGTTCCTGATGCGCGCGGATTAAAATATGGGCGAATTGACGCCCAGAAATACTGGCCTGCGTTAATAATTCCGGGATGGAAATTTCCATCAATTCTTTTTCAAATAATATACTCGGTTCGAGTTGAATGCGGTCTAAAGACCTTTTAATCCCATCCTGCGTTTGAATATTTGGTTGCTGTCCATCATCCAATAGCCAATCTAAATCCCGTTGAAAAATGGTTGCCAGTATTTCCAATACGGCTGGCGCCGGGGTCCGCTGACCTCTTTCAATCAGACTGATATAGGATACAGATGGCGCGTTCATAGCATCAATTTGAACGCAGCGGACAGCCAAATCTTCTAAGGTCATTCCCGATTGTTTCCTCAGCATTCTCAATTTGGATCCCAGGAAATGGGCATTCGCAGCAGCGTGTATTTTGGGTTTCATTGTTGTTTCCTGTAAAATTTACATTGTCAAATTATATTGTAAAATTATACAATGAAAGTGATTAATGCATGTGTATTTTTCCATCGCGGTTTAAGAAACATGAGAGATAAATCGTGAATTTTTGTAGGCAAACAAATGCAATATCCAAGACCAAAAGAATTAAAGCCAACACAGCCAATCCAATTTGATTTGGAAAATAAGAAAAGTGGCGGGGGAATGCCTGATTTATCCATACTTGGTGAATGGACCAAAGATTGCGACACAGTTTTAACTCAGGATGCACAACTGTTTATTATGGAATTGGAGCAACGATTCGGGGGGCGGCGGAAAGAATTGTTGGCCGATCGGGTGAATAAACAAATAGAGTTAGACAATGGTCGTATGCCGGATTTTTTACCCGATACTAAAGCAATAAGAGAGGGTGATTGGACCATAGCTCAGGCACCTGCGGATTTACAGGATCGCCGAGTGGAGATCACAGGTCCCGTCGAAAGAAAAATGATTATCAATGCCCTGAATTCCGGAGTAAAAGTGTTTATGGCAGATTTTGAAGATTCCTCTTCCCCAACATGGAATAATACAATTGAAGGGCAAGTCAACCTGAGAGATGCCATTCGGAGAAAGATTACTTACACCAATCCGGGAAATGGAAAATTTTATCAATTAAATAAGAAAATTGCCACGCTCATGGTGCGTCCTCGCGGCTGGCATTTAGAAGAAAAGCATGTGGAATTAGATGGGAAACCGATTTCTGCATCATTGTTTGATTTTGGCCTTTACTCTTTCCATAATGCCAAAGAATTGCTGGAAAGGAATACAGGTCCCTATTTTTATTTACCCAAATTGGAAAGTCATTTGGAAGCCCAATTGTGGAACGATGTCTTTGTCTATGCCCAAAAATCATTGGGAATTCCAAATGGGTCCATCAAAGCAACCGTATTGATCGAAACAATTTTAGCTGCGTTTGAAATGGATGAAATCCTGTATGAATTAAAAGACCATTCCGCCGGATTGAACTGCGGGAGATGGGATTACATTTTCAGTTTTATCAAAAAATTTAAAAATAATCCTGATTTTATCCTTCCTGATCGTGCAGATGTTACAATGAGCCGCCACTTTTTGAAAAGTTATGTGGACCTCCTCATCCAGACTTGCCATAAACGGGGCGCCCATGCCATGGGCGGCATGGCGGCACAAATCCCCATAAAGGGGGATGAAACCGCTAACCGTGAAGCCATGGAAAAAGTGCAAATGGATAAGGCGAGAGAAATGAAGGCAGGACATGATGGTACATGGATTGCACATCCCGGGTTAGTACCCATCGCTATGGAAGCATTTTCCGGTATGACCGGTGCAAACCAAATCCATGATCGTCCAAGATTAGACGTGAAAATTCATGCAGATGATTTGCTAAAAGTCCCTGGGGGAGATATTTCTGAATCCAGCGTCAGGCATAACATTCGGGTGGGAATCCAATATATTGAAGCATGGCTAAGAGGCAATGGCTGCGTTCCCCTTTATCATTTGATGGAAGATGCGGCCACGGCTGAAATCTGCAGGTCCCAACTTTGGCAATGGGTTCATCTGGAAGCGTCCACAAAGGAAGGGTATCCAATTTCCATGGAATTAATTGAAAAATGGATCACAGAAGAATTAGAACAAATCAAAAAAGAAATTGGCACGGATCATTTTAATCAAGGACGTTTCAAAATGGCTTCAACCATGTTTACGGATATGATTAAAACGGAATCATTTGACGAATTTTTAACACTAAAAACATACCAACACATATAGCAATAGGAGAATAACATTGCAGAATAAACAAAAAACAAAGGACTTTGAGCAGGATATAACAGATAAAAGAATGGTCTCAATTCCCAAAATGAAAAAAGCAGTTGATGAGGAAAAGCAGGTAAAATATCAATCCATGTGCACCATGTCGGTTTTTGAACAAGATATTCAAGTGAGATTATCATGACAAGACAGGAACAGGTAACCCAATTAGAAAAGGATTGGAAAGAGAATAATCGTTGGGAGGGTATTGCACGACCCTACACAGCAGATGAAGTAGTAAATCTCCGTGGTTCAGTCCAGGTGGAGCATACATTAGGGAAAAACGGTGCAGAAAAATTTTGGGAAGCCCTGAAAGGGGATGAAGTGGTTTCAGCCTTAGGTGCCCTTACCGGTAACCAGGCAATTCAGGAAGTCCAGGCCGGACTCAAAGCAGTATATTGCTCCGGTTGGCAGGTGGCAGGGGATGCCAATTCTGCCGGTGCCATGTATCCGGATCAAAGTCTATATCCAGTCGATTCTGTACCCAAACTAGTGGAACGGATTAATAATTCTCTACTCCGCACCGATGAAATCCATTGGATGAAAGGGGATGACACCATTAATTGGGTGGTACCATTAATTGCAGATGCAGAAGCAGGGTTTGGCGGAAATTTAAATGCATTCGAACTCATGAAGGCCATGATAAAAGCCGGGGCGGCGGCCGTTCACTGGGAAGATCAATTGTCTTCGGCAAAAAAGTGCGGTCATATGGGTGGTAAAGTTTTGGTCTCTACACAGGAAGCCATTAATAAACTGGTTGCGGCCAGATTAGCAGCAGATGTGATGGGCGTACCTTCAGTTATTATTGCCAGAACAGATGCCAATGCTGCGAATTTGATTACCACAGATAATGATATCCGGGATCAGAGATTCATTACCGGCGAACGAACTTCAGAAGGATTTTATGCTGTGAAGAATGGATTGGATCAAGCCATAGATCGGGGTCTATCTTATGCTCCCTACGCGGATTTGCTATGGTGCGAAACGGGTAAACCGAATTTAGATGAAGCGAGGCGATTTGCAGAAGCGATCCATGAAAAATATCCCGGCAAGCTTTTGTGTTACAACTGTTCGCCTTCATTCAACTGGAAAGCAAATTTAGGTGAAGCGGAATTAAAGTCATTTCGGGAAGAACTTTTTAAAATGGGTTACAAATACCAGTTCATCACTTTAGCTGGATGGCATGCGTTGAACCTGAGTATGTTTGAGCTGAGTCGTGCATATGCGTCTGAAGGCATGTATGCATATTCCCAAATGCAGAATCGTGAATTCGACAACGAAGTAAATGGTTTTCGGGCAGCGAAACACCAGGGATTTGTTGGGACTGGATATTTCGATGCGGTGCAGAATACGGTGACGGCAGGAAGTGCTTCGACAGTGGCGATGGAAGGGTCCACAGAAGAGGAGCAATTCCATGGAACGGATCCTCCGCCCATCAATAAAATGAATAGTGCGCCTGCATTTCAGGCGTAAGAAAGTTTATCTTATAACCCTCTCAGGGCCCCTCTCGGATTTTCCGAGAGGGGCTTTTCTTTTCCAGCCATTCATAATAACTTCTATTGCGTATGAAATCCATTAATCAATTCATTTCGTTAATTCTTTTAGCATGGATGGGAATTTTCACCCAAGTCACTACAACCCATATAGGGCATAGCCATGATCTCCTTCCTGCTGAAGCCAGTCTTTGTGCCATTGACTGCGAAGATGATTCTCACCATTCAGCCGGTGAAGCTTGCCAATGGTTTATGGCCAAGCGCCTTACCAATCATGATGGCCCCTTTGTTATTATTGATCAAATTCCCATTGAATATGAAACCATTCAATGGACACCACAATTTTTCCTCTCAACTGCATCCCAAGAATATGTTCATTGGGATCGCGGTCCCCCTGTCGTTTAGTTTTTCACTTCATGACAATTCCCCATTTCACTGGGGATTCCCAAAAACTCAAGACAGAGGAAATTTAATATGTTACAAAAATTAATCGGGGGACTGCTATGCTCTGGCATTTTATTTGCACAGACGACTGCAAATCCCCAATTTAGTGTGATTGGCGATTTGGTCATAGACCAATTGACTGAATCACCCCAATTATCAAGTTCCGGTGTGGAAATAGCGATCCAAGGAAATGTGAATCCATTCGCCCGGGCCGATGTTTATCTTCATAAACATAATGATGAATCACCTTTAGAATTAGAAGAAGCGGTGCTGACCATCGAAAGAGGACTCCCCTTTGGATTGGCCCTAAGGGCAGGAAAATTAAGACCTGAATTAGGGAAGATGAATAAAACGCATGCGCATTTATTCCCTTTTATCGAAGCGCCTTCTGGTATGACTAAGACATTGGGTCAAGAATTCTATAGTGCAACCGGGATAGAAGCAAATTGGCTTTTACCTCTACCGTGGTATAGTAATTTATCCATAGGGTTTTTGGACACAGGTATTGGTAGCCATGCCCATGAAGAGGAGGATGATCATGAAGAGGAGGATGGTCATGATCATAATAATGGAGAAGAGCACCTCGAAGAAGAGAAGCAAGAAAATGCCTTTTCGTCGCGATGGTCTCATTTTTTTGATTTGAATGAGGTAAACCACATTGAAATAGGAACCAGTTATTATGCTGATCATGAAAAAAGTTTTGGTGGTGCAGACTTCAAATTTAAATGGCGACCCAATAAATATCGTTCATTCACCATTCAGGGAGAATGGATTCAATTTGAATTGGGCGATGAACATGAAGGGAAAAAAGTCCATTCTAATGAGATCCTTACATCTGGATATTTAATGATAAACTATCAATTTAGTAAAGCATGGAATGTGGGTGTGATCGGGGACTATTGGCAATTTGATTTGGCAGATACGCATGGTAAGGATCCGTCCATATTCGTTGGATTTAGTCCTGTAGAAGAGTCGGTTGTTCTGCGGATCAAACTAGGGCAGGTATTACACCCAGAAGATGATCATAATAATGAGGAGAAACAATTAAAGGTTTCCGTCCAACTCATTTGGTCTTTGGGTCCCCATAAACCACATCGGTATTAAATCATGAAAAAACACATTATACTACTCACATTTTTGTCATTTTGTTTTGGGAAAGTTCGAGTGGTCACGTCCACAACCGATTTGGCTGATATTGTAAAAACAATCGGCGGTGACCAGGTAACCGTCACCAGTATTGCTCGAGGGAACCAAGACCCTCATTATGTAGAAGTATTGCCATCATATATGTTTAAGGTGAGAAAAGCCGATCTTTACTTTATGGTAGGAATGGAACTGGACCTTTGGGCTCAACAGATTATCGATGGTTCCAGGAATAGGAAAATCAAAGTTATCGATTGTTCTGTAGATATAAATAAAATGGAAGTGCCAACGGGTCAGGTGGATGCCAGCATGGGGGATATCCATAAATTTGGGAATCCTCATTACTGGCTAGACCCTGAGAATGGAAAACTTATTGCGCAACTTATAGCTGATAAATTGGCAAATGCAGCACCAAAAAGTTCAGATTTATTTCAACAAAACCTGGATGCGTTTAATATGCAAATTGACAGAGCCATTTTAGATTGGGACAAACGATTTAGAAAACTTCAAGGGAAAAAGCTCATTTATTACCATAATTCCTGGCCTTATTTTTCAGATCGTTTTGGTTTGGTAGCGGTTGAATTCTTAGAACCTAAGCCTGGAATTACACCTTCTCCGTCAAAGCTAAATCAAATAATTCAGTTAATAGAAACAGATACTATTCAAGTGGTAGCGTCGGAATCGTATTTCAGTGAAAGAGCGCCAAAATTTATTGCATCAAAAACTGGCGTAAAAACGATAAAATTGGCTCAATCTGTGGGCGCTTTGAATGGTGCAGATTCATATATTAATTTATTTGAAACCAATTTGAAAATTCTATCTGAAGCATTTGGAATTGAATATGATTGACCTCATCATATGGCCATTATTGGCCGCATTTGTACTCACAGGAATACATGTATATCTCGGGCTTCATGTGGTGACACGGGGCGTTATATTTGTTGATTTAGCTTTGGCGCAAGTCGCAGCTTTGGGTGCCGCCATTGGTATAATCATGGGCCTCGATCATGATGGACATTTAAGTTATTTTTTCGCATTGTCATTTACCTTTATCGGTGCAGCATTTTTTGCATATGTCCGGACTCATGAGCAAAAAATCCCCCAAGAAGCAATCATTGGCATAACATATGTCGTTAGTGCAGCAGCTATGATTTTATTTTTTAGTAAATCGGCAGAAGGGGCAGAACATCTCAACCATTTATTGGTGGGATCTATTTTGTTTGTTTCACCAGAAAAAGTGGGATTTACAGCATTATTGTATGGCATCATTGGCTGGATTCATTGGAAATACCGCCATGCGTTTTTCCAAGCATCGCAATCTCATCTTGATTCTGGGAAAATTGAAAAAACCACTCGGTATTGGGATTTTCTATTTTATGTTACTTTTGGTTTTGTGGTTACAAGTTCAGTGAAAATTGCTGGTGTTTTGTTGGTGTTTTCATTTTTGATCATTCCAACGGTCGCGGCACTCTTATTTAAACAATCGGTTAAGAGTCGGCTTATTTTTGGATGGATATTTGGTATGGTAGGCAGCTTTTTAGGTATGTTTCTATCAATTGGATTTGATGTGCCCACAGGTGCATCCATTGTAGTTACATTCGGTTCTATGCTGGCATTATTGGGGATTTATCATTCGTTAAAGCATTGAACCTGTTTTTCATTATGAAGTATATTGAACATCAATAATGGCAACAAACTCATCCAGAATCGATACCGTATTTGAAAGTCAAATGGCCAATCGTCAGGTTGTTCGTCTTTCAACTTTTCGTGAACGAAGGGCTAAACTAAAATCTATTGAAACATGGTTGTTAGATTACCAATCTGATATTCAAAAGGCCATGTATTCCGATTTTCATAAACCTGCATCTGAAGTGGATTTATCCGAAATCTGGGCAACAGTTACAGAAATACGCCATATTCGGCGTCATCTAAAAGAATGGACGAGATCCAAAAAAGTGGCACCCACATTGGCCATGGCTACTGCTGATGCATGGATCCAATATGAACCGAAGGGTGTTGTGCTTGTAATTGCACCGTGGAATTTCCCCTTTAACTTAACCATCGGCCCGTTGGTCTGTGCAATTGCTGCGGGTAATTGTGTCATGATAAAACCATCAGAATTGACACCTCAATCTTCTGCACTCATGGGGAAAATGGTTACCGAACTTTTTGAGGAAAATGAGGTAGCCTTATTTGAAGGAGATGCCACCGTTGCAAAAGCGTTACAGGAAAAGCCGTTTCACCATATCTTTTTTACCGGCAGCCCGAAAATTGGCAGTATTGTTATGGAAAAGGCTGCACAACATTTATCCACTGTCACACTGGAATTAGGTGGAAAATCACCCACCATTGTTGATGAGACAGCGAATTTGAAGGATGCTGCACAAAAAATATCCTGGGGGAAATTTCTCAATTGTGGGCAGATTTGTCTGGCCCCTGATTACGTGCTTGTTCACGAATCTGTAAAAGATAAGTTTTTGCGGCAAGTGCAGGAGATTGCAGGGAAACAATTTGGGGGAAGTAATGGATCTGTTCAATCATCCAAGGATTATAGCCGAATCGTTAATCAACATCATTTTCATCGATTAAAATCCATTTTAGAAAAGACAAAATCAAGCGGTGATACGGTATTTATGGGAGGCGAAACAGAGGAAGAAACTCAATTTATGGCCCCCACGGTTTTAACGGAAGTCAGTGGCGAATCTCCCATAATGTCAGAAGAAATATTTGGACCGATCCTCCCAGTTATTACTTTTAAAAAATTATTGGAAGCAACAGATTTTATAAATGAAAGATCGAAACCACTTGGGCTTTATATCTTCAGTAAAAAGAAGAAAAATATTGATTTTATACTGAATAATACATCTGCAGGCGGGACATCCATTAATGATACCATACTCCATTATATGCATTTAAACCTTCCTTTTGGCGGCGTTAATGCCAGCGGTTTTGGCCGGACCCATGGAGAAGCAGGTTTCAAAGCGTTTTCCAATGAAAGATCCGTACTTAAACAGTCTCGTCTCAGTCCCATGAAATTAATGTATCCACCCTATACGCCCTTGGTGAAGCGGCTCATTAAACTGGTTGTAAAATATTTATAAATCACAATGGACAAAATCAGGTCCATTCAGAAAGTAATAAAAGGGACTTTAACTACCGATGGTGCCGGTGTAAATCTCACCCGAATTATTGGTGGGCCGGAACTCAATATGCTGGATCCTTTTCTGTTGTTAGATGAATTTGGCAGCGATAATCCAAATGATTATATTGCAGGATTTCCGCCCCATCCCCACAGGGGATTTGAAACAATCACCTATATGCTCAATGGGAAATGGCAGCATAAAGATTCCGCCGGCCACGAAGGGTTGCTCGGTGAAGGCTCCGTCCAGTGGATGACGGCAGGCCGTGGGATTATTCATAGTGAGATGCCTATACAGACCGATGGTCTGGCGCGGGGATTTCAACTTTGGCTAAACCTCCCTAAAGAGAAAAAGATGATAGATCCTGCTTACGCCGATATTCCATCGGAAGCTATTCCCATAGTGAATGTTGCAGGTGGGACGGTGAAAGTAATATCCGGAACATTTGAAGGGATTACCGGACCGGGGAAGCCCCATACGGGCATGTTGTACTATGACGTAAGATTGAAAAATAATGTAGAATTAGATCTACCTATTCCCGATGGTTGGAATACGTTCCTATATATTTATGAAGGAAGTATTTTCCTGGATGAGGTTTATTCAAAGGGACAATTACTCACTTTTAGTCAGAATGGAAATTTGAGTTTCAAATCAAGTTCCAATGGGGTGCGAATAATATTAGTTGCTGGAGAACCGTTGAATGAACCGGTGGCTCGGGGTGGACCGTTTGTGATGAACACCCGGGGTGAAGTATTAAAAGCATTTGAAGATTTTCAGAATGGTAAATTTGAATCATGACACGCTGTGAATGGGCTGGCACCAGTCCCTTATATGAACAATACCACGATGAAGAATGGGGTGTACCCACACATGATGACCGATCCCTTTTTGAGTTTCTCATTTTGGAAGGGGCTCAAGCTGGATTGAGTTGGGAGACTATTTTGAAAAAAAGAAAGGGCTACCAAGACGCTTTTGACCAATTTGATGCTAAGATAATTTCTACTTATTCTGAATCTAAAATTGAAGCATTGCTCCAAAACCCAAATATCATTCGAAATAAACTGAAGGTGAACTCCGCTGTAACCAATGCAAAATTATTTTTAGACGTTCAAAGGGAATTCGGCAGTTTTAATCAATATATCTGGCAATTTACCCAGGGGAAAACCCTTCAAAATTCATTTAATAAAATGTCAGATATTCCAGCAAATACACCGGAATCGGATGCCATGAGTCAAGACTTAAAAAAGCGTGGTTTTAAATTTATTGGTACCACAATTTGCTATGCTTACATGCAGTCTATGGGTATGGTGAACGATCATGTGGTGAGTTGTTTTCGTTACAAGGAATGTGCGGTGTGAAAGTCCACTACCTGGGACATGTTGTATTTTATGTGAAAGATTTGGAGCAATCTCTGGCTTTTTACCGGGATTTGCTTGGGTTCGAACAAGTGGGGGAATTTTCCCGTCCATTTACGGCTGTTGCACTTACAGCCGGACGAACCCATCACGAAGTTTTATTGATTCAAGTTGGGGATGCACCGAGCCAGCCCAAAGGTCACCGGATTGGTCTCTATCATATCGGTATAAAAGTGGGTGATTCCCTGGATGAATTGCGCGCAGTTCGAGATGAATTAAATGAAGCGGGCGTTCCTATCTCCGGATTGAGTGACCATATTGTAAGCCAGAGTATTTATCTCGAAGACCCCGATGGAAACGAGGTGGAACTCTATGTGGATGATCCGGATGTGGATTGGAAGAATAATCCTTCCCTTGTCATGTCCCCGATCAAACGATTGGAATTGTAGTCCTCAATGAAATATTTTTCTCAAGAAAACATTTTTTCAAAAATACTATGTGATCTATATAAAAGTGTTTTTATCAAAATGAAACTTATAGTATAGTAAATTCGTAACAGAACCATGAAAAAATTATTAATCATTATTTCACTTATTATTGCCGGAATTATGTTATTCGGCCAAACCAAGCAAGAATCATCAAAAGGATTTGTCATGGATAAAGTTGAAAAAACAGATCAGGAATGGGAAACTTGTCTCACACCAGAAGAATACCAAATCCTGAGAGAAAAGGGAACAGAGCTTGCCTTTACGGGGGAATATTATAAGCATAAAGAAAAAGGGACTTATGTCTGTGCCGCATGTGGGAATGACCTATTTAGTTCAGAAACAAAATATGATTCCGGTTCCGGATGGCCTGCATTTTTTGATGCATTAGACGCAACCAAGGTGAATACAAAATCAGATGTTAGTTATGGAATGATTCGAACAGAGATTACTTGTACTAAATGTGATTCACATTTGGGTCATGTTTTTCAAGACGGACCCAAACCGACGGGCCTCAGGTATTGCGTCAACTCTTTAGCCTTGGACTTTCGGAAGAAACCATGAATTAAATTTTCAATTTATTTTTCAGAAAAATGAAAGGGTCGCTTTGTCGGTCCTTTTTTTTTAACCTTTTTCATTTTAATGACGTCTAAGCTTACAATTCATTTTATTCGAAGGAGGGATAAATTCATGAAATTCAAAATATTTTTAATATTCGTATTAGGTTTTAGCATTGAAAATTCATTTGCCCAGGACAAAATGCGAGAACGACCTGATCCAATTGATTGGACAAAAAAGCTGGATTTGACTGAAGATCAATTCAAGCAGTTTATGTCAGTTCAAGAATCGTATCGAGAACAAATAATCGCTTTACGGGAAAATGCCAGTGGTGATCGTAGGGGAATGATGGATGCTTTCCAGACATTGGGTGATAAAAGAGATAAACAAGTCAAATCAATCCTGAACAAAAAACAATATAAAAAATTCACAAAAGAATTAAAGGCGCAACAAAAAGAACGAAGGAAACAGATGAATGGCAGACAAAAAGGTCAGGGGCGTAGAGGTAGCAGACAAGGGAGAAATAATTAAATGAAAAAAATATTGTTAAGCGGATTATTAATATCCGTTTTTTTTGCACAAGATAAAACGCAGGATATTTCTGGTGTTGTTATAGATGTAGATAACTTAGAACCCCTGCCATACGCAAATGTGATTGTTCTGAAATTTGATCGAGGCATTACCACAAACTCAGATGGCCAATTTGTTCTTGTGGATATTCCCGCAGAACCATGCTCTCTCATGATTTCCTATATCGGGTATCGAACCATTACAATTCCTTATGACAACTCTGGGCCCAAAAAATTATTGGATATTCGTCTAAAGATGGAAGCATTAGACTTTCAGGCAGTGGATGTGATTGCCGATGAATACCAAGTGATGAAAAGTTCTGATGAGGTGAGTAAAATAACCCTTTCTCCGCGGCAATTGGCCTTACTTCCCAATATGGGTGAAGTGGATATATTTCGTTCATTACAATTATTACCTGGGATTAGTAGTACAGGAGATGGCTCATCGGGTATCAATGTCCGAGGTGGTTCCTCCAATCAAAATATGATATTGTTAGACGGGATGAATATTTATCACGTAGATCACTTTTTTGGTATGTTTAGCGCCTTCAACGCCGATGCAATTAAGGATGTGCAAGTATATAAAGGTGGCTTTCCAGCAAAATATGGCGGGCGGCTCTCCAGTGTAATTGACATGACCGGCAAAAATGGAGATCTGACCCGCCGTCAATTTGGCATGGGCGCCAATCTTATGTCCACCCAACTATTATATGAAACGCCCATTATCTTGGGTGGTAGTTGGCTGATTTCTTTTCGGAGATCTTATTCTGATTTTATGTCCAGCCCATTCTTTGATAAAATGTATGAATTTGTGACGGGAGATGACGAAGTACCCACAAATAACAGGCAGCGTATAAACCCGGATAATCCTGACCAGGAGGATGCATTTCAACAGCAGATTTTCCCCACATTCTATTTTTATGACTTGCATAATAAAGTCACATTCACTCCGGGGAATCGTGATGTCATCAGCCTCAGTATGTATGGGGGTAAAGATTATTTAAATGAATCAAGAGAAACAGAAGGTGTTTTCGGCCGTACTGGTGGTGGTAGGGGAGGCGGTCGTGGCGGCGCAACTCAAGAGACAGTGACCCGCATTGATGATAATAATACAAATTGGGGAAACCTAGGCGTCAGTCTTCGCTGGAACCATCGCTGGACGGATCGAATGTCCACCCAGGCTTTATACAGCGCTTCTCAATTTAAAAGTAATTACGATAGGAATCTTTATAACGAGGGTGGCGGTGGCCGAAACTTTACAATTGGGGAAGGTAATGGTGCAAATGATAAATCCTTTCGATTGGATAATGTGTACCATGCCAGCGCGAAACATATATTGGAATTCGGAATGGAATTCACCAATCTGGGTACTCATTATGATGTAACCGTTTTTGATACCATTCCTATTCTGGATTTGGAATCGAATACCCTTTTAACAAGTTTATATGTGGAAGACCGATGGAAAGTTTTTCCATCCCTTACTTTGGGGATTGGTGCACGGGCCACTACGCAAATGGGCTTGGATAGTTTATTTGTTTTAGATATGACCGCTGATTCTATTTATTTCTCCCCCCGATTATTTTTTAATTGGAATGTGACGGATCACTTTACGGTAAAAGGAGCCTGGGGAAATTATTTTCAATTCATCAATAATATTGTGTTAGAAGATGTACTCCAGGGAAATTCTAATTTCTGGCTTGTATCTGATGATAACATTCCTGCAGGATCTGCGGAGCACCAAATTCTTGGAATGAAATATGAAACTCGAAAATACTTGTTTGAAATAGAAGCATATCGAAAATATTTGGATGGACTTGTTGAATATACCCGGCGATTTCAAGAGTTAGCTGATTTTGGGAATTATTTTTTCTTCGGCGACGGATATGCAGAAGGGGTGGAATTATTGGCCCAGAAAAAGTCCGGTGCATTCAATGGTTGGGCCAGTTATACATATGCAAATGTAAAATATAATTTTGGTGCATTGGCGCCGGAGCCCTATCCTGCAAGCCATGATAAAACACATGAAGCCAAAATTGTGGGTATGTATAAATGGGGGCCATGGAATTTTGCATCTACATTTGTGTATGCCACTGGCACCCCTTATACGACTCCCCAGAGTCGGTATTATTTACCCCTGCTTAATGGGGATGAATTCACTTATATCCACGTGAGTGATAAAAATGGTTTTCGACTTCCGGATTACCACCGGATGGATTTGAGTGTATTCCGACAAATGCAAACCAATGATTTTAAATGGGATTTGGGCGTTTCGGTTTTTAATGCATATAATCGGAAAAATGTGAATTACCGCGAATATGATTTGGATGTTATTCCTGTAGTAGTTTCTGATGTCATGCTCATGCCAATGACCATTACACTGTTTTTTAAAGTAACATTGAAATAGGTAAACAAAATGAACAATAAATTAATTCTCAGTTGGTTTTTAAGTATTCTATTTTTATTCATTGGCTGCGAGGATGACCTTGCACCTGTTCCGGATGAAAATATGATTGTGGTTCGAGCATACCTCTATGCGGGTCAACCGGTAAAAGATATCATGTTAATGTCCACCTTATTGTTGGATGATGAAAGTGAAACAGCATTACCCATTGATTCTGCTGAAGTAGTATTGTTTAATGGTTTGGAGCAATATACCCTCATACCTGATTATAATTATGATACAACGTCAACGGATACTACTGATACGACAGCTGTCGATAGTTTAATTGGCATCAGTTATTATTATCCGGGAGATGATTTGATCGTGTCACAAGGTGACTCATTCAAACTGGAAATCAACTATATGGATCAACATCTAACTGCAGAAACATTTGTCCCAATGAAACCGGATAGTTTTTCTTCTACAATCGATACAATGGTTGTGCCATCCTTTGATAGAAACAGGGCATATATTCAATGGATTTTCGCTGATTCAAATATTGTACGACTCAATTGGGATAACCCAGAGGATCAATATCATTATTTAATCATGGATAATGTGGAAGAAGAACCTGCACCATTAGATGTAACGCTCCCTCCCCGTTGGAGACGCTTTATTTCTCAACCTTTCGTTGATACAACATATACAATGCTGGCCAGTACCATTACCCATTTTGGAAGACATGATATTGTGCTTTTTCACGTTCAGACGGATTATGTCCTTTTATATCAATCCAGTGGTCAGGATTCCCGTGATTTGAATGAACCCTATTCAAATATCAATGGCGGTTTGGGAATTTTCACTGCTTTCAATAGCGATACAACTTCGCTGGTTTTACTCAGAGCTGAATAATACTCAGTTAGGCCATTAGGGTAGATATGCCGCTGTGGTTATTCTGGATTCTGGCCATTTCCCGTTCGGTATCATTGGCATAATTCAGATCCCAGTCTTTGAGTATAGGTGCCATGATACGATGATAAATCCACGGTGCAAACAATACCAAATAAACACAGGATAAATATCCGCCGGGCATTTTAGGTGCATTGGGATAGGCCTTTAATTCCCAGTATTTAACAGAGGCATCTTCGTGGTGAGCGGAATGGCGTGTTAGATTATATAGCAAAAAACTGCTCATCCGCCGGTTGGTATTCCAAGAATGCTTTGGAAGAATGGGTGCACCTTTTTCCCTTATCAATCCATAATGTTCCATGTAATTAACACCTTCTAAATAAATTTTACCCACCACACCAATGGATAGAAAAACAGCAACGCCCGGTAACCCACTGATCATATAGGCTGCTGCAGTTAATACTCCCGATCGTCCATAACCAATCAGCATTCGATTATGAATGGATACGGTGTTTTGACCGATTCTTTGTAATCGTCTATTTTCGATAATCCACGCATTTCGATGAGACAATAAAGAAGATCGCAGAATAAATGCATAAGGATTCTGACCTCGTTTGGCTGTGGCAGGATCAATGGAAGTGGCCACATATTTATGATGACCATACACATGCTCAATAGCAAAAGCACAATCCCAAGTCAAGGCAAGGAACCAATTGCCCATAAACATATCAAATCTATTTCGTTTACGATGGGTAAGCTCATGCCCTACATTTGTTCCGGCCGATGCAGTTAGTAATCCCAAAACAAATACATATCCGATTAAGTGAATAATTGTTGTTCCATTCCTTGCATCCATTAAAGATGTACCCCATTCAGGCAAGGGGAATGGTCCCGCCATCCAGACTGAAATAGCAATGACTGTAAATATAAGTGGAAAATTTATATAGAGTAACCCATTTAAAATTTTTGTTGAATTAAACTTTGGGTGTGAAGTATCATCGCCTAAGAAGATGTCTCCAAATATGATAATAAAAGAAAAAATTATTTCAAAAACCCACATCCAGTACTGGCCTTTTAAAGCAAAGTAAATGGCAGATACCACTATGAGAGGTGTGAGTGCATATGGAAGGTATTTTTTCATAGAATAACTCAAAGAATTTTATCCATAAAGTGATTAGATAACAAGCAGTAGTAAAAAACTATTTGTAATATAGTAAGTACTCACTATATTTAACTATGGCTACAGTACGAATGAAGAAGGAAGACCGCATCCAGCACATTCTGGATAGCACTTTAACCCTTATTGGGCGTAAACCTCTGGCATCAATCCGGACTGCAGAAATTGCCCGGGAGAGTGGTATATCAGAAGGAGCGTTGTTTAAATATTTTTCTTCTAAAGATGAAATATTAAGCCAAATAATGAAACGCTATGAAAATACGGCCCATCCTACAGTTCCGTCAGAAGAAATTAAAACGGTAGAAGCCTTTAGAGATTTTATTAATACATATTTACAAAGTATGGTGAGAAAAACAACGCGAAGATTTTCCTATCTCAGACTGTTGCTCCAAGTGAGTATGGGGGATGAAGCGATGGGGAGTTCTAAATATAATCAGGTGAAAAATGGTGTTTGGACCATCATGGAAGATCGAATTAAATACGGTCAAATCCATTGGGGATTTAAAAAGGATATTAACATTCAAGTACAGGTGCGGCTACTGCATCTTTCTGTATTGATGTTTTTTATTGAGCAGGAAATATTTAATGCAAAAGAAATAGAATATTTCGATATGTCCACAATCAAGGATATAGCGATTGACAATTTTTTTCACTTGCTTAGCCCCAATTAATCATGGCTGATAAAACAAAACTATGGTATTTGCAGGGGATTAATCTTTTCCAGGGGATGGATGATAAATCAATGGCAACTATGGTATCCAGAACAAAAATGCATGTGGCTAAGAAAAGGGAAATAATCTATTTCCCGGAGGAACCATCAAATACGATTTATATATTAAAGGACGGAAAAATTAAAATATCCCGGTTGTCCGAGGATGGGCGAGAAACAACCTTGGATTTATTAGGGCCCGGTGAAATTTTTGGAGAAAGTGCCATTTTGGGTCAGGACACGCATGGTAATTCCGCAACTGTGGTTGAAGATGCGGTAATTTGCGCCATCAATAAAGATATGTTTAAGGAAATAATGGACATGTCCCCCCAATTGAATTTGAGCATATCAAAATTTATTGGATTCCGGTTACGGCGTATTGAAGCCCATATTGAGGATTTAGTTTTTAAAAATGCTGAGGAGCGTATTATTGCTTTCCTGAAGCGCTATGCAAATACCTTTGGCAAAGAGTTGGTGGATCGGATTACCGTACGTCCATTTTTGACCCATCAGGAAATTGCTGAACTCACTGCAACTGCACGTCAAACAGTTAATGCTGTATTGAATCAGTTGGCGAATGATGAAACAGTGAGCTATTCCAGAAGATATTTTAACATTTTAGATAAATCATGGCTGTTGAATTCTTGAATTGTCATTCAACAGACAGTTCAAAATTGAGACCTGTTTTAAACTCTTTCGTAATGAATGATAGAAAAACCAAAATTCAGAACACAATTATTCAAGTGATCGTTAGAAATAACTGTCAGATTTGCGATCGTATTCTGGATGAGTTGGAATCGATTCCAGTTCAAATCAACCCTTTAGAGATTCAAGTCTTTAATATAGATATTGATTCTACCATCCCTGATCATTGTCAACCCTTCATTACACCGGCGATTTGGGTCAATGGAAATTTATGGTACTTGGGTGGATTTGATAGAGATCGATTTTACGAAAAACTTATGTTGTTGGATAAGAGATCGTTAACGAGTAATCCAGCAAATATAGGAGTTAACTAACAAACAGGAGGAAAAAATGGATAAATTAAATTCATTTTCAGGATACGGACATTGGTTGGTCAGGCTTTCATTAGCCGGCACATTTTTATTTCATGGTATGGGAAAATTTCCCATGGCAGAAATGATGGCTAAGATGATGGATATGCCCCTGCCTATGATTTATATGCTGGCCATGATGGAAGTGGCTGCAGGTGCATTAATTCTTTATGGCGGCATTGGTCCCGACTGGGCCACACGGGTGGCAGGACTCATAATTGCGGCAGTCATGATTAGTGCAGTTGGCATGG
>JACNKN010000083.1 GCA_014382015.1 Fidelibacterota bacterium | reverse complement strand
TTTATCTTTTTTCTTCGTGAAACTTCGCGACCTTCGTGGCTGATGAATTAATCAGGTTAAAACGTATAAAAAACTTTTTGCACCCAAATTTTCCATATTTTGAATTATAGATTTAATCAGTCTTATATCATCCCTTTTTATTGCTTTTTCAATATTTTCATCATGCTTCAACTGCGTTAAGCTAAATTCTTTATTAGCTAAATCAATATAAAGTAAATCCAAAAGCGATTCTGAAGATGAATTATGTAAATAAGGATCTGCGCCTAAATTCAGTAGATGATCGAATAAATCAAATCCATGATCTCGTCTCTGAATTTGATGAACAATTAAAAGATTCAATCATCCCCGGAATCATTTTTTGCCAAGCCAGCCGGTCTGCAAAGTCCCTCTTTCGGGTGGCAATCCATGAAAGGGCTTGAGACACGGCATACACATTTTTAACCGGAACGTTTATGCCGGGCACTTTCAGAATATCCTGAGTATCTTTTTCTGTAGGTTCTCCTTGTGAGAATGGTTTCATGATTACGTCCATTCCCCGTTGACAAATATGATATGTTCGGACAGCAGGTTTTACTCCCCAGGCTTTTTTTAAATCATGATTTACCCAATACTCAAACTGCTCTTCGTTTATTTTTGCTTGATACCATTTGTTAAACATGATTTTCTCCGGCTCTATTCGATCTAACCCATGTTGGATCACATCTTTAACGTGGAGAATGTTAAAATCCCCAATATGTTTTTTTCTCATGGAAAACATTTTATCTCCAATAACCAATCCATTTGCGCAAACCTGACGAAACCAGCCCATTTCTATCATAAGATTTTTACTTTTATCAACGGAATTGAAGCAAATCAATTGCAATTCAAGTAAATGTCCGTCGCCCGGGTCGATGGTGAATTGTTTTGGAAATTTTAAAGAAAAGAAAAATGTCTCCCAGTTGGGGCTGTATTCGAAATAATGAACAATATTGTCAAAATCTATTTTCATTTCATGGACGGCATGAATCGCCATGCGAAACAAATCCCTGTGCTGAATAAGAGCATATTGTTTTGAAACAATTCCAATAGGAATCGTCTTCCTGTCCCATTCAGTTGGTTTTTTAATAATGAGATCAAATTTTTTATTTTCGCCTGTCAGAGCGGGATTATCCATACTTTCATAGCGAAACGGTATGCGGTCAAATTCCGGTATAATATGTAGCGCATCATTGCATGCCCCATTGTAAACAGGTCCATAAGGGACTTTGATTTCACTCACTTGAATTCTCCATTAATTTTTTAATCGCGTTGACAATATTTATTTTCTTTTTGGATTTATCAGCGCGGATATGGACTTCCACTCCATCTTCCAATGTGATTTTATCCCAACTGGTGGCTTCCGGTGTTTTCCGTTTAATCTGTTCCATATAATTGGATTTATAATACCCGGACTCGTCAGATTCTTTTACAACAATATCGCTTTGAAACATTGATGTGTCTTCAAAAAGTTTTGGCTCCTGCAGCATCCAATTTTCCAAAGAGTCCAATTTCCAGTCCGGTTTTTCTTTTTCCACTCGCTTCAATAATATGCACATATCATCTACACTCATTGCGTCAAACGCTTCCGTTATTCCAGTTAGTTTCAAATGGGATTTTTTTAAATGCTTTATGAGCATTAAACGATACAAATGAACATCCGTATAAAAAGAACCCAAACCTGCTCCTTCAGGAGGAGGTATAACACCCTTTTTGCTGTAATAATGAATGGTTCGCCGTTTTAAACCTGTTTCATTTTCAAGGTCACCTATTGTATATCTATTGTTTGTCATATTAACCATTTACTAAATTACAACATAACATGTTATGTTTCAATGAATGATATTATAAATCAAATTAAAATCTCAAAAAACCCTGTTGTTCTGCTGGAAGGGACACGTGCGCTTCCCAAGGAAGATATACCAAATCTGGTCCATTTTGCCGAAAAACTGACCACAGTTAGTCCGGGTACATTATTCCGGACAGGAAACGCCAGCGGAACGGATGAAGCCTTTGCTCAGGGCGTGGCAAATGTAAATGTTTTTCAACTTGAATATGTGGTTCCTTACGCAACCATGCGCAAATCAAAGCTTCATAAAGGTGGAAGGATTGTTTCGTTAGATGAAGTTCCCGGCAATGAACAAATCCGTTTGAAAGAAGAAACGGTAAATTCATATCCTTCCATTGACAGTTTAGTTGATTATTATTTTAAAACCGGGTACAAAAACAGAAACACCGTTAAAGCCATGTATTTGATTAGGGATACATTAAAAGTTATTGGATCAAAAGGCTTAAACCTGCTCCCGGCTGCATTCGGTATTTTCTATGTCAATTTGCAAAAACCACTTTCCGGCGGAACGGGACATACCATTCGGGTGTGCGAACAAAACGGAATTACCGTTAGTACCCAAAATGAATGGCTGGATTAACCAAAACTACAAACAAAAAAGCCCCGCAGAACGGAGCTTTTCATTTGATTCTTTCATTAGTGTCTAATGAATTATTGAAGCTATTCTATCCCAATTAACTCCACTTCAAATACGAGAGTGCTGTTGGGACCGCCGG
>JACNKN010000009.1 GCA_014382015.1 Fidelibacterota bacterium | reverse complement strand
GCGATCATCCTGATCACCCATTGATTGTAAAACTCTGAAGTAGAATCTATCCGTGTACTGCAGGACGACACGTCCTGCAAGAGTTGGTTTAATTATGTTTAAGTTACAATATGTCCGACAATCATCCCCCGCCTGAATGATTCATTCGGGCAGGTTGATTATCGCGTATTTGAACTATTCATACAATCGTCAAGTTGGAAGCTTGACGGACAATGTTCGGGAATCATTTCACACCGAATAAATTGCAACCACTCTTACCTAAAAAAATAAGGGCTTCGGTAACCAACCGAAGCCCTTAAATTATAAGTAAGTAATCCGTTACATAGCATGTGTAGCAATTAAAGTATCTTTGGATTCTTGTTGGAGTGGAGAGGTAAGTGAATCCAAAGCGCCATATTTATAGTAGCAATTGACGTTTTATATCTTTATTTGCTTGCCTGAATTTAAGAAATGGGTCTGTATTTTTTAACCCAGAAACCCCTTAATTATATCTTAAATTTTGTGTTTTTTAACCTTTTTTTGCATATTTAGTTAAAATATCTAAAAAATCCAATTCATATGGGTGATCCAATTCTTCTAAATATTTTTTTGAATATAGCTCAAAAGTAGTTTTCGCCTTTGCTTCATGATTATCATTGAGATACCCTACCATAGACCATCGGAAACCATTTTCGTCCAATGGATCCCATTGGAGCACACGGTGTCCCAACTCTCCCAGACGTTGCCATTCGGCCGAAGATTGATATATTTCACTTAACACTTCGGCAATATGTCTAGCTTTATTCTGGATATCATCCCGTATATCTTCCATCCAAATTTCATTGATGTCATCGCAAATAAATCCTTTGCCATACAGCTGTAATGCCCCTTCCATCTGACCGGGATCTCCGTGCGAATTCTTCTGCGATACAGATAAAAAATAATGGTAATCAGAAAAATGGTCATCATTATAATCTAAATAAATATTATGGTCGTGGTTTTTGATAAAGCCACCAAATGGTGCCAACATTTTTCGAATTTGAGACATAGCTACATAACGGGAGTTGGCTGCACTTTTTGGCAATGAATCTGGCCAAAATTTTTCCATTATCCGTTGGGGTGGTACACCGTTTTCCCCATTCAGAATAATATAAATAAATAACAAACGTGATTTTTTTGACACCCAATCATCCGGCGATAATACTTTTCCATATTTATACAATTGAAAATTTCCAAAACACTGTATCCCCAAATTCACATTCATATATGGGTTTTCTTCAATGGATGGCACGGTAACTATTGGCATGTAGTGCGCGTTTGGATCAGTGGCGCCATTCTTTTTCCACCGAAAGCCAATAATCCCAAGGGATACCAATAATGCTGTGATGCCAAAACCATATCGACCCCATGATTCCATTGCTGAAATGGGTGGTGGATCCATGGGAGGATAATTTATAGTATGTGTCTGGACCAATGTTTTAGAAGAATTAGGAATGGGTTTTCTCGTAACGACGATAAGTCTACCTGTTTTAGTGCTGATTGTAGGTGCTATATCATTTACTTGGGATACTGATTCTGTGTTGGAGATAGTATATTTATTTTCAATAATTAGCGTTTTAGGATTTATTGTAAGAATATAAATCAAAGAATTCGACATGGTGGGTTTTATGGATAATAAAAAACGACCAATTTCTTTTGAATATGTTAAAACCGAATGGCTATTATTTTGAATAGATTCAAATGTTTTTAGCTTTTGTAGTTGCATTGTTTTTCGATTGAATTTCCAGAAATCATTAAAACGACCCCACCCTCTTTCTTGCATTCCACTTTTATTACCTGAACCTCCAAAAAAATATATACAATTAGAATCCGGACCATCCGATAGGGAAAAATTAAATCTTGGATAAAATTCATCTCCCCAAACTGAAAGGGTATCCCATAAATGGTTTTCAAAATCATACTTTTGAATATGGTTCTTAGCACGATACCAACCATAGCCGCCGAACAAATAAAACTCATGAGTATTATAATCATAAAAACGCCCAGCCGTATGGTATTGATCTCTTGGTCCTTTAATCGGAAATGATTCTTTTTGATTATTGTTTATGTCGTAAATGAAAAAAGTGCCACCATTACTTGCGAATCCATATACTTTATTATGTTTCTCGTTATGATATAGATAAGTATCTTCATCAATACCTATTATTGCATCAGTATATTTTTTAGAAAATTCGTGTGTTTCATAATTATATATTTTCATGTCATCACCAAAAATGGTGATTTCATTTTTAGCTTTACTACTGCCTATCATTTGAGGATTATTAAAAATAATTGTGTCTTCTACAATCCATTTAGTGTGGGATTCGTATTCCCACTGACTATTAACCGCCTTTGCGCGACGACCGCCGATTTTATCATAACCATATTCTCCAGAATATTCATCGAGTTTCCAATGATGCCTCAAACCCGTTTTATCTGTTATTATAATATTTTTTATTGTCATACTTGGTACATCTTGCATAAAAACACTTGACCCGAATCGGATTTTGGGTTATGCAACCTTTTTTCTGTAAAATTGGGTAACAGGGTTTTCATTTAAGTTAT